>CACZHK010000006.1 GCA_902780915.1 Pseudoselenomonas ruminantium | reverse complement strand
GGCTCCCTTCTATAAGTAAGAATGAAGCCTAAGTGTAACACGACTTGGGACAATATCTCAAACAATACAATGAGACTTTATCATATCTCAATCACATATGCGTCCCTGCCAATCCTATCAAGAGTTTCACGACTTGGCGTATATAGTTGCCCCGTCCCTGCTGGGCGATTAGTCTCAAATTTTATCCCTACATATTGAGAGCAGGCTCCGCATAGAATAGTAATGCTTTGATTATTCAGGTCTTTAGGTAAGTCCAATGCATTTCCGTTTAAATTTGCGGCAGCAAAATTTATGTCCACCGACCAGGCCCGCGCATTATATCCAATATCTCGTCCATCCATGCTAATAGCATATAAATCCCCTTCTTTTTTCTTAATTTCTACAGGTATTGCCTCTCCCCTACCATTTTTCACATAATATTGATAACTCGAATTAAAATAAGGTTCACCTGTTCCTCCATATGTACTCTCTATATAATTATCATTGAGTGCATCATATGTATAAAGCGGTGGGTCAAAACGGCTTGGGCTACCTTGCTCATACACAATCGGTCTTGTTGTCATTGTTCCTTGCCACTCAACTTTTTCAATGTCTTTATACGATGTATATCCAGGCAAATCAACCCATCCTGTACCAGTAACCCACCATTTCTTAACACTATTATTTTGTGGAAACAATCCTTGAATTTGATTTTGAACCGGTGGCTCAGTCGGATCCAAATCTACAGTCCCATTCCCTGCCCCCAAAAGCCCGTTCGCACCAGATCCTTTTATTGTCGATACACCCCTTGACACATCTCTGGATAAATTAGCAGATGCAGTCAAAATAGAGCTTTGCCCCTGTGACATGTCAGCTGGCGTGTTGCCATTACTATTACTTCCACTATCTGGCACCCATATGTTCTCTACCACCTTCTCAAAAGTCTCCGTCACCCCATCCAGCAACCTTATCCCATTATAATCAGTCTCCCATGAGATATTATTGCACTGCATCATAAGCTGATTGCTTTCAACCTGTAGGGCATCCCTGTCCTTTTGAGTATATGCGTCATCCGATGCCTTGAGAGCATTTTCCCTCAATTTCTTCATTATTTCCAACTGCTGCTCTACTGCTCCAGCAGCTACTTTCAGCATATTGCCGCCCACATCCGTATTTTCCGAGCACTTAGCCAGGCCACGAATCCTAACCTGCATACTTTCACTTATGGCATAGCCGGAAGCATCATCACCTGCGCTGTTTATCCTCATGCCAGAAGTCACTTTCTTTAAGGCCTTGGCCATCTGGCTGTTGTTCTTATTCAGCTCTCCCATTGCCATAGATGAGACACCATTATTCATCACCGTCATTGCCATATCCGACCACCTCCATATCTTAATTTTTCAATCAAGCAAATGTCGTTTTCGTCTTTTCAATATTGTCATGCAAATAAATAAAGGGAACCGAGAATAAAATATTAATCCATTGACTCCCCCCCTTGTTGCATCATTTCCCCCACACATGCTCCATGAAATCCACTGCCCTATCCTGAATGTGCTGAACCAGTATGCTCAGCATGCCATAGACCAATTCTGGGTCAAAGCCATCATCCCTGGCAGGTATGCAAAGATCCAGGCATACATAGCCATCGGGGCGCAAGTAATACTTGAAGGTCTTGTAGAGCATATTGAGTTCATTGAGGTATTCGGTGATGCGTGCTCTCTTCTCCTCGCCTATACCACCTGCCAGCTGAACCCTGATGATGGTGAAGACGCTGGCGTCCACAATCACCACAGCAGGCAGGAGCTGCCCCGCAGCCTCTATGCGCGAACGAAAGAGCACCGTGTTGGCTTCGTCCTCAAGAGACTCTGTGCCGAACACATTGATTCCCTTCTCCATCAGGAACTCGTTGAACTGTACTGCTCTCAGGTTGTCTTCCACTTTGCTCTTTTTACCCGCTGGCATTTTTTCACCGTTCCTTTCCCGCAGGCTGCTTTTGCGGCTTCAGGCCCTTGTCCTGCATAAGGCGCTCTATGGCATGGATGACCTGCCTGCCCGTGATGGCACGGGTACACTCGAACTGCCTTTCGTCCCCCTTATGCCGCGGGCACCAAAGGTAATCCTTGTGGTCAAAGTCCACATCCGTAGCGTCAATGCAGCCATGGCAGACATGGGTATTGATGACGCGATAAGGCGTGGTGAACTCATGGTTGGGCAGGGAAAATCCGCTGATGAGCACCACCGGAGTCCCCGCTGCCCAAGCCAGCCAGGAAAGGCCGCTGGAAAGGCCAACGAAGAAATCTGCATGCTTCAAAAGCGCCGCCCGCTCTATGAGCGGCCTGTCACCCGTGAAATCCTCCGCATCATGGGGCAGCTGATGCCAGACATAGCCCATGCCCTCCGTGCGGGATTTGTCGATGCAAAGCACCCGATAGCCCTGTTTCTTCAAATAATCTATCACCAGCTCCCAGCCGAACCCATTGTTCCACATCTTCGCCAAAGTCGTAGCCTTGGTGGCAATGCAGACATAGGGTTCCTTTATCTCCCGTGGCAAATCTTCTGGCAAGCGGGGCGGCACCTCCGCCGGATCCACCCCTAGGATATACCCGGCAGTGCGGTGCAGGCCCACCCGACGGAAGTCATGGGGCTGATGGTTTTCTTCACCCCGGAAGAACAGGCCTACACGGTAGGAGGCATACGGCTTGGTGGTTTTCACATCCGGCGCAGGAGACAGCAGCATATCCTTGTACTGGTCGCGGAAAAGTTCCAGTATGTTCTGTGCCAGGGAGCATTCCAGTTTGCACTGGTGTTTCTGCTGGAATTTCTCAGCATAAGGAAACCAGCCCACCAGGTCCCCCAGCGTGCCTACGGGGAATTTTATCAGGACAGGCTTATTCTTTAAGTCCATGACATGATCCAGCAATGGCTTGGCCAAATTTTTCCTGTCCCAGACCTTGATGCGGAAAGGAACATAATACTTTTTGGCACTGGTGACCCAGCCCTCATCTACATCACAGACAAAGAGCACATTGCCTGAGTCATCATCCTCTATCTGCACATGCCACTGCCCCTTGGGCAGCAGCACCCTGGCGCCATCGTTGAAGTCAAAACGGATGCCCCTTGGCCCCTTCTGAGTTGGCTGCTCCGGGGGAGGCACGAAAAACGGGTCTTTCGGCACCTCCGCAGCGGCACTGGCAGACGCAGGCGGCGCAGACTTCTCTGCTGCCGATACAGCTGATGTCTCTACTTCATTTTCACTACTCAATATATACACCTCTTAGAACTTGCAGCTTAAAAAGATACCGCCGCTTAAACCGCGGCGCTTGCCAGCATGGCCGGTCACGCCCAAATCTATGGTCCAGGGCGAATTCTCGCTGGGCTTCATGCTGATGCCCAGATTGGCCCGCACGCTGCCGCCCCTGGTACTCGCAGAGCGGATTGCAGCGCCATCTGCCCGACCGGTTGCCTCGCCGCTGAACTCATGCTCATAGGCAAGACCTGCATGCCAGCTGCCTTTCTTGCCCATGCCGGCTCTATACTCAGCCCCGACACGCAGGATGTTGCTATGCAGGCTGTCCAGGTCATAGCGCCCGCCTGCATCAAAAGAAACGCCCTGCCTATGGTTGCTGAAGAACTTGCCATAGACATCAAGGCTCCTGTCTTCACCCAAACGGTAGACCTTGCCCACGCCCAAGTAACCGCCATAATAATTGGCATGGACATTATAGCCGTAAGAATTCCCCAACACATCATGCAAAATGCCTGTGGCGCTATCATGGGAGCGGCCATATCGCATCCCCATTTCCGCATAAACATCCTGCTTGTTCGTCCACTTGGCCGCCAGCCCGCCACCAGTGTAAGAAACAGAGCCATCGCCAGCACGGTCTTCGTTATAGAGGCTGAATTTCCCGGAACCATGCTCGAAGAAAGCGCCCCACTGGATCTTGGCATCTTCAAGCTGATTGGTCTTGCCCACGCCCACGATGCCGTTCCAAGTATTGACATTGATATGGCTGCCCGTATCGTAGCGGTCTTTGCCGCCCCCCATAGCCGCAAAGACGGCAATGCCGTCCTTGCCTGTATTGCGTACATCGCCCAGTCCGTCCACGGCTTTTTCAATGAAGTCGTTGCCGGAATTGATGACCGCCAGGCCCGCTTCCATGCCCATGACCGTGTTATGGGTCTGTTCCTGGGCCGTGACGATAGGCTTGCCATCAGCATAGGTGTCCACTCGGTAGACCACATTGCCATTTTCATCCAGTGAAACAGTGCCTGTGCCTTTGGCAGTGGTGCCCACCGTATAATTGCTGCCAGGAATGATATTGGCTGCAACCAATCTCTTTGACTCATCCTTTATAGCCGAAGCATTGAGCAGGGTCATGCGATCCCACCTGCTCAGCACATCCACATTAGTGAAATGGACATTTTCAGCACCGACCTTGGTATAAGAAAGGTCAGAAAGCGAACCGTCTGTAATAGTGAGCGCAGGACGCTCAGTGCTCCATGGCACCACTTTGAAGTCAATAAACTCAAAGTTTGCCAGATTCTTGACGCTCTGATTCCCTCCCGTCCAAGGCGTTTTGGTGACAGGGTCGCCCACATTCAGGGTATTGCCCTTATAGCCATTGTTGCCTCCAAAGAGGTTGGCCCCGGAGATATCTGCCGGGCCATAGAGATTGACCACATTGTTCTCCGTCTTGCCATTGGTGCTGAAGCCGCCATAGATATTGTCATTCAGCGTACCGCCGGTGATGTTGACAACATTGTTGGAACCTTTGTCATCAATGGTGCCCCCCGAAGAGGAGCCTCCACCAGAGGAACCGCCTCCACCGCCAGATGTGTCTGCAGAATCAGTTTCAACTTTATAGATGAGATTATTGCCAACAAGCTGAGCCTTGCCATTGCCTTGCAAGGTGGTGCCGACGGTATATTTCGTACCAGTGATGTCTCCTACCGTGGTGCCAAAATTTGATACCAGCGTCATGGTCTTATTGGCCTGGAGCGAGACCACATTCTTGAAATGAATGTTGGTAGTATCGACATTTGCGCCATTGAAAATCACATCTGAGAACTGCGTGCTATGGTCTATGAATGCCCCACTATCCAGCCAGTCAATGCTGCCAAAGGTCAGTTGCGTGGCCTGCTTGTTGCCAGCAAGAGAATAGGAGATTTCCTTGGCACTGTTGGTCAGGCTGAAAGTGGCAGAAGGAGCGAGGTAATCCAGCATAAAGCCGGGAATGGATGTATCGGTAACGGCTCCCCCGCCAAAAATAACCGTATCATTGCTGGCATTCAGCAATCCATTTGAAGTGCCTGAAGTCATTGACACCTCAGGCAGAGCCGTACCAGCCTGAATCAGCGAACCGCTGGTATTTGTGCCCACATCAAGGTTGGTGACATCAACACATCCAGCACTGAAAGTGCTGACCGACACAGCAGGTTGGGATGGATTCAGCACCTTCTGGATGGTCAAAGTCCCGGATGTAGCGAAACCACCTGAAGTCAGAAGGATATTGCCGTCAGCAAGGGTAAAATCACCAGGGCCGGTAATATTGCCGGCCCCACTGACCGTACCGCTAATAATTGCAGGTGAACCAATCACCGGACTGTCGAAAGTGCCACCAGAAAGAACAACACCATTTACCGTACCAGAGTCGGTCACCGACAAGTAACCACCACTATGAACAATAGTGTCATCCACCACGCCTTGGACATCGACAGTCATAGTGCCACCACTGATAGCGGTCGTAGAGGCAGAACCACCAGAAATAATGACAGAACCGCTGCTGTTGACAATAGTGGAATTTGCCACACCGCCGTCAAATACAGTCATGGTGCCGCTGTTGATAGTGGTGCTAGTTGCCGTGCCTAGCGATACCGTCATAGTACCATTGTCACTTACAATCGTAGATGTTGCCCTACCGCCAGAGATTAATGTCATCGAGCCGCCACTAATGTTCGTACCAATCGCCAACCCTGTCATCCATACATCCAACACACCCCCATTATTGACTGTGGTAGATGTAGCCGAAGCCAGCGATCCTACTTGCATCGATCCACCATTAACGACCGTAGCTGATGCGAAACCACTATATGCAACATTCAGGAGACCGCCATTTACGGTAGTGTCCGCAGCTATACTTTGACCACCCAATGTCATAGAACCGCTATTTACAGTAGTACCAATTGCCACACTGCCTGAGTTAAGCGACATAGAACCACCATTTACTACTGTTGCGGTAGCTGAGGCACTGATGAGAGAAATTGCACCGCTTTCAAGAGTTGCAGATATAGTTGTACCACCAGAAACTACTTCTAAATTGCCACCACTAACGCTAGTGCCTACTGCTACCCCTGCATGTAGATTCATAAAGCTACCACTATTAAGAACTGTAGAACTTGCTACACCTCCTGATGATACACAAATAAAACCAGCCCCTGACCCCAGCGCCGTACCTGTGGCAGCACTTTCCACCTTAGTTGAAGTGGCTACACCACCAGAATGTACTGTCATCCTTCCTCCGCTAACAGTAGTACTGGTAGCAGAACCGCCATTTCCTACAGTCATGGTACCACTGCCATTAACAGTAACGAAACTTGCCTCACCTCCAGAGATTAGATTAACCAGCCCGGTATCAATCGTGATTAAGTTAGCAGAACCACCATCTACCGTCATGACACCGCTATTGCCCACGGTGGTATTACTTGCCATGCCACCATATGACACAGTCAACGAGCCACCACTTACTGTCGTGTTGGTGGCCGAGCCGCTCGACATCAGCGTCATGGAGCCTCCACTATTTAATTCCGTGGTATCTGCCACTCCACCAGATGACACAGTCAACGAACCACCACTTACTGTCGTGTTGGTGGCCGAACCACTCGACAGCAGCGTCATGGAGCCTCCACTATTTAATTCCGTGGTATCTGCCACTCCACCAGATGACACAGTCAACGAACCACCGCTTACTGTCGTGTTGGTGGCCGAGCCGCTCGACATCAGCGTCATGGAGCCTCCACTATTTAATTCTGTGGTGTCTGCCACTCCACCAGATGACACAGTCAACGAACCACCGCTTACTATCGTGTTTGTAGCAGAACCACTTATCAGCGTCATGGAGCCACCGTTATTTACCGCCGTGGTGTCTGCCACTCCACTTGTCAGCACCGACAATACGCCACTATTCACGGTAGTGTTTGATGCCGTGCCACTCAGCACCGTCATAGAACCACCATCGTTGACAGTAGAAGAAATTGCAATTCCATCGTAACATAATGTAAATGCGCCACCGTTAACCATTGTATAAGTAACTGAGCCTTCTTGTGCGCTCATGTTACCACCACTATCAATAGTAGTATTAGTAACCAAGCCACCATCAGCTCGTACAAAAAACACCCCACCACTGTGAACTTTTGTATTGCTCACATTTGCTCCATAAGCGCTACCCCTTCCACCGGAAAAAATTTCTATGTTATTTGCTCCATCATTAGGACCGTCTATAACAACCTGACCGCCGTGTACTGCTACATCACTCACGCGACCACTTACAGTAACCTTTCCCCCAAGCAAGGTAATGCTGTCGGCCTCCCCTGTCGGCCCTATTTCCATATGGCCCGCACTTACCGTAGCATTATGCGCTTCACCACCAACATACATAAATCCACTATTTACAGTGGTATCGGTTGCAGAAGCACTTGTCATCCATCCGACATACATTCCACCACCGTCTACAGTTGTGCTAGATGCACTGCCGCCAGAATCCAACCATAATTGTCCGCCACTATCAATAACAACTCCAGTGACAGTGGACTTACCCGCACTGGTAACAGTCATGGTATTTCCAGTGGTAATCGTCGCATTATCCGCCGGAGAAACATCCGCCGCCTGTGCCTGATACACAGGCAAAACAGCCCCCTGCAAAGCGCAGGCGGCTGCGATGCCTGGCACGACATAGCGGCCTTTGGCAAAACGGTCCGCCATGTCCTGCATCACCCCACGGTGCTCGGGGGAGGCCGATATATAATCAGTTGATACCTGTGAAGTATTTGAGCGTTTCGCTTTCTTACCCAACTCTCATCCACCCACTTCCATCCAATAGCTGCAAACTACCTGTCCTTAGTCACGACCTGTGGAAAAGTCCACTATATAAGTATATAGTTTCCCCCCCCCGAGGATTTTCCTGCCGCTACTCGCTAATTTTGCAAAAAAATAACCGACAGGCCAATCGGCCTGCCAGCTGCAATATACCTATTCCCTTTTTTCATACTCCTCAATCAAACACTCATGCTTGCGGCTGTTTTTGTCATAGCTGATGCCTACCGCCAAAATTTTTCCCATATAGCCCTCCAGCGCCTTCCCATACTGTTTTTCCCGGATTTGCCCAATAGCCGCCTGAACTTCGTGGTTCCATTTCAGCTCCAGCACCAGAGCAGGAAGTTCTGCCTGGCCGGGGCGGGGGAGGAATACCAGATCTGCAAAGCCCTTGCCCGTGGGCAGTTCACGGAAGATGAGGTATTTCTGCCTTGCACTGTAAAAAGCCAGGGAGAGCGTATAGGCCAGGGCATTCTCATCATTGTATTGCAAATGACTGGTTTCCATATGGGCTTCCTCAATCCCCCTGGCTGCTGTCTCCGCATCCTGCGACAGCACTGCCTGCAGCAGCTGCTCTGACTGTTTCAGGGCACGGGCAACTATGCCCCAGTCGGAATTGGTGACGGCATTGTAGTATTCCTGCATGATTTCCTGATTGGGAATATATACTTCCTCCTCAGCCTGCCGATAGGCCAGGTAGCCCAGATGCACCAGCAGGGTGAGCACATCATCCGCCGAGCTGAAGGTTGACATATCATTGCTGAAGGTTTGGGTGTTGATGCGAAGGCTCTCTCCCGCCATCAGCCTGATGATGGCATCCCGCAGACCGTCAAAATTCATTGAAATGTAAATTTTTAGAGCCTCGTAGGTTTCCGTCTGGTTCCAGTAGTTGCCAAACTTGCCGGAATATACGGCTTTCACAACCGAGTATGGACTGTAAACTTCCCCTGCCTCTTCAAAATAATAGCCGTCATACCAACGGCGGCATTCTTCATAGCTGCGCGAGTATCTATCACAAAGAGACTTGACTTCCTCTTTTGTGAAGCCAACATATGGCGCCAGATTCATCGGGTCTGCCATGGAGAACTCCCAGAACATATTCAGCGCAGAATGAGTGCCGTATTTCTTGATGGGCAGTATGCCCGTCATATAGACCAGCCCCACATAGGACTTATCCTTCAGCCACATGCGGAGGAAATCAAGATACTTGCGCTGTTCCTCTGTATTCTCCTTGTACTCGCGGAAAATGCAGTCCCACTCGTCAATGACTATGACAAAGGGGCGCTTCGTCTGCCGATGTATATCCGCCATCGTCCTGACGAGGCTATTCGTGTCAAAATAGCGATAAGAGGGATATTCTTCCAGCAGGTCCCACAGTAGCGACTTCTGCAACAGTGCCAGCATCTCGACCATGTCTTTGGTGCCGCTCAGAAAGTCCTGCATATTAACCTGCAGTACATCATAGCGGTTGCAATATTCCTCGTAGCCCTTGACATGCGTTATCGCAAGTCCTCGGAAAGTAGCCGGGGCATCTGCCGTCCTGTCATAAAAAGCTGCCACCATATTCGCCGCCATGGACTTGCCAAAGCGACGGGGACGGCTCACGCAAATATATTTCTGGCTGGTTTCCACCACACTGTTGGTGTATCGGAGCAGTCCTGTCTTATCTACATATATTTTTGAATTGATAGCCTGCCGGAACAATTCATCTCCCGGATTCAGATAAATCCCCATGCTGCCACACCTCCCAGCCCCTATTTGCCAGTATAGCCTATCAAAGCCTCTTCAGCACAAGCCAAGCACCCCGCCACGAGGGGCGGGGCTTGCTGCTATGCATATGCTCTTCGCAAGAAGAGACGGGCTTCACCCTGCGGCAATATCCACATTGGCCCCAAGATATTTGCTCAAGTCAGAGGACTTCAATTCCTTTTGGTAAGGGTTCGTCTCATTGACATAGCGTATCTGGGTGCTGGTGACGCCGCCGGAGATGAAGGTGCGGCCGCACTCCGGGCAGATGTCGGTCTTGAGACGCACACTGGCCCGCACTACTTCGCCGCCCTCCAGGTCAGCTTTCTGATAGGCATTGGACACATGCTCCTGCTCATGGCTCATGACCACCGAGGCAGCGCTATCCGGGTCGATATGCCCCGCTGCCTTGAAGGACACCATTTCGTCCGAGCCGTCCTGATATTTGCGATTCTTGCAGGTCTCGCACTCTCCTGTGTCTACGGCCTTTTCTTCTCCCTCGGTACTTTCGGCACCGCTATACCCGCCGCCGGTTTCTTCCTCACCATAGCCCTTCACGCCGCCATTGACTTTCTCCTCGCCATAGCCAGCCTCATTCCCATAACCATAATCACCGTAGCCGCTATAATTTCCATAAGGCGAACCAAAGCCGCCCCAGGCAGCAATCCCCATGCCTGACATCATGCCCACGCCCTTTCCCTAAGATATCGACTCAATCCTTTAAGAAAATTTTATCATATAAATGCCTACATCTTCAAATAAAAAATTTAGAAAAATCACCCACTTCAACAACAAATCCTTGCCATCCCCGCCCCGCAGTGCTAAAATAACAGTTGTGCACAGCACATGGGGGCGTAGCTCAGCTGGGAGAGCATCAGGTTCGCAATCTGAGGGTCGAGGGTTCGATCCCCTTCGTCTCCACCAACAAGATAGTATGCCTTGGGATGCCCAGGGTTTTAGCAGAAGAGACATTTGGCTCCCGGCCGAATGTCCCTTTTCGTATACATGAAGCACAAGGAGGCCCATCCATGCGACTATTGAAAGCCATGCGGGAGGCGGAGCGCTTCTCCCCTACGGAGCAGTCCGTCATTGACTACATGCTGAAGAATCCCACGGAAATCGCCAGCCTGTCCATCCGGGAACTGGCGGAGCGCACTTTCACCAGCCCGGCGGCGGTGTTCCGCCTGTGCCAGAAGTTTGGGCTGAAGGGATACAACGAGTTCAAGATACGCTTCATGAGCGAGATGAGCCGGGCTGTGCAGGACGGCTCCGTGTCCGCCATCATCCGCCGCCCCATCACGGACAAGGACTCCATCGGGGATATCGTGCGCAAGATGGCAGCCCTGGAGATAGAGGCCATCGAGGAAACCAAGAACGAAATGGATCTTGCGCAGCTGGAACGCATAGCAAAGCGCATGGACAAAGCCACTGTCATCGACCTCTACGCCTACGACCAGAACTATGCCATTGCCGAAACAGCGGTGTACAACCTGCTGCAGGTGAAGCGGGCGGCGGTGGCCCACAACGCCATGAACAGCCAGTTCTCACAGGCCCTCATCTCGGACAAGACCCACTTCGCCCTCCTCATCAGCCGCTCCGGAGAGAACCGGCGGCTGATGCGCACAGCCAGGATACTGAAGGAGCGCCATGTGCCAACCGCCCTCCTCTCCTGCCAGAAGGACGCCCCTCTCTCCAAGCTCTGCGACGAATTTCTCTATGTGGCCAATACCCTTGACTATCTGGACTGCGGCGGCAATATCTTCAGCGTGGGGGTGCGCTACTATCTGGATGTGCTCTTCGGCATCTTCCTCTCCCGGAACTTCCAGGAGATAGAAGGATTCTACGATGTCTTTGAAGCCTGGATCGGCCACCAAGACGAAAAGGACAGGCTCTGGTAAATCGCGAGCAAACCAATAGAGAAAACGTTTTCCGAAACAGTGTTTTATCCTGTTTCGGATTTTTTTATTCTTTTTGAAACATCATTCCAGAACTGTCAGAATCTCTTGAAGCAGCTGAATCCTTGTGCTATATTGTGAGCATACCAAGGAAAACACTCCTCCGGCGCGCGAGGGGGAGCGGTGAAATCATAGGTTTGGATTTTAGGATCAATGCTTTTGAGAAAGAGAGGCTCATCTCATGACGAAACAAGAGATGTTCGACAAATTTGTCGAATTCATGGCTCGCTTCGCCGAGTACAAAGCGGTTGCCGCTTTGAGGGACGGTTTTATCATGACCACCCCCTTCACCATCTGCGGTTCCCTGTTCCTGCTGATTGCCAATCTGCCTATCCCGGGCTACCCCGAGTTCATGGCCGGGCTGTTCGGCCCCCATTGGACTGACCCCTTGAACGCCGTAGCCGGCGGTACTTTCAATATTCTGGGCATCATCGCGGTGCTGGCCATCACCTACAAATATGTGGAGGCTGAAGGCTGCGATGCCATCATGGCTTCCATCCTGGCCCTGGCCGCATTCATCATCGTAATGCCTGCCTCCGTGGCCGTGGAAGGCGGCGGCATGGCAGATAATGTCATCCCCAAGCTCTGGGGCGGCAGCAACGGCGTCATCACCGCTATCCTGATTTCTTTCTTCACCTCCGCAGTCTTCTGCTGGTGCGAGAAGAACCACATCGGCATCAAGATGCCGGACGCTGTTCCCGGCGGCGTGGCCCGCGCTTTCGAGGCCCTGACCCCCGGCGTCATCCTCTTTACGGCAGCTTCTGTGATTTACGGTCTCTGCCACTTCATGGGCGCCACCACTTTCCCGGAGCTGATTTTCGCCGTCATCCAGACTCCTTTGCAGGGGCTGTCTGACACGGTAGTGGGCGGCACCGTCTTCTCCCTCTTGATGACCATCCTCTTCTGGGCCGGCATCCACGGCCCCAACGTGGTGGGCGGCATCTTGAACCCCCTGATGATCGCCAACTCTCTGGACAACCAGAAAATCATTGATGCAGGCCTGAGCCTCATCGGCAACCCCGACGCTCATATCCTCACCATCCAGATCACCGATACCATGATGAAGCCGGGCGGCTGCGGCGCAACCTTCGGCCTGCTCATCGCCAGCTACCTGGTGGCACGTTCCCAGCAGATGAAGACCATCACCCGCCTGGGCACTGTTCCTGGCTTCTTCAACATCAACGAGCCTATCATCTTCGGTCTGCCTATCGTGTTCAACCCCTATATGCTGGTTCCCTTCTGCCTGGCTCAGCTCTCTATCATGCTGATCTGCTACGGAGCAATTGCTATTGGCTTCATGGCTCCCTTCAGCGCCATCCAGGTGCCCTGGACCACCCCGCCCATCATCGCCGGCTTCCTCATGAACGGCTGGCAGGGCGCAGTAGTGCAGATCCTGGGCCTGGCCGCCGCCACCGCCATCTACTTCCCCTTCGTGAAAGCACAGGATAATGCTTTCTATAAAGAAGAAAAAGAAGCAGAGGCCGAGGGCTGATAAAACCGCAAATATGAAAAGTTGATTTCTGTTACATAAAAAGGAGTGCATCATCATGAAAAAAATCATTCTTCTCTGCGCCGCTGGTATGTCCACCTCTATGCTGGTCAAGAAAATGCAGGAAGCTGCTGCTGCCGAAAACTTCGAGTGCGAGATTGCCGCTTACCCCACCGCCGAAGCCAAGGACAAGGCTTCCGACGCTGATGTGATCCTCCTTGGCCCCCAGGTGCGCTTTGCCAAGGCCAAGGTCGAGGCTGCCTGCCCGGGCATCCCTGTAGAAGCCATCGACATGAAGCTCTACGGCCGCATGGACGGCAAGGGCGTGCTGGAAACTGCCAAGAAGCTCATCGGCTGAGAGGGAGGAAACGCACCGTGGAAGGTTTGGAACTTGTAGCATTCAACATCATTTCCTCCGTGGGCACCGCCCGCAGCTCCTACATCGAAGCCATCCAGAAGGCCAAGGAGGGCGACTTTGAAGCCGCCGAGGCTCTCATCAAGGAAGGCGATGAAGTCTTTGTCGAGGGCCACAATGCCCATGCCAGCCTGCTGCAGCAGGAGGCCGAAGGCGGCCCCGGCAGCACCCTGTCCCTCCTGATCCTCCACGCCGAGGACCAGCTCATGAGCGCCGAGGGCTTCAAGACCATCGCCCAGGAATTCATCGAAGTTTACAAGAAATTCAAAGCACTGGAAAAATAAGGGAGATATATAGATGAGTTTTTCTAAAGGATTCTTATGGGGCGGCGCAGTAGCTGCCCATCAGCTGGAAGGCGGCTGGCAGGAAGGCGGCAAGGGCGTCAGCGTGGCTGACGTCATGACCGCAGGCCGCCACGGCGTGCCCCGTGAAATCACCGAGGGCGTGCTCCCCGGCAAGAACTACCCCAACCATGAGGGCATCGAGTTCTACTACCGCTACAAAGAAGACATTGCTCTCCTGGCCAAGATGGGCTTCAAGTGCTTCCGCACCTCCATCGCCTGGACCCGCATTTTCCCCAAGGGGGACGAGACGGAGCCCAACGAGGCAGGCTTGAAATTCTACGATGACCTCTTCGATGAAATGCACAAGTACGGCATGGAGCCGGTCATCACTCTGTCCCATTTCGAGATGCCCTACCATCTGGTCACCGAGTACGGCGGCTGGAGGAACCGCAAGCTGGTGGACTTCTTCGTCCGCTTTGCCACCGTCTGCTTTGAGCGCTACAAGCATAAGGTCAAGTACTGGATGACCTTCAACGAAATCAACAACCAGCGCGAGCTGAATGTCCCCTTCACCGCTTTCACCAACAGCGGCGTGCTCTACAAGGAGGGCGAGGACAAGAAGGCCGTCATGTACCAGGTGGCACACCATGAGTTCGTAGCCTCTGCCAAGGCAGTCATCGAAGGTCACAAGATCAACCCGGACTTCCAGATTGGCTGCATGCTGGCCATGACCCCGGTCTATCCCGAGACCTGCCGCCCCATGGATCAGATAGCAGCCCTCAAGGAGATGGACAAGAGCTTCTTCTTCGGCGACGTGCAGGTGCGGGGCCACTATCCCAACTACGTGCTCAAAGAATGGGAGCTCAAGGGCTACAAGGTAGAGATGGAAGACGGCGACCTGGAAATCCTCTCCGAGGGCACTGTGGACTACTACGCTTTCAGCTACTACATGAGCCATGCCACCACCTCTGTGGCAGAGCGCAAGGAAAACCTCCAGGGCGGCTTCTTCGACGGGGTCAAGAACCCCTACATCGAAGAGTCCGACTGGGGCTGGCCCATCGACCCCGTTGGCCTGCGCTATATGCTGAACGTCCTGCAGGAGCGCTATGAGCTGCCCCTGATGATCGTGGAAAACGGCATCGGCCTCCACGAGACCCCGGACGCAGACGGCAAGATCAACGACGATGCCCGCATCGCCTACTTCAAGGCCCACATCGCCGAGATGAAGAAGGCCGTGGATGAAGACGGCGTAGACCTCATGGGCTACTGCCCCTGGGGCCCCATCGACCTGGTTTCCGCAGGCACCGGCGAAATGGAGAAGCGCTACGGTTTCATCTACGTGGACAAGGACAACGAAGGCAACGGCACCCTGAATCGTTCCTGCAAGAAGTCCTTCTACTGGTACCAGCGCGTCATCGCCACCAACGGCGAAGACCTCTCCACAGAGAACCTGCCCCAGTAAGATTACCCCTTTCTTTCCCCAAAGATACCCAAACATTCTCTTGATAAAAAAAATCCCGCCTCATCGGCGGGATTTTTTCGTGCTGACAGCAAATATGCAAATTATCCGATGTCCACGGCCCCGTTTATTTTATCGTCAGCAGGGCACCGGACTCATAAGTGCGCTTTGGATCATATTCTATTCATTTTATCCTTTTGCTGCTCCAAAAGGCAAGAAAGCTCTCTTACCCCAAGAGCTTCCCCGCATTCAGCTTCTGCAAGAGCTCGTTTGTCTCTCCTACAGACAGCTTATGCTCCAGGGCATACCATATCACACTGTCCCACGGGTCACGCACATAGAGCTGCTTGGCTCCTGCATAGTAAAGCAACCGCTGTGCCTCCTCGGGGGACAGGCCCAGCGCCAAAGCCAGGGCCAATACCTTTTCTTTAGAAGGACTTTTCTTGTACCCAGAGAAAATATGATAACCATAGACCTGATCCAGATTCGACCTGCGCACCACCTCGGCCTTGGTCAGCCCCTTTTCTTCCAAAAGCTGCCCCAAATACTCCGCCAGCGTGAGATGCCGCAGGTGCTCTCCATTTTCAGCGAAAAACGCCTCCATGGAGTCCGCGTCTTTCAATTCATGCTGAAGCTGCTCCGTATCTTTATCTGCCAACGCAATACACCTCATTTCTCTCTCCATCTTAGCCCACTTCCATGACGAAAGCAAGGTGATTGAACTGGACACCGCCGTAACAGCCTACCTTGAATCCTCCTATCAGAAAATCCGCCTGCTGAAAGACACAGCGAAAAGCCAGGTATGGCTGGCCGCAGACAGGACGGGGCAGACCGTCGTCTTGAAGCGCCTTGCCAGCACAGGCCTGCCCCTCAAAGCCCTGCAAGAAGCAGACTGCCCCCTTTGCCCAAAAATCCTTTGCTATGCCGAAGATAAGGACAGCACCCTGCTGGTGGAAGAACATATTGCAGGGGACAGCCTCCAGCACCTTGCCGCCCAAGGGAAACTGACTGAAAAAGAAGCCACCGAGCTGCTGCTCACCGTGGCCTCAGGCCTTGCCCTCCTCCACGCCCACGGCATTGTCCACCGGGATATCAAGCCCGCCAATCTCCTGCTGGAAAAATCTGGCAGCTACCGCCTCATTGACTTTGACTCTGCCCGGCTGATGAAAGACGATGCCGACGAGGATACTGCCCTCCTGGGCACCAAAGGCTATGCCCCGCCAGAGCAGTACGGCTACGGCCAGACTGACGGCAGAAGCGATATCTACTCCCTGGGCATGACCATCAAGAGATTGCTGCCCGAGGGCTACCGCGGCTTCCTCGCCCCCATCATCCGCAAATGCACAGCGGTAGACCCTGAGGCGCGCTATCAATCTGCCACAGAACTTGCCCAAGCCCTGAAAAGGCGCCTTTTCTTCCATAAAGTAAGGCTCCCCCTGCTCACAGCCCTGGCCTTGGCCCTCTTGCTGCTACTGGCTCTGTCATATCCTGGGCAGGTGCCCGTCCGACAGGAACCGGCAGCAGAACCACCTGCCCTCACAGAACCCCAGGCTCCCCCCGCCCCAGCCAGCGACACCAAGGGAACTGCGCAATCACCAGCACAGGCTTCCTCTGCTGACCTGCCTTTAGTACCAGAAAAAGCCCCCGCCAGCGCCCCAGCTGACACGCCACTCCCCGCAACAGCAGAAATCCCCGCCAGCGCAGACCCCGCCGAAATGCCCGCAGGGGCACCGGCTCCTGCAGCCCCTGCCCCCTCCGTCCCCACAGGCATTCTACGGACCACCCTTTTCTGGAACGGCCAGGCCCTAGCCCCCACTGCCTATCCCCCTCCGAAAATATCTCCCAACGAGTGGCTGACAGGCAGCGCTTTCCTCCATGTGGAAAATGACAGCAACACCCCCCTGCCCCCCTCAACAGTCACCTTCGCCTACGCCAATAACTACGGCAAGCAGCTGAACACCGAAACCCTCCTCCCCGCCCTTTCCCCCGGAGAGACCACCGACATCCCCATCCCCTGCGGCACCGCCTTCCCGGAAGGCACCGAAGGCCTCGCCATCTGGGTGCAGATACGCCTCCCCAAAACCATCCTGCCCCAGACGGAAGACTACCAATGCCTGCGCCTGGACGTCGCCCAGACAAAATAACGCAAATTGTCCCCACAGCATAACAAAAGCTGTGGGGACTTTGGTATAATGGATGAAAATATACAACCGACCTTACTCAGATGTACCTTCCGTACTGCCAGATGGAGCATCCTGCTCACGCTGATAGACGGCATCCAAGGTAATATCCACGATATCCCTGCCGCCACGGCTAAGGCCGATGTACTTCTTAATCTGCTGTTCAACTCGTGGCTCTGTTTCCCCGGGCAGGAGGACAGGCTCGCTCTCCTGCCCCAGTATATAATCTGCACTCACGCCAAAAAGCCGTGAAAGCCCCTCAAGCTTTCGCACAGGCTTTATGACCCCGCTCTCATACTTGTTGTAAGCAGTGCGGGAAATTCCCAAAAAATCCGCCACTGCCTCCTGGGACATGCCCTTCTTCTCCCGAAGCGCCCGCAGCCTATCTCCCGTAATGCTCATGGTATCACCGTCCTTTAAGAACATTATACGGGAAATACAGGGCGTTGAAATCTGTGAGTTTAACACACGATAGTTTACACATTTACAAAGTTTATATTGACTAAGCGCTAGAATTTTTGTATAATTCTGCTTAAGATAGTGAGTTAAACGCACGATATATAAAAAGGAGGCGCGACCATGAACCGCATCAGAGAACTGAGACAGGAAAAACAGCTCAGTCAGGAAGAACTGGCCCGCCTGCTGGGAGTAGACCGTTCTGCCGTAGCCAAGTGGGAAACGGGCACCAACCTGCCGAGAGCAGAGAAGTTGATAATGATGGCCAGGATATTCGGCTGTTCGGTAGATGAATTACTTGCTTCGAATAAAAACGGACCATTGGGGAGGGACCGGCATGACGGAAATACATAATTCTATCGAAAAACACTTATCAGACCTTTTCAGGGCAAGATTCCCCATGATATATCTGCCCACCTGGGAAGAGGAACGTGCCCTAAAAACCTTATGTCATATAGGAAGGGACGCATCTTTAATCAAGACCCCCCGAACCCTCTTCATCTGGCGCATCACCACCGGCATAGCCCTAATTGAAAATGAATCGGATATATCTACGGGTGGAAAAATCGAAAAAGATACCGCCGACCCCTTAAAAGCGTTAGAATTTATTCAAAAATACGACAAACCTGCACTGCTCGTCCTATTGGACTTCCATATCTACTTTGATAGCCGGAAACCAGAACCAAAGGTCATACGAAAAGTCAGAGATACCGTGAATATGCTCAAAGGCGGTATGGTGCCAAAGAATGTAATCCTTCTTTCTCCCCGCCTGATACTGCCAAACGAACTGCAGAAAGACATCACCATCGTAGATTTCGACCTGCCAGACTACCGGGACATCAAGCAGAGCCTCAAGCGTATTATCAACGATAATCGAGGCAATACCAAGATTCGCTTCGACCTTGACGAAACCAGCAGTGAAGAGCTGGCCAGAGCCGCCCAGGGGCTTACTCTCCAAGAGGCCGAAAATGCCTTTGCCCGCGCCATAGTAGAGCGGGGGTGCCTTGATAAGGACAGTCGGGACATCATCGTTGAAGAAAAGCGGCAAATCATCAAGAAAACCGGTGTGCTGGAATATATCCAAAGCGACCTGAACCTCGATGACGTAGGCGGCCTAGGGAATCTCAAGAAGTGGCTTCTGAAAAGAAACAATTCCTGGCAAGCCAGAGCTGCCAAGTACAGTCTGCCCGCCCCCAAGGGCGTACTCATCACAGGAGTGCCGGGTTGTGGCAAGAGTCTCACCGCCAAGGCCATCAGTGCCATGTGGAAACTGCCTCTCCTGCGCATGGATGTGGGCAAGATATTCAGCGGTATCGTCGGCAGCAGCGAAGAAAATATGCGCAATGCCATCAAGACAGCCGAGGCTGCAGCTCCCAGCATCTTATGGATTGATGAAATCGAAAAAGGGTTCAGCGGCGTAAGCGGCTCCGGTGACAGTGGTACCTCAACCCGCGTATTCGGAACCTTCCTCACTTGGATGCAGGAAAAGAAAAATCCAGTTTTCGTAGTGGCAACTGCCAACAACATACACGCCCTGCCCTCAGAAATGATGAGGAAGGGACGATTTGATGAAATTTTCTTTGTAGACTTGCCCACCGCCTCTGAAAGAAAGGCTATTTTCAAAGTACACCTTATGCGTAGGCTTAAAGATCCCGAGGTCAAAGGTTCCTTTGACTGGACAGAAGACGCACTTAATCATCTGGCAGACGAAACCGAAGGCTTCGTGGGCGCAGAAATAGAAAACGCCGTCATCAGCGGCCTTTTTGAAGCATTCTGCGACAATCGCGCCATCCGCATGGAAGATTTTGACAAGGCCATTGCCAACACCGTGCCCCTGGTCGTAACTCAGGCAGAGCAGATATCCGCCATCAGAGCCTGGGCAAATGTCAGGGCAGTAGCTGCTACAGCCCCGGAAGACCGACAAGATTATGTGAAGGAAATCAAGGCTAAGGTGGACAGCGGTACGCCCAAAAAGGATGATGTCTTTCAGCAGAGGGGCGGCAGAACCATAGATATCTGAGGGAGGGATAGAATATGTCCATCTGTCTTCTAGTCATACCCATCGCCCTCGGCATGAGGGCCGTCATGGGCGAGAAGAAATTCAACGAATGGGTTGAATCAAATACCATGCGAATGGCTACGAACTTCAAAGACGAGCAAGATTTATTGCAAACTGTCAAAGGTGCCGGACACGATGCCGAGCCTTGGGGCGAAATGTATAAGACCCATATCGACAAAGAGCTGTGGTTCTTCTGGGAAAAGCATGAGGGCAAGTGGCAGGCCAATTTCAGCAAAAGCGATGATATGAACAAGATCAAAACCTTCTTCCGTGACCTGCAGAGAAGCGCCAACAGGCAGATTCTTTATGTGGAACCCCAGGCAACGAAAATCGAGCCAAAAATCGAAGGAACCCTGCCCACCATCTACACGGACAAGGAACTTTTGGAAGAAACTCTGCTAAAATATGGTGCCCAAAAGAAACTATACCGCAAGAACCGGACCCTAATCTGCGAACTGGAAGGCTTCACCCTGGAATTCCGCCAAAAGGAGCCAGGCGTACCCTATGAACTCAGCTTCACGGGCTACAAAGATACCCGCGCTGTCTATGATGCCATGAGGCAACTGGACGAGGGTTATAGAAGTGCCGTGCAAGAGCATACCTATATGAATGTGAAGAAGAAGCTGGAAGAAAAAAAACTAACAGTAGAAAACGAAGAAATCATGGAAGACAATTCCATCGTCCTGACGGTGGCTATCTAAGGAGGCAGGGAAGATGGGAATGATTCAAAAAGTTTTATGGTGGATATTATACTATGCAGTCACCTGGTTCTGCCTTGTGATTGTATGGGGCATCATTGAAGATACTGGTGTATTCCCCAAAGCTTTTACGGGCTTTTTGATAATAGCTGTTTTCCTAGTTCCAGGCTGGTATGCCAATCGCAAAGTAAAGCAAAAAGCACTGAAAAAGGAAATGGAACAACGTGCCACTAATCTCAATTCTACACAACAGCCTGTACAGCCACCATTTTCACCCGCTCCACCTCCCATGCCACAATCTACACCGACTCCCATACCACAATCTGCACAAGTTCCCATACAACAAACTGCAAATACTCCCGTACCACCATCTGCATCTATTACAGTCAAAAATACAGGTACCGCACCAAATGAATCTCCTCTCCCTATACATCCCCCTCCACAAAATACTCTTCCCAATTTCAACAACGCCACCTTAGATGAACTGACAAAATTGTCCGGCGTTAACCGCATATTAGCCATGAAGATAATCTCGGTCAGAGACAAGGATGGTGCCTACAGTTCCTTTGAAGACTTGTTCTCCCGCGTTAAACTGACACCACAGGCACAAGAAGAAATACGTCATCATTTTTCCATCACTCTGACCAGCGATGGCCGCTTTATAGACTTCTAGTAAGGAGGCAACGCCATTGAAGATTTCCGTAAACTCAGCAGAAAAGACAGACCTGCTTCTGCTCCCTGGCATCAACCTAAGCGATGCCGAAGCTATTCTCAGGGAAAGAGATAGAAAATCCGGTTTTGCCTCACAAGAAGAATTCATGGACTATGTGGCAAGGCTAGATGTTCAACCTCATTTCTACAAAAAAATAGAAGAAGTTGTAGATGTGATTCCCATCACCTCTGGCTCTGCCCGCGTCATAGACTTCTAAAAAGGCGGTGAGGAAAAACTATGGCAACCATGCAAATTCGTATTTACCCTGACGGCAAAGTACAGGGTGATATCAATGGCATCAAGGGGAAACGATGTACTGACTACATCAGTATCATCGAGGAACTCACTGAAAGCCGCACTTGGCAATCCAGTTTCACCGAAGAATTCTACGAAACAGAAGAAGTGCAGCTTCGGCAGGAGCAGCAGGATTACGAGGAAGATGAGATAAGGGAAGGACAACATCATGGCTGGTAAACTGCGCCTCTACCACTATATTCCCGCCACTCAAACAGAAGGACCAGGACTGAGGGCAGGGCTTTGGGTTCAGGGATGCTCTAGGCATTGCCATGGCTGTGCCGTTCCAGAAACATGGGATTTCGAAGCAGGATACGAAGAAAGCATCAGCGTACTGGCTGACAAGATTCTCTCCGTGCCAAACCTTGATGGCATAACCATTGCAGGAGGCGAACCCTTCTGTCAAGCAGAGGCACTGGCAGAACTTATCGGCAAACTGAGGGAAAGAAGCCCTGATTTTTCATCCATATGCTTTTCCGGCTGGACTTTGGCAGAACTGAAGGAACTGCATTCCAAAGGGGTAGATGATTTGCTCTCCAAAACAGACTTGCTGATAGACGGCCCCTACATAGAAGTTCTCGCCAGCACTGCCAGACCATTAGCGGGCTCTTCAAACCAGGAATTTCATTTTCTGACATCACGTTTGGAAGGTTGGAAGGATACATGGGGAAATACCAAAAATAAAATAGAAATCCGCATCATGCCAGACGGGCGCATAACCGCTAATGGACTTTTATCCGGAAACATTATTCATGAAGTACTTCACAAACATTACAACGATAAGGGAGGAAGTAAAAATGGCTAAATTTTGTAAAAACTGCGGTAAAAAATATGAAGAAGGAACTAAATTTTGTTCAGGCTGTGGCACAGCTCTTGAAGCAAAATCAGAATTCATTGATCTGGACGATTCACCTACACCAATACAGGAACGACAAATGCCCGTTGTTGTACAAAGCGCACCTCCAGTTGAACCGCAGTATACCTCTAGTGCGCCACCAGATGCTATTGTCTTGAAATCATCTGCACCTATCCCCAGTAAAATAGGCTGGACAAAATGGGGGTATATTGCGGGATTCCTCTTGATTGCCGCAGGTGGATTTGGATTATTAATATTAATCGCCGTCTTCATAATCTCCCATTTCCAGATGTCTTTCCACAAAGACAAGATGAGACGCATGAAGTTCAAATCTGTAGATAACATCACCAACGATGATATTTATAATAAATTACAGCCTATACTTACACAGAAATATGGTAATAAAATAGAATTTGAGCAGGAAGGAGCTACTCTCTCGATCCATTACAATAGCATTATTTACGACATCAACCTGCAAGAAGACAGTACATTTTCAGTTTGGTGGAGAAAATCTATTGCAAACGCATTATTTTCATTTAACGAGTGGAAAGAATATAAAAAAATTCGCACAGGGACTGCTATGGTAGCCTATGAACTACAAAATGCATTTAATATACATAAATCATAATTATTAGCAAAATATATAAACAGGCATTATCGTGACCTTTACGGAAAAACTAGGTAATCTATAAAAGGAGTGGTTTCATTGTCGAAACATCTTCAACAGTTAATCAACCTTACATTTACGGTTTTGATGATAATGTTTTTCCTTTCAAATGCATCTATAACAAAAGCCAGCAGTTACCCTGACCATCTAAACGGAGATCCAAATTGGGTTTTAGTTAACGCCCATCAGGGTGTCGCGTGGTATATGGACAAAAGTTCCGTTGCTGTGCAAAAATATGCACCGCCCAATTACCAGATTGCCGTCAACGTTATGAGAGTCAGTTTCACAACCAACGGTTTTGACTTAGATCTTTTGTATTCACCCACAATCTATGAAACCAAAACACACTACTACTATTACAACTGGGACAACAAGCGCATGTACAGACTGGGCAGTGACAACCAATGGCACTATATGCCACCTGTAGGAGATTATGCTTCAACCAGCAGTGTAATAGAGGGCGAGCTAACATTCTACACAGCATATCACATGAAATTTTATGGTGGGAGGCAGTACAAGTATACCACCTCTTCAGGCAGCTCTAGTTACTCAGAAGCTGTTCCAGATGAAGCATACCTGCTTATAGATGCATATTAACAATACCAATTTACATTATTTATTGCAGGCGTAGAACGCTTCTGTAAAGGCGGTGTTTTCATGGATTACGAGAGATACTCAAAAAGATATATCTATCGATTTCTAATCATTGCTTGCCTGCTTGCATTTTCGATTATAGGCCTTACTGGATGCAGCAATAAAGATGTGGCTTCTTTACAAAATGAAGTTCTGTCCGTATTTGACGATGAATATGTCAGCAGGGTCAAGAATGGTCATTTGGAGATGGCACCCAATATTCCCATCGGCGATGCCTTTGCGCGTTTCTTTGGAGAACCTGATTGGAAGTCCTTCGAGTCAACAGACGGGCAGCGCGTAGTCGAATTCAAAGGTAACTGCACCTGGCAGGATAAGCCAGCTACCTGCCGGATGCAGTTCATTATCAAAGGAGACAGCGGCTTTGAGATGGGGGCAGTCAGTATCAACGACAACAACCTGACCGTTTTGGAAACTGCCTTCATCATGGCAAAAATATTGGGAGAATCCGCCAACTCTTCTCCATCCAATGCCTCTACAACCAAAGAAAAACCTGCACCTGATGCACCTAATTCCAGCTATAAATCAGACAACGAGAAGAACCTCTCCCCCGCACCAGCCTCGACAAACAACGAAGCAATTTCAGTGCCTCGCCCCACCTCCAATGCCATCCTTGGCAATGTGAAGCTCGGAAGCTCCATCCCTGAAGCTGAGGCCAGTCTTGGCAATCCCACCAAGAAAACCGTCAAGGAGGAGGGCAAACTGCGCTATGAATATCCCTTGATGGATGTTGCCTATGACTACGGCGCAGTAGTTGGCATGGCAGCAGACGATGCCAGCGTAACCACCCCAAAAGGGATTCATGCAGGCTCCCCCTTGCAGGAAGTGCTTAACAAGTACGGCTCTGAATATATGCTGTCCACCTACGATAACCTTGATCTGTACGAATATAAGTATACGGACGATAATCAGAGGCCATATCTCCTGCGCTTCGCCGTCAGGCAGGGCACGGGAATTATTAAGTATATAAGCATAAGGTATATTGATTAGCTCTACTATTTAAGACAAGATAGCGAAATCATTTTTGCCATCTTGTCTTAAATAAAGTATTGTGGCTCATTGAACAATTTACCATAACTAAAAGCAGGCAAATAGACAGCTTTGAGTTTCTAATATATATTTTAAAAAAGAGGAACAGAGTATGAAAAGATTGGTTCTATTTATTTTAGCATTGGCACTGATGTCATCAACATGCTTCGCAAGCATGACTGCTGAATATTTGACATCTATGTCTATCGGTGGCATTACACTTGATAGTAGCGAAGAATATGTCAGGAGCATTTATGGTGATCCTGACCGCATAGAATATGACAGAAATCTCAATGGAACAAATAGGCAGGGCAGTACAGTTTATACCTACATTTATGGCAATTCTTTTAAAATCCTTTTCTGCGGCAACAATCACATACCAATGAGTGCTGGCGAAATCATCAGCACCGCTAATAACGGCATAAAAACAGAAGCTGGATTGTCTGTAGGCGATAATGAATCAAGAATTGCAGAATTATACGGAACAGATAACAGATACATATACCATGAAAAAGATGGTGTCATCAGATACAGCTATACTATCGGCAAAGGCTTTGGCAGAGCCTTTACTGCATATGTAAGGCATGGAAAAATCATAAAGATTGAGTTATCTTCTTCTTGGAATGTTTAGTGTGTCTTCTACCAGCATTGGTATGCCCCCACCAACTCCGCCATCCAACCCATCCGCCCCATCCGTCCCCAGAACGGCGTTTGGGAATACGATGACCGTGCCATAAACTACTGCCAAAAAATGCGCCTGGACAGGCCTGCCAATCGGTGCTGCAAAGATTTTGCAGGGAAAATCCAATAGCTACACACATCAAAAAGTCCGATATGTTTCATCCACTCCTATCGGACTTTCTCATGTTCAACTTCTGTCGACAACCTTCACATCCAATATCCTAAGCTTAGTCTGCCTCATTAAAAACTTCGGTGAACTACGCGAAAAGAATGAAATAGGCACAAATCTATTCCCTCCATGTTCTTTCAAAAACAAATGATATATCAACTCAATTTCCTTTTTATAAATCAAAAAATCAGCATTTATTCTCGTTCCTGCAATTGCAGGATTAAACCTTATAATCACTTTTCCGCTTCTCAGATTTTCCAACAATCCAGGCAGTAATATCAAATCGTTCAATCTTTGATTAATTTCACAAAAAAATGAACTGGATTTCAAATACGTATACGAAATATCCCCAGACATCAATCGCTGATAAAGGTTTTTCTTTGATCTCGTGTTGGCAATATCTGCTAAATCTGCTAATTTACATATACCAGACAAATGGATAAAATGCTCTGGCAAAAAGAAAAATACTATCTGCATGACTTCTTGAGAAACTGTCCCCAACTTTAGGCAATAATCTTTTCTCAACAATGTCTGATAGGCTTTCAAAGCTTCATTCAGTGTATCCACACGTAAACTCCTGCAAAAGTAAATAGCCCAAGGCTAAGCTTGCCTCGGGCTACAGGACAACCAGCATTTTTCTTTCGGCTAACGCCTAGACAGGCTTTGGCTCAATGCAAACCGTGCAAAAAGACCTCTGCTGGGCACTTCCCTGACCAAGCCCCCAACCTCAACGGTGAAGATAAACCGAATGTTATCTTAATTACATGGTAGCACCTGACTAACCGCCTGTCAATTATTTTTTCCAACCGTAAACGTTCTCCCTATTGCGCACCGACCACCGCTGTGCCTTCTGCCAGCATTGGTATGACCTATGAGCTCCGCCATCCGCCCCATCCGTCCACAGGATGCCGTCTGGGAATATGATGAGGAGGAAGTGAGATACTGCCAGGGATTTAAGAAATTCGTTGAAATCTACGATATACACTATGATGCAAAAAAAACGACATAAGGAGACAGATTATGTTTGAATTGAATGGCAATGACATGAAGCTTTACAAAGTGAAAATTATCGGCGTGGGCACTGGCGGGGGGCAGGTTGTCAATGCACTCATCGACCTTGGGCTGCGCTCTGCGTACTTCATCGCAGTGGACACTGATGCCCAGGCCCTTGCAAGTTCAAAGGCGCAGTCCAGCATCCAGATTGGAGGGGCGGCTGGCCAGGGGGCAGGTGCCGGGGGCAGTGTGGAGGTCGGCGAGCAGGCTGCTGCAGGCAGCCGCGAGGAAATCACCAAAGCTCTGGAAGGAGCCGACCTGGTATTCATCCTCACTGCTCTGGGCGGAGGTACAGGCACGGGCGCAGCACCGATAATAGCCTCTTGTGCCAAGGAGCTTGGTGCCTTGACCATCGGCATTGCAGGACTTCCTTTCACCTCCGAAGGCAGCGACATCAGCCACAGGGCAGCGCAGGGCGCGTGTCTGCTGAAGCAACATGCAGATACGCTCATATCCATTTCCAATGACCGTCTGCTCTCTGCGGCAGCTAGTGAGGAAAAGCCCTCTGCCCCGGACTTCACTCTGATTGCCGATTTCATCTATCAGGTCATAAACAGCGTCTTGTCCCTGATAGCGGTTCCCGGAGTTATAAATCTGGATCTTGACGATATGAAATCCGTCATGAAAAATTCCGGAACCTGCGTGGTGGGAATCGGCACTGACCATGGTGCCGCAGAGGCCGCCCGCAAAGCTGTCGGATTTGCTTTTTTAGGCGAAAATGCCCGGAAAGCCACCAAGGTTCTCATCAATGTCACCGGCGCAGAGGACAACATCAACATGTTTGAGGTGAACGAAGCCACCACCATCATACAGGAAGCTGTCAGCCCATCAGCCGATATCATTTGGGGTGCCTCCGCAGATGACAAGCTGGGGGATACTGTCAATGTCGTGCTGATAGCTACAGGTTTTGATTCCTGTGAAAGCACTCCCTCGCAGCCATAAAAACACACGCATCATCAAAAGCCCGGGGCTCTCCTGCCCCGGGCTTTTATATTGCCATCATTCCATGACAGCACCTGCTGGAAAGATGATGTTTGCTTGTCTCTCCCATCTAATCCTCCATCACTTCCCCCTCCACCACATCGGCCTTGATATCGTTCTCCCGCATGGTCTGGGCCAGCTGGTAGCAGTCCTCTATGTAGGTCTTGCCGAAATATTTCATCATGCCATAGCCTGCGGCGGCGGCGATGCCCTGGCCTATGAGGGGGACGTATTTGGCGGCGCTTTTGCCCAGGTACCGCTTGCCCATGCTTTTCAAGAGGAACATGACGCCTTCCTTGGTGGCGTAGTCAAAGACCTTCTTCACCAGGGGCAGGAGGATTTCGTACTGACGCAGTTTCCAGGCGGTGTCTTCCTTGAGGCCGAATCTTTCCCGCACATCTGCCATGAGCTTCAGGCAGATGCCTGCATCCACTCCCACATCCAGTCCGGGGATGGGGTTGATGCCGTTGGCGGCTCCGGCCAGGGCGTATTTGTTGACTACGGCCTGGCATTCCTGCCTGATGGTGTCCAAGTCTTTTGCTATATATTTATCCATGCCTTTGCTCCTTTCGGCAACAGCCAGCCTGCTATCCAACTGTCAGCCCAGTATCAGAAGCTCCGTGAGCTTCTCCCAGTCAGGCAGCCGTGCGGCATCTTTGACCTCCTTCAGCTTTATGGCATCTGCCTCGGGCAGGCTGTAGGAGGAAAGTTCCTCCAGCACGTAGCCCAGGCTGTCATAATCGAAGCTGGCAACGATCTCTCCCATGGCCTGCCAGGCCTCGGAGAGTTCTTCGTCACTGATGGGAGGCTTGTCGCCGTTATCTTCTTCCCGTGGCAGCAGGGGAGCCAGGCCATGCCGGAAGCTGCGGTAGAGCTGCAGGAGGGATCCTGTGCCTTCCCTTATTTCATCGCAGTAACCATTGTTGCCTGCGTCCTCCAGCCGCTTGGCCCTGTCGGACAGTTCCTCTGCCCCTATGACCCTGGCCGTGCTCTTGAGGGCGTGAACCTTGGTGGTGTAGTTCGTCCAGTCCTCGCGCTCATAAAAGCGCTGGATTTCCTTGGCGCTGCTATCTATCGACTGGGCAAAGACCGTCAGGGCATCCATATAAGCCTCTGCCGAGCCGCAGTGCTCTACCCCTGCCTTGCAGTCAAGGCCCTGCACTTCATGGAGCCAGCCGGGCAGCTCGCACTTTTCTTCTGCCTGGGTCTGGGCGCCGGCCTCTGCGGCCCGCACTTTCTCCCGGGGCAGGTATTTCTGCAGGGTGTCCTCCAGCTGCTGGCTGTCTATGGGCTTGGAAAGATAATCGTCAAAGCCTGCCGCCATGTATTCCTCCCGGGCACCGCTGACGGCGTTGGCGGTGAGGACGATGACAGGGGTACCAAGATTGGGATAGCCCGGGGTCTTTTCCAGCTCTTTCATGCTGGCAAGAGTCTCTACCCCGTCTATGCCTGGCATGCGGTGATCCAGCAGGATCAGGTCGTAGTGCTCCCCCTGCACCTTCTCCAGACATTCGTAGCCACTGAGAGCCGTGTCTATCTGCACCTGCGTGGCCTTCAGGAGTCCCTTGGCCACGGTGAGGTTCATGGCGGTGTCGTCCACGATGAGGATTTTGGCCTCCGGGGCGATGAAGCTTTCCCGGTAGACAGATTTCTGCTGGAGGCTGCTGAGGAAAGCCGCCTCATAGTCCCCCATGGGCAGCCAGTTCAGCACCTGCTGCTTCACCCTGAAAGAAAAGACAGAGCCTTTGCCGTATGCGCTCTCTACCTCCAGGCGGCTGCCCATGAGTTCCAGCAGCCGCTGGGTGATGTTCATGCCCAGGCCTGTGCCCTCGATGGTGCGGTTCCGCTTCTCCTCGATGCGCTCGAAAGCATGGAACAGGCGCTCTATATCCTTCTCCCTGATGCCGATGCCCGTATCTTTCACCGCCACGCAGAGCCTGATTTCGTTCTCCCCGGTCTTTTCCCAGTCAAAGCACAGGGTGACGCTGCCTCTCTCCGTATACTTCACGGCGTTGGTGAGGATGTTGGTCACTATCTGCCTCAGGCGTATCTCATCGCCCTGGAGGATGCTGGGCATATCCTCTGCGGCCTCTACCTTCAGCTCCAGCCCCTTCTTCTCCGCCCGCTGGCGTATCATGTTCACCAGGTCGTTGAGCATGGAGCTGACGGCGTATTCCACGGGGATGATCTCCATCTTCCCCGCCTCGATCTTGGAGAAATCCAGAATGTCGTTGATGAGCCCCAGGAGAGCCGTGCCCGCGGTGCGGATATGTTCCGCATACTCCCGGGTGAAGCCCTCCTTGGTCTCCCGCAGGATCATCTCGTCCATGCCCAGCACCGCATTGATGGGGGTGCGTATCTCATGGCTCATATTGGAAAGGAACTGGCTCTTGGCTTTGCTGGCGGCCTCGGCGGCCTGGGCCATTTCCTTCAGTTCCCGGTTGCTTTCCGCCAGTTCCCGGGTGACGGCGGTCAGGAAGGTGGCCATGCGCTCGGACAGGGGGATGATGCGATGCGGCTGGCTGTTGGCATCCACGTTCTCGCTGATCTTCAGCTCCGGCGCACCCTCCCGCATGCCCACCGCCACCAGGGCACTGTTGAGTATGCCACCTTTGCCATGATGGCAATAGATCTCGGAAGTGCCATAGTTGCAGATGAGCGACTTGGCAAAGCGCCGGTAGCTGTCTATTTCCAGATGAGCCTTCTCCTTCAGGAACAGGGTGCGGTTGCCGCAGACGATCAGGAAAAGGGACTGGGGAGCAAAGCCCCACATGTATTCGCTGGCTATTTCCGTTTCCTGGATGAGGTCATCATGCACTGCATAGGTGAGGCTGATCTGCTCCCCCTGGTACACATCGCTGCTGAAATAAAGCCTGCCCGCCTCGTCATAGCGGGGCGGCACCCTGGGGATGAGGCAGCCGTTGCGCTTGATGGCCAGGGGGAATTCGGAGATATTGTAAACGAAATTCTCATCCGGGAGCACGTTCAGATAGCGATGGTAGATTTCTACGGGGCGGATGTCGTCTATGCGGGAAATGCAGTTCTCGCCGCGGATGTCGGTGATGGTCATTTCCTTGCCCAGCGGCTTCCAGCCAAAGACATAGTCAGCCCGCACATGGAGATCCACGCCGGTGAACACCGCCAGCACGATGCCCTGCCTGTACATGCCGCGGCCGATGACATACTGCTGCTCAGTGTCATTCCTTTCATTGATGGTGAAAAGGTTGCTGAACCTGTTGTTGCTGTCGGCACTAAGCTCGAACATGCCGGTACTGGCGCCGAAGATGGGAATGTCCTCATTGCCCTGGGCCAGATTATTGACAAAACGATGGAAATCCACGGACAAGCCCGCACAGTAGAGAGCTACAGCCTTCACGTCATGCATGCGGTGGATGCGGCGGCTCAGCTCCCGCCCCGCTTCGTGATAGAGGTCGGGGGAGCCTGTGTATTCCAAAATGCTGACCTCTGCCGACTCCATGAAGGTTATATTCAGCCGGAGCATGGGCACATAGCTCTCGGTGCCGAAAAGAGTCTCCGTCATGCCCGTCACCACAGCCTCGGGAAAGACCTCTTCGATGGCCGCCCGGGTCTGACTGGCAGTCACCTGACAGAGCATGCAGAAGAGCAGGTGGATGTAGACAGTGGCATCGCCGCGCGCCTCAGACTCCGCCCGCTTCTCCCGCAGGAGTTCCTTCAGTGAGGCGATGAACTCCGGCCTGTCCGTCTTCCAGTATAACCTATGGCATTCCTGTATCATAGGTATCCTCCTTAACCCCAAAAAGGCTTGATGCTTGGCAGTCCACAAACTCAGGTCACATTGCTGTCGTGCAGCTTCTGGTACTTCCGCTTCTCGAAGAAGTCATCTATGGCTGCGATGAGCTTGGGGCGCTCCATGGATTTCAAGAGGTATCCGTCAGGCTTCAGGGCCAGCACCTTCAGGACGCTTTCCCTGTCCCCTTTGCCTGTGAGGAAAATCACAGGTATGCCATCCACCTTGGTCTCGCTCCGTATCATTTCCAGCACCTGTGGCCCGGAGATGACGGGCATCTCATAGTCCAGCAGGATGAGGTCGGGGGTATTGTCCGCGATGTACATCATGGCCTGTGCCCCGGAGGTGACGATGGTCACCCGGTACTTGGCCGAGAGCCAGTCCTTCACCATCTTGAGGAAGGTGCCATCATCGTCCACCAGCAGTATGCTCTTCCTCTTGGCCAGGTCGTCATTGGCCTCCAGCAGCCAATCCAGCTGGGCAACGAGCTTCTTCATGTCAAAAGGCCGGGGGAAAGAAGCTGCCACCAGGGCTACGGGGATAATCTGGGTCACAGTGTCTATCTCCGGCACCGTGCCCACCAGCACCAGCAGCTTGTCTTCCTCGGTGCAGATATCCTTCAGATAGACCAGGGCCGAGGCTGACTTGTCCACATAGTCCCCCAGGAACATGAGGATCAGATCCGTCTTGACCTTGTGGTCGCATATGTCCTCCGTAGTGGGCTCTGCTTCTATCAGCTCATAGCCCTCTGAGGTCAGATTCTTCACCAGTGTATTCAGCATAAAGGACTTTCCCTTGCGAATCAGGAGTATTCTTTTCTCCATGGCTCCCATCCTTCCTATCTTCCACAAGCCTTCCCTTGGGCTTGCGCTCGCATTCACGAACATTATCCGCTAACTGGAGATATTCGCCAGAGAGGGTGCTTTTCCCTTTGCACCCTCAGCCTAAAATTTCCTTGAGCTTCTCCCAGTCCGGCAGGCGGGCGGCCTCCTTGATGGCCTTGAGCCTGGCTGCTTCCTCGGGGGGCAAGCGATAAGAGGAAAGCTCTGCCACCATGTAGCTCAGGCTGTCGAAGTCGAAGCTTTTCACCACTTCGCCCAGGGACTGCCAGGCTTCCGCCAGTTCTTCCGGGCTGATGGGCGGCCTCTCGCCCTCATCTTCCTCCTGCGGCAGCAGGGGCGCAAGGCCCGTGAGGAAGCTGCGGTAGAGGTCCAGCATGGGCCCGGTGCCCGCCTTGATTTCCTCCCAGTAGCCATTGTTGCCCGCGTCCTCCAGACGGCTGGCCTTCTCAGAAAGCTCGCCTGCCCCTATGACCCGGGCGCTGCTCTTGAGGGCGTGGACCTTGGTGGTGTAGTTCCCCCAGGCCTCCTGCTCGTAGTAGCGCTCTATTTCTCCGGCACCGCCCTCTATGGCTTCGGTAAAGACCTGCAGGGCATCCAGATAAGCCGGCACGGAGCCGCAGTGAGCCACCCCTGCCGCAGGGTCTATGCCCCTGACCTCCTGCAGCCAGTCCGGCAGCTCTGAGGCCCCCTCCTGGATGGCCACGCCCTCTGCCACCTGCACCTTGTCCTTGGGCAGGTATTTCTGCAGGGCGGCCTCCAGATGCTGGCTGTCGATGGGCTTGGAAAGGTAATCGTCAAAGCCTGCCGCCATGTATTCTTCCCTGGCGCCACTGACAGCGTTGGCCGTGAGGACGATGACAGGAGTGCCCCAGTTGGGATAGTCGGGGGTCTTCTCCATGGCCCTCATGCTGGCGAGAGTCTCCACCCCGTCTATGCCAGGCATGCGGTGGTCAAGCAGGATGAGATCATAGTGCTCTTCCCGCACCTTTTCCAGACATTCATAGCCGCTGAGAGCCGTGTCCATCTGCACCTGGGTGGCCTTCAGCAGCCCCTTGGCCACAGTGAGATTCATGGCTGTGTCATCCACGATGAGGATCTTCGCCTCCGGGGCGATGAAGCTCTCCCGGTAGGCCTCCTTGTGCTGGATGCGGCTCAGGTAAGCTGCCTCATAATCCCCCATGGGTGCCCAGTCCACCACCTGCTGCTTCACCTTGAAGGAAAAGACAGAACCCACGCCATACTCGCTCTCCACCTCCAGGCGGCTGCCCATGAGTTCCAGCAGCCGCTGGGTGATGTTCATGCCCAGGCCCGTGCCCTCGATGGTGCGGTTCCGCTTCTCCTCGATGCGCTCGAAAGCATGGAAGAGCTTCTCTATATCCTCCTGCTTGATGCCTATGCCCGTATCCTGCACCGCCACGTTGAGACAGATTTCATGAGGCCCGGTCCTTTCCCAGCCGCAATGCAGGGTGACGCTGCCCTGCTCCGTGTATTTCACCGCATTGGTGAGGATGTTGGTCACCACCTGCCGCAGGCGTATCTCATCTCCCTTCAGCACCCCCGGCACATCTTCTGCGGCTTCCACCCTGAAGTCCAGGCCCTTCTTCTCCGCCCGCTGGCTGATCATATTGGCCAGATCGTTGAGGAGGGAACTCACTGCGTATTCCACAGGGATGATCTCCATCTTCCCCGCCTCGATCTTGGAGAAATCCAGGATATCGTTGATCAGACCCAGGAGGGCTGTGCCCGCTGTGCGGATATTCTCCGCATACTCCAGGATATTGGGCTCCTTGGCCTCCCGGATGATCATTTCATCCATGCCCAGCACCGCATTGATAGGGGTGCGTATCTCGTGGCTCATGTTGGACAGGAACTGGCTCTTGGCGCGGCTGGCGGCCTCGGCGGCCTCCGCCATGCTCTTCAGCTCCTGGTTGCTCTCCCGCAGTTCCTCCGTCACCGCATCCAAAAAGGCCGCCATGCGCTCGGACAGGGGGATGACATCCCGCACCGTCCTCTGGCTGCTGGTATCGGCGCAGACCCTCAGCCAGGCTTTTCCCTCACGCAGGCCCACGGCCACCAAAGCGCTGTTCAAGATGCCGCCCTTGCCGTGATGGCAGTAAATCTCCGAGGTGCCGTAATTGCAGATGAGATTGCTGGCAAAGCGGCGGTAGGCATATGTCTCCAGCCTGGCCTTTTCCTTCAGGAACACAGTGCGGTTGCCGCACATGACCAGATACATAGCCTCGGGAGCAAAGCCCCACATATATTCGCTGGCCACCTCCGTCTCCTGTATCAGATTGTCATGGACGGCATAGGTGAGGCGCACCTTCTCCCCCTCGTACACATCGCTGCTGAAATAGATCCGCCCCTCATTGTCGTAGCGGGGCGCCACCCTGCCCATGATGCAGCCGTTGCGTTCGATGGCCAGAGGGAACTCATAGATATTGTAAACGAAATTCTCGTCCGGGTTCACCTTCAGATAGCGGCGAAAAATCTCCGTGGGCCGCATATTGTCAATGCGGGAGATGCAATTATTCCCGCAGGTGCCGGTGATGGTCATTTCCTTGCCCAGGGGCTTCCAGCCGAAGATGTAGTCCACCTTCACATGCAGTTCCTCGCCTATGAACACCACCAGCAGGATGCCCTGATAATAAGTCTTCTGCCCCACCACATACTGCTGGTCCGCATCATTGTACTTGTCGGAAAAAAAGAGATTGCTGAACCTGTTCCTGTCATCGGCACTGAACTCGAACATGCCCGCCGTAGCGCCGAAGAAAGGCACGTCCTCATTGCGGGAGGACACGCAGGAGACAAATTTATGGAAATCCGTGGACAGCCCCGCACTGTAGATGCCTACAGCCTTCACCAGAGGTATATGGCTGATCTTCTCCCCGATGGTCTTGCCTGCTTCCTCATAGCATTCGGGAGGCCCCAGATACTCCATCAGCTTCACATGGCTGTGCTGCAGGAAGGTGATGTTCATGCGCAGCATGGACTCCAGATCCTCATTGACATAGAGAGTTTCCGTCATGCCCGTCACCACAGCCTCGGGCATGACTTCAGCAATGGCCTCCCTGGTCTCCCGGGCGGTATCCGAACTGAGCAGGCGGAAGAGCAAGTGGATATAGATGGCGCTGTCCTGCCTCTGTTCTGACTCCTTCTTCTTCCTGCGGAGCCGCTTCTTCACAGACTCGATAAAATCCGCCCTATCGCTTTCCCAATATATCTTGTGACATTCCTGCAGCATGGAAAACCCTCCCCGATAGGCCGCGATCTAAATAACGCCTGTCCCTTAGAAAAAAGGCTGTCATATGAAGAACATACAACAGCCCACCACTTCAAGTCGCGAAGTCACGATGTCAACATCCTGTTTCCCTGCGTCATTCGCCACGAAGGCGCCCAATTCCTGCCGGCAGATGAAATTCTCTTGCCCTCAGCGCATTCTCGCAAGGCAGGCGGACAAAAACGCCTTTATCTCCCCCGCCGTCACCATCTCCGCCTGCCGCCTGGCATGGTTGCTGATGTTGCGCTCATTCTTCACCCGGCCATAGTCATTCAGGATTCGCCTGAATCTCTCTCTTTCCATGCCCAGGGCAAAAAGCCCGCTGTCAACGTATGTCATGAATCTGTAGGCATAATCATATTCCACGGAAAAGAACATATCCAGCAGTTCATCCTGGGTGAATTTGTTCGTCAGCACCCGGGCAAACTCCCGCAGTTTCTGCCGCCCATAGCTGAGGTGGAACTTCTCTGCCTGCCAATCTGAAAAATGCTTGTCGGCGATAGCTTGGCACAGCTTGCCGTAAAAGCCGCCCTCTGCCGCCCCCAGTGCCTTCAGCTTCGCAGGGTCCTGCAGCCAGGACAGCCATTCCTCCAGCCAGCCCCTGCCCTCTTCCAAGTGAGATACGCCGAGGCAATCTTCCTGCCCTGCCGCTTTGAGAGTCTCCCCTATCTTCTCCAGCAAAGCCCTTGCTTCATCATCTTTCTCGCACTTCATAAAAGCCCGCAGAGTCTTGCCCAGTGCCAGCCTCACCTTTTTCAGGCAGTCCTCCTGATACGCATTCTTTTCAAACAGGGACTTCTGCAAGATTCCCAGTCCTGCATCTTTGTCTGCCAGCAGGTGCTTGGGCACGAACTGGGTCAGGGCATAGAAGGGCAAGCCCGAGGGACTGCGCTGCTTCTTCCAGGCCCTGGTGATGGCTTTTTCCCCCAGAGGAGTGAAGGCCACAGCTCCCTGCCCAAACAAATAATCAGGGATGCCCTCCACATACAGCGTCAAAGCCTGCTGAATGTAATCATGGTTCAGGCACCAGGCTACCTCATCGCGAATATCAGCCTCGCCCTCCAGCAACGGCGCATATTCCCTATAGATCCGGGGCAGCAGCTGAGCCAGCAGCAGTTCTTCACTGGCCAGAGCCTCATCACCCTGCTCCCGGCAATAGGCCCTGAAGCTCTCCAGCGCCTGCCGCAGTTTCTCTACTGCCGCAGCAAAACGCCCGTGATGGCACAGCTTCACCTCTTCGGCGAACCCTTCCATGGCAGACAGCAAGGCTGCTATGACGGGCGTGCGCTTATGGCTGGTGAAATAATCCTGCAGAGCCTTGACACTGCCGAAATTGACAAATTCCTCTGCCCCGGAGGTTACCCCCAGCAAATCATAGATGCCATTCACCTCATCTACCCGACGCTCACTGTAGAGAGAATAGTAGATATGGCCAACCTTCACCCCGCTGTACTCCAGCAGCCGCAGCACGTCCACTATCATCATGTTGGCATGACGCATGCCCCCGGTGGTATCTGCATGGAGCAGGATTTCATCACCCTGAGGCTGCTCCTCTATATAGCGGCGAAGCTCTCCGGCCACCAGCAGGACATTGTGCAGGGCCTCATCCATGGAGGCCTCCGCAGCGTAGGGAATAACCGCCGTGATTTTCTCCAGGCCGGGGAATTTGTCCTGCAGGCGCTGCCAGAAGAATTCCAGATGGCTGATGTCCATTCCGGGCACCTTTTCCCGGCGCACCTTGTCAGTGGCTATGACAAAGAGCCTGTCCAGTCGCTCCTCCCCCAGATCTGCGGCCAGCTTCCTCATGGCAGATTCATTGGTGGCGGCCACTTCGCCCACATCATCATAGCGGGTCAGAAGGACTGCCCCGCTGTCTTTGGCAGTCTTGATATCGCTCAGAAAGAGCAGCATGATATTCTTTTTCATAGTCGGCCCCCCAGTTTCCCGGTCACGCGGTAAAAATCAGCCAAAGCAGCGGCTATGGCCGTCTTGATGTCCTCTGCTGTGTAATTGTTCTCCTCGCTGGCATGATTGGTGTTATGCCGCAGCTGGCGAAGCTTGTTGTGGTGATAGAGCAGGCCAATGGCCTCCTCCACTTCCACGCAGCTTGCAGCCACACCTGCAGAAAACATTTTCCGCCACTGCTTTTCCCGTTCTGACCAGTATGTTTTCGGTCCTGGCTTTATATCAGGCTGTTCCTCTTTTTCCAGGAAAAGTTCCTGCCACTGCTTCTTCCCCATGCCGTGCAAAAAGACCATGAGCTTCCTTTTGTATCCATAGGTATGGATGAAGGTTGCATAGTTCTTTTGGTAGGTCGCCGGCATGCGCCGATAAAAGAAGTCCAGCATCCTGTCAACTTCTCCATGCTGAGCCATATAATGCCTCAGCCCGCCACGGTCCTCGGGCCGGCCAAAGGTGAGGAACTTCCTGTGCAGCCTTTCCGCCTCTTCCACGGTCTTGAGGAAGGAAACAAATTTGTCCGGCAGGACTGCTTCATCAATATGGACTTTCCTGCCCTCGGCCCAGGCGCTGATGATTTCCCCTACCGGCCCCAAACCGTCAATCATCTTCCGGGGCGGGATGAAATTGATGATGAACTCCTGCTCCCAATGATGATGCAAAGTGCTGGTGCTCTTATTGATACCGCTATCAGCCGGATAGCATATTTTCATCTGCACTATATAGATGGGCAGCCACTCATTGCTCAAGGTCAACGCCTGCTGGACGAAGCCCTTCTTCAAGCACCAGTCTATGACATCCAGCATCTTGGGCACATAAGATTCGATATCCTTCACCAGAATCTGCTCATATTCGCGATAAATAGTGTCCAGCAACTGGGCAAAGGCCGCCTCTTCCACAGGGTGTTCCTGACTTGCATAGCTGTCCAAAGCACGGCCAAGCTCCCTCATATCTTTCAGCAAAGTCGCTGTGCGGCAAAGAGAGATAGAATCAGAAAAAGTGTGCATGGCCCGCAGGAGCTTGCTCAACTCTGCGGTCAGATGATGGTTGGCATTTTTATCGCTGCTGTCAAAACCGAAATACTCCTCGATGGCCTGGGATCGGCCGTATTTCACGAAGGCATCTGCCCCGGCTGCCAAGGAATACATCCTGTTCAATTCCCGGAAATCAAAGACCCGCCCGCACTTGCCCGTTTTTTCCGAATAGATGATTTTGTCCACCTGCATCCCATCATATTGCAGCAGCCGCACTACAGTCATCATAATCATATTGGCGTAACGGAAACCGCCTGTTATGTCAACAAAGATATGAGCTTCGCTCCACTTTGCCTTGTCCCCAAGATAAGCCTTGATATTTCCGGCCATGCAGGCAGCCCTGCTGAGGCTTTCCTCTACAGGATTTTCAGCCTCCGCATCATAATCTACCAGTTGGCAATGCTCAAAGCCAATCCCCTGCTCAGCACAGCGCCGCAACAAAAAAGGCAATATCCCATCGAAGCTGCATCTGTCCCCCTCATGTTCAAGGACAAAGGCTTCCTTTACACGCTCGGTAGCGAAGGCAAACATGGCATCCAGTTTTTCTCCTCTTCCTGCCAGGAACTCATGCACATCATAAATAGGCGCTTCATTGGTCTGGCAGGCCGTCTTGACACTGCCTGACTCCAGTGCATAACCGAAAGACAGTTCCTCATATTTCTTTATTTCACCGCCCTGCAGGGGGCTCAGAAATGACAGCATGATGTTCTTTGCCATTTACATCTTCAGCTCCTTGAACTCAATCTGTGTCTGCCCAAAACCCTGGGCCGTGAGCCTGCCCACCCCTGCAAAAACAGCGAACTGAGCCAGCATCAAGAGAAGTTTCTGCTGTTCCGGCTCTACATCCCTCAATAAATAGGAAAAACGCCCCTCAAAGGCCAGCATGCCCCTGTCAGAGGCAAAATACACCTTCCTGCTGCAGCCCTGCCAAAGGCCGAGAGGCAGTTCCCTGGCCAAATCCCGCACTTCCTGCCGCTCGAAAAGCGCAGGCAAGCCTGCCTGCAGCCATTTGTCCGCCAAAGAGCCAAAGATGAACTCAGGCAGCGGGAAGGGATAATCCCTCTCAAAATTCCTGAAGGAAACCGGCGAAATGAAGCGAAAATCTACGCTCTCCATTTCCGGCAAAGCTGACACACCATCTATCAGGTCCTCCACCGAAGCCAGCCCTGTCCCGCATCTGCCATCTGCCAATATTTCCTCCAGAGAAAAAACAGCCCGCCCGATCTCCAGCCTCTCAGCTTCCCGGGGCTGAAGCAGTGCCTCCAGCACTTCACCTGACAAGGCCGTGAGCCGGAGATAGTAGACCTTCCCCTTCTCCACGGCAAAATCCCGCGCCCTTTTCTCATTGCCCTTTTCCCAATTCAATGCAGATACCGTAAACGGTTTGCTATTCATCTTGTTGTGGATAAAATCAGCCAAGGCTTCCGATTGTTTGCGAAGCTGGGTGAATATAGCCCCATGTACCAGCCTGCCATGAAAAATCGGCAAGCGGGCAGAATTCTCTGCCCGCAGCCGATAGACTATCACGCCTATCAATTGCCATACACCTCACTGACCTTCGGCAGGATATCCCGCGTCTTGAAACGCTCGTCCACTTCCCCGGACTGCACATTGCCGCTCATGGAAGCTACCCGATTGGACCAACCCTTGGTATTCTGTACCTTCTGCCAATCCAGCATGGCTGCCAGTTCTTTCATGATTTCCTGCCACTGCCTTGACATGCCGGCTTTTTCCACATAAGCCTCAAATTCCTTGAGGAACTTTTCTCCGTCAGCCGGTTTTCCCTGGTCATTCAGCTGACCATCGGCAAAGAGATTGGCATAATAATCTTCCCCTTCAAGGTACAGCTTGCCAGTCATCTTGAGGCTGCCCAGCCCCAGGGATTTGCCCTGACCGATTTTATAGGCAACCTTCTCGCCATTCCCGGACATATCAAAGACCATCAGCAGCGCCCCCAGTTCTACTGCCGTGAGATTCTGGAAGCGTATCCTGGAAGTGAATTTACTGCCTTTCTTGATAGGAGTGATGCGGCGTACCACATTGGTCATTTTCTCCTCATCCGGAGAGGCCTGCCAGTCAGACTTATTGTTGTGCCAATACAGTTTATAGCCCCTGACCTCTGCTCCGGCAGCATCCCAATGATTCAGCTTCTTGCCTCGCTGCTGCTTCAGATAAAGCTGATAGGAGGTGGGCTTTGGCTGCAGCAGGGGATGGGCATAGGCGGTTTCCAGTGACTCTATCGCCCCTTCCGGCAGCGCATCCTCAAAGAAAACCCTGCCTGCCCATTTTTCTTTGTTGCCGAAAATGGCCGTGGCTATATCAATGGTATCCTTCTGCAGAGCCTTGGGAATGGCATCCAAAATGCCCGTCTTGTAGGGAATGCGGAAGCACTGCCCATGCCCAAAGGCCGAGACCTCCTTGTCCTGTTCCAGATAGCCACAGGGAATGACCGTGACGATATTTCCCGGCACCTTGATGCCCTTATCTCGCACAACTTCAGCCTTCAGGCGACCCTTGTCATTCAAAAGGTCCACGCCGCCCCTGGTCACATCCTCCACATAGTCCTTGATTACCTCATCCGGCACAGGCAGGAAGTGATTTTCGTTCCAGTCGGCATCCCTTAAATTCACATAACGGATAAACTGCTTGCCCAATCTTTTCCTCTGCTCCTGAGGCACCGCCTCATAGGCGCGCATGTTGGGTTTCAGGCGATTCCTGCTTTGGCTGCCGGTGATGATATAAGCCTCGTCATCGTGCCAGGCTACCGATGCACCACGCACAGGCACGCTCGTATTGAAGGCATCCTCATACTCCCTGATAAGGATGCGGCGAGTGTTCTTGCCCGTCAGCAATGGCGCCACCATATAATTGCCCTGCTTGTCCTGAACCAAAAAGCCGGTCTTGGCATTTTTCACAGGCTTCTTGTTCACAATCCTCATCATGCGATTGCTGTAGAGCTTGTGCAGATCCTTCATCCAATCAGGCGAATTATTCGGAGCCATCAAACAGCGGAAATAAATATGCCTGTCATTTACATCCTCTTTCCCCCGCATGCTGCCGCAGGTGATGATCTTCACCAGATTCTTTACCATGCCCCTGATGCTGCTGCCGGGGATGCGCTTCTGCCCTGCAGGAGCAAAGAAGCCCGCCTCATCCTCACCGCCTCCGATGAACATGGGCATGAGCGTTTCCATATCCAGCTCTATGCTGCCGGAGTATTTGCCCTGCTCTGCCAGATAAGTCGCCATAGCCCGATGGGCGCGGCTCTCGTCCTCTCCCATCAGATCCTTATGATAGCGCTCCATCTCCGAGGGCAGGATCTTATCTGGCAAGCCGATGAAATTATATGCTGCCGTTGCTGGCATTTGTCTCACCTCTCTATATCTGCGGCACAGATCTTCACATAGCGGTAATCCTCATACCCCGCCTGTGCCGTACGCTGATTTATCCCTATGTAATTCCTCGTCACCAAGCCGTAAAAGCGGGCCTTCTCGCATGGCGCGGGAACCTGCTGCCGCAGTTTCCTGTCCTTGTCCTCCAGGAGCAGCCAGCCTTCCTCTTCTCCTGCCGCTTCGCCCCACAGGCGCGCCAGGGAATCCACATACTCGCAGGGTTCCCCGTTTTCTGCCACCTCCTGCAGGAAACGCCCCTGCATGGTGCCTTCATTGCCGGTGAGATGCAGTTCTGCAGTCTCATTGAACACTCTCAGCTCCAGCCACAGCTCCGGACGCACAGCCTGGCCGCCTGCCAGAAGGAATTGCCCGTTTTCCCACTTGCCCCAAAGGATTTTGTCCAGTTGCCAGATCACCACTGCAGCCTGCCGGACACCATGCTCCTGCAAAAAGGCCGCCACAGCCTCCGCCTTCAGAGGCAGGGACACCTCTTCTTTCCTCTGACAGCACTTCTGCACCTGCAGAGGCCCTAATGCCAATTTGATACTCATATAGCCAAGCCGCCCCCTATTCTGCCAGCACCAGCGCATCTACCAGCTCTTGCAAATCTTTTTCCGTCTCTGCTGAAACCTTTTCCTGCGGGGATATCTGCCAGACTTTCCCCCGATAGAATATTTTGGCCGCTACCCCCTCAAGGACTCCCCGGCCAATGGACTTTTCACCGCCTACAGCCACTCTGCCGCTCCAAAGATCCTTCAGCAGAAGCAGCACCAGTCCGGCTTCCCAGTCATCTGCCCTAGTTATGCCGAAACGCAGCTTCAAGGAAACCGCCCCCTGCTCTTTCTGCCAGACAGGCTTGGTGCTGAAAAGGGCTGTGTCCACGGTGCCGCCTGTGAATCTGTCTATGCGGTTGCGGGACTGCTTGGCGGGCTTGACGGCATCGCGCCGCAGAGCTGCCTCATCTATCATGAAGCGGCTTTTCCTCTTGGCTTCATTGGGCCTTTCCTTCATAGATGCAAGGGAGGGGCCCATTATTTTCTCCGTCAGGGCAGCGTCTTTGCCCAGTCTCCCCAGGATGTATTCTGCCCTGTGCCGCATGACGCCCTTGAGGCTGCTGCCGGGAATGATCCAGCGCTTCCGGCTGTCCTGCTTCATGACTGCCGTCCCCTCTGCATCCGCTTCATAATCCCTCACGATAAGGGAGCTTCGCAGCGAGAAGTCTGCCTCCACCATGAAGTCGTCCTTCCCATAGCAAGGCGTGCCATCCCCCTTATATTTCTTGTGCAGCTCAGCCGGCCCGCGTTCGCCGCTGACCCCCAGCCAGGACAGGACATCCCCTGCCTTTTTGAAATCATAGCGGTCAATGGTCAAATCCTGCAGATGCACGCGGCCAAAGCCCTTGGTAGTTCTGGCCCCCACATAAAAGCCGCCCGCGAGCTTTCCCTGCAGAAGCTCAATGCCCCTTGACACCGCTTCTTCGTAACCGTCATGCAGCTTCCGCAAGGTTCCCTCCAGACGGAAACTACCGTGGGCACCGCTGTCCACTGCTTCGTAATCAAACTTATGATGTTTCAGGGCCACGCCGGTGGCGCCATCTATGCTCACGCCATCCCTCAGGACGACCTGCGCTTCGCTGAGCATCACATCCCCAAAGGAAAGGCTGCTCTGCACCTCCACTTTGCGCCCCTCCCGCAGCAGCTCCGCTTCGCCTCTTTCCGAACCAAACAGCAAAGCCGTGGCCAAGGGATCCGCATCCCTCAGGAAACTGCGCAGCACACCGGCCAGAGAAGTTCCCGGGATATAGGGAACCCCCTTCTTATCCCGCAGCACGCAAATATCCGTATCCCCCGTCCGGGCAGTTTCTCCATCGCCAATCAGCAGAGGCTCGTCCAGTACCAGTTCCCCTGCGAAGACAATCTTGCCTACTACACTTGCTTCATCCAATTTTCTCTGCCCCCTCTCCTACACATCCAGCTTGCGGGCGTATTTGCGGCCATAGCGGCAGAACCAGCGCCAGTAAGCGTAGAACAGCTCAGCCGAGTCCCTGTAATAAGCCGTGCCCTGCTCTATGCCCAAATCCTTCAAAGCCTGCCTTACCTCTGCCGAAAAGAGCACCTGCTGCCGTTCCTCCTGCCAATACGGCATATCACCAAAGGTCTGGTCTTCTCCCCAGAAAGCCTTCAGGGACTTGCCATTGATGCGTATGGCCCCCAAAGCCTTGGCAAAGGGCGTAGCTGGCCCCTTCACCTCAAAGCTCAGATTTTCCCTCAAGGCCTCAAAGCCGCCGCGCCTTTCGGCATTCTGCAGGACCGTCTCCAGCCTGGAAAGGAAGTGCCTGCCACTCTCTCCCAGATAATTCCTGGCCTCCCAGGCATCCTCAGCTGCAAAATTCTCTACAGCTGACAGCAAGCGCCTGCTGATAATCTGCAGGGCTTTCCTGCAAACCTGCTTATTTTTGACTGCACGTCGGGGCACGGCTGTCTGACCTTCGTCAGCCGCTATGGACAGATTCTGCCCCTGCCAGAGGCGCAACTGGCCGAAGCCCTCGCAGCGCCTTCGGCCAATGCCTTCATACATGATCTGCTGCAGCGCAGCCCAATCCTCAGGTTTCCAGGGAGAGGATTTTTTCAAGGCAAAGACAGACCCAGCTGCCAAAGCATCTTCCCGTGGGCGCTTCATATTCCATACGCCCACGAAATTGTCCACTGCTTCCCTGCGGGCAAACAAGCGCTGTTCATCCAAAGCAAAACTATCGCCTGTCATCTGCTCCAGGCGCCGGGGCAAGATTGACAAAGCTGCCACGGCATCAGCAGTTTCCTGCTCAGGCAGGAAAGGAGTTTCCAGGCGCAGGCAGATCCGATTCTCCGCAGCAGCCTGCTCCGGCAGGGAAATATCCCGGATTTTTCCCAGGCTGATCTCGCACCTGCCATACTGGGTGAACTTCGAACGCCCTATACGAGCCTCCCAGCTCTTCCCCCCCAGGTACTCTTTGAGACGAAGCAGTTGCTCCCTCTCGCCCCAGATGCAGGCACCGAACTCCTGGCCACTCTCGATGGACTCATAGTTGAAAATCCCTCCTGTGAGGCTGCGGCCTGCCAGACGCTCGCTACCATCACGGAGTCTCTGGTCACTGCGGCTCATATGCAGGCTGATGTTTTTTTTCACCTTCACAGCTGTGATGCGCCCCTGGGAGATTATGCCCAGGCCCCGCATGGCCTTGAAACCTGCCGCGCCCTTGTCCTGCATGAGATTTATCACCTGGCTGCCATCCTTGCTTCTCTGCAGGGACATAGGCAAGGCCATAGCCCTTTCTCCATCCCTCAAGGGATAAGCTGCCCCAAAGCGCAGCCCGGAGAAGAAAAGCTCCCGGAAGGCCCCATCCTCCTCAGCCTGCTCCAGCTTCTGTGTTTCTATATATCTTCCCGCCATAAGCCCCCGCACTATCGTGCCGGAAAAATAGTCCAGGCTGGCGGTCATGGTGCCCGACCCGGATTTCGCTGCCACCAGCACCGGGGATTCAGTCCTGATCACGACGGGCAATTCCTGCCATTCACCCATTTGCCATCCCCTCCTTCGCCTCAGCTGCAGCCCAGGCAATAAGCGGCAGCATCACATCACGTCCTCCCTGCTCCAAAGTGCAGGCCAGATGGCCGAAGCCGCGACTGCGCTTCAGGCCGGCCTGAGTGAGATTGCGCAGGGCCAGCGCCAGAATAGCCAAGGATTTCATATCTCCATTCTTCAGGCTGAGACTGCCTGTGAAAATCAGCCCTTCATCCAAGACCTGCATATTGTGCAGGCTGGTATCTGCCGCCGTACCCGTTTCAGCATCTATCTTCGTCTGATAGCGCAGGGAGGTATAGCTCTCCAGCACATCCTCAGGACGGAACAGCCCCGGGTACCGTTCTTCCAGATACCCCCATTCTGCTCTCATCTCCTCGCTGCCTTCCAGATAGAGGTTAGAAAGATCCAGCTGCACCTGCCCCAGAGAACCCCGCTGGAAAAATTCATCCAACTGTGCCCCTGTAAAAAGCGGCAGCCCCGAAAGTTCTGCCATCTCGGCTACTTCTACACCGCTTTCATAAAGCAGCCCCTTCAGGCGGCGCCCCGGGAAATACGGCAGGCCGTACTTGTCATGGATGATCTGGGCATCCACATTGACATCTGCCTGACCTGAGCCAAGGTGCAACGGGGACAGAAGTCCTACCCGCAGCTCGAAATCCTTGCTCAAGTCTATATCTGCCAGCTCGGCAGACGGCTTATGTTCACATCTAAAATCTAAGGTCTTCTCAAAAGCGTCTATCGCCTCGTTTACACCACCACACTCTCTATCTACACTTTCAACTGAGCACCTTTGCTTTTTCTTCAGAGCAGCCTCCTTCTTCTTTTGCCTGATAGCCTTTCTCTTGTCTTTATCTTTATCTTTATTCTCCATAAGCCTTACACCTCCATGTCGATTCTTGCCACGATGAGGTCTGCCATCTCTATGGCATCCACATAGGGTGTGCAGCCCTTATGCCAGAGATTTTCCTCATATACCTGCCAGGTCGGCACCTGTGGCAGGCTCAAGTTACTCCCGCTCCTGCGCAAATGCTCAAGCTGGGCCAGGAACTGCCGCTGGACTGCCGCATCTTTTGCCAGCACGCTGCGGAGTTCCTTCATCTTGCTGCTGGGCAGGCAGGCCTCCTGTCCCTGCAGCGCCTCAACCGCCAGCAGCAGATTATCCAGGGCAAAGGCCTTGCCCCCCTCGTCCACCCGATAAGGGCCGAAATGCATATTGCCCAGGACAGCGCCATACTCCTGCTGGCGTATCTCTGCCAAGGTGGGGGCCTGCTCTCCGTGCAGCAAGGCAAAATCCAGCCAGCAGGAACCCTGCTGGGAATCCTGGCTTTCCTGCCGCATCCTGGCTTTGGCAGCGCCGCAAAGTTCCTCCGCCAGTTCATATCCCCTGAAGAAAGGATAGGCCGTCTTCAGCATGGCGATGCCGCCGCAGCTGTCTATGCCCGCCTTTTTGAGGGACAGCATCACGCGCTTGGCATAGATGAGCGCCACCTTCGCCGGGCATACGAAGGTCATGTCATCGCCCCCCAGCACCAACGGACGGATGGGCAGGAAAAGCCGCCCCTCTTCATCGTGGCCCAGGGAAAGGAACTTCCGATAACCTTCATATTCTTCTGCCATGGTCTGCAGCAGCGACACAAACGCCTCTATGGTCATCTGCCTGATCTTCATGGAGAGATTCTTGCGCTTCGTGAGGGTATCACAGGCACTGAACTTCTGCCCCATATTGTTGCCATCTATATGGACAATAGCAAAATAATCTTCCGTTTCCCGCTGCCCCAGCGCATCAAACTCGGCGGGGAAGGCAAAGCCCCGCAGGAAATCCTCTCTCTCCTCTGCGGGCAAGACGCTTTGCAGCTTCTGCCACAATTCCCTCTCGGCAGGAGCCGCCTCATTCCTGTGCCGGCTGCCGGCCAGGAGCTTGGCTGCCGCCTCATGGGAAATGAATCTCCCGCCTGCCTCATCCCAAAAATCTGCCGCCTCATCATTTGTATCGCACGAGAGCGTAAGGCCGGTATAAGCAGGATTAACCCGCGGGAAGACCGTATTCTGATTTTCCTTCAGCTTATGCACCAAAGCCGTCAAGCTCAAGTCCTCTTGCAAAAAACGGCCATCCTTATCCAGGTCGATTTCTCCCAGGGCAGCCCCTGTCTTCAGCCCCGGGCAAGCCGTCAGCAATTTCTTGGTAAATCCGCTGACAATCCCGCGCACATCTTCCCAAGCGGTATCAGGCCGGAACAGGAGCAGCGCATTGCCACCACCGATATACCCCACTCTGGCTGCAGTCTCCTGCTTTTCCCAGTCGGGCTTCTCACACTCCTGCCAGGTCTTTTCGTCCAGCTGTCCTTCTCCCAGGACCTTGCGTGCAACGGGAAGCAATATGTCTTCAAAAATGCGCTCCACCAGATAGGAAGCACCTATATTGGTTTTCAGCTGATTACCAGCAAAAATATAACTTTGTATGGAGCGAGTATCAAAAATTGCCGCCTTGAACTTCATCCCTATGCCCCCTGTCAATACCTATACATATTGTCTGAAACGTGAAAAAATAAAATGCGAAACACGTCTTATGGAACCATCCTCTTCCCGGCTTTCTTCCACCACTCTCTCACTGCAAGCCGCCAGGACGGTTACTCCGGCCCGAAGCAGGCGGCTCACCACCGCGTAAGTGTAGCAGTATTCACCCTGGCAGAGGACAGCAGCAGGCTTCATGGCAAGGATAGCAGCTACCTGCCTATCTGCCATTCCTGCCAGCTCCGCCTCGCTGCAATCAGCCCCCAGCAAAGGTGCAGGTACATCCTCCACCCGGCCATAAAGGTCCCTTGCTGCCCGTAGCTGGGCAGCGGGCCAGGTGGACACCGGATGATTCGTATGATTTACCAGCAATTCTTCCATCAGCATCACCACCTAACAGTATAAATCACAACAATAAGAAAATACAATATATTTCCTCTTGTTTCTTTAATTTGATTTTAATCTCGCCTGGCCCATGCTATACTGAGGAGGAAGGAGGGTTCGCCATGAAGTACATCGGAGATTACGACACTTTGCGGCCATTCATACGCTATATAGCCTTGGGCTGCTACCATAAAGACTACCTGACCAGGAAGCTGGGACTCAGCCCCCGCAGCTATGAGGAAAACCTCAGCCGCCTGCGCTTCTTCCTGCCCTCCGAAAAACTCCAGACCTTGCGCCAGGGACACAAGGAAATCCATGCTTTGAAAGGCGATCTCTATCGGCCTGATGCCCTTTACCTTGCCAAAACCTACCAAACAAAAGCTCTGAAGCCAAAGGCTGCTTTTTACCTGTTCGGCCTCCTGCAGATACTGGCTGCCGCAGATGAGCCGCTGGACGAAACCACCATCCTGCAGTATCGGCTCACCCCCACTGACAAAGCCCTGCCCTCCGGCATAAACGACTTGAGCCGCAGTACCCTGAACCGCTATCTGAAGGAACTTGTCAATCTGGGGCTGGCCGAGCGCTGCATGTTCCAAGGACGTTATTTCTACAAAAGCAGGCAAAATCCTCTTGCCGGATTGAATGGGATCGAAACGCGGCAGCTAAGAGCTGCTGTGAATTTCTACGCCCACATTGCGCCCCTGTCCATGCCTGGGCTCTTCCTCGATACATATTTGGCCGACACCTGCCCTGCCTCTGCCCCGCCATGCAATCTGTCACAAATAAAGCACATCCCCCCTGATAAGCTCCTTGACGAAGAAATCATCTCTCTCCTGCTCCAGGCCATAGACAAGCAGGCAGCAGTATCTTTCCAATACGGCGGGCGCGAAACTGCAGCCCTCCCCCTAAAGCTCCTTATCAACCGCTACGAAGGACGGCAATACCTGGAAGCCCTTGCCAAAGCCCCCTCTGCCAGGCACTATAGCCAAAAGCAGACCTTCCGCCTTGATCTGGTGCAAAACCTGCGGCCAGCCGGACATAAAAGCAAAGAGCCACCCTCGTATACCCCCTCTCCATTGCATGAGCTAAGGCTGACCTTCCTCACCAATTCCCCCGGGGAGGCGGAGAGCATACGCCAGCGCATCTCGAAGAGATTTCCCTCGGCTGCATTCACCACCAAGGCAGAGAATTTCCTTTGCTGTACCATACAGTTGCAGGATGACCTCAGCCTGGCTCCATGGCTGCGGACCTTCTACCCCTCCTTATGCCTTGGAGCCGTCAGTTCAAAGGTGCTGCAGGAAAGGCTGCTGGAAGATCTGAAGGAGATGATGAAAAATTATGGCTTACACACCTCTGTTTCATGAAGTTTATACAGACTTATTCAGAGCGTTTGGGAAATGCCTGAACCGCATCCATCAAGGGGAAAAATTGACCCGCCAGGATATTCTGGCCTGCCTTCCCCGGATTGATTGGTCTAATTTGCAGGATTATCATCACCTCTTGAATGCGATTTTTATTTTTGACGAGAACGATGTGGCCACACCCTTCATTCCGGCAGCTTTTGCTATTGCCCCTACCAAAGCTGAACTTGATTGGCTGGCAGATATGACCCGCGCGCCGGAAGCAGCATTCCTCCTGACCGAAGCCTTGCGCGCAAAACTGCAAGCCATGCTCCATGGCTACGGCACTCAGTCGGATAAAAGCATCCTGCTCATACGGGACACCTCTCAGTCACCACCGCCAAAGGCTCTGGCTCTCATCTGGCAGGCCCTGCTGGAATCCCGGCAGCTGAATTACACCAATCAAGACGGACAGGGACACCTCCACCGGGGCATCTGCGCTCCCTGCCGACTGGAATACGATGCCGCCGCCAATCAATACCGCCTCATAGCCTGGCTGGCAGAAGAAAACCGCGCCATCAAAATGAATGTCGAACGCCTGTCAGCACTGTCCATCGGCGCTCCACTCACTCAGGATTATCAGGACAAACTGTCAGAATTCCTGGCAAGCAAGCAACGCAGCTGCCTGCTTCGTCTGAGCCCACGCTACAACGCCGTGGAAAGGGCTTTCAAGATTTTTGCCGAGTATGACAAAGAAGCTATCTACAATGAAGACTCCGACTCTTATCAAATAAAGCTGTACTACTACGAGTTTGACCAAAGAGAATTGCTGGGGAAGATTCTCTCTCTGGGAGTCGCAGCTGAAGTAATCGAGCCGACAGGATTGCGACAGGAAATCACTGCTATTTTGCAAAAGACATGGCAGAATCTCACTCCCCCTGATGCTCCGGCTTTTCCCTCCACCAGTCAACCATGACACCACCTCCCCGCCAGCAAAAGACCCGCAGGCTGTTTTCTTGAACTACTTGTTCATAGCTTAACAGCCTGCGGGTCTTTTGCCTTGTCAAAAATCCTGCGAAGTTTGCCGTTCCCCGGCAATTTTCCTTCATTCAAGCGAAACATCTCTTCACTGCCACCAAAAATCATTCCCCATCCTCTGTCTCAATCAAAAAGAGCCTCCACAATAGAGACTCTTTTTCATGTTTGTCGGAAATCAGCGGAGCTGAGAAGCGTAGCTTTCCCATTCGCTTTGGGGAATCTTTAATGATTCCATCGCCTTTTGAGCGGAAACATTAAACTCTGCCATAATGTTCTTAATAGCAGACAAACGTTCTTTAGCTACACCTCTGGCTTCAGCCTCGTCCTGTAATTTCTGCATGATTTCGCACATTCTCGCTCTCCCCTTCCGATTTTCCTTGAAATACCGTACTCGATTAGCCAGCACATCAAAATACATCTCGTCTGGATTCGTACATTTTAGGTCGTGTACCAGCCTGCCGATATCGTCGTCGCCCTCATATTGTCCGTTGATATAGATGATTTCAGAACCATCGTCGAACGGTGCGTTGTTACGGCTGACAATCGTTCTTTTGATGATATACAGGCCATCACCGAACCCCAAAATGTCTTCATCGGAAATCATGATGACGCAATTCTTTGGGATTTCTTGCCAAGTAGTACCTTTTTTGACGGTCATATAGTCGAGCATCGATGCATTGAACCTAGCCCGTCTGGGAATAGCTCCCTTATTGTCGTTCTGGACTTCGACATTATACTGGCGTCCTTCTTTGTCCGTAGCGAATACGTCAAGTATAGCCCCGCGTCCCATGATATTCGGTATGTTCTTTTGGTTTACGAACTTGTGTACTTTGATGTCTTTTCGTTGTTTGGCGATATTGACAATCAGTTCGATGGCTTTCTTGCTGTCTCCCAAACAGACCCCAAAGAACAGGTCGTCCATGAGCCGAAAAGCTGAAAGTTCTTTTGAGTATTTCTCGGTATGGTCTTCTGCCAATGAAATCCTCTCCTTTGCTTCATTGTACTATTTTTCTGGAAAATTAGCAATGCAGCAATTACAACGGTTGTGGCGGAGGGAAAAGTATATCCCCCGCCTCACCTGTGTCATCTGCCTCACCATCCAGCACATCCAAGATTTCCCCTCCGGCCAGGATTACTCCTCCGGCTATGGCACAACGCTTCAGCCGTTTTTGCAATCGTTTCTTCCTCGCCCCCTCGTCAGTCTGAGACACCAGCAACACGGCACAATCTGCGACAGCACCGGCTGCAGCGGCAACGGTCTTGCCCACAGCAGCGAATCTGTCTATCTCCATATCCAGCACACGCTTGCCAGCCTGACTGTACTCGCCTTTATAGATATCCTCTCCTGCCCGATAGCATGTTTTTGCCCTGCTGGCAGCCCCTCCTACTATAGCCTCCCCCACAGTCCACAAAAATCTCCCCGTCCCCCCTATGAATCTGCCGGTCTGCCTGACAGCTTCACCGATTTCTGCCCTGCCTTCTTCTGTCCCGTAGTAATCTGCTTCTTTCTTCATGAAATCCGCCGCCCCCTGCAGCTGCACGGCTGCTTTCTTGAAAATACCTTCCATTTCCCATCCCCCCTAATCTGAGGAACTACATAGGCATGCCCTTCCTCACGTAAAAACGCGCTTTGCTATTCCGAACCTCTTGGTCCAAATAATAGCAAAGCGCTGGCAAGCTGGCTTATCAAAAAAACTGCGAGGTTTTGCATATCCACCATATCACAAACAGGCCGCCCTGCACTGCACAGGGCGGCCTGTTTTGGCTGATGAATTTTCCTCCACGCTGATTTTACATACACCGCAAGCGGTATGAGGTGTAATGGCATAGCCATCTGTTCTAGGCGAGGAGCTGAAGGTGGTTTCAATACCGCAAGCGGTATGAGAGCGCGCGTAATGGTGAATGAGGAGGTCAAGGAGGAGACGAAGGTGACGTTTCAATACCGCAAGCGGTATGAGAGCGCGCGTAATTATCCAATGTCACGGATCAGATCAAGGCCCTTAAGTTTCAATACCGCAAGCGGTATGAGAGCGCGCGTAATGGCTTATGTGAGTGGGTTATATCGTCGTACCATGCAGGTTTCAATACCGCAAGCGGTATGAGAGCGCGCGTAATTTTCAATGCCGTTGTTAAAGCTGCCGTTGAGGCCGGTTTCAATACCGCAAGCGGTATGAGAGCGCGCGTAATGCTTCCAGGAGCTTGTCGAGTGTGGGTGCTGCGCCAGTTTCAATACCGCAAGCGGTATGAGAGCGCGCGTAATCCCATGCACGTGGATACTTCCGTCTGTCGGATAGTTGTTTCAATACCGCAAGCGGTATGAGAGCGCGCGTAATGCAACGCAGCTGAACTGTGCCACTCTAGCAAGGCAGGTGTTTCAATACCGCAAGCGGTATGAGAGCGCGCGTAATGCTGGCTGCCCTTGAGGCCAAGGTGGCTACCCTTGAGACGTTTCAATACCGCAAGCGGTATGAGAGCGCGCGTAATACCACATCGCCCTCCGGGCGATAGGTTGTCTTGTTTATTGTTTCAATACCGCAAGCGGTATGAGAGCGCGCGTAATACCATGGATGACGAAATGCTGAATCGGCGTTTCATCAAGTTTCAATACCGCAAGCGGTATGAGAGCGCGCGTAATGAGCGCAAAGCTGCCGCTCGAGCATGTTACCCGCTAGTTTCAATACCGCAAGCGGTATGAGAGCGCGCGTAATACCCATGCTGATTGCTACCTGCAGGCGGTTTTCAATAGTTTCAATACCGCAAGCGGTATGAGAGCGCGCGTAATATCTTCAAGCTTTCTATGCCGCTCGCTATGAGTTTGGCGTTTCAATACCGCAAGCGGTATGAGAGCGCGCGTAATTAACCATTCAGATCACTGGATTGGACGAACATCAGGTTTCAATACCGCAAGCGGTATGAGAGCGCGCGTAATTTCCATGGCTACTGACCAGATTCTGGCTGACCTCGAGGTTTCAATACCGCAAGCGGTATGAGAGCGCGCGTAATAAGGGAGAAAATGATATGTTTTATCTGTATCTGTCGCAAGTTTCAATACCGCAAGCGGTATGAGAGCGCGCGTAATTTCGCAGGCAAGGTGCTGAAAGCTGAGACTGCATATGTTTCAATACCGCAAGCGGTATGAGAGCGCGCGTAATGTCGCAAGAAAGGAGGTTAATAGGTTGTGCGATCGTTTCAATACCGCAAGCGGTATGAGAGCGCGCGTAATTCGCCCTTCACCATCTCGTCCAAAGGGATGGACTGCGTTTCAATACCGCAAGCGGTATGAGAGCGCGCGTAATCAGAGCCGCTTAGCGAGCAGGTCAGGCTGGAACTTGTTTCAATACCGCAAGCGGTATGAGAGCGCGCGTAATAGTAGCTCTGAAAACCCTTGTCACATAAGGCCTCCCAGCGCAAAACTGGAAAACCTGCCTCAAAATGCTGCTCTTGTACCCATATTCATCATGCCAAACATCGGCAAAATCCTTGTACAAAAGCCCGCAGCCCTTGCAGGACAAGGCTTTAGACCTACTTCTCAAAAAAGGAAAACCTCCCCCCATTTTTAGGCTCTTTGGAGGTTTTCCCTTATTCTAGCATAGTCCTAACCATCTGTCAATTCTGTCACCTCAATTCGGATGCCCCATGCAGCTGCACTTCTGCCTTGAATATACTTTCCATTTCCCCGCCCCCTATTCTAAGCCACTATATAAGCACGCTCTTTCTCCATCGGCTCCCCTGTCATCAATATGCGTCCATAGCAAGCTGAGCAAAGCGGCGCTACCAGAAGCAGCGGCCGTTCTGCATTTTCTATCAGTTGCTGCAATTCCTGCCACAGCCCTTGGCATTCCCTTTCTGCAAGGTCTGCATAAAAGACGCTGTATTGCAGACGCCGCCCCCGCTTTTCCAGCAGTTTTGCCACCCGGCTGCGTATCCTGTTTTCTGCTATGTCATAAGCTATGAGGTAATGCATCACACAGCCTCCTTCCCCCGCCGGAAAATCTCTTTGGCAAATTCACCAATCTGCAAAGCCACCCATTCTCGCGGACTGAGACCTTCATGGGCCTGGTTCTGCTTATCCATGTATGTCTCATAGATGCCAATGAAATTTTTCCGCGCCGATTCTGTCAATCGGCAGCCCAGTTCCTCATCATGGATGAATTCGCTCGGCCTGAATTGCTTCAAATTCAAAGATTTCAGCACCAGCCTGTCTATGATCTGCTGCCTGAAAGGCTCCATCAGGTCATAGGCAAGACTATCCTTGCGACCATTATTGCTATGCAGGAAACCTATGCGTACATCCAGTCGCGCGCCCAAAACGGCCAGACGCACCTCTCTTTCCAAAAAGGCATAGCCATAAGAAAGCAGGGCATTGACAGGATCCTTGGGCGGGCGACGGTTGCGCCCCTGCCAGGGCCAAAGAGAAGTGTCCAGCAGCAAGGGGTAAGCACTGAAATAGGTGCGGGAAGCTATACCTTCCCAGCCCATCAATTCATCAACACTCTGCGCCAAGGGAAGTTTTTTCTTGTACATTTTCAGCTTATCCGCAAAGTGAGCCAGTTCCAAGTCCTTGTTGCTCTTGGCATAGGCTCGCAGAAGATTTCTCTGCCCCTCGATTTTCCTGCCCACTATTTCCCTGGCCAATTCCAGCCCGGCCTGTTCAAAGCATTCATATTGAAGCCTGCTCCGCTGCCAGGAATCGCCACCATACAAATGCCCCAGCTGCCGCCCCCGGCCATCCACATAGAATATGCTTACGCCTCTTTCCATAAGTTCATAGAGCGCAGGCGTGGTAATCTGCGCCAGCCTCCCCTGCACCACACATTCCACCTCATCAGTCAGCAGGCTGTATAATTTCTTTCCTTCTTTTTCTACTTCCAGCCTGCTGCCGACACATTTCAGTTTCGTCTGTGGTGAGAGCAAATATACCACGCACATAGCACTCTTCCTTCCTCACATAAAAATGCGCTTTGCTATCTGAACCTCATGGTTCAAATAATAGCAAAGCGCTGCCAAGCTGTCTTATCAAAAAAACTGCGAGGTTGTATCTCAGGCGGCAAACCTTGTCATCATCCAAATAAACGCCCGTTCTACTTCCAGCAGGAAATCCAGGCAAGCTTTGGCCTCCCCCTGTCCCAGGGCATTGATATGCGCAGCAGGGTTGCGGTATTTCTGCGTTATCCTATCCGTATCAGTGCCAATAGCCTGCAAGGTAGTCCAGATTTCTTCCCCTGTCATGCCCGGCGCTAATAGCTGCTCTTTGGCATACTCTGCCACTGCTCTGAGATCTGCTTCATGCTCAGCATCACTGAGATAAGAAGCTGTGCGTGTACCACAGACAAAGGGCACTGTCCCCAGAGTAAAACGGGCCTCCGGCAAGACAAACTCCCGCCCCCACCTGTCACGACGGCGCAAGCTGCTGGGCCACCTGCCCAATTCTTCCTCTGCCGGATATTTCTCCTGCAGATATTTCACGAAATCACTATACAGACGCCTGTGCAGCTCATTTTCCAGGGCTTTCACAGCCAATATGCACACCCCGGAGAAATCCAGCCGATCCCCCATTCCTGAAAGCTCCAGATATAGCATTCTGGCCGAAATCAAGAATTTCCTCGACTGGGGCGCAAGTTTGCCCCAGGACTCGCCAAAGGCTTCCCGCAGCTGAATTTCCTGCTCGGCACAGCTGCGTTTTTGCTGCAGTGCAGAGACTTCCAAAAGGCGCTTGCTCATGCTGTCCGTGAGATTATTCAGGATTATCTCTGTCTCCTCCGCATTTCCTGCCACTTCCCGAAGGCGAAGGCTGGTCTCCTCCTGCATGCGGCGCAAATCATCTCCCAGCACCGAAAGAGAAGACCTCACATCCAAAAGCCCCGCCTCGACTCTCTCGAAGCCTTCCTGCATCTCCTGCTGAACATTGTCCAATTTTTCTTCCATGCGCTTGAGATTCTGAGCGATAATCTCAACCCATTGGGCAAAATCCTCTCTGTGCTCCGATAGATCCTGTTCCCGAAGCGAATTCAGGAGCAGCCGTCTCTGGCGGGGCAATTCCAACACATATGCGTAAAACTCCCTGCGGCAAGCTTCGATGACCGACCTCAGTTCTGACATCAGAGCATCGTAGTCGGGATTCGGTGCTTGCCCACGGGTAACCGGCAACTGCATGCAGGCTATAAGGGTAGTCGCGCCATCGTTCAAAATAGGCAGATAGCTGCGGGTATCGCCCCAGGCCACTGCACCTGCCGACACATTCAGCATGTCTCTGAAGAAATACTGAAACGCATATATCTCCTGTGCCTTTTCTCGCAGACGAAAGCTCAATACCTCGGCCCTCTGCACCGACTCACGAACTTTTTCCGCATAATCTCTGACCTCGCTCAGCCATTTCACCGCTTCGGCATGATTGACATTTATTTTCTTGTCAAAGAAGTATCCCATGACCAAAGCCGCAGGAGCAGCCACCGCCGCCCCCAGCACCGCCACGCCTCCGGCCATGCCCAAGCCTCCCGCAGCCACAGAGCCTCCTCCCAAGGCTGCCAGCGTGGCATTGACATAAGCCGCTCCCGACAAAGCTGACAGGGCAGTACCTGTCCCGGCTGTCCCCACCGCTGTCACCAATCCCACCGTCGCTGCCCCGGCTGCCGCTCCGGCCGCTACAGCCTGCATTCCTGCAGTGCCTGCCTCCTGCCAAAGATTCGCCTGCTTCAGCTCCGGCGGCACAGGCAGTACCTCGCTGTTCGCCTCATTTGCAGAGGACACCTGCAGATACCTGCAAAACTCTGCATATGTTTTGAGCAATCCCTGCTCCAGTTTCTCCGTCAAAGACTGCACCTCATCATGTTCGTAGTGCAAGCGTCCCTCAGCCGCCCGCAGTGATGTCTCAGCTTCCTGCAGGAGACGTTGCCCCTCTTCCTTGATGGCTCCTATTTCTTTGAATTTGCTATAATCATCGGCTATGTTTTCTTTCAATCTCTGCGCCCCAGATGTCACGGCTCCCCCAATTTCAGAAACCTTCTCTGCCGCAGACTTCCAACCACCGAGCAAAGTTTTCTTGTCCATCCGCATCCCCCTGTCAGATTATTTGCATATCCATCATATCACAAACAGGCCGCCCTGCACTACACAGGGCGGCCTGTTTTTACTGATGAACTTTCCTCCACGCTGATTTTACAGACACCGCAAGCGGTATGAGAGCGCGCGTAATACTCGGACGACGAAGTTTCTCGCAGGAGGCTGCGGTTTCAATACCGCAAGCGGTATGAGGGCGCGCGTAAGAAAAAGCTGAATGTGTCCTTCAACAACAATGTGTTTCAATACCGCAAGCGGTATGAAAGCGCGCGTAACACCTACATTCCTGTTGATGGAGTAAGTGAGGACGAGTTTCAATACCGCAAGCGGTATGAAAGCGCGCGTAACGTAGCTCTGAAAACCCTTGTCACATAAGGCCTCCCAGCGCAAAACTGGAAAACCTGTCTCAAAATGCTGCTTTTGTACCCATATTCATCATGCCAAGCATCGGCAAAACCCTTGTACAAAAGCCCGCAACCCTTGCAGGACAAGGCTTTAGACCTACCTCTCAAAAAAGGAAAACCTCCCCCCATTTTTAGGCTCTTTGGAGGTTTTCCCTTATTCTAGCATAGTCCTAACCGTCTGTCAATTCTGTCACCTCAATTCGTTTGACACTCAAATGATATAGAACGTCCCGCAAAAGATTTGCCCTTATGCCCCGATGAACTCCTTGAACTTCTCTGGCGACGAATTGATGACCAGCTCCTCGGGGAAGCCGTATTTTTCTATCAGTTCCAGCGCATAGGCGTGGTTGCCTACGTCGAATTCGATGTGGGCATCACTATTCACGATCATCATGGCTCCGTGGCGCTTGGCAGCTGCCATGAGCTGTCCGGCCAGTTCGCGGGAGCCTTTGCGGGAGCCGCCGGGCATGTAGGAGCTGTTGTTCAATTCCAGCAGCACATGATTCTCCACGGCAGCTTTGGCTATGGCATCAAAGTCCACGGGATACTTGGGGTTGTCCGGGTGGCCGATGATTTTGACCTTGGGATTCTTCATGGCTCCCAGGATGGCGGCGGTGTTCTCTTCCTCCGTCCCCGGCCTGATGCAGGGGTCGTGGAGGCTGGCTACGGCGTAGTCCAGGCGGGAAAGGAACTCTCCGCGCAGGTCTGTGGAGCCGCTGTAGTCGATGATATTCAGCTCCGCCCCCATGACTATGTCTATGCCATAGCCCTTTTCTGCCTCGCGGGGTATGACTTTGAAATTGCAGAAGTAAAAATCCCCGAAACAGCTGGGCATGGTGGGGGTGTGGTCAGCAATGCCAAGGAGTTTCAGCCCCTTGCGCTTCCCCGCCTCCGCCATTTCCCGGATGGTGCTGTAGGCATGGACACTGGCAATAGTATGGGTATGGACATCAAGCAAATCTAACATATCATATTTCCTTTCTTCGGGCAGCTATTTTTTATCAAAGCCAGCTACAAAATTCAGCCTCATAGCTTCATGATAAGGACATCATCACCCTACCATCCACTGAGCCAGGCTCCGTTCCTTTGAGTCAAAACTCACACCAATCTTGTAGAGCTTGCGTGGGTCTGCTCCATACGGCAGGGCGTAGCCTTTCTCTTCTATCTGGGCAATGGCGGCTTCTGCACTCACATCCACTTTGAATTCAAAGATATAGACGAACCTCTCTGTCTCCAATATGCAGTCTGCCCGTCCCCTGCTGCTGTGCACTTCACACTGCACATACTGCCCCAGCAGGGTGAAGACGATATAGAGCACAGACTGGAAATAATGCTCGAAGGGAGCATCATCCGTGGTGTAAGGAATACTGGCAAAAAGGGCAGTGAGTATCTCCCGCACTCCTTCGGTGTCCCCATCTTCCAGGCAGTCATCCAGGGCAAAGATATCCGTTCCCCGGCCGGGGGTTGCCGCAGGAGTGTAGTCCGGCAGCAGGCTTTTCAGGAAGCCGTACTTTACCTCTTCATTGGGAAAGCCCAAGGTATAGCGCTGCCGCCGTTCATCATAGTCCCAGATGGTGAGATAGCCCGTCTGGTAGAGCAGTGGGACTGGGTCTGGATTCTCATAGCGATAGTCCGTCAGGTCATATATATCCGCATGAATCGTGCGGTCAGTGAAGCGGTTGGCATTCATCCCTATCTCCCGCACCCGCTTCACTAAAAATGTAGGCGTACCTGTGGAAAACCAGTAGGCGCCAAATTGTCTCTTTTGCAGGGCATTCAGCAAGCTGAAGGGATTATATACGCCCTTCCCCTGGGGACAAAAGTGGTAGCCATCGTACATTTTTGCCAGCCGTTCCTGGCAGGCCTTTTCTGACAGGCGATTATTTTCAGCCAGGCATGACAATTCCGGCTGGAAACAGCCATGTATTTCTTCATAGGTCATGCCGCAGACAGCATCATATGCCACATCCAGGGAAATGTCATTGAGTTGGTTCAGGTCGCTGAAGATGCTGACCTTGCTGAACTTCGTGACCCCGGTGATGAAGACGAACCGCAAATACTCGTCATAGCTTTTCAAGGTGCCGAAGAACCCCTTGAATACCGCTTTGTTGTGTTCTTCCAAAGAGTTGTTTTCCAAGATTTCAAGGAGAGGCTTGTCATACTCGTCCACCAGCACCACGCAACCCTTGCCGGTCTTTTCTTTGGCAGCCATCAGGAGGGTCTGGAAGCGGTCGCTCAAGGAGCCTTGGGCTTTGCAGCCATATTCATCTTCCCAGCGCATCAGCATCCTGTCTAGCACATCTTCCAGTGCTGTTTCGCTCTGATAATTCTGCCCATTGAAATCGAAATAGAAAACCGGGTAAGGCTCAAAGGCCCCCTCGTTGCCCTTCTCCATCTCCGCAATGGCCAGCCCTTCAAAGAGTTCCCTTTTCCCTTCCCAATATGCTTTCAATGTGGAAAGAAAGAGGCTCTTGCCAAAGCGCCGGGGACGACTGAGGAAATACTGGCTACTGTTGTGGGTCAAATAGTATATGTAGCGTGTCTTATCCACATATACGAACCCACTTGTCCTAAGTTTGACAAAGCTCTGCACCCCAACGGGCAACTTCCTTCTCTCTTCCATCATCGCCAGCCCTTCCTTTCTCTGCTTCTGAGTTCAATTGTAGCAAATGCCAAGGGAATGTCAACCAAATCTCAAACTGCGGATAGCGGAAACTGATAGCATTTTTCTTCCTATAAATAAATACAGGAAGGCCCCCGGAAAAATCCGGGGGCCTTCCCGCCGTATAATATAACTCTCTTTCAGAAAGAGGAGTTATCGTGAATTAGAAGAGCCACTCAACACGGCCGAAGAACTGGCGAACCTTCTCACCATCACGGGAATGGATGAGCTTGTTGTTGCCGTACTGGAGAGTACCGATAACGTTCTTCATGAGGGTGTAGTTAGCACCGATAGCCCAGCCCTTCAGGCCTTCGTCGATGACATCCCAAGTCTTAGCCGGGGTTGCGAAGTAGCCGAGGTGACGATAAGCAATCCATGCACCCCAAGTGCCCTTGTTGGCAGCCTGAGCGCCCTTGTAGTCGAACTCGATGTTGTAGGACTTATCCTGGTTGCCGGCAAACTTGTCGTTGCCATCCTTGAAGTTCATGTTGCTCTTAGCATAGTAGCCATGGAGCACGCTGTTCTTGTCGAACCTGTAGCCAGCCTTCAACTGCCAGATATTGTTCTTCTTGTCATCGCCGTTATTGAACACAGGGAACTTGGTGCCGTTGGAATAACGGAAATAACGGAGAGCACCGAAGAAGCCCTTGTTCTGAGCAGCATTGTAATCAACGCCAGCATAGAATACACTATTACCATTATCGAGAAGGTTGTCAGCCTGCTCCGGAGCATCAAAAGCAGCATTCCAAGCATCAGCATCAGTCATGCCCTGATCAACCAAAGCATCGTGAATAGCCTGCAACGCATTGGCATTGTGCTCACTAACAGCTTCAATCTGATCCCTCAGAACACCACCATCAAAGGCATCCCTAGCGCGACCAGCACCGATGACACCAGAAACCTTGTTCTTGTCACCGATGGTCACATCAGCACCGGACATCTCGGTATCGTTGATGCTGTCGTTGCCGTACATGCTGAAACGACCAAAACGGATGCTGAAGTTCTTGTAGTCACCCTGAGCCCATGCGCGCTTAAGATTCCAGTTGCTCGAAAGGTCATCCTCGCTCATGTCAAACTTGCCATCAATACGAGCATTCACATGCCAATTTTCATTGACCTCAGCGGAAGGCTCGAGACGGAACAGGAGGTCATCATGCTTAACCTTCTCCTTATCACCATCGTTAGCCTTGTAGGTGTCATGGGTGTAAGTGTACTCCAACTTACCATTCCACTTAACCATGTCAGCGTGCTTCTCGAGGTTAGCAACGCGGACGCCGAGGCTGTTCAGCTCATCAGCAAACTCAGCAGCGAGCTTGTCGATCATAGCCTTGTCAGCAGCG
>CACZHK010000005.1 GCA_902780915.1 Pseudoselenomonas ruminantium | reverse complement strand
CTTCTATTGTACCAAGTTTTGAGGCTTTGCGCCTTTTTTATCTTCTGAGATATACAGTTTTCAAGGATCTACGCCTGTTATAGGTGTGGGAAGTTTGAGCCTTTGAATTAAAGGGGGGTTCCAAAATGTCACATGATTTTTTCAGTTAAAAGATTATTGTAGCATAAATTCTTCCATAGTGTCAGTCCTATTGCCCAGAAATTTCCAGTTATTCAATGTATGCTTCCACACGCATAGTCCTGCCATCCGTGCAGAATTTTATCTCGCCCTTCTGATCTGTACGCAGGATTTCTGCCCCCACCCCCTGCAGGCGCTCCAGCACCTTCGCTTTGGGATGCCCGAAGCTGTTGTTCGCTCCCACGCAAATCACCGCATAACTTGGCCGGACAGCCTGCAGGAATTCTTCCGAACTGGAAGTGTCCGAGCCATGATGCCCCACCTTCAGCACGGTGCTCCGCAGCTTCCCCTCTGGCTGCTCCGCGAGGATGACTTGCTCATTTTCCTTGGTCAGATCTCCTGTGATGAGGAAACTCGCCTCCCCATAGGTTATCTTATACACATTGGAGGCCTCATTGCCGGTACCTGCGGGCAGCACTTCCGGGGCATATAGCACCTCTACCCGTACGCCGTCTAATTCCATAGCAGTTCCCTGCTTCGCCGGTTCCAGTTTGTTCAGCCGTGGATCTGCTTCGCTCATATGAAAGCTTTTGGCATACTCTCCCCGCCCCTCCCAGGCAGTGTAAACCTTCCCCACAGAGAGCCTTCTCAGCACAGCCCCGGTGCCTTCTGCATGGTCGGCATGGGCATGGGACAGGAACACCGCCTCCACGCGGTTCATGCCGTAGTGCCTTAGGTATGGCACCAGCACCCTCTCCCCAATGTCAAATTCTTCATCTCTGGTGCCGCCGGTATCAAAGAGCAGCACCCTGCCCTTCGGCGTCTGCAGCACCAGAGCATCCCCTTGTCCCACATCCTGTGGGACATATATATTGATACAATTTAAAAGTTGCACCCCAAATAGGTGCATACCGAAGCAGGCTCAATACAAGATATTGTGGTTGGAGCGATCCTCCAAAAGCCAATAAAGGCCCCACTCATCACTGAGCAGGGCCGTTTTGCTACTTACATGCCAACCATTATTTTACTGCCGTCCTTGAACCAGAACGCTATCCTATCCCGGCTATATGCCACAATCTTATCCAACAAACTCGCCCACAGCCGTTCATCAAACTTATCAAGGGGTACGTTCTGCCCACGCAAGTCAGTCAGAAAGTCCTCAAGGCTCTGCGCTCTAGCCTGCCGATTGCCCAGTTCGGTCAATGCTTTTTCATAAGCTGTCTTGGCTTCATTGTACTGCTTTTCCAAGGAATTGTACAGCTTCTGATACTCAGCCTGGTTCTCAGGCACATGCGCATTTTCGTCAATAGCATCATTCATGACCTGTACAAGGCGCTCCATTGTCCGAAAGTTCTCATCTCGCTCCTTTTCCAGCTTATCAGTATCCCGTATGATGGGGATGAGCTTTTCCAACTGTTCGGCAATCTCATTAGTACTCACGAGCAAAATATTCACTGCCTTGACAAAAAGTTCCTTCACCTCTGCCTCCGTGACGGTCGGCGTATCGCAGTGCTTGCCCTTCTCGCTGTACTTCTTATTGCATCTGAAGACCACCTTGCGATACTTGTCTGTAGAATGCCAGACCTTAGAACCGTAGAAGCTACCGCACTCTCCGCACACTATTTTAGATGAAAGGATGTTTACACCGCTGTATCTGTTATCCAAGTTGCGCCGCCTCTCAAATTCCCGCTGTACTGCATCGAATACCTCCCGACTAACAATAGGCTCATGGTCATTCTCCACATAGTACTGAGGAACTTCCCCCTCGTTTTTCTTCCTCTTCTTAGTAAGGAAGTCAACGGTAAACTCTTTTTGCAGGAGTGCATCACCTTTATACTTCTCATTAGTAAGGATACGTTTGACCGTTGTGTAATGCCATGTCTTGTTCCTAGTCGGTGACAATACGCATTCTTCCATCAACTTCCTTGAAATTGCCCCTGGTGTAAGCCCAGAAAGAAACATGGCATAAATCCTACGTACTACCTCTGCCTCCTTCTCGTTTATAACCAGCTTGCCCCCTGGGCCTTTATCATACCCCAGAAAATTCTTGTAAGCCAGTGAGACCTTACCGTCAGCCAGACGTTTTCTCTGCCCCCAAGTGCAGTTCTCTGATATGCTCCGGCTCTCTTCCTGTGCAATGGAACTCATTATAGTGAGCAATAGTTCTCCCTTGCCGTCAAATGTCCAGATGTTCTCCTTTTCGAAGTAGCACTCCACATTATGAGCTTTTAGTGCCCGGATAGTTGTCAGACTGTCAACGGTGTTACGTGCAAAGCGACTAACAGACTTAGTTATAATGAGGTCAATCTTACCAGCCATTGCATCTTCTACCATATTTTTGAAGCCTTCACGGTTTTTGGTATTGGTGCCCGTAATACCTTCATCCGAATACATCCCGGCAAACTCCCAGTCTTCGCGGCCATTGATGTAACGAGTATAATAGTCAACCTGCGCCGCATAGCTGGTAAGTTGCTCCTCCCTATCTGAGGAAACCCGCGCATACGCTGCAACCCTCCTCTTCTGCTGGGAATCAATAGGCATAGCTGTTAAACGATTGATGGTTGCCGGTAAAACTTTCACAGTTGGCATACTTACCTACACTCCTTCCTGCTGGCACTCTGAATAGTACCATCCACAAGATATATCGTCACTGACCCGTCAAGCTCCATGACCATGTGGTCAAGCTTCTGCTCATAGTCAGTTCCAATTGTCTTTATAAGAATATCCTTGACTTCTTTGTCATAGATGGATTTACTCTTGCAATTAATTTCTTTATGGCTCTTGCCCTTGCACTGCCAACGAACTATACTCCTATTTTTATCTCTGACTCTTCTCTGAAAAGTTTTCCCACATGAAGCGCACCAGATTTTTCCAGCCATGAAACATTTTGCAGAAGGAGGATTCCTTCGTAAAGCTTCACTTTTGGCTTTGCGATTTTCCTCTGTCCAGAAACCATTATACCGACCATCGCTATCCCATTTTTGTGACGAAATTTCGCCACTCTTAAAATAATAAATCAGCTCGTTCTCCCCGGTAACTATTATCTTGTCCACAGAATCTGTAAACAGCTTTTCATCGAAGTCATTGATTTCCATAGCCTTGCAGAAGCATTCCTTTATTTTGTCTTGCTGTACTCTGATATTGTTTCCACATTTTTCTTTTTTACGCATTCTATAACTCGAACAAACCCATACCTCTTGCTTGCTTCCATCCTTACGCCTCTGCATACAATGCCATAAGGGTCTGTGGCAACAACCACATTCGAGTTTATTCGTAAAGCAAGAGGTGTTAACTGACTTATTTGCCAGATTCCCCAATTCCCTGCGCCTGTAGATTTCGCTTTGAACATACTCAAAGACGGACTGACTGATTATCGCTTCATGGTGATGCTCCACAAAATACTTCGGCAGCTCTCCCTTATTCCTTCTCTTATGGCCTGTCACAGGATCATCGATATAGGATTTTTGCAAAAGCAGGTTACCCGCATAAGTCGGATTCATAAGTACATAACGAATGGAAAAATCGTCCCAGCTTATTCCCGCACGTGTGGTGATGCCCGCCGCTGTAAGCTCCCTCTCCGTTTCCAGCCGTGATTTCCCGTCAAGGAAGTTTTGGAATATGCGCCGCACCACTTCAGCTTCCTCTGGAACAATCTTAAGCTCATCGCCGCACCACTTATAACCGTAAACATACATATGCGGCGTCTTGCCCTTTTCATAGCCTTTACGTCTCGCCCACTTGAGATTTTCTGAGACGCTCCTGACTTCTTCCTCTGCAAAAGATGCCAAAACGGTAAGCATTAGTTCTCCATCAGATGAAAAGGTGCTAATGTGCTCCTTCTCAAACCTGACCTCAACGTTAATTTCCTTCAGATGCCTTACAACTTCCAGCAAATCAATAGTATTGCGGGCAAAGCGGCTGATAGATTTTGTGATGATAATATCGATTTTACCCGCCTCACAATCTTCGAGCATCCTCATGAATTCCTGACGCTTGAGAACCTTGGTACCGGTAATACCCTCGTCCACATAAATTCCTGCATACTCCCATTCAGGATTTGCTTGTATCTTTGCACTGTAGGCACTTACTTGATTCGAGAGTGAGTTCAACATCTTCTCGGTGACCATAGATATTCTTGCGTATGCTGCGACCCTCTTTCTTTGCGGTAACTTCGGAACAACAGACGGCTCCAGTTTGGTTATTCTCCTCATCGTATCAAACACCACCTTTCATTACTATCAATCACTCTGCTCTCCCAGTAAGTCAAGCTAATGACAAGAAAATCTTTCCGTAAACGGGACGATACCTGTCTTGTGTCTCCCTCTCGAACTTTTTCATTTCATTTGCTGTAATAACGCCCTCTTTTAACAGTCTCTGAGCATAATGCATTGCCATTTGATAGTTAACTTCAGAGTTGAATTCATTCTTCTTCATTTGGTACCTCCTTTGCGAGACTGCTGATAGCATTCCTGGCTGCAGTACTTACGCTTTCTCCTGGCATAATCATGGAACCGCCCCCCACATATTGGACATGTGGTTTCTTTTTGATTGCCGCGTTTTATCAGTGCCTGGTGCCCCTTCCAGTATTTCTTGCGACATTCATCGCTACAAAAACTTCTCTGCCTATGCCCCGGCGTATTATATAGCTTTGCCCCACACTCATGGCATACATCCGCTTTCGAGATTTGCACAGTTTTTCTGCACTCAAGCCCATGTCTGCGGCAATATGACTTGACCGTGTTCTCTGATAGTTCCAAGACTGCAGCTATTTTTCGATAACCCAATCCATCTTGGCACAGGTTCTTTATCTGATCTTGCTGCGCTTCAGTCATCTTTCTGCCTCCAGACCTTATAACAAAATACCATCCACGACCTAAAGCCTCACCCAATATGAAGGGCATATCCTGCAAATCAAGAACCCCTCCGCCTAATATCCGTGGTGAAACATCATGTTTTCCGGTTTCATGGCAAAAAAAATCGCTCGGCAGGACTTCTCCCACCGAGCATCAGACCTTCCATATTCACTTGCTCTTCAACTGTCTCATGACCTCCGTCAGTTTCTCTGGCACCGGCAGTCCGATGCGGGCTGCGTTCTCTACAATGGAGATTCCCTCGTTGGCACAGTAGAAGAAGATGACTGCCGTCCTCAGCATACTGCCTGCATCCAGCACATTGGTATCTAGCAGATTGGCTATGCCCACCAGGCAGAATATCATCACCTTCTGGCAGATGCCTCTGAACCCTATGGAGCTGGATAGCCGCTTTTCTACTATGGCACAAAGCACCCCTGTGATGTAATCCACCACCACGAAGGTGATGAGTACGGTCACCAGCCCATCCATATTGCCGACAAAATCTCCCAGGACAGCACCAACTCCTGCTGCCCAGCATCTAATATGTTCCATCTGGTTCTTCCCCCTTTGTCCAACTGGCCCGATTCTTCATAGTATGCAGACGGCTGTTATGTACATCGTATGACAGGAACTTCTTCTTGCCGCCTTTCAGCAAATATAGGCAGTCTCCCTCAGCCATCAGCCATTGCCCCTTCTTGATGTCTCCCAGACTATAATGCTGACTTACATAAAAATCGGACTCGCAAACCAGCTTCTTTTTCGGAGAGTACAGCTTGCCTGAAAAAGGATTCACCCATTCATCTCGCGTTTTATTGACCTTTGGCATAGCCTTATTGCCCTCAATATAATACCCATCAGGCAAAGGAAGGGTAAATTCGTCTGCGTATATACGATAGCGATAATGTTCCGAAACAAAGTCAATGTTCAAATCCCTCACCGTCATGGCCCATAACGGCTGGCTGCCCTCCGGCGTGACCATCACCCACATATAAGAAGAAAATTCCACCAAGTAACCTATGTCGGCCTCACTGTCTTCCCGCCAGTTTATGCCGTTCATGTGGCAACCATGAGCATAGCATTCCAGCAGATAGCAATATGAGTCTGCCGACTCATACCAGCCATTTGCCAGCGTACAGTAGTTCCAGTAAATCCTCAGTATCTCGCCGATGCCAGAGAGGGGCGTTTCAATGGCTGCTGCCTCCTCGTAGGCGTAGTCATAACAATAATGGCTGTACTCGCTAAGGTCTAGCGGATGCTCCATGTGCCCGTTTCTGACGATACCAGGCTGGCCTTCCAGATTCTCATAGGTATCACCTTCTCCGTGGTCGGTAAAGCTATATTCACCCCACTGCAGCGCATACTGATTGCCTTGCTCATCGAGATACACATCCAGCACTTTGCCATCAACAAATGTGAACGAGCTGCCCTTGCTGGCCATCAACTTATGACTATTCCCCTTCATATGCTTTGTTATCTTGCCTTTATGGTAAACCGCTCTGGTGCCATCACTCATTAAGAGCGGCACATGGGGCTCACTGCTGTTGATGATAGGAGCCTCCCCACCGCCCTCAGCGATGTTGCCATAAACACACCTGCCATCCGTCCATACTGCATCACCGGGGTGAACAGCCTTGTTTCCTATGGCCGTCAGCCACCTGCCATTGGCGCATATCCTATTACCGCTGACTGCCGATACTATTGCCCGTTGCACTCCATCACGCTCCCACGATAACGGCACGACCTGTTTTCGTCAGCTGCACCCAGACGGCACTGCCAGTTTCAGTATGGCATTCCACTGCCGCCGTGAAAGGATAGGCGCGATTGCCTATGCTCACCTTATCCCCCTGGACGATGCCTCGCTGAGCCTGCCCCATGCCCTTATTGGCTTTTGCCACCCGGCTGACCGCTCTTGCCAGCCCATCTACACCGTTCATCCGTACCACCTCACCAGTCTTATGCTCTGCCGCAGGCTCCTGGGCGTCAGCTTCACCTGATTGCTCACCAGGAAATACTCGTTGCCGTCCAGCCTTACGCGCTCCTTAAAATCCAGGATATGTCGTATCGTTGCCTGCCCCTTTACCACGGGGCTGACAATATCCAGACTGACCTCTTCCTGCCGCTTGCGGTTCAGCCACTCAATCTCATGGGTGAGTTTGCGCAGGAAGTCATCCCCCTTTACGGGAAATTCTGTATCGAAAAGCGCCTGCCCCTTAAATTTGTCATCCTCGTCATCATCATCAAAGTCATAATCGCTGCCAAGGCTCCTGTTCCATTCATTGATGGTAAACTGGCTGGACTTGCCACCGGGCTTGCCTTGGGAAATGCTGCTCCCCTGAAACTCTTTATCCTCATACACCGTAGTGGAATACCAGCCGTAGCCTATAGGGGCGTGATAGGTTACCCGCGTGGTGAAATTCTGATTGAGCCAGTCCGTCCAGTCATTGCGGTCATGGGGCGCTTCACCTTCTTTTTGCGTGGCTTCCGTAGTTTTCTCTGTCTCTTTAAACAGATAGATGTCGTTGGCCGTCCTGGCATAGGTGTATGTTGTCTGCACCGTAGAGCCGTCTGGGTTATGTGTCCGCTTTTCCATAAGGTACTGGTCGTCATAGGAATATTCCGTAAAACTGCCATTGGTTTCTTCCTCCGTGAGCAGTCCGTTTAGGTAGTGGCGGGTAATGCCCTCGATGCCAATGGTGCCAGTAAAAGGCACAGGCTCATAGTCCTTATCGCTTCTTGCCCTGTCCCATCCGTCTGTCGTGGCACTGTCCCAAACCGAGCGTATTATCTTTCGGCTTATGGTCGGCATTGTATGAGGCCAGTTGCTGATATCCGTCACCTGTCCCTCATAGCCTCGCTGGATAATATGCAATGTCCTACCACGAATAAACACATTGATTTGGCGTTGGGGCAGTCTGCTTGTCCAGGAAAAGAGCGAGGAGATAAAATCCTGATAGGTCATGCCAGACAGGCTGTAGTTCTGTGAGGGCGTGAAATCCTCTATGCGCAGGTCAAGCTGCAGCCCCAATGCTTCGGCAATATTCCTGGCATAGCAAGAGCATTCAGCCTCCGTCACCTCGATATTTATGGGCATATAGAGCAGACGATCCAAAGGGTACATCCCCTTAACCGTCTGCGATATGCCCTGCTGACTGGTTTCCTCTACCTGGAAATCGCAGTCAAAGTCTAGCAACCGCCCCTGCACTGCTGATTCAATCTCTAAGGGACTGGTTGCCTCCATTTGGAATGTGTCAGCAAGTGTCCGCTCGTTGAGCGAAAGCGTGACGGATTGGATGCCGGAAATATTCTGCTGGGGAATATCGTCTATGCCGCCACCGCCCCCTGTCCCCTTATTAGCATCTATGGCGAAATGGTAAGGTAAGATGATTGCGGTGTCTCCATGAACCACTTCCCACTTGGACATGTCACGCTCGGCTTTGGCTTCAGCTTGGGATATGCAGGCGACCTGCCTTGCTGTATCTGCGGTTGCTGCCTGTAGCGGTGAATTAACAGTGCGCTCAGTTGCGGCAAGGACAGCTTCAGACTTGACCACCTGTCTTCCGATAGTCAATGCGGCAGAAACGGCTTTAAAAACACACCGCTCCGCTTTTGCCCTTGCTACCTGCGATGCCTGCAAATTTCTTTCTGCTCCAGCCACCAGAAAGGTATCCCGCACCAAATTGCGGATAGAATCTGCCGTAGCATTCTCATCAGCGTAGATTTCACGGAGCGTACTGACGGTTGCTCCCTGCAAAGCAGAAATGATCTGCCTACAGGTATCTGCCACCACTTCATTTGTACGCACCGTTTCTCTCGATGAATCTGCGATGCCATGAATCGATACACCAAGGCACCGGCATGTTTCGGCATTGACCATTTTATAGCTGCATCCCCATCGCACGGTGTCTGCCATGACACAATTATTTCTGATGACATTTCGCTTGCCATCAGCTTGGGATTTATCTTCAGCGGCCAGTTTCCTTTCCGTATCTGCCGATGCAGCAACTATATGTTCAGGCTGTACAATGCCTAAAATAATCTTTTGCGGCTTGAAAGCTATGCTGCCAGCAATTATGGCCGAGGCAACAGGACGTATACCTTTCAGTTCAATGCTCATGATGACCTATACCCCAGCTTTTTTCCTGCCATGTCTGCCAACGTAATCTCCTCTGTAGGTAACCCCAAAACGGCCTGACCGCCAGCTGTGGGCAGAGATATTCTGCCAATACTATGTTCCGTGCCATCTTCCTCTTGCAGATATTCTTCGAGTTTCGTTAGCAAATCGCCATTCGTATATGCCTTTTCTGCCTGAAAGCCGATGCCTGTAACCAGCGTATCTCCACCATATTTTTTTATAAGAGCTTCCGCATCCAGATCATACTGCAAAACCTGCCCAGCCTTGCTTGCCGAGTAGCCACCGTCCTCCTGCTCTGCCATGGTCACATCTGCCAGTGTCACAGGAAGTTCAATAACGTGTTCACGGATATCTATCGGCTCATCGGATATAATCAGGTTCGACCAGTGCCCCTTGCCGTCATCTGAATAGATAACCAAATCTATGGTCTTGTTAGTCCAGCCAGTTTTAAGGACACTTGTGCCATTGATGGTAGCTTCATAATTTTTGCCATCAAAATGGAGCAGGACTTCATTCAGGGCATTGACTCTTGCCACCGCCTCATTGTTTACGTAGCATGAGATATTCCATGCATAATCAGCATAGCCAGCCTTCCATGTGTAGGAATCATTGTTGCTAAAGACTGCTCCCGTAAAATATCCTGTCCCTACACCTATATAACAGTTCGTATAGGTCTGTGAAGGACTGTAAAGCCAAAGAGAGGCCTTGATGTACAGTTCCTTATCCAGGTTCAGACGGTAAATGCACGTCTTCGACTTCGTTAGATAAAAAGAAGCATTGGCATAAGGATTGCCTGTTTCTTCCTGTACAGCCAATGAGGTATTCCTCTCCAGCCAGGATGCGTAGCCCGGATTCATGTATCTCATCAGTCCGCCCCCCCCCTATGCCACCACAACCTTCCCTACGGCCTCGATGCTGACGCTGGTATCTTTCTGCGGTGGCTCGTCCTTCGAGCTCATGGCCTTTGCCCAGAAGATGACATTGCCAGCAGTTACATCTGCCAGGGCGATTTTATCCTGCCAGGTAGCACCGTCTAAAGCCGCTTTGCTATCGGCGAAGCCAGCGTCCTTTGCCAGTTTCCACTTGGCTGAACTTGTGCCTTTGAGGCTGACCGACACATCGCCGTCAATCTTGTAGCCCTCGTCACATCTGACAGCGCATTTCACCGCCGCTGATTCTGCCTTGCTGGCATCGAGGGTGACGGAGATAGGCGTAAGCCCAGTGCCGCTTGAAGCCTCCGTACCATCTGTTTTCCCTGCCGTGGGATTGTTCGTATAAATATGCAGCTGATTTGCCATGTTCTAGCACCTCCAAAACTCAAGATTCACTTTATAGCAGCGTGGGAAGTGATTGACATAGCTGTAACCCTTCACCACCACACGCATATTCGTATGAACAATACCGGCCTCGTCCTTGACGCTGACAAGGGTGCGGTCATTCCATAAACGCTTTATTTCTTGCCATTCCGACAATAGAAAGTATGCCGTACAGCTGTATTTGTCACCGCTCTCCAAATGCCCAAAGTCCTGCACCACCGTGCCGCCCACGACCTCTACAGTCTGTTGGCGATCATCTGGTAGCACACTCCAACTCTCTACGGATAGCGAACGATGGCCGTCAATCTCAATATGCAAGTTCACCACTCCCCAATGCCTGCTCCACAACAGGCGTTATCTTATCTGCTACCTGGTCAGCAAGACGGCTCATGCTTTCACTGTCCTGCGTGACGGCAGTATCGATATTTACATTGACCTCAAGATGCGGAGCGTTCGTGACAGTCTGCCGGGGAGCCTGCCCAGCTTCATTCTGAATGGCAACCGATGAACCGAGCTTGTCCATCTGCTCCCGCATGCCCTGTATTTCTGTCTGCATATTGCCCATAACCTCATCGTATGAATAATCTCGACCTCCCATGCTCATATGAAAACTCTGGCGCATCTGCTCCTGCTCGGCAGCTATAGCAGCCGGATCACGAAAGTTTGGCAACAGGTTTTCCAGCATATCCTTCCGCGCACGTTGAAATCCCTCCAACTGCTGCGGTGTCATCTGCAAATCTTCCATGGTGAAACCGTGAGCCCGTTTATAGTAGTCGGCTAGACCTTGCTGACCGCCCTCCAGATACGCCTTAAATTCCTCTTTCTGCGCCTGCAGTACCTGTAGTGCCGCATTCCTTTTGGCATCAAGCTTTTCTTTTTCAGCCCATTGCGTCGCCTTGACTTCATCCAGCCCTTTTTGTATCCAAGCCTGTTTCTCACGCTCGATATCGTCAAGGCGGTTTTGTAGTTCCGTCTTCCATACGGAATCGATTTTTGAAGAGATTTCATTTTCCCACTGCTCCCTAACCTTGGCCTTGCTGGCCTCTGCCCACTGGACTGCACTGACCTCATCCAGCCCTTTCTGCCGATAAGCTGCCGCCTCACGGTCGATGTTTGCCAGCTGATTCTGTAAATCGGTACGATAGACTGCCTGAGTACTATCCACCACACTCCGTTGGAAATCCTCGTAGACCTTGGCCTGCTTTGCTATCTTGTACTCATCCAGCAGCTTGGCATCGGCACCCTTCTCCTGCAATTCCTTAATCTCTCGATTGACGGAATGCAGGGAGTTTTCCAATTCGTTGTGGGTAAGCTCATACAGAGATTCCGTCAGCTGGGCATTGGCCTTGGTGGCTTCTTCCGTAGCCTTGGCAGCCTTCTTCTCTGCAGCGGCGCGGGAAAGGCTGGCCTTGGTGTTCTTGTCCTGGGCCTCCTTGTTTTTCTCTGCCTCTACAGCCACCTGTTTCTCAGCTTGGGCTTTTTCCTGCAAAGCCTTCTGCTCTTCCAAATATGACTTGTACTCATCGCCATAGATTTGGTCGAGGATGGCACCACCAATGAAAGGCACACCTGCCAACGGCGCAGCTGCGGTGTGATTCTCTATAAGCCACTTGTTAGCCTTGATGTGCTCAGAAACCTTATGGAATTGCTCACCAACGAAGACCAGGGCTTCTGCTACAGTCTTCAAAGCCCATGCCCAGCCGGAAATTGCATCCTTGATGGTGTCCTTGTTAGCCTGGATTTCTTCTACCAGATTCTTGAACCCCTCAGTGACCTCCGGCATGAGTTCGGTTGATAACGGCAGCAGTGCCGTACCGATGGCGGATTTAAGCTGGCCGACCTCCATCTCCATGGCTTTCCATTGGAGCCAGGTCTTGTGGCTCTCCTCAGGGTTCAATAATCCTGTGGTCTTGACACTCCCTGCCACTTCCATCAGCTCGTCATACTGCTCAAGGAGGGGAATTAAGGCAGCACCTCTGGCACCGAGGACTTCTGCCGTAAAGGCTTCTTCCTGTCCTGTCTCCATGGCATTTTTGTAGCCCTTTGCCAACTGCTCCAACTGCTCGTTCAGTGGTAGCAGATTTCCGGACTGGTCGAGGATTGACATCCCAAACCGCTCCATGGCCTGCGTGGTGGCATTGCCTGTTTCTCCGGCAGTTTCTACCTGCTTGTCCAGTCTGGCAATAAGCGGGATGATTGCCGACACATCCATCCCTGCCAGTTGGAAGGTACGATTCAGCTTGCCCGCCTCAGCAGCCGTGGTATGGAGCCTCTTGGTCAGTCGGTAAAGATTCTCGCCTGACTCCATGGCACCTTTGGTAAGGCTGAACAAACCTGCACCAGTGGAAAAGATAGCCAACACAGCAGCCGCCTTGGAGGACAGCATGGTAAAGCCGTTACTCAAACCATCTACACCGCTCCTGGCCCTTGCCAGCCCTGCTGTCATAGCCGAGCCAAAAGTTCCTGCCTTGCCAGATGTTTGGGTGATGGTGCCACCTAGCTTATTCATCTCCGCATTGAGCTTGCGGACTTCTGCCTCTGTCTGAGCAACTATTTTTTGCTGTCTCAGCAGATTGGTCTGAGCACGCTGAGCCACCTCACTGTCATTGCCGTTGGTCTTTTGGGCATCACGAAGAACGGCAGCGAGAATTTCTTCTTTCTGCCGCTGTATGTCCAGCTGCCTGTTGATGGCTTCATGCTTGACCTTCAGCTTGTCCAGCTCCGAGCCAACGCCCTCCAGCTTGGCAAGGTCAACATCCATCTTCAGCTTTATCTGATTAGTCCTGGTATTGAGCCTGGACACTGCCTGTGATACAGTCTTCCCCGCTGTGTCGAAGTCCAACTGGAGCCGGGCAATATCCAGGCCAAGGCTGATATACAGTTCATCTATCTGCTGTCCACGCTTTGCCATCTGCCCACCTCCTACAGGACATCGTCAATGTATTTCTGATTGCGTCTGCCATCCGTCAGGCTGAGTACGGTCAGCTGATCAAGTAAAAAATCTATGTCATGCTCATCCACCTCCTGCATCGTCCAGCCGTAGGACTGCTGCAGCCGCTCATAATACAGCAGCAGATTCTGGTACGGAGACAGGTCTACTCCCCCGTCTCCGTTTCCCCGTTTGGGAGATTCACCAGTTTGGCAAAGGTCTGTGCCTGCAGCCATTGGAATAGCTCCCTTGCAAGAGGAACCACCTCGGCAATCTCCAGATTATCCTCCACCGATTCTGTGTTAACCGCTGGCTGATTGAACGCCAAAACAATAAGGGCAACATGAGCCGAGAGGAAATCCTCCACGGTCATCTTGCCCTTGTCCTTGTCGAAGAATGCCAGGAACTCCCGCCACACCTTCATCTTGGGAGGTGCTGGCTGGATGATTTTGCCGTTGATTTTGAGTTGTGGTGCATCCATCTAAACCGCCCCCCTCAGACGCTTGCATACCAGCTGGCAGCAATTTCCGCTTCAAGTCCAGCACTTTCCGTATCGGCATAGGTGTAGCTATTACCATCAGACAGGCGATAGATGGCCTTGGCGGTCAGTGTCGGTGTCTGGTAGGAAATATTTGCCTCCTTGGTAGAGCCTTTGACAGAGGGCTCCTGGAACATGACTTTGAAGAACTTCATCAGCCTTTTGCTGCCGTTCCGCTTGTCGCTCTGGAACATCACCGCGAAGTACGGAGCCACATCGTCCTTGTTGGCTACCATCACGCCGTTCTCACATTTGTGCCCCAGGAGATATGCGGCTGTATTGTTAGCCGTGTCAATGGACTGGCCATCGGCATAAAGTTCGGCACTGCTGTTGGATGGCTTGATGTCGATGCTGCGGAGTACCTTGCCCAAGTCCACAGGGGTATCATAGGTTGCTTCACCTCCGGCTTCATCCGTCAGCAGCTTTGCCACATGAAGTCTCTGTACATTGATAAACTGCCCACTGACCAGCCTGCTGGTCGGTTTCACTTCTGCCATTACTCATCCACTCCTATTCCTGCTACAAAATCCACACAATAAACAAAAACATCCTTCTCTGCCGTTTCCAGTGACTGCTTACGCATAAAGCCCAGTTTCAGAATAGCCTTGCGTACAGCACTGTAAATATCCTCATAGTGACCATCCTTGGTGAGAATATGGATTCTCACCGTTACCCGTCGCTCCATCTCCTCGCCATCTGCCACCAGAACCGGGACATCCGAAATGACATTGTAGACAATGATGGGATAGCTACCTGCATTGGGGCTGACTCCCGGATAGATGCATCTACTACGCCTGTCTTTCACCAGCAAGGATGTCAGTTCCCGTGAGGATGATAACGCCTTATACACTTTTTCCTTGATGTTCACCTTTTCCGCACCGCCTCTCGCACTGCTTCAACTATCAGCTTTTTGACCGTTTCCCGTTGGGCATCCAATGCCGGATACATGAAGGGCTTGTTAATGGCGGGACTGAACTCTACCAGCTTGCCATAGAAGATGCCATCATGCGATAAGGCATCGGCGATGATTTTATATTTGGCACCGCCCTTCATCTTTTCCGCATGGATGGAATTTTTCAACGCACCCTTAACTACTCGTCTGTCAGTACCAGTGTAGACAGGGCAGCGTTCCTTGGCCTCCTTCATGACCAGTTCAACGCCCTCTGCCAGGGCAGACTTGGCGGCCTTAGTAGCGTTCTCGCCCAGTTCCCGCAGAATCTGCTCTGAAGATTGCCAGCCCTTAGCCATCCTCCACCAGCTCCTTTGCCTCCATGACCAGATACTTACGCCCCCCATTCAAGGCATAAGGCGGGGCTGCCATCATCAGCGTATTACCTCGCCACTGCAGGATATCCGTTACCTGTATATCCTCTCGGTATCTGATTACCACGCGATAGGTAACCTCGTCCACCTTCTCGGCATAGCCATCAGAAATCTTGGCTGCATACGGCAGCACCATGGCCCAGACTGTAGCCACCTCTGACCTGCCCTGCTCGATAAGATTGCCTACCTCATCCTCCGTTGCAACAGGTCTGAGTATCTTGACCCGTTGCTTGAGTTCGCTCAAGTGTATGTTCATCAGAAACCCTCCCGACGAATGCCCATCAGCAACGACCGCAACGTCATGGTGAGTGCCTTATGATCAGCCTCCTCCCGATGCTCATACAGATAACCGACTGTATATAGAACCGCCGTCTTTGCTATGGCTCCGCAGGCCTCGAATTCCTCTGCATTCAGTCTGGAGACATCTATGCAGATTTGCTCTGCCGACCGCAGCAGCTTGCGGACAATATCGTCCTCATCATCGTTATCAATGCGGAGATACTTTTTTACTTTTGGTAAGGTTACAATCAATTGAACCGCCCCCTTATATTGAAAAAGGGAGTAACATTTCGTTACCCCCTCACAAAACTCAGCCCTTGTCGGAACCCTTGATTTTCAGCGTCTGCACCGCCTCCGGCAGCACCAGCTTGCCGTCCACACGCTCCTTCATCACAAAGCCCACCATGCCGTTGCCAGCAAAGAGTTCCTTCAGTTCCTGCAGGGAACGAGTGCCACGGTCGCCGATGTTGTAATATGAGTAGTCACCAAAAGCGATGACTGCCTTGCCCGCCGCAATGGTCGGCATGTAAGGCGAAGTGTGCAGAGCGTAGCCCAGCAGGCGATCCGGCTCTCCAGCCTGGTAGGAGGGCTGCCAGATGTATGCCTGGTTAGCGTCCTTCAGCTTGCGGATGACCGACAGAGTCTGGTCGTTGATGATAAAGGCAGCATTCTTGCGGTAAGGACGCTTGAGCTTATAGACCAGCTCGATAAGTTCATCTGCCGCAATAGAGGCACCGCTGGTGGTGATACCAGTCTCAGCCGTGGTCAGCAGGCCAGTGGGCTTGTGGTTGCCATCACCGTTGAGGAAGGCATCCTCCTCGGCATTGGAGATGGCCTTGCCGAACTGCTGGATGATGTAGCTCTCCAGATTGAAAGCGTTGTCGTAGAGCAGTTCCTCCGTGACCTTGATTGCCACATGGAGCTTGTAGGCATCCATGATAATCTGGTCAAAGGTCGCATCACCGAAAGACAGCGCACCGCCCTCCTCAATCCAGGATGCGGCGGGCTTGGTGGCAGCGATGTTGATTTTGCGCTCACCGCTGGTGGTAATCTTGGTGCCAAGATTACGCATGATGTTTTCCTCGGTCAGCACATCAATGAGGCGGCTGTCCATCTCCTCCGGCACCAAATAACCGCCATCGGCATCGACACCTTCCTGCAGGACGTTGGACACGTTGCGGAAGTTGCTGCGGATGGCGGCAATCATGGCCTGGCGGTATTCATCTGCTGCCCTGCCCTTCTTCTCCGGCACAGCGGCGGCTGGCTTGTTGACAATCGGCTCAGTGGTGGGCTTGGACATCTCGGCATCGATAGCTGCCTGCCGCTCCAGACGCTCGATGTCCTTGCCGAGAGCCACCACATCTGCCTCCATCTTGTCGTAGACGTCAGCATCCTCGGCAGACAGCTTGCCATCCTTGTCAGTGTGGCTGTCCAGGAATGCCTTGGCACCTTCCCAAAGCTGTGCTCTCTTAGTACGAAGTTCCATAACGTTTGCCATAAATAATTCCTCCAATCAGTGAACAATAAGATTCAGACGGCTCCTGAGAGCATCCGCAGATACACGGTTGTCCGGCACGGCTGGCAATACATCCTTGCTCTGTGCCATAAATTTATCCATAAACGAGTTGGTGACTGCCCTGCGGGAAAAGAGCATTGCTTCAACACCCTCAGACTTCTTTTCCTCGTCTTCATTGGCGAAAAGAATCTTGTCCGCAAAGCCCAGTTCCACAGCCTTCTTGGCGTTCATCCAGCTTTCCGCATCCATAAGGTCGGACAGTTGCTGACGGGGCAATCCAGTCTTTAGTTCGTAGGCATTGATTATGCTGTCCTTCACTTCTTCAAGCATCTGGATAGCAGCCTGCATTTCCTTGGTGTTGCCGATAACTGCTGTGCTGGGGTTATGCACCATGAACATTCCCACTGGAGACATCTCCACAGTAGCGCCAGCCATGGCGATCATGGTGGCAGCCGAGGCAGCAAGACCGTCAATGCGAACAGTGACATTGCCCTTGTAGTCCATGAGCATATTGTAGATTTGAGCCGCCGCGAAGACATCCCCGCCTGGACTGTTAATCCAGACCGTGATATTGCCATCGCACTTCATCAGCTCATCACGGAAGATTCCAGGCGTGACCTCATCGCCAAACCAGGAATCCTCGGCAATAGTGCCGTTAAGCACAAGGGTGCGTTCCCCTGTATCAGAGTCACGCACCCAGTTCCAAAACTTACGCTTCTTCATTTTTACCTCCAGTCTTGCCAAACAGCCCCGCATCACGGAGCTTGCACAAGTTACCATTGATGAGATACAGATTACCGCCCTCCTCGTCCGGGATTGGATTCATGTTCTCCATCTCACGGATGTCGTTGGCTGAGAGCCAGCCGTTCTGCCTGCCCACTGCATAGCCAGCCATGCGGCTCTGGTAGTCCCCTCGCAGCAGACCATCCACATTAAACTTGATGAAGTACCGCTTCTGTTCGGCAGTATTCAGCAGGGCTTTCTGCAAGGACTGCTCCCACCGCACTACCCAGGGGTTGAGGGTGTATTTCACGAACTCCAGAGACTGCTGCTCGATGTTGTTGAACGAGCTTTTCTCAAGGTCACCAATCATGTGGGGTGGTACTCGGTAGAGCCTGGCTATCTCATCAATCTGAAACTTGCGGGTTTCAAGGAACTGTGCCTCCTCCGGCGGGATGGAAATCTGCTGATAGTCCACTCCCTCCTCCAGCACCACGACCTTGCCCGTGTTGGCAGTGCCGCCATATACAGCCTGCCAGCTTTCTCTCAGCTTCGATGGGTCTTTGAGAACTCCGGGGTGCTTCAGTACGCCCCCTGGTCTTGCCCCATTGGCAAAGAATGCCGAGCCATATTCCTCACAAGCCAACGTCATGCCTACGGCATTACGCGCCATGGCTATGGGCGAGTAACCCACCAGCCCATCAAAGCCCAGCCCAGGAATATGCAAGACATCCTGTCTGCGGAGCTGCACCTGCTGTGTCCCTTTGAGATTGGGGTTGCTGTCATTGCTCGGCGTGTAGGTATAGACAATCTCGCCATGCTCGTCCCGGTCAACGCTCATGTGATTTGGCAAGAGCGGATACAGCCCCACCACACGCCCCATGCCATCACGGATTATCTGCGAGTAGGAATTTCCCCACAAAAGCAGGTGAATCATGGCCGTCTCTCGAAATATGAAAGATGTCATTTCGGGGTTAGGAACATCATGCAGCAAGACATATAGTGGATGCCCCGGCACCCGCTCCTTGCCTTGTCCCTTGTACTCATAGACATGAAGCGGCAGGCTGGCAACGGACTCAGCCAGGATGCGGACGCAAGCATAAACTGCCGTGGTCTGCATGGCAGTGAACTCATTAACCTTTTTACCACTGGCTGACCTGCCGAAGACAAACGGCCAACCACTGAAATGATACAGGTTGGTTGGCTTGTCCCTTGAACGGAAAAGTTTTGTGAAGAAATTCATAGGTATCACGCTCCTAATAAAAAATCAATCAGCCAATATTTTCCAAAAGGGTGATGGTAATTGAATAAGAAGAAAGAAGATTTACGTTTAGACACATTGTTTTCTCAAGTCCTCACCTACCGCCAATCAGAGCATTTCCACTCTTTTATGAATCACATTGCTGGATTGACAAAGTTGTCTCCATACAACGCTATGCTGGTTTATATGCAGCGTCCAGGTGCTGGAAAGGTAGCCACTGCATTGCAATGGCGTAATTTGGGAGCTGAACTAAAAGAAGGTGCAAACCCTTTAGTCATCCTGCGTCCATTTGGTCCCGTTGAGTTCGTTTTTGAAGAAGGAGATCTCATACCAGAAACCAAGCCCATAGAATTGGAATCTATATTTGAAATAAAAAAAGGCGAGGTATCTAAAAAAGAAATTTATCATCTCATTGATAATCTAAAAGGACGAGGTATCAATGTGAATTTTGTTACCAGAGGTGCAAACAGCGCTGGATATACAACTCCCTCACATAACAATAACCATATCTCTTACTACCAAGGAAATTGTCGCTATACAATACAACGAATTAACGATATCGTCATAAATAGCAACTTGTCTGATGCCGAAAAATTTGCTACCCTCATTCACGAAGTTGCACACATATATTGTGGTCATACTGGCGATTATGGCAATTCACGACTCCCTTGGGACGATAGAAGGTCATTACCCAAAAACGAATGTGAATTTGAAGCAGAAAGTGTCTGTTGGCTAATTACTCAAAGAAGAGGAATAGATAATCCATCGCATAAATACTTAGCACATTTTTTAAACAATAACGAATGCATTCCAGAAAAAATTAGCATAGAAACCATACTAGTTGTTGCTGGTAAAATTGAACAAGAATTAGAAACTACTCAAAAACCAATCGAATCGTTAATCTTGTCTAAGTCGAAATCTAAATAATCAGTGAATGTATCGTTTTTCTTTGACGGAGGAATTCACTATGCCCCAGTATTATGACGGCTGTCCAAGATGTGGCAGAAGAGACTTTGGTGAAATACTGCACTGCAAAAGGTGCAACACTGATTTCTGTACCAAGTGCCAAGGGAAAAGGAATCTTCCCGGTGGTACGGAATATGCCTGTTGCCCACGTTGCGGTGTAGAAATCGATGACGATGACACGGTCATTGTTGTAACCACTGAGAAAGAAAACGCCAAGAGAAGATGACATTCCACGCAAAAGCACCGCCCTTTCGAGCGGCGCTCCGTTCTTGTTTTCGGCTTAGAAGGTTTCGATGTAGGAAAGGTCCATCTTCTCAAGTTCAGCTACCATCTTGGCGCCCCTTGCAATCTCGTCTGCGGTTTTCTGAAGGTCTGCCGCCTCCCTGCGGTCGCCCATCCGGCAAATGCACCCGGTGACCTTGAGGTTTATCGCCACCCTGCGGTCTTCCCAGCTGGTTTTGTCGTAGTCGGTTTCCTTGAAAACCTCGATGCGGATGTTGCTTTCGCTGGTCTGTTCGCTCGTCCAAGCCGACCCCATGTCCCTCATCTTGAATCCATACTCGTTGCCCTTGCTCTCGATAATCTCGGCGATTTCCTGTTTGGTCATTTTGTTTTCCTCCTTTTCGGTCGTCTGTGTTTTTCCCTTTCGGTATGTGTATATTCGCTCTTTATGGAGGAAATAGCAAGTCATAAATTGCTTTTATTTATGTATACAATGGAGGTCACCCCCATGAACATTGAACAGTCAATTCGTGGCAAAAAAGCTAAAGACAATTTCAATTCTGGCTATAATTGCTCTCAGTCAGTGCTGCTGGCTTATGAGGATTATTTGCAGGAAAAGGGATTGGATGCCAAGACCGTTTTACGAATGGCATCGCCAATGGGCGGTGGTATAAGCCGCCTCCGTGAGGTATGTGGTGCAGTTTCAGCCTTATGCCTGTTAATAGGATTAACGGATGGCTACGACACACCGGATGACGAAAAGAAAAAAGCATTGTATAGCAAAACACAAAAGCTTGTCCTTCAATTCCAGGAAAGCAAAGGTTCCATCATCTGTCGTGAGTTGCTGGGATTAGAACAAAAGCATGACCAGCCCACGCCCTCAAAACGCACAAAAGAATATTATGCTGTACGCCCCTGTGCCGATTTATGTGCAACAGCAGCAGCGATTTTTGAAGAAAATTATTTGCAGGAGTCCTCTAAAAAACAATAAGCCCACGGCTATCATAAACGCTTTCCCCAGCATCATTTCCGCAACGAATAGCACGGTCAAGAGCCATGATGAGGGCAATCGCTCCGTCAATCTTCTCCGTGCTTTTTGCTTTGTCTGCCTTGATGTTCCCTGCAGGGTCGGTGCGGATGAAGATGTTGTCCATGTTCCACCGCAGCACTGGGTGGCCACCGTGGGCAAGCCGCTCCTCCAGCACCAGTTTCATGAGTTCCTTTGTCGGAGGGCTCATGCTGGCGAATCCCTGCCCAAAGGGAACCACCGTGAATCCCATGCCCTCAAGGTTCTGCACCATCTGCACCGCCCCCCATCGGTCGAAAGCAATCTCACGGATGTTGAACCGCTCCCCCAGCCGCTCGATGAATTTCTCGATGAAGCCGTAATGCACTACGTTGCCTTCCGTGGTTTCCAGCTTGCCCTGCCGCTGCCAGACATCGTAGGGTACATGATCGCGGCGTACTCGCAAATCCACATTGTCCTCTGGAATCCAAAAATAAGGCAGCACCATGTATTTGTCTGCTTCATCCACAGGCGGGAAAACCAGCACAAAAGCCGTAATGTCCGTGGTGCTGGAAAGGTCAAGCCCGCCGTAACAAACGCGCCCTTCCAGTTCATCCTCGTCAACAGGAAAGGCGCAGACATCCCACTTGTGCATCGGCATCCAGCGAACGGACTGCTTCACCCATTGGTTGAGGCGCAACTGTCGGAAGGAGTTCTCCTCCCCCGGATTCTGCTTGGCTGAGTCGCAAGCTGCCTGCACCTTGTCCAGCCCCACAGTGATGCCCAAGGATGGATTGGCTTTCTTCCAAACCTCCGGGCTGGTCCAATCTTCGTCCTCTTTGGCTCCGTAGATAACCGGATAAAAGGTATGGTCGATTTTCCTGCCCTCCAGGATGTCCAAGGCCTTCTGGTGTGTCTCGTAGCATATGGACTGGGTATCCGTCCCTGCCGTGGTAATGAGGAAATACAGCGGCTGCATGCGGGCATCGCCGGAGCCTTTGGTCATGACATCGAAAAGTTTCCGATTGGGCTGGGTGTGCAGTTCGTCAAAAACCACGCCGTGTATGTTGAAGCCGTGCTTCGAGTAAGCCTCGGCGGAGAGCACCTGGTAGAAGCTGTTGGTTGGCTGGAAAACCATCCGTTTCTGGGATGCGAGGATTTTCACCCGCTTGTTGAGGGCAGGGCACATACGCACCATGTCTGCCGCCACCTCGAAAACGATGGAGGCCTGCTGGCGGTCGGCAGCGCAACCATATACCTCCGCCCTCTCCTCCCCATCGCCACAACAAAGCAGGAGCGCCACAGCCGCCGCCAGTTCGCTCTTGCCCTGCTTCTTGGGGATCTCCACGTAGGCGGTGTTGAACTGTCGGTAACCGTTTTTCTTGAGGATGCCGAACAGGTCACGGATGATTCGTTCCTGCCAGTCAATGAGTTCAAAGGGCTTGCCCGCCCAAGTCCCCTTGGTGTGGCACAGGCTCTCGATGAAGGCCACGGCAAAATCTGCCGCCCCCTTGTCGTAATGTGAATCCTTGTCCATGAATTCAGTCGGCTTGTAGCCGGTAAGTTTTCGCAATCAATCACCCCCACGAAAAAAGGAGCCTTGCGGCTCCCCTCTCCTTATCCCTCGAAAGAAATGTTCAGCATCCCGGACCCAATCCAGAAGTCGTTGCTAATCCAGGGGTCTTCCATGGTGGTTTCCCAAGCCTCTTCGGTCATCCTCTTGACCTGCTCGGCTCCCATTTTCTCGACCAGGGCCTTCTTGCTGATTTTCTTTCCATCGAGTTTGTAAATCGTCTTCATTTTGTTTTCCTCCTTCGCTTGTTCGGTGTTCTCTTTCGGTATGTGTATGTTCGCTCTAAACGCGATTTATAGCAAGCGATTTTCGGAGAATTTCTCTGTATACTTCAACGAGAAACAGCCCCGAAGGGCTGTCCCGATTGTTGGCTTCTTTCATGCCTTGGCGGCATCCTTCAAGGTCTTGGTGGCATTCTTCTGGCCCAGGCGGTATGCCTCGGTCATGGCTGCCTCAAGGCTCCAAATCGCAATGTCGGGGAAATCCTCTTCATCATTCCACCGCCGTTCGAAGGGCTTTCTTCCTTCGAATCCGTAGATTGTTTTCTGGGCAATCTTCCAAAGGGCGTTCAGTTCCTTGCGGGTCAATCCTTCTTGCTTTTTCATCTTGTTTTTCCTCCTTTGCTTGTCTAGGTTGTTCCCTTTCGGTATGTGTATATTCGCTCTAAACACGAATTATAGCAAGCGAATTATGGATAAATTTTGTGTATACTTTGACAAGAAACAGCCCCGAAGGGCTGCTGACTTTGATGCCGTTTTCAGTTGAATTTTGCAGTGAGGATTGCATAGGCTTGGTAGCCAATTTCCGTTTCCGGTTCCATGTCCCAGCCCCTCTCGTAATGCAGAATTGTCTTTCCGTTTGCCCGGCATTCCAGCTTGGAAATCCTGCCGCCTTCAATTCCGAATTCCGAACCTTCCTCGTAGTGCTTTACCCAATACTGAACCTCGGTGCCTTCAATCTCGATTTTGCCTTTGCTCCACATGGTTGCATCCTCCTTCGCTTGTCTAAGTGGTTCCCTTTCGGTATGTGTATGTTCGCTCTAAAAGCAAATTATAGCAAGCTATTTTCTGAGGAATTCTGTGTATACTTCAAAAGGAGCCTTGCGGCTCCCTTTGTCGTTTTTGTTTGGCTTCAGCTTATCCTGAATTTGAAGGCCGGAACCTTTTCGTAATCCCCCGTTTTGAAGTCCCGGCTAGTTCCGCTGATCTCCTCCATCCCTTCGAGGATGCAGCCGTTTTTCTGGAAGCCCCAGGCTACCTTCACCGTGCCGCTCCAAGTCGAGGAAAGGGTAAATTCTTCAATCCCGTAGGCTTTGAGGTCTGTTACCAGCTGGGGGATTTCTTTTTCCCAAATGCACTCGCTGAAGTCGATGCAGGCGTTGCTCCGGTTCTGTGCATCGGCGTAGGCTCTGTAGAATCTGTTGTAGGCTGTTCCCTTGTCCTCAAGCTCTACTCTGAATTCCCTGTAGGCTTCCCTTGCCGCCTGCTCCTCTTCCGGTTTTCCAGCCACATCGATGGCCTTCCGCAGTTCCCGTGCCCTTTTGAAGTCTTCTGCAAATGCTTTTGTCATCTTGTTTTCCTCCTTTGCTTGTTCAGGTTGTTCCCTTTCGGTATGTGTATATTCGCTCTTTATGGGAGTAATAGCAAGTCATTTGTCACATTTATTTATGTATACAGTTTCTACGAGAAACAGCCCCGAAGGGCTGTCCTCGATTGTTGTCGTTCCTCATGCCTTTGTTGCGTTCTTCTTGCCTAGAAGGTAGGCTTCCGTCATGGCTACCTCCAGGCTCCATACCGCCAATTCGAAGAAGTCGTCGTCATCTCTGTAGGCGGCTTCGAAGGTACCCCTGTCCTTCATGCTGGGAATGTTCCTCATGGCAATCTTCAGCAGGGCTTTCTGTTCTTTCTTGGTTAAGGGGTTCAGGCTCATTTTCGTTTCCTCCTTCGCTTGTCTGGTTGTTCCCTTTCGGTATGTGTATGTTCGCTCTAAACGAGGTTTATAGCAAGCGATTTTCGGATAACTTCTGTGTATACTTTTCAGTCTGCAGGCCAACTGTATTCGTAGGCATCGCCAAGAATGTCCTCGTCAAATCCGAACTTCAGATAGGCTTTGTCCAGCGTTTCGAAGTAATGGCAGGAGGGACTCCCCAGCTTGCGGTCTTCGTGCATGATGTAGGCCATCCCGCGGGTCAGCCCGCAGCGGATGCCGTGCTCGTCCGTTTTCACGGCTTGGATGACCCGCTTGTAGTAGAAAGTTGGAAAGCCCTCGTAGTGGTCGAGGCTGGCCTCGTCCTCCTCGGTGATTCTCCACAGAAGCACGGGCACCTTCTGCCCCTTTTCCTTCTCGATGGTAGCGTAGGCCCCGGTCTTGCTCCCCTTGAACATAAGCCTCCAGCCCTCCAGCATTCCAGTCCCCAGCAGTTTGGCCTTGGGGCAACGGAACTTCATCTGGGCTAAATCCATGTTGCTTCCGTAGGCAATGTAAATTTTCGTTTTCATTTTCTCAGCCGTCCTTTCTGCTTCCGAAGGAACATCCCTTCTACCACCCCAAGCCCGCCTTGCGGCGGGTTCTGGGGGGGCGGTGGGCCTCAGTTTGAAGAGGTGCTCCTGCCGAAGCGGAAGGCGGCATCGCCTTCGAGGTTCTTAGTGAGGATTTCCCTTGCTGTTGCGAATTCCTCGCCGATGAATCCGAGGCGCATCAGCCAAGTCCGCATTGCGAATTTGGGGTTCTCCCTCTGGGGTTCCTTGGGGCTGGCGGTCTTCACTTCCTTGGCCATCTCGGAAAGGGCGAGGCAAAGCTGGATGTAGCTCTTGATTTCCCCTGCGTGAATCCCGCCCTTGCGGTCTGCCGTGGGGTTGGCAAACTGGAAAAGCCGGAACTCGATGGTGCCCTTGGTGAAGGTGGCGTGGAGGTTGAGGCAATGGTACCGGCTTTCGTTGTAGTGCCTGTCCCTGCCGTAATCGGCGCCGTTGCCTTCGTACCAAATGTCTGCCAAGGCCTGCATGGTCTGGGGCTTCTTCTTGTTCAGCCTGTCGAGGAAGTGCCTGTTGACCGTCCGGCAGTAGCGCCCAAGGCGGCTCTGGTCAATCCGCATGGCGGCGACCAGCAGGCTTTCGTGGCTTGCCATGATGTTGGCGAGGTTCCGCAGGGTCTGCGCCGTGTGGCTTCCCTTGCCGATGTGGATGTGTACTCCGCACATGTGGCGGGGGTTGCTCTTCGCTCCGGCGTGGCGGAGGCGGCGGAGGAGCTCCTGCAGGGCTTCGATGTCTTCGTAGGTCAGGATGGGTGTTACCAGTTCGGTCTGCTCGTTGCTGTTTGATGCATCGATGCTGACGTCCCGCTGAAATTTCCATTCCCTGCCCTGCTGGTCCCATGCGCTCCAAGTGTAGTAGCTGTTGCTGTCTGCCGTGTCCTCGTAGCGCCCGGTTCCGAAGAAGTCGGCGGCAACCTTGGCGGCCTTCTGGCGGCTGATGCCGTACATTTCGACCTCCACCCCGATGGTCTGCTTCTTCATGGCCTCAATCTGCTTTGCGGTGCTTGCCTTCATTTGGAAAATCCCCTTTCTGCCTTTCGGCTTGCTGTGTTTTTCCTTACTGTATTAATCACTCTTTTGAGAGAGATTATCAAGTAAATAAATGTGTATACACAGCGCACATTGGGGATTATTTTTCATTGGTTTTCGGCCTTTGCTTCAGCAGGTAGAATCTGTCCACGCTGGGGATTAGGCTGAGGCTGGAGCCGTTATCCCAACGGACCAGGATGCTCCCTGCATCATCCACGCCCTTGATTTCACCGCAGGTTCCTTCAGGAGGAGCCTGCGGCTCATCGTGCATTTCCACCAGCATCACAATGCGCCCCGGAGGGTAGATGGAGCGCAAGCGCTCCACCTCCTCCCTGCTGGGGAAGCCAAGCCAGTTATCCTTCCGTGGTCTCATTGCTCTCTGCCGCCTCCTTCTTATGTCCGGACTTGAAGCTGGCGTTGCCAGAAAGGTTCGCCATGAGGATTTTTCGGGTAGCCTTGTACTCGGCTCCAATCAGCCCAAGGCGCAGGAGGAAACAGCGGAAGGCGTACTTTTCATTATCCACTGCCTTGGCCTTGGCAGTGACCCTTTTTTGCGTCCTTGCCATCTCGCAAAGCTTGCCAATGAAGTCCTGCGCAGCCTTGGCCTTCTCCGGCGTGATTTCGCCGTGCAGCCAGTTGAAAGTCACTTTATCTTCGTCAAAGTTATAGGTAGCTTCTTCGATGCCGAAGGCCTTTTTGATTAGGCTCCCCTTGCCCTCCAGCAGATGGTCGAGATTTTCCAAGGCGACATCCGTGAAGGAATCCTTCGGCATGCTGATGGAAAGGCTGACCGGCTCTGCCTCGGCTTGGGGGGCGGTTGCCGCCTCTGCAAACAGACTTTCCTGCTCTTCCATCGCTTCTGCCATCTCCTCGTCCGTCATTTCCTTCTGGTTGCAATCCTCATCCCACGGCATTTCGTAAGGCCCGGCGAACTGACTGGTGTTGCGGGGATGCTCTTCCTCAAACTCGAAGCCCCTCTGCTCCAAGGCTTCCAACACATCCTCCACCATCTTGCTGTCGGTGCGGTCGGAGAAAACCAGGGTGCCGTCTTTGGTAATCTCAAAGTCTCCCACCTGGTAGGAGAAGGTCGGTGCTCCCAGGTACTCAATGCTCCAGCCGTCCAGTGCCTCGCTGACTGCCTTCACCATTTCCTTGCGCCTCTCACCGCTGACGTTGTACTTGACTTCCATTTTCGTGACCTCCTTTGTGTCATCATTATCTTCGGGTAGTCACATGTTCCCGTAATGCGTAGGAAATAGCAAGGGGTTTGTGTTGTATACAATCAAGGCTCCTTGGAAAAGTGAGCAATGCCCATCATTACATAGTAGACGCATGGGAGAGCCACGCCGTTGCCCCACATTTTGTACTCTGCCCCATCCGTGTGGGGATCAGCCAGCCACTTGCGGATTTGGTTGTCGCTCTTGGGCTTCTTGGCCTTGCCCACTATTTTCCGATGAGTTTCAAAGACATCCCGCCAGAAGGCCATTTCATTCTCGGTAGGGTTATCCGTACCAAGGTCAGCGCACCACCAATCAGGGAATCCTTGCAGCCTGCAACACTCCAAGGGGGTCAGCCTGCGAACGATGTAGCCCTGCGATACAGCCCCTGGGCCTCTTGCCGTCATGGGCGGTTGCAGTTCCTCGTCAATGGACGGGGCAAATTTTGCGTTGGCTCCCGCATTGAAAACATCCCTGCCAATTCCGCAGCAGACAGCATTGGGGTCTTTGAAGTCCCTCGACATCAGCGTTGGAGATTTTTCCTCCTCCACCTGGGTGTAACTGCCCGTTGTCATGGCATAGGCGGTATCCGGCTGCACGATAGCTACCCCGCCCTGGTTGGCATCAGGGACATTGCCCGATGTATCTATGCAGCGGGAAATGTGGGTTTCGTGGATGTTATGGCGGGCATTCCTGGTGCCCTCCGAAGTAAGCCGGATGTCTATGGTGCTGACCAACGGCTGATTATTCCCGCCTGTCCCATAGGTGCTGGACACCGTTGGGGCAACCTCCAGCGGCCCTTTGTATCTGGCATCCATGCTGTGGTTTTCATAGACCAGAGGTGGATGATGGCTTTCAGCCCGGAGAGTATTGGTGATTCCCTCCGTCACATCCATCCGCTGCCCGCCCTGGTCATTCAGCACCGTGATGGCGGCGGGCACTCCACCTGCCCTGATGGTCGGAGACTTCTCCTCCTCATAACCAATGCCCCGGCTCTTTGCCGATGGCTCCGTGCAGAAACCCGCGCTCAGACCATGGCCTGCCGTTCCAAGGCCAGCCTCAAGTTTTCCGGCAAAGCCTTGCCACGAGCCAAAGCACGGCGCAGAATCCCCGAACAGGCTCTCGGTGTCAAATAATACTTTTGGGGCACTGCCGCCTGCAAAATCTGCGACAAGGTAGATCCTACGCCTCCGCTGTGGAACTCCCCAGCCCTGCGCGTCCATAACGCGGTACGCAAGGCTCCATCCATCTCCCATGAGAATGTCGGCATAAGGCCAGCCAGCCTTTTCAGGCATAGGCACCTGGGGAGCCTGCGGCTCTTTGATGCGGACGATTTCGGTGAGGACGGACTGGAAGTCCCTGCCTCCGCTGCTGGAGAATGCCCCGGTGACATTCTCCCACACGATGTATCTTGGATATCTGCCATTCGTAGCCTCCCTCATTTCTTTTATCAGGCGCACCGCCTCATAGAAAAGGCAGGACTGCTTTCCATCCAGTCCTGCCCTCTTCCCGGCGATGCTCATGTCGGTGCAAGGAGAGCCGAAAGTGATGATGTCAACCGGCTCAACCTCGCTGCCGTGTATCTGGTTGATGTCTCCATAGTGCTTGACCTGGGGCAGCCGCTTGGTGGTCACCCTGATTGGGAACGGCTCAACTTCCGAAGCCCAACGAGGTTCAATGCCCGCCAGGATTCCTCCCAGCGGGAAACCTCCGCTACCATCAAAGAGACTGCCCAAGGTCAGTTTCTGCTCTGCCATAAATCAGCCTCCCTGCTTCACTGCCATGGCCTCCAGTGCCTTACCCGCAAACCACAGCGCACCATCTACCACGCAGGGCAGAAATACACGGTCGCGGAACTTGCACCAGCCTACTTCCTTCTCTGAGGATTCGCGGAGGGCGGTTGTATATGCCTCGGCCACTTCCCTGACTGCAGGCAAAGCCTTGTCCTTGAGCCAGATAACGGTGGCTTCCTTGGCCTCTGCTTTTACGAAATCCCCCACATGGCTTTTCAGTTCATCTTTGATAAAATCCAGTTTCATAAATTGTCGGCCTCCTGTTCGAAATCTGTGATGCCACGGGCAATGGCCCGAGCGAAGTCATCCTGCCTGGTACGGAGCAAAACCTCATCCTCCGCATTATCAATAAAGGCTGTCTCCACCAGTACAGCCACGGCATCAGTGTTGTTCAGCACATACAGACTGTTGTCGGTATGGGGAACCGCCCCCTTCACGCCACGGTCTGCCGTCCCCAGGGCATCCACAATCTGTCGCTGGAGGCAGCCCGCCAGAAGCTTGCCGTACTTGCTGGTATGGTAGTGCCAGGTTTCTGTCCCGTGAGCCACGCCATTGAAGGCATTGCAGTGAATTGATACAAACACATCTGCGTCTATATTGTTGGAGGCACTGACCACCTCAAAAAGGCTGTCCGACTGCAAATTGCCTGAAACAGAAACGCCGGCCTTAGTGAGATACTTCTCTACCAGGACGGCGATGTTTTTGGCAACGTCACATTCACGCAGGCCGGTGCCGCTGTTGACGGCTCCGGGGTCAGGGCATCCGCAGGGGGCATGTCCGGGGTTCAGAAATACACGCATAAGTCAGACCTCCTCTGGTTTCGGAACATCAGCATAGGGAATCTTCTCCCCATCCCGCTCCACATACACATCAGCAAAACTGCCATCATGGGCAGCCGCATAGCGCTGTACCGCTACATCCACAAACTTAGGCTCCAGTTCCACGCCATAGCAGACACGGCCCAGCTGGTCGCAAGCGACAAGCGTTGAGGCCGAGCCGAGGAATCCGTCCAGCACAAGACCGTTGGTCTGGGTGCATTGCTTGATAAGATAGGCAATGAGCGGCACTGGCTTGCTGGAGGGATGACCACAGCCATCTTCCTTCGAGTTCTTGATGCGGTCGAACTCGAACACCGTGGTCTGCTTCTGATCGCCATACCAGGTGTGCTTGCCATCCTTGCGCCATCCCCAGATGATTGGCTCGTGGATGTACTTCCAGTCAGTGCGGGTCAGCACCAGACGGTTCTTCTTCCAGACCAGCCCCGCCCCAACTTTAAAGCCCGCATCCTCATAAGCGTCATGAAAGATGCGGGCTTTGGCAGTTGCGTAAAATACATAAATGGAGGCATCATTGGCCATGGCTTCATGGAAACAGCTGAAGGCTTTGGTCAGAAATTCGTAGGCCTCCTTGTCAGACAGGTCATCGTTCTTGATTTTCCCAGAAGTGCTTTCAAGGTTGACCATGTAAGGCGGGTCGGTGCAGACCAGATTCACCTTCTCGTCACCGAGCAAACGCTGGTAGGTTTCCGTCAGAGTAGAATCTCCGCAGATGACCCGGTGCTTGCCCAGGTGCCACACATCTCCTGCCTTGGAGATACACGGCTTGGAGAGTTCCGCATCCACATCGAAGCCATCATCCTTGCCATCGCCACCATCCGTATCGAAAAGGTCGGCAATTTCCTTCTCGTCAAAGCCGGTCAGTCCTAGGTCGAAATCCATGCCCTGCAATGCTTCAATCTCGACACGAAGCATTTCCTCGTCCCAGCCTGCGTCCATCGCATAACGGTTGTCGGCGAGAATGTATGCTTTCTTCTGAGCCTCGGTGAGATAATCGGCAAAGACACAGGGCACCTCGCTGATGTTCTCAGCCTTGGCTGCCGCCAGCCTTCCATGCCCCGCCAACACATTGAAGTCTCGGTCGATGATGACGGGATTCACAAAACCAAACTCTCGTAACGATGAGCGCAGCTTGGTTATCTGCTCCGGCGAATGCGTCCGGGCGTTGTTCACGTAAGGCACCAGCTTGTCGATAGGGACAAGCTGCATATCCGTTGTCATTTTTCCCAATAAGTACACCTCCAAAAATAATTTTGAACCGAGCAGGAATTTTGATTTGCTGACAGAAAATCATCTATTATAGTTTTCAAAAAGGGAGCGTGATGACTTTGAAACATTACACGTGCTACCATTGTCATATTGATATTCCTTCCAAAAGTCCCATTGAGAAATGCCCAAAATGTAATAAGCCTATGCAGGTCAGCGATTATGCTCCATATCGACTGGACTATTCCAAAGTTGAAACTCCTACTCCCAAAGAAGGTGAAGGGCGGATTTATGGAGCAGGTGGAGAGGCTTGTAATTTATGTCCTCACTGTCACGCAAGTAAGGGCTGGTGTCCTCTCTTAGATTGAATGAGTACACCTCAAATCAATGTCCCATCCTTGTGCGGAGCAACCGCTCCATCACATCTTCCTGCGGGTTGGCTCCCCTGTAATCGTCCGAGCAGTTCTCCTTTACCACCTGGTAAATCTGGTACCACAGCTGATTGGCCTGCTTCATGTACTGCAGGCTGATGTTCACATAGGGCGAAACGATAGCCGCCCCGGTGGTTGGATGCTTGGCCAGGAAGCCGTAGTTGGAAATGGCATCCTGGCACTGAATCCAGCGGGATACACTCATGGCGTAATGCTCGATGAGCTCCTGGCTCACCAGCTCGGCACAGCCTTTCTTGTTCAGCCAGTTCCAGGTTTCCTCGTAAATCTCCACAGCGTAATTTTCCTGCCCGTTCTTCTGGGGTGCCTTCATGTAATCCTTTGGAGCGGGCATTTCCATGCCCTGGAGATTGGCCGTTGGCAGCACCGTCACCTTGGCAGCTTTGCCCTCGCTGATTTTGTCGGCGAGGGCTTTCTTCTTGCGTCCGGCACCTGCCCTGGCACCGCCGCGATTAGTTCCATCTTTGGCCATCTTCCATCACTCCCTTCGGCCTTTGATTTCTGGATTTTTTCAAAGGTTTTTCAAACGATATCGGCGTTTTTCAAAGAACTGAGCGTCCTCTGACTATCGCCGTGAAGCCCCAAAACATCGGCATTCATGGGCAATTGGTGGCTTCCCGCCCTATTCCCCTGTTTGAAATTCGATTTTTACGCGCGAAAGCCCACCCCGGACGGACATCGGTCTCTCTGTAGGGATTTCAACCGCCCCTGGGGGTCACTCGCTTTTCCTCCGCTGGTGAATCTTCTCATGGCAGCTGATGCACAAGCTCTGCAGATTGCTCTCATCATGAGTGCCGCCCGCTGACAAGGGTTTGATATGATGCACCAGCTTGGCCTCAGCATACCTTCCCTGGCTCTGGCATCTCTCGCACAACGGGTGGCTGCTGATGTAGCGGTTCCGAATCCTTCTCCAACGCTCATCGTACCGCTTGTGGTGGTCGTAGCCACGGGCGAAGTGCTCGTAGTGCCGTTCCATCATCTTGCGGTGCTCTTCACAGTAGCCGCTTTTGTGGTCTGTCAGCTTTGGGCATCCACCATACCGACAGGGTCGCTTTGGTTTTCTTGGCACTCTGGTTCACCTCGATTCTTGTCAATAGAAAAGCCCCGGAAGATTTCTCCTCCGAGGCTGTACCTCTATCCTTTTTTGCTGACTCTATCATATCACGCCTAGAGTTTGGAATTATAGTGAATTATAGTGAATTCCTGTGCACTCTTTAGGATTTTGCCGACAAAATCTTCTCGACTGCCTTCAAGGCACGCCCATGCATGATGTGAACCCAACGCAGGCTGAAATTCATATCCTCAGCCAAACGCTCCCATGACTTAAAACTGAGGTAACGCTGTTCAAGCAGCATCTTTTCATTCTCGTCAGGCACCTGTTCTATCGTGTGACGGATGTCGCGCTTCAAATCCACCAGCCTGTCGATAGCTGCATTGACCTCCTCTTCATCATCGATAATTTTGGCTATGACCTCCTGCATGGAATGTGGGTCATGCGTGGCACTTCCCGGCATGTCATTGATGATGCTTGTGGCCTTGGTCGCAAGGTCACGCATGGAACTAATCTGTTCCAGCTTGTCATTAATCCTGCGGTCAATGTGAAACGCCTGTTTGAGATATTCTTTTGCTGTCATAAAAAGCTATGCCTCCTCATGTAAGATGTGCTTTAACCGCATCAATAAGATTCTGCTGGGTACTGCTCTTGCTTTCCAGAGCCGCAAGGACATCAGTGTCCACCGTACCTTTGCAGACGATATGGTGGATGGTCACAACATTCTTCTGTCCCTGCCGCCACAATCTGGCACAGGTCTGCTCGTACATCTCAAGGCTCCAGCAAAGGCTGTACCAAATCAGAATATGCCCGCCTTTTTGTATGTTCAGTCCGTGACCAGCCGATGCCGGTGAAATCAATGCTATCTGGATTTTGCCAGCATTCCAGTCCTCGATATCCTTACAGGACTTCATTTCCCTGGGCTTATAACCAATGTGCGTGAGCCTTTCCATAATGCGTTCCCTGTCGTGCTGATACCAGTAGGCAATCAAGACGCTCTGTCCATTTGCTTCTTCGATTAAGTCTTCAAGCATATCAAGCTTGCGGTCGTGGATTCTTACAAAGCCATCGTTGGCATACAGGCCACCATTTGCCATCTGCTGCAGCTTGCCGGAAAGCACCGCTGCATTGGCGGCATCAATAACCTCACCGTCGATGGCCAGTACCAATTCTTTCTTCATCTCATCGTATAATGCCCGTTCATCAGAATCCATCTCAACTTCATGTTTCACCGAGATTTTCTCCGGCATATCAAGGTAGTCCATCGACTTCATGCTGATGGTGATATCCGAGATGCACTCATAAATCTTTTGCTCCGCACCAGGCAGAGGTATGTAATCAAAGACCACACCCGTGTATGGATTCATCGCTCTGGGCTTGAAGTACGTTTCACGAAACTTACCGATGAACCTGCCCAGTCGCTTTCCTCGGTCAATTATGCCGACCTCTGCCCACAAGTCCATCAAACCTTTGGGGACCGGGGTGCCAGTCAGGCCAACCATCCGCTGGATGAAAGGCCTGACTTTTTTTAGTGCCTTGAAACGCTGCGCCTTCCAGTTTTTGAAACTGGAAAGCTCATCTATCACCACGAAATCAAACGGCCACGGCATCCTGTTCTTCTCCAGATAATCCACCAGCCACTTGATGTTCTCGCGGTTGATTACATACACATCGGCAGCTGTGTTCAGTGCTGCTATCCTGCACCTTACATTACCGGTCATGACCGACATCCGCAGGAATCTTGTGTGATCCCATTTATCCTTCTCTGTCGGCCAGACTGATGTTGCAACCCTGAGAGGTGCTATGACCAGAGTCTTTCGCACTTCAAAACTGTCAAACATCAGGTCAGCTATGGCACTGAGTGTTATCGCGGTCTTGCTAACCCAAGCCCATATCCAGCAGGAGCATGGCAATCTTGTGAGTCTTCACATATTCGATTGCATATGCCTGATAATCATGCGGTATGAACTTCATGCGGCCTCACCTCCTTCCGTCTGCCATCAACGCTTTCATTTAACTTTCTCACCAGATACTCGCCATCCACATCTGTAAGTTCGCTGTACCACAGACCAGTGAAAAATCTCACCAGTTCCCGAAGTTCAGCGTTGACCCTTATATTCTGCGGATTCCTTTTCTTTGCCCTGTAAGCCGCCCGGTAGTCCTTGGCTGCCTTGACGATGATGGCATTGGCGAGATTTTCCCACTGTCTTATCTGAACCGCCACCCTCAATCCCCCTTATCTGCTGAAGGATACTGTGAATCTGTCCCGGCTCATCCAGTACAAATACATCAAATCCCAGTTCCTGCAGTTCCCTGTGCCTGACTGTCTGTATCGCCCGTGGCTTTTGACCGGGACGCTTTACCTCGACAAAGCCGATACGACCACCGGGCAGGAGAACAATCCTGTCCGGTGCACCATTCCAGCCCGGAGCCACCCACTTGATGCAGTGACCACCACAAGTCTTGACAGCCTTTACAAGTTTCTGCTCGACCTGCTTTTCCGTCATCAGCTGCGCTCCTGTGCATACAGCGGCCACGGCTTGCCGTTCAAATGACGGATGCTGTCCCAGCTTACACACTCAGCCGCTCCACCTTTGAGTCTCGTCCTTACATACCTCGGATAAACCTTCTCTACTGTTGCCGTGGCAGGAATGGTGGCTGCCGTATTGCGGTTGGCCTGTGTTGCTGTGTTACATGCGCCCACGCTGTCAAACTCCACCTTGTCCCCCGGCTTGATGGTCTTCATCATGGAAAAGACCTCGCTAAGCTTCAGCGGCTCTTCCTTCGGCTGAACTGCGTCAATGTCTGCAAATGCTTTATTCATAAAGCTTTCCTCCATATGGGTGCAGGAGAGTGAAGGCTATTCCTATTCCTTTATATATACAAAAATTATTTTTTTTATTTGTATAGCGTATAAAGTGTTATTACCTTGCACCGTCCTGCACCTTTTACAAAAATCACTAAAATTTATAGGCTAATGAGCCATTTCGTCCCTCACCGCTTGCACCTCACGCACAATTGGGTGACGGATTATTCATCAAAGGCAGATTTTAGGGAGACTCCCTTAAAGACCATGCCTTTTTTGGTCTTCTGCTTTTCAAAGCCATAGTTAATCAACGTGTTGGAGAACTCGGCGGCACTGCGCGTGAACTCCCCTACCCTCTCGCACCAGACACGGTACTCCTGGTACAGCTCGCCGGACTTAGCCCTGCAAGTCTCACCGGTGTCGCAGCACTCCTCCATGAAGGCACTCAGCCAGTTGTTATCGCTCCTGTAAGCATCAATGGCATCCTGCACAATCTTGGGATTGGTCAGCTTATGCCCTTTGGCAATGACACGTTCTGCACCTTCAATAATCCAACTGAGTACCGCAGGGCCGGCTTCTTCTACCAGATAGTCGGCATAGTTCTTGCGGTCGCTGCTCTTTTCAAAGACCGCATTGAAGGGAATCACGATGAGCCTGCGCCATGTGCCCTCATCCATAGCACCGACCTTCGGCAGGTGATTGGTGTAAAGAACCGTGGAATGGCTCGGCGTAAAAGGTGACGGGTCTTTGAACTTCTTCTCGCCCTGGATTTTATCCGTAGAAGTAATCTGCTTCAGCATCGAGGTTGAAAGCCTGGTGCCCTCCTCAAGTTCCGCTGCAATGACGAAACGCCTGCCTTTCAGCTCAGTGACCTCCCACTTCACATTGCGGCGACAGCCTACAATCAAGGCATCGGAAGACAGCGCCCAGCTGTAGGTGCCAAGCACACGTGCGATGGTGTTAAAAAATGTGGACTTACCATTGCGGCCTTCACCATAAGCGATAATCAGTGCCTCGACATAAACCTTGCCGATAGCCGCCAGCCCCACGATTTCCTGAACATAATCGATAAGCTCCTGATCGCCACAAAAAGTCTTCTGCAACGCGTCCTGCCAAAGTTCCGTGCCTTTGCTGCCTGGTTCACAGTATGTCACCTTCGTGATAAGGTCAGCCGCTCTGTGTTCCATCTTGCCCATAAGGCCCAGACGCAGGTCATAGGTAGATTCCGGCGTGTTCAGGAGGAACTCATCTTTGTCGAGTTCGGAATACTCCACGAACAGCATCGGTTTGGATGCCTCCATTGCCGATTTTATATAGCGCATATCCCTGCGCTTCATCACAAAAGCAAGGTAGCCAAGAGCCGTCAAATATTCCCCAAACAAGCGAATCACATCCGCACCAGAGTCCTTCGGCGGCTTTTTGCCATCCAGGTCATCTTCGGTCAGCCCTGCATTGATAAGCGCCTGCTTTGTCTGGAATACCATCAGCTGCGCATCGGCAAGCTGGAGGTCAAGGAACTGCTCCGTAGCCCCCACGGCTGACTGAAGGGATTCTTCCCAAATAACGCCGTTGTAGTGCAGGAAATCTGTGGCCTGGTTATATTTCAGTTCATCACCATATTCAGATGCCAGTACCTTAGCCTGACCAATATCGCTATAGTCCAGCGGCTTAAGCGACCCAGCCGGTCCTTTAGGCAGCGTGGCATTGTACTCATCCGGCGGCACATACCCCGGAGCCGATGCCACCTTCTTCGCAAACTTGCCTGCGCTGTTCCAAATCTTATTCAGCTCTGCATCCGAAAGCGGCGGGTCGCATTTATCCGCTTCAATCAGAAATATTGCCTTGCTCTCCTCGCTGAAGCCAAAACGCTTGACCACCCTGCCAGCGTAGGGGCTGAGCGTTGAGTTGCGTTTGCCCTGCGGTATCGTGCCAACTGGCGGAGCGTTCCTTGCCAGGAACTCCTGGATGTCCATTGAGCCTTCATGCCAGACGATATCCTCTTCTTTGACTTCGCTGCCATAGAGAAACCTTGCGGCATCCAGTGCACCATCATCAAAAAACGGATACTGCCGGTGTATCTCCTGCTTAAGAGCCGCGCACTCTGCACTGTCCATAATTTTCTTATGAGGGAACAGCACATGGTAACGTGGTCTAGGCGACTTATCACCCTTCTGCTTATTGTTGTGGCGGCTGGGAATCAGTACGAAATCCACCTCGCTGAATTCCTCTGCAAACTGCTCTGCCGAAATCCAGTCTGCTGGTACATCAGAGTGGTCATTGTCGTTATCCATCGCATCCACATCGCATTCCAGAAAGTCCCCGTTACTGCGGTGGTCGTTCCTGAACAAGCCACAGGTATGGTCTTTGCCTACGGCAACCACGATATCAGCGGCACTTTGGATGGTAAGCTTGTGGGGATAAGACGTGTTGCGTTCCTGTCCGCAGACATCTGCCTGATATAAAGTGAACTCCCTCAATGCCTGCACCTCCTCGCAGGCTCTTCCGTCTGGTCGCAGATTACATCAATGGAAAAATCTATCGCCTTCATCAAAGTGGCGAACGCATTCTCACCATCAAAGGCAAGTTCAATGCCAACGGGTTTGTTGCGCTCATCCTTCACACAACGAACCATGAAGTTATTCTGACCGCAGTTCACCAGTTTCAGATACACACGGCTGTTATCACCGCTGAAACCATTGGTGCCGACCTCTATCTGCAAACCTGCCTCACTTTCACGGACTGTCCTGCTGAACGTCTCCACATTCTGTCCGTTAAGACACTTGCAATCCTTCCTCACTTCGTACATTTGACGTCCTCCTCATTGAAATACCGGACTCTTATTCCTCTCTGCTCTGCACTACTGATCTCCGAAGCCATCCCTTCCGAGATGTGATCACCACAGACCCAAAGCTCATCACAGTGAGAGAGAATTTCCTCGCCGATACGCAGTGCCAGTTCACGCTCCGTAGCTTCATCAATGAATTGCGGGAGCATGAGCGTCACAGCCAGAGGTACACACCCCTGTTCTGCTGCGAATCTCGCATAACATCTTGCAGCTTTCGTGTTTGACTCCACATCGCCGCTATATGGGCAGCATATGTAGGCCAACGGTTTCTTACCTTGCTCAGTCACATCAATCACCTCGCCTTCAACATATATCCGTGGTGAAATATCTGTTTTTCCGACTTTTCCTCAAAAAAAATTTCGCTTCATTTAAATGCCTGGAATTATTACTGCCCGCAAAAAAAATATCCACAGTTACCGGAAAATTACCCAGTTTACCACGGATATAGAGTGAAGGCAGACGGAGAGCAGAAAAAAGTTCGCCGTCCGACCGGACAAATGAACCTTTTCCCACGGATATATGGTGAAGGTAAACAACGACTACGGAGGACTGTCATGAACAGAGCAAGAGACCAGACCAGACTTATACCTATACACGTCTACAAAGTCAATCGGAGGAAACGCAATGAAAAAGAAAGACACAGATGCCCTGGTCGCAGGGCTGAGAAAAATCAGCGAAGGCTTTGCACTTATCGCAGATGCAATCTCCAGAACGGATGCGACTCCAGAAAAAAGTACACCGCCTAAAACGGATACGAAAGCTAAAGTCACCCCCCAGAAGCCCAAGGAAGAACCGACTGTTGAAGAGATTCCCTTTCAAAAGGTACGTGGCACCCTGTCTGGCAAAGCTGCCCAGGGACATGGGCCGGAGGTCAAGGCGCTCTTGCACAGGTACAATGTGAGCTGCCTGACCGAACTGGAAGGACACCCAGAACTCTTCTCGACCATCATGAAGGAGGCCGAGGTGATTGGCGATGCCTAAACACGCAATCTGCTCCGCATCTTCCAGTGCGAGGTGGATTGCCTGTCCAAGGTCAGCCCTCCTCAATGCCGAGGTCACTGACCGTGGCAGTCCCTACGCTCAAGAAGGCACGGAAGCGCACAGCCTGTGCGAGTATCTGCTAAAGACGGCTTTGGGCTGGCCAGCCAAAAATCCTGTGTCACAACTGGCTCATTACAGCCAGGAAATGCAGGACTGTGCTGAAGGCTACAGGGATTTTGTCATGGAACAGGTCGAAGAAGCCAAGAAGTTCTGCCAAGACCCGTTCATCGGCATCGAGCAAAGACTGGACTTCTCACGCTGGGTGCCGGAGGGATTCGGAACCGGCGACTGCGTCATCATAGCCGACAGTCTGCTGCAGATAACGGATTATAAGAACGGACTTGGCGTGTTGGTAAGTGCCACGGAAAACAGTCAGCTGATGTGTTACGCCCTTGGGGCACTCGACACCTTCGGCATGCTGTATGACATCAAGACCGTCAGGCTCACCATCTATCAGCCAAGGCGAGAAAACGTGGACTCCTGGGAAATCTCCACTGAGGAACTGCTGAAGTGGGCAGACACAGTCCTCGCCCCAGCAGCCAAACTGGCTATAGCTGGCCAGGGTGAATTCAATCCTGGCGACCATTGCAAATTCTGCAAGGTCAAGGCCACCTGCAGGGCACGTGCTGAATATAACCTTGGTATCAGTAACGAGGATTTTAAAGAACCGGCAGAACTCACCAACGAGGAAATTGCTGCCATCCTGCCCCTGCTGGACGGCATGGTATCCTGGGCATCTGATTTGCAGGACTATGCACTGCAGCAGGCGCTCAACGGAACGCACTATTATGGTTACAAAGTGGTCGAGGGCCGAGCCAATCGGAAATATACAGACGAAAAGGCTGTAGCCCAGGCAGTCCAAGAAGCTGGGTATGACCCCTATGAAAAAAAGCTCCTTGGCATCACAGCAATGACCAAGAAGCTGGGCAAGAAGCAATTCGAAGAACTTCTCGCAGATCTCATCACAAAGCCGAGCGGGAAGCCGGTGCTGGTCGCAGAAACCGACAAGCGCCCAGAGTACAATACAGTCACAAATGCTGACTTTGAACAAACGGAGGAATAATACTATGAAAGCACCTACTACCATTGTTACCGGCAAGAACACTCGTTTCAGCTATCTGAACGCCAATGAGCCGAAGGCTCCCATGGATGGGCACGGCACACCGAAATACAGTGCCAGTCTCATCATCCCAAAGTCCGACACGGTAACTGTCGCCAAAGCCCAAACCGCCATCAAGGCTGCCTACGACGAAGGTCAGGGCAAATTGCGTGGAAACGGGAAGGTCGTCCCCAAGCTGGAAAGCCTGCATACCCCCCTGCGCGATGGCGACGAAGAGCGTCCCGGCGATGCAACTTATGCTAACAGCTGGTTCATCAACTGTAGCAGCACCCGCAAGCCGAAAGCATTTGATGCAGACGGCAATGAAATCATCGACAGCTCGGAACTCTACAGCGGTATCTATGGCAAGGCCATGATTAACTTCTACGCCTACAATGTGAACGGCAACAAGGGCATCGCAGCTGGCTTCAACGGTCTGAAGAAGCTTCGCGATGGCGAACCGCTCGGTGGTGCCAATGTGACAGCGGATGCCTTCGATGAAGACGATGATCAGGATGACGATTTCCTGAAATAAATACCAATTAACCTGACACAGGGGTGGCGGCTGGTGCTGCTACCCTTGATTTTATAAGCAGAAAGGACATACACATGGAAAATATCAATACCCTTGAAATCGATATTGAAACATACAGCGATATCGACCTTGGCAAATGTGGCGTATATCGTTACACAGAATCGCCCAACTTTGAGATTCTGCTGTTTGGTGTATCCGTCAACAGCGGTGCTGTTACTGTCTATGATATCGCCTGTGGTGAACTGCCGCCGGAATGGATACTGTCGGCTATCGCTGACCCAACTGTAACAAAATGGGCGCATAATGCCAGCTTTGAGCGCATCTGCCTGTCCGCATGGCTGCGGAAGAATCGTCCTGACCTCTTCCGCTCCTATGGCAGCTCAGACGATACCGTTGGCAATTACCTCGACCCGATCTCATGGAAATGTTCCATGACGCTTGCCGCCTACAACGGACTTCCCCTTTCCCTTGATGCCGTCGGTGCCGTCCTCGGCTTAGAGCAGCAGAAACTAAAAGAAGGCAAAGACCTCATACGTTATTTCTGCGTCCCCTGCAAGGCCACAAAAACAAATGGCGGCCGTACTCGGAATTTTCCAGAGCACGACCGCCAGAAATGGGAACTATTCAAAAAATATAACAAACGTGATGTCGAGGTCGAAATGCAGATAGTGGAACGTCTGCAAAACTACCCTGTCCCGGAATCCGTCTGGGACGAGTATCACATCAGCGAAAACATCAATGACCGTGGCATCATGATTGACCATGCACTGGTCGGTAACGCTATCCAGATAAACCAGCAGTCCCATGATGAACTTATGGCTGAAATGTCAGCACTGACAGGTTTGGAGAATCCGAATAGTGTCACCCAAATGCAGGGGTGGCTTGAAAACCAGGGTGTCCACGCTGAAAGCCTAGGCAAGAAAGATGTGGCTGCGCTTATCAAGACAGTCCCAGACAACGTTGCCGAAGTTCTCCGGCTCCGTCAGCAAAGCTCCAAAAGCTCCGTCAAAAAATACGAGTCCATGCAGAACACGGTATGTGCCGATGGCAGATGCCGTGGAATGTTCCTCTTTTACGGCGCATCACGCACCGGGCGTTTTGCAGGGCGCAATATCCAGCTGCAGAACCTCCCCCAGAACCACATGAGCGATTTAGCAGAAGCGCGGGAACTGGTCAGACAAGGTGACTTTGATATGCTAAAACTCCTCTACGGCAACGTACCGAACGTCCTATCAGAGCTTATCCGCACAGCCTTCGTGGCCAAGCCCGGATATAAATATGTGGTCAGTGACTTCTCTGCCATCGAAGCCAGAGTTCTCTCTTTTCTCGCCGGAGAACAATGGCGGCTGGAGGTCTTTGAAAATAATGGTGACATCTACTGCGCCAGCGCCAGCCAGATGTTCCACTGCAAAGTCGTGAAGCACGGCGAAAATGGCCACCTGCGTCAAAAGGGCAAGATTGCAGAACTGGCACTCGGCTATGGTGGCTCCATTGGTGCCCTGAAAGCTATGGGGGCTTTGGACATGGGTCTTAGCGAAGAAGAACTTCCCAGCCTGGTTGAGAAATGGCGCAACTCCAATCCGCATATCACCGACTATTGGTGGCAGGTAGATGCAGCCGTAAAGAACGCCGTCAAGCGACACATCCCCTCCTCTGTCAGCAACATCCACTTCTCATGGCAGTCCGGCATGCTGTTCATAACCCTCCCCTCCGGGCGCAGGCTATCTTACGTCAAGCCACGCATGGGAATAAACAAATTCGGCGGCGAGTCCGTAACCTACATGGGCACAGACGGGCAGAAGAAATGGACCCGCTTGGAATCCTACGGCCCAAAATTCGTAGAGAATATCGTCCAGGCAGTCAGCCGTGACATTCTCTGCTATGCCATGCGAAACCTGCGCGAGCAGTATATCTGCGGCCATGTCCATGACGAACTTATCATTGAATGTCCAATGGATGTTCCGGTCGAAGATGTCTGTAAGGTAATGGGACAGACACCGCCGTGGCTTACAGGCATTGCACTGCGAGCTGACGGGTATGAAACGGCGTTTTACAGAAAAGACTAGTGTGAAAATTTCATAAAGAACATTAAGTATCACTAAATATCGTAAGATATTGAGAAGTATTATCAAATAACTTGAAATTATATCTCTTTTGTAGTATAATATTGCGCGAATTATTTTGTATCTTGGGGTGGAACCAATGAATGAACATACAAACGATTGTTACATTGGCCTAGATGAGGCAGCTACGTATCTTGGTGTCAAGCCAGTTACATTGCGCAAATGGATAAAAACGAGAACAGATCTCCCCGCTCATCAAATTGGAAAGCTCTGGAAATTTAAGAAATCCGACCTTGATGATTGGGTACAAAGCGGAAAGAGCGCTATAAAATAACTACGAGGAAGGTAAACTGGCAAAATGGCAGAGACTAGATTATTTAATAATGATTGCATTGCGGCAATGACCGGTCTAGATGAAAATTCAATTGACTTAATATTAACAGACCCTCCATATAATCTTGGAAGATTTATGGAAAAAAGAGATACAAATCTCAAGCGAATGCGAGATAATTTCTTTGGTTCCGCTGGATGGGACGATATGGGATTCAAAGATTGGAGCGAGTCCATGGATCACTTTTTCGAGTCAGCCGCTAGAGTTATGAAAAACGGTGGCTCGATGATAATGTTTATGGCAATCATTAAGGTTGAAACAATTATTCAACTAGCTACTAAACATGGTTTCTATTACAAAACCACCGGTATATGGCACAAAAAAAATCCTATGCCTAGAAATATGAATCTGCATTTTGTAAATTCTACAGAAGCTTGGATATATTTCACCTACCAAACTAGAACAGGAATTTTTAATAACAACGGCGAGGTATTACATGATTTTGTAGAAACATCTGTAACTCCTTCCAGTGAGCGAAAATATGGAAAGCATCCAACACAAAAACCAGAGGGACTTATACAATATTTTATTGAAGTTTTGTCTAATAAGAATGATTGGGTTCTAGACCCATTTATGGGCAGTGGCACCACTGGAGTTGTATCTAAAAGAACCGGTCGCAATTTCATAGGAATTGAGTTAAGCGAAGATTATTTTAATATGTCTAGAGAGAGAATTCAGGAGGATAATAATGAAGCCTAAGGTGATTGACTTATTTGCAGGAGTAGGAGGTCTTTCACTAGGCTTTGAACAAGCTGGCTTTGATGTTATTCTGGCCAATGAATATGATTCATCCATTGCAAATGCTTACAAAATAAATCATCAATCAACTAAAATGATTGTCGGAGATATAACATCCTTAAATCTCAAAGAAACATTTGAATCATACAGAGGAATTGTGGATGTCGTAATTGGTGGTCCTCCATGTCAAGGTTTCTCTCAAAAAGGTCAGCGCAAGACTATACATGATAAAAGAAACTTTCTTTTTAAATATTACGTTAAAGTAGTCAAACTTGTACGCCCCCAATATTTCGTTATGGAAAACGTACCCAATCTTTTAACAGCCGAACACGGATTCTTTAAGCAAGAAATAACAGAACTGTTCAATTCCATGGGCTATAAGCTAAAATCAGGAGTTCTTAATGCATCGGACTTTGGTGTTCCTCAAAACCGACGTCGAGCTGTAATAATTGGAAAACTGAATTCAAATGCACCTGATTTACCATTACCTCAAAATAAAACAGTCACTATATGGGATGCAATAAGTGATTTATCTTATTTAAATTCAGGAGAAGGCGAAAGCGTGCAACACTATAAATTAGATGCACAGACTGATTATCAAAAGCAAATGCGTACAGACAGTACTATGCTGTATAATCATGTAACCACCAAACATTCCCCTCTTGCCCTAGAGCGTTTATCCATGATTCCTCCTAACGCAGGCAAAGAAGTCTTACCAAAGGAACACTTAACCAAATCTATATATAGTGGCACTTGGACCAGAATGAGAAAGGATGAAATTTCTGTTACAATTACTACAAGATTTGATACCCCTTCTTCCGGTAAATTTACTCATCCCTATTTAAATCGCTGTATCACCGTAAGAGAGGCTGCACGTATTCAATCATTTCCAGATACGTTTAAGTTCATTGGAAATAAAGGCTCTCAAATGAAGCAAGTTGGAAATGCAGTTCCCCCACTATTAGCTCGGGCAATTGCAAATGTCATAATGGCAGATATTCAAGGAGTGTATGATAAATGAACAGACCAGCAAATATTGAACTATATAATGAACTGGATTTGAAACTAGGAATCAAGTCCTCACTCCCACATGTAAAAAGCACAATTGGGCTCTCTATATTGCTGTGGGAATGTTCCAATCACCCACATGAGCTAATTTACTCAGTTAGCAATGGCGACTCAATATGCATGCCAGAGGATTTGGTACAATGGGTGTCGGATGAACTATCAGAAACATGCGCGGATGAGCAAATTGATATAAACGATTTGCGCTCTACGATTGAAAGTAACCAGCTTTATAAATCACAAATAGAAGCACTAATGGTTGCTTTTGAACTGATTTGGAAGATAGCCAAAGTAGAATTTACAGATGATACACGTATTACAAGTGCGGAAAGAACAGGTGGCAGTCGATATCCCAAAAAATTAAAATATACTACCAATATAGATATAATACACAGCATAATAGAAAATGATTTACAATCATATTATCGGATTTTATTATCATGGATTGGAATAAACATTTCAACTGATCCGGAATGTGAACGCAGATTAGTCTTGGCACTTAATGCTCTAGCAGAAAGCGCACTCTTTAAGCTTGTAGATAATGGTAACAATATTATCTTCAATCTCAACAGCGTTTATAAAAAAATATTAGAAACGAACGAGGCTGTTAATATCTCTGGTGACAAAGAAGCTAAAGGTTCTCTTAGAATTCTAAAAAGTGCCTTGTCCGAAGGAATGAATCCTTATCTTAATTATTCCAGTGGAAATGTGACTTCAAAAACTCCTAACTCAGAACTTCTCGAGGATTATCAGAAGAGAGTAGAAACGTACCTAAAATTATCTGCAACTAAGCTTATTGGCCTAGAATCATTGATTGCAGATAACGATGAGGATGACGATGAGGAAAACATTTCAAAAAATCTTGAGGAAAAACGCCTAACAGGTGGCACTAATGTCATACTATACGGTGTACCAGGCTCAGGTAAAAGCTGGACAATCGAACATGAATATTGTAACGATGAATCAAAAATGGAACGGTTAGTTTTTCACCCAGATTACATGTATTCAGACTTTATCGGCCAAATACTACCTGTTATAAGAGATGATAAAGTACGGTATGAATTTACCGCAGGGCCATTCACAAAACTACTAAAAAAGGCTTATAATGACCCGTCTAACATGTACTACTTAATTGTGGAAGAAATCAATCGTGGAAATGCGCCTGCAATTTTTGGTGAGGTTTTTCAGCTGTTAGATAGAGTTACTGATATAAACTCTAGCTTGCCTATTGGCACAAGCGAATATGGCATCACAAATGCTAATATTGCAAAAGAAGTGTATGGAGACCCAGAACATAAAGTTAGAATTCCGGCAAATTTATCTTTGATTGGCACCATGAATACATCTGACCAAAACGTTTTTACTTTAGATACCGCTTTTCAACGCAGATGGATTATGCGAATGATTTCTAACTCGTTTGACAATCATAAATTTGGCTCCAAAAAAATTCTCGACACTACTGTAAAATGGAAGGATTTCTGTAAAGCGATAAATGATGAGATTTTACGTAGAAACAATGTTACATCTTCTGAGGATAAAAGATTGGGTGCTTACTTTATAAATTCTGATAATCTAACCTGGATTGACGAATCTGATTTTGGTAAGGAAACTAAGGAATTCATAAGCGCCCATCATAATAACTCTATTTTTGCTGAAAAAGTTCTTAAGTATCTTTGGGATGATGCTTTTAAATTTTCACATGCAGAAACATTTAACACGAAAAAATATAACAGTCTCGAAGAAGTTATCGCTGGCTTTATGAATACAACTGGAAACACACGTTATCGTGTGTTTAACGAAAATCTTAGACAGTCAATCCTAAGCAAATCAGAAGAAGCTAGTAGTGATAACAATTTCAATGACGATGAATCATAAGCACAGGACAATGAATCAAATTCAAATCAATTTATAATTAAGAGGTTGTGTACATGAATTTAGGTTTAAATCTAGTTTCCCGCTGTCATGTAAATGAAAATGGTGATGGTGACAGATTTGTAGGAATAAAAGCAGTATCAGATAAAGTTATGGTATATTTTCCTTTAGGGTATAACCTTCCAGAATCCGAAGCGGAACTTCGTGATGATATTCTTCAGTTAATTTCGGTGTTAGCTGAATTTATGGAGAAGAAAGATCGAGTGCTTCACATGCCGAGATTTGCAGCTCCTCAATCGGTAGATTTTCCAGTCAACGCTTACATTAGTGTTATCAGACTATATCTAAAAACCGGGTCGTATTACAAAGAAAATGAACCAGTTAAAAAGTGTAGCGACAAAGGACGTATCGACTGGGCTGCATCGCTTAAAAAAAATACGCCTTTTTTTCAGGAAGATGGTTCTCCTTTTTTTCAGGATTTTGTTGTACGTGGCTCCACCCCAAACGAAAATAACTTAATTACATCCATCCATAAGTATTGTGTTTTCGAAGCATTCCAGAAATTGGGATGGCTTTTTACTCCCGACCTTCCACCCGACCCGCATATAATAAAAAACCATGACCAATTTATTTATGCTTTAAATAAAAAATTAAGTTCTACACATAATGAGCAGGATAAATTGTTGTTTAATTCTATGAAAGCAATGCTAGAGTTTCTCGACGACCCTGTTTCTGATAGGCAATTTTATTTTGGCACTGACCGATTTGAGTATGTGTGGGAAAAACTCATCGATGAGGTATTTGGTGAAAAAGATAAAGAAAATTATTTTCCACATACATACTGGTGCTTAAAACATGATGAAACCCCAAAAAGTAACAGCGCACTGGAACCAGACTCCATTATGCTATATAATGGAAAAATATATGTGCTAGATGCGAAGTATTATCGATATGGCGTATCAGCAAATCCTTCGCATTTACCGCAATCCTCATCAATTAACAAACAAATCACATATGCCGAATACATATACAACCTTGATAGAATAAAGAAGGACTACGGTGAGGACGTGCCTGTGTATAATGCGTTCTTGATGCCATATAACAGGTATAAAAATAAATTCGAATCAAAAGAGCATTTTCTAAATATCGGTGAAGCAAGAAGCGAATGGAAATGCAATAAGCATGCTTACGAAAGAGTACAAGGTATTTTAATCGATATCAGATTTCTCATGCGTAACTATTACGGTGCAAAAGAAAATAAAAAAAAGAAAATGGCTGAGACTATTGACAAAGCATTAACCGACAACGCTAATCTAGCTCGTTAAGTCAAAGCATATTTCGAGGTATTGATACTCAACATTCTTGTCCACAAGCTTATAGCTTGTGGGCTTTTCTTTTTTCCCTTAATCGGTGGTCTCTTTGATTGCTTGCATTTCTACATTTAGCATCGCAATATTTTTTCCTAGCGTTTGATGTTTTGACAGAAAAATATCCCGAACAACTTGGATTGACGCATTTTCTATAAATTTCCTTTCCAGGACGCATATAAAACAGGGCGAAATAATATGCCGTAATTAAATTTGGTGCTATCCATAAAGGTTCAAGTTTCTTTGGATTGTAATATGGCTTCATTCTTGCGATGTTATAATTAATTTCTTTAGAAATAGCAATCCTTGCTACATTGATAAGTCCTAGTTTTAGATGTTTATCCATTTTCTCCATTTTGGGCTTAGCGTAAAATGTGATCCCGTCTGCATAGCTTACAGATTTTATAACACCAACAACATTCATAAAATGAAAAAGAAAATCTATTACTATCCTATCATTGCGTCCTAAACCAGTGCCATTTTTATAAACTGAGGTTAACACCTGATACCTTCTATCATCTATACCCGGATAATCGAATGTAAATTTTTCTCCAGTTGTTATATCAGAATACTCCTCTGCATTAATTTCATATACTTTCCTGTATACTGTATCTTCAACACTGTATGTTCCCTTCTCATTTGCTTCTGCATAGTCAGTATCATTTAGTGGAATAATGCTAGATTGGCTTAGTATTTTTACTATGTCATGTACACAAGATTTGTATCCTATTCTTTCATTTAAACATATTTCAATGCGTTTCTCAAAAAGTAGATATAAAACATATTTAATTAACTGTTCATAGTTATGTTCTGGTTCTGATATTCCACTCATTAACAAAACAGTTGCCTTTATTCGATGTACAATTTCATTTAGTTGCACAGCATCAACACAATACTCATAATTTTGAGGAATAGCAAAAAAAAATCCAGTTTCCTGTAAATAAGATAATAAAGATTGTGGGCTATCTTCAGGTAACGAAATTAATTTTTGTACAAGATTTCCTTCTTTTACTGAACCGTAATGTGTATCAAGACAAAGCCCATGTTCGCCACTTAGGCTATAATATAGCTTTTGCTCAAGATCATTTCTAACAGTCAGAATCTTCTCTCCTTTATTATTGCACTTGACATCAAATATACATTTATATCCTTCCAACGGATATAGGTCGTTGTCCAACGAATAAGTCTCATCTGATTTCGACATTTACTTCCCACACTCTCTTTAAGCCCTTTCGGGTTCTTTTTTTTTACATTTTCGTAAGTGATAACGTAAGTGCTAGTTATTGATTATATCAAATATAGAACAATTATGCTACATAATTCAGCAAAAAACAGCATTTAGTAAGTGGTTTTGTCACGGATGTACTTACTATTGTAAATCCTATAGACTTAATGCATAGGGATTTATTCCTATCTAGCATTTTCATCAAGTTCAGAATGGAAATGACCAATCCTCAGCATGAGCTTACTTCGGCGGCCGCAGGGTAGTGTGCAGTGAATGATGAGGATACCAAGTTAATAACAGTGCCAGTCTGCACACGACTGGTCACCATCGAAACGGAGCAATCCGTATGAGGTGACCGCATGACAAATACTGGCAGCCATACGTCTATTCTCCGTTTCAGAGCAAACGGAGGAAAAAGACATGGCAAATCAGAACCGCAACAAGAACATCATCTATGGTAAGAAAAAGAACCCTCGTTTCCAATCGAAACGCCCTGGCCACTGCATCGCACTGATGCCAATGACCGATGGTGACCGGATGAAGCATCCTGATATCATAGGAATGTCCAAGTCAAAAATTGGTGGCGTTTGGATGAAGTGCTACCTAGTTGATGTTCCAGAAGAATGGGCAACGTTCCCTTCAGCCTATGACCGGGAGCTCATTGACGAGGCTCGTTGGGCTGGGCGTTGCCTTATTTCTGGCAAGAAGGGCAAGAGTATCATCTGCGACCATCACAAAAGTTGCGCTGGCTGCGAACTCGCCGGACGCTTGGACGTGCAGAAAAACACAAACGCATCCATTGAGCAGATGCGTGAATCAGGCACTGAGCCATCCACCAGCGACCCTGATATCGCAGCCCTTATTGCTAAAGACACCGCAGATTCCATCATTGCCGCTCTTGAACGCAAAGATAAGCGTCTCGCCAACATTTTTCGGTTACGTCTTCAGGGAATCAGAGCCGCTGAAGTTGGCAGGATTCTGGAAATCAAAAAATCCAGCCTGTATGACCAGCTCAATGTCATCAAAGAAATCGCTGTGAAGTATCTCTGATTTTATACGCAAAAAATGGTGGAGCCAGAAGTCATAATCTGGTTCCACCATTTTCGCTTGTTCAGTTTAATGCTCCGGCCACCTTTCGCAGGAGCATATCTATATTATTCCTGCAATACACAATTTTCCTGCCCCGGCTCTTTGCCCGTTTGACCACTCTGTACCATTGGGCATGAGACATATAGTCGGTTTTAAACACCACCACATCAGCCTTATCAATTATCTTGGCATCAAATCCTTTGCTGTCAACCGACACGCAGTTAAAGCCCGGTGCTGCTTTCTTTACCTCAGCCTGCCAGTTGGGGGGGCCTCCGAATACAACCGCCTTGGCATGACGCACTGTATCAATTTGTGCTGTCGTGTAAACAGCTAGTTTTTCATGCAGCGTATCATCGGCAGCAGCATCATCCTCAGCCATCAGTGATTCAAGCACCGCTACCCGTTCCTTGGCAGCTTCAAGTTCCTCAGCCTGTTCGTACTCATGGCGTTTTGCCCGGTCGATTTCCTTCTGGGCTTCGTTGAGTTTCTCCTGCCGCTGTTCCAGCAGTTTTGTCTGTTCATTGGCTTTCGAGGTCAGTGCCGCTATCTTCCTGTCCAGTTCCCTGTAACGCTCTGATTCCCTTACGATACCGGCATATCGCTCAATGACACCAACGGCTTCATGATAGAGCCGCGAGAAGCTCCTAATCATCAAGCCCATGATAAAGTATTTGTTGATATCCTCCGCCTGAAAGTCACCACGCGCCATATGCATACGCATCACATAAAAGATGTCCTGGATTTCCCTTTTCGAGAACTGCTCATTTTCATAGGCACTCATCGGCACATTGTCCAACTGAGCAAAATCCCATAGTATCTGGAACATTCCAAACTCCGGTTCTTCAATTGGCAAGTTTTTCCCCAGCTCTGCTACGCTATGTGCATTGCCGCAGACCTGCAGCGTTATGTGCATCAGTTCATCCAAGTCTTTTCCTGTGCCTTCCTCCTCCACGGCCTCATGCAATATTTCTGAAAACGGACGCAAAAAAGCCACATCTTTGTCCACCACAGCCGCCATTGCGTGACGGTACATTGGGTCATCCATTTCTGGGTTTATTTTGTATTTGTCGCAGAAATACAGGAACACCGCTACTGCATCATGCAAAACATTATCCTCAGAAGCATCAAAGACGTTAGTTGCTTCGAGAGCCATGCCTATCGGCATATTCACTCCATGGAAACTCTTGAAGATGTTGCTCATCCGTTTCCACGCCCGTTCGGATGCTTGGAACAGCTCAGTATCCAAATCCTTGTCTGTTTTGGCTGCAACAATCAAGCCCAAAGCCTTGATGGCATTCATGCGGGTAACAATGCGGCTACCAGTAATGAAGCGGCTTTGAAAATGGTCACTCTCCTGTGCTTTGGTGAAGAATAACTCCTTATTTGCATCATACTTCGGATGGATAAATCGCATCATCTTCTGACTGCGAGCAAATGCACATGCCAGCAATGCGTCCAGGCTCAGTTTCATATCCGGCTTATAGATAGGAAATAATCTCTCCCTACGCTTTAATTCTTCTATGTCAACGCCTGCAAGCTCTTCCATTGCGTTTTTTTCAGCGAAACTGTACAGGCGTTCAATTTCTTCCTCGCTCAACTGGGTATCAAATCCTTGCCGCATCATTTCTTTATCTTCTTCTGGAAGCATAAAACACCCCTATCTAATCCATAAATCGACAAACATCCCTAAACACGCACCCTTCGCACTTAGGCTTCTTCCCACATCGAGCCTTACCATGCTCCAGCAATGCCCAGTGATACCAGCCGTACATATCCGCACTAGGCTCTATCCCCTTTGTCAGAAACGCCCGCCGTTCCTCGTCCGTCTTGAAGCCGTAACCGAGCCGCTCCAAGAACCGCCGTGTATAGGCATCCAACACAAAAGATGGCATACGGAATGCATAGGTGAGAATGGCATCTGCCGTCTCTGCACCAATGCCCGGCAAGGCCAGCAGCTCCCGCCGCACATCATGCAGGGACTTTTCCCGCACTCGCCCTACCTCATAGCCATAGCCCTTGAACCATGCGGTCAAGGCTTTTACATACCTGGCCTTGGCACGATAGAAACCGCAGGAACGGATAAGGGGCTGCAATTCTTCCTCCGTCAAGCTGTCGATATACTCTGGCATCAGCCGCTCTCCCATCTCAGCTACCGCCTTTTCAACATTGCTCCATGCAGTATTCTGCACCAGTATAGCTGTAACCATGATGGCGTAAGGAGTACCCGGCCACCAATCCGGCTGACCATAGGCGGTTATGAGTCTGTCATAAATTTCCTTCGATGTCAGCATTTCTGCAATGCTCCATCATACATCAACTTTGTTCGCTCATCGAACAATACCCACAAGATTTCATCAAACGCTGCTGGGTGCTCCTTTACTATTTCTCTGACCGTCCCAATGGCAATCTCCGCTGCCTGTTGCACGGGATAGGAGTACACCCCAGTTGATATTGACGGAAAAGCCACGCTGCGGATGCCATGTTCCATGGCAAGCTCCAACGAGTGACGATAACAGCCAGCCAGCAGTTCCGCTTCCCCCTGAGTGCCTCCATGCCATACAGGGCCAACTGTGTGAATCACATAGTCACAGGGAAGCCTGTATGCCTTGGTGATTTTCGCCTGACCTGTTCTGCAGCCATTCAGTGTACGGCACTCTGCCAGAAGTTCCGGCCCGGCTGCACGATGTATAGCCCCATCAACGCCACCGCCCCCAAGCAGGCTCTCATTGGCTGCATTAACAATGGCATCGGCATAATGCTTGGCTGTGATGTCGCCCAACTCATTCCTTATAACAGTCATAGTACCTGCCTCCGCTCCTCATTTCATCTTTAAATCCAGCAGCACCTTATCCGTCTCCCAAGGAGAGATAATCGTATAGCCAATGCCAGCTCCATCCAGGACTGCCTTGATTTCCTCATCCTTCACCTTGGCCCGTTCCAGATTGGTTTCCTTACGACCGTCAATGCTGATAAATTCATCATTGCGCCGCAAAAGATACTCCACATTGTCAAACTTAGCATGCTCATGCATCACCAGCTGGTCAAAGAGCTCATCCGGCGTGTTATTGTAGATGATATTCAGCGGTAGCGGCGAGTCGCAGACCGCGTACTCCACGCCGTAGCGCTCCAGCGTCTTCAGCCTATGTACCTGCTCGGCAAACAAGTACAGCTGATCCTGCACAATATCAGTAGCATTCTGATACCAAAGCCACTTGGCATACTCCCCCACCAGCTCCGTTTTATGCCCCTTGCGCTTCAGCTTCGAGAAAATATCCGCGGCGATAGTGCTCTTGCCAATGCCAGCGCCGCCGTAAAAGTTCAATACCTTCAAATCCTCACCTCAAAATGTTATATGGATATTATAGCACCGATTCATCTTATTACGGTACAACAAACATCACTTCACAATGCGCGACCGAACAAATCGAGCATTTTATACCGCACCATTTCTTCAGCTTCAGATTGCATCTTGGGGAGTTTCCTGCAACTGATCACAGTCTTCTTCCATCTCCTCCAAGTGTTCGTGCTCCCACTCCTTTTGTTCCAGAGCCTCTCTCAGCCCCGGCAGGGCATCGAATGGTTGGAATATCTTTGCTCGCTTGAATGTAGTTATAGTTGCCATTGCTCTTGTGCCCTCCTATCTGCTGATTTCTTTGGATGGTAGTCCCTTCGGCCAGCAAGTCCATCCCCTTCAGAATACTGTTCTTGCCAAACCGCTTCTTGATTTTGAGGATGGTCTCCTGCCGCCGGTGTTCCCGTTCATCATCTATCACAGGGGCGAACAGAGACAGCTGTCGCTCTGCTGACGGCAGGACATGGTTGGCTGAGAGCATAACTCTGCGGATAGCGTGGTCTCTATACACTACCTCGTGGTAAAGCGCCACAAGAGCCTTGGTGATAGCACTGCTGGAACTCGTAGGTTCCGGAAATCGGATTGTTCCCCCAGAGGCAGGGATCACCACACCCGGTCTCATGCTGTAGCCGATATACATGGTGACGGATTCTGTGATGACCTCGCGGGCAACCAGCTCCAGTGCAAGCTCATCAGCCATTTCTCTCAGTATGGTGAGGGCTTCCTTGAAGCTGTAGTCCCGCAGGAGCACCTGCCCATTAGACACCGATTTGGTCTTGGGCTTGTAGGCCTTGATTTCAGCTATAGTGGTCGGTTCCCTTCCGTATGCGTGGTCATAAAGGATGCAGGCATCTATCCCGAACTTCTTACGGAGCTTTGGAAATGGACAGGCAGCGACCCCTGCCATATCAAAGATGCCCATATTATGCAAGGTGCGCTGTGTGCCAGGACCGATACGCCAGAAGTCGGTGAGCGGACGATGATGCCATAGTGTCTCTTTGAATGTCTGCTCCGTTAGTTCGCCTATTCTGTTAGGGGTGTGCTTGGCCGTTATGTCCAAGGCAATCTTGGCCAGATACAGATTAGTGCCGATGCCGCAGCTGGCAGGAAGCCCTAGGCGCTTGTCTATCTCCTTTAGCATGAAGATGGCGATCTCACGCGGTGGCTTCTTATACAGGACCAGGTAAGGAGTAACATCTATGAAGGATTCGTCTATGCTGTAGACAAATATATCATCCTTGCAGAAGTAGTCCAGGAAGATGCCATATATCTCGGCGGCGTAGTCTATGTACATCTGCATCCTCGGAGGTGCAACTATGTACTTGAAGCATGCAGGTATCTCATGAACCCTGCACCTGTTTCTGACGCCCTTGGCCTTGAGTGATGGAGAGACAGCAAGGCAGATTGTCCCCCGTCCCCGCTCCGGATCGGCTACCACAAGGTCTGTGGTCATGGCAGGAAGGCCGCGGGCAACGCACTCACAGCTTGCGTAGAAGCTCTTCATATCAATGATGATATAGGCTTTGTCAGCCATCTCTCCGCACCTCTTTTAGAACTTATGTTTTATACAGTATAACACAAATCATTGTACGGAACAATAGTTCGGTATAGAGAGTGCGTCCACAAAAAATGAGCCCTCATCGCTATGAAGGCTCCTGTCACTCCAAAAACTAGAATTTCTCTGGCACTTCCACACTCACTAAGTCGATATCCGAGCCTATTTGTGAGGCCTCATCAACTCTGACCAAAACTCTATCCAGCCATGCCAGTCTTAATGGATGAGCGTTAGCACCATGCTCATCCCATTCCTGTGGATGCAGGTATGTCATGTTCTGAGATGGTGCTTTCTCTGCCATGATTGCATCGGAGAATTCGTAGTCTCTGAGGCCTACCCTAGCAAATCGAAGCTCATAGCTGCCATCTGGACGTTGAATCTTCTCCCAGAAGTACAGGTTATTCTCCGATTTTTGCATAGAAGCTACATCAAAAAGCACACTAGGAACTCGCTCCGTCCCCTCTATAAGAGGAACCCAGTGGGCAGCCAGAACAGTGCCCATATTCATACATACGAATAGTGCCGCCACTAATAATACTTTTCGCATTAGTACAACCTCCATTGGCAAGGATTTTTGCTATTGTACAGCCGATTTAGCACTTGGCTGACTTATAGACATCATCTACTGCACGATTCACATAGTCCATAATTGCATTTACCATAATATTGGCATCAAAAGCAGGAATGTCGTATTTTACCGAAATCCCCATTAATGTAGTTATACATACTCTTCGGTAAACGTCTGTATCTGCACTAAAACATTCGGAATGTGATAGTGGCTTCATGTCTTCATCGAGGTCAAAATCAGTCAATTTCTTCATGTGATTTTCTCCATTGCAAAACCTCCGAGGGACGTCCCCGGAGGTCATTGTTTTATTCACCGTATACTTCTTTGAGTTTGCCGAGAGCCTCATCCGGGGCTATGCCCTTGTTGGCCAGGTACTCGTTTAGAACTTTAAAATCAACCTTTTTCTTCGCATCTTCCAGCTTAGCCAGGTCTGCTTTGAGGTTTTTTAATTCCTCAGATTTCTTCTCGATTTTTGCCTTGATGTCTTGAATTTTCTGCTCGTAATTAACAACTCTTGCCATATGTATCTCCTCCATAAAATTTATATATCATATGAAGATTTATTATTCAACAGAAGCTCGATTAATCCTGCATAAATAATAAATTTTCCTCTAGAACATAAAAAAGCCCCCTCCTGCGTGAGGGGGTTGGGAGCGATTGTCCCAAGAAATGAATGTAGTGTAGAGCAATTATATCATGCGCCGGTGTGGAACTCAATAGGTCTCAAGCCCTGTATTATCATACATATTTTAGCCAACCAAAGACATGCGCTCTATGGAGCCATACTGGAGCTTGGAACTGGCCTCAGTGGGCTCACCCTTGATGATAGCCTCTTTCACGAAGGTCTTATCAGCAATGTTGACACGACCGGCAGCGCACTCTTCCTGAATCTTCTTGAGCAGAGCTTTGCGTCCAGCAACGGTATCAGCGAACATCTCATTGTTGTAACGCACGTTCATGGATGCTGCGCTCTTGTCGTCATCGCAGTTGAAGAAGGCATATACGTACTTCTTCTTGCTGGCAGTGCTCTTGGCAGCAGTAGCCTTGGTAGTCTTCTCTACAACGGCCTTTGTCTCTGCGACGGCAGCTTTCTTAGCAGTAGTCTTCTTGGTAGTAGTAGTTTTCTTGGCAGTAGCCATATCTTTTCCCTCCGATAATAGTGTTTCGGTATATCCCAAGAAGGAATTATAGCATTTTTCCTAGAATATGGCAAAATAAGGTAGATTATGCATAAAATCTTATGGCAAAAGGAGGTACAATACATGGTGCAGTTTGAAGACTATGAGAAACCGGAAAAGATAAACGGCATACAGAGATACCTCAGAGAAGTCATTGCCGGCGAAGAATATAAGCGCCTTGGCAACAGTCTTGTACATCAGGTGGTGTTGGGCAACCTTCTGAATTTGCTCACGGAGTATGCCTCCCCAAAAGGGTGGAAGTTCTACGCAGGTCTCGGCATCAAATACGATGATAGCAACTTCATAGTCTCTGACCTGGCAGGTTTCTCTCCTTCCAGTCATCTGGTGAAGGAAGACACCGACTGCATTCCGGATTTTATTGTAGAGGTTACGGAGCCTAGAACCACTCGGCTGGACATGCAAATCAAGTTGAATGCCTACAGCAAGTTTGGTGTACAAGAATACTGGTCTGTTGCCCCTGCATCACAGAGCATAAACGTCTATACTTTTGATCCTATCAAGCTAAAGCTGGATATCAGCGATGTTTTTGTAGTTCTTGACGAGGAGGACCCGGAATATATATTCGCCCCGGAAGAAGAGAAGAAGCTTATCCATACATCGGTGGTCACAGGTTTCTTTGCAGACTCAAAGATAGCTACAACTGATATATTTGCCAACTTGAATTATAAGAACGAATGACATAAGCATACAAACAGCCCCTTGGTCTGGCGGGTAGGAGACCAAGGGGCTATAAGCGTATAGACACAGCGATGTGGCGCTATTTTTGCAGGACGATGAGGATATTGGGAACACCCATCGACCTTTGATAGTGTAGCACTTTTAGTAATAGCTTTCAAGCAAAAATAATATTTCGATTAAAATCCTAAAGAACAGGCTCGCAGTAAGGAGGTTGTAATAATGACACCTGAAGAAAAACAAGCTATTATTAGGGATGAGTATGATAAAATATTACCTGTAGGTCTTCCTTTTGATAAAGCGTACAATATACTGCAACAGTATGACGGAGAATATAAAAAGGATTTTGCTAGTATTTTAGCAGATCAACTTCTTGCAGGCTATATAGAAAACTATTATCGTTATGGAAATAAGCAGACTAATATTACAAAGAACATATTTAAAGATATATACTTAAAAATATGTGGCGAATATTTTCCAGAACAAGATATGATGGATGGGGCAATTTATGCCTTTATCAGAGGCGATAATAAAAAAGTTATCCCTTTCATTGAGAAATATTTTATTGAAATAAAAAAAGAAAATAATAGCATAGATGAAGCTACCTTCTGTGCTCTTTTTTTAGACCCCTTCAAGGAAGGATATAGTGGATTTTGGGAAGAGCTAACTCGCCTAGCTAATAAATATGGTTTAGAGGAATTCAAATCATTATCCAGTCTGATGAATTCTTTTTATAAGTGTGAAAACAATAAGGCTGCAATAGATTTACTATTAACCTTCTCTCAAACATATTCAGATTCAAATTATAGTTTACCTTATGAACTGCTCGGTTATCTATATTCTGATGAGAAGCTGTGGTATAATGCCATCCAATGTTTTGAAAAGGTTCGTGACAACAGCAAACTCTTCTATTTCTACGCTATTGAATTTGGGCTTGGATGGGCATATGGTAAGGTCAAGGAGTATAAACAAGAAGAATTAGCTTATAGGAAATGTTTAGAACTCGCTCCATGGTATGAGTATGCGCTAAATAATTTAGGGTATTGCTTATATCGTCAGAAAAAATATGACGAGGCTATAGATATATTCAAGCAGTGTATAGCCGAAAATCGAAATGTTGATTATGCATCAAACAACCTTGTGCGTACCTATATTAGAATTGGTATGTATGAAGAAGCTCGTGATTTTATAAAAGAGAGTAAATTTAAAATTTCAAAAACATACAAGGATCAGCTAACCAAAAAGCCAAAGAATAATGTAAAAATAGTATCTACTATATCTGATGAGGTAGATGATGATAGTGATGGCTATAACGATGGTGAGCTTGCAAAAGAAATTAAGACAAAACTCTTCGAGAATACGTACCAATTCACTAACGAGAAATTATTGGAGGACGAGCTTGCGAGCCGCATAGAAAGTGGTCATCCAGTGTTTGGCTTAAATCTTCATATATACCGTAAGAAAGGAGATTTTTACGGGCGTCAGTACCCTTGTGCTAAAGGCAAGTGGCGCATAGATCTTCTTTGTGAGGATGAAGACAATAACCTTTATATAATCGAACTCAAAAAAGACTCTGGTTATGATGATGCTTTTGAGCAGACCAAGCAGTATGTGGATTGGTTTGAGAAGAACAGAGTTAAGAAGGACAAAAAGGTATATGGAATCATTGTTCTTAACTCTCCAAAGAAAAAACTTATAGAAAAGGTTCGCGCCGATAATAGGATACGCTTATATGAATATCAGATAGCTTACAGGGAGATTACCTAAGGAGGCCATTTAGCTTGTACGAAGAAGAGAAGAAAGATTTCAGCAATAGACTTAGAGCGTTGAGAATGAAAAGGTGTGCTACCCAAGGAGTAGTGGCAGATTACATGGGTGTCCCCCTTCCCACATATTCAAATTGGGAGCAAGGGCGGGCAGTGCCTCCACTTAATTTGCTTCCACAGTTAGCCGAGGCTTTCAAAGTTACACTCAACGAATTGATGGGAGTAAAGCCAAAAGGAGTAGACGAGATTCTGTACCGAAGAATCAAGCCTTTGCCAGATGATACAAAAGAGAAGCTGGCCAATTTCCTGGATGTTGTATTTGATAGGCGGTGAATTCATGCTAGAATTTACAGTAGGTAAAGACTTTCCCCTGGGAGACTGCCGGGGCAAAGAAGGCTTCTTCTTCGATTACGGTGAAACCGGAATAGCATCACTCACAATAGTTTTCAAGCACATGCGGCCGCTAGAAGTAGACTTAATAACAAGAGAGCATGGCAGGATTGGCCTGTTCATGTACTCTGGCATCATCTTTGTTTCTTGCAAGTTCGGACGCATTGACGGTGACAATGCCTATACCGTGCATCTGCATGAGCGCCCTGAAGAAATTTTCGTCCCAAAGGCTGAAGAGGGAACTGGAATCCCCCTGCATATCTTTGCGGTAGAAAGTACCAACAATGTTCTGCTAGGCCTGAGAGTGTGCGGCATGAGCAGCAAGTGGACTAACGAGCTTGGGCGCATGATAGATGAGCAGAAGAAGCTGCCTTTCAGCTATGAGGAATACCGCGCTAACACTTTTATGTGCCATAATAGATGGAGCAGCAAAGACTTGCTCCGCATGGGCACCTGCTATAAACTTGGAGCCAGTGAGGCTGAGAATCCATTCGAAGTTATCCGGGGAGGGAAAGCATAGTATGGATGAGGCAGAAGCATTAGATTTCGTGATGACAGTGACAGACGCTGCGGAGCGATGGGACAAGGGTGACCGAACTGTACGTCAGGCTTGCACTGGCTATAAGGGTGCACCTCCCCGGTTTCTGAAGGGGGAGTTTCGTCAGTCAGGCAAGACATGGCTTGTCACCAGAGCTGGCATGATTCGCGTGTTTGGTGATGAACCTGGCAAGGAGTGAAGAACAATGTCTATTATCGAATCCATCATAAACGGATTAATAGGCGGCGTTATGATTTGGGTCACCATAATTGTATTGCTTGTCCTATGGGTTTTCTTTGGTGACTTAGTTAAGATAGGTATACTGATAATTATGGTTTATTATTTCTGCAAGAATTTATGTAGGTTGTTTGAAATCCTCGGCTCTACAGGCAAAAAAATTCTAGTTGTGACTACAGTTCTATTCTTGGCCTTTTGCACCCCAAATATCATGAATATTCCTATGTGGATTGGAGCCTCGCTAATTCTTGCGTTGTTTTATCATATTAAAAAACCCGCTCCTTGATGGGGTGGGTTTCTGCTATATGTTGGGCTGAGTGGTAATACTGCAAGTTTAAAAGTCTCACTGTCTACAGTCAAATGATAGCTATATTCGCATTTGACAGTCCCCTACCTATTATCATGGACACTTCCCCTTACCGCCCCCACGGGTATTTCACAGAAGGAACTGCTCTTGAAGCTTTTTATTTCCAAGAGTTCAGCCGTTCTACGCTGGTATCAATCTCGACCTTCCTCTTTCCACCGCCGCCAGAGTCATTTCTCCCCGATGGGCCAATTGCCGCCCTCCCAAAAAGAGCAGCAGGGCCAGCACTGCCAAAAGAAAATATTGCCGCCTGGCTTGCAAAAAACCCCAAACCTTTTCCTGCCAGGGATTGTCCAGCACAGCATACCCCAGCAAGGCGTAGTATGCCGCCCCCGCCCAGCCCTGCAGCGTGGGAATCCAGATCATGCTGCCGGGAAGTTTTGCCATCCATCGTGCCATTTCATACACCAGCCCCAAAAGCAGGCTGTCCCCGGCGTAGACAATCTTTCCCAGGAAGGGCAGCAAAAAGGCGATGATACCACCAAACAGCCCCACAACAATGATCAGCTCGACGATAGGTGCAATGGTCAGATTGGCCAGCAGCGACGAAAGGGACAGCTGATTGAAATACCAGGCCAGTATAGGCAAGGTGGCCAGCTGCGCCGCCATGGTGATAGCAAGGCCTGTAGAGACAAAGTCCCCCAAATGCCGTGCCTTCAGCCAGCCTCTCAAGACAGGCGCCAGATACAAAAGGCCTGCCGTAGCGAGAAATGACAGCTGGAAACTGATATGGAACAGCAGCAGCGGGGAAACCGCCAGCATGAACAGCCCCGTCAGCAGCAATATCCTGCGGGCATCCCGCTCCCTGTCCAGAGACAGGGCCACAAAGGCCAGGGCGCCCATGCTGGCAGAGCGTATCACCGGCGGCACGCAGCCTGCCAGCAGGGAATAAACCACGATAACGCCAATCACCAATACTGCCCTCAAGCCTTTGGATAACCGCAGAGCCATCCCCAGCCATGCCATCACCGCTGCTATCAGGCTGATATGGGAGCCGGATACACTCAGTATATGCACCAGTCCGGTGCTGACAAAAGCCTCCATCAGCTCATTCTGCAAGCCCCCATAGCCACCAAAGAGCATGGCAAAGATAGCAGCTGCATCCTCCTTGGGCATAACCTCTTCCATAGCCCCCAGATAATGCGCCCTGACAGAGGACAACCACCGCTTGAAGCCATGGCCTTCCCTTTCCTCGATTTTCAGGCTTTCCCCTCTGGCAGACAGGGTGGCAGTGATGCCCTGGCTCCTGAGCAGCATCGCCGTATCCAGCTGCCCCTGATTCCTGTAGCCCTGCGGCAGCCGCACCTTGCCTGTGACTGCCACGCCATCCCCTATGCGGGGCAGTTCCCTGGGCGGTTCGTTGAACCTCCCATAGACATATAGCCCGCCTTCAGCAGCTGTGGCCTCCGCCTTGCCCTTCCTGACTTCTTCAGCCTCCAGATGAAGCCGCAGCCTGTAAGAGCCATCAGCGGCCTTGCGGAGCACAGGTTCCTCTGCCACACTCCCCTTTATTCTCACTTCCTCATTAGCGAAATGTGAGACATCAGCTACGGGCAGGGTCTCTGCGCTCCACAGCCGCCCCGCCCCCAGCACAAAGGCCGCCAGAACGAAGGGCACCCAGGCCCAGCCTTTGCATTTGCGCACACCAAAAGCCGCTGCCACCAGCAGCCCGCAGAGAAGCAGGCATACCGGCAGCAGCGGCATAGCAGTCATATGATGAGCAGCAAATATCCCCAGCCCCAGGGCAAAGAGCAGCCCCAGCAGAAATGGTTCCTGATGCTGTCCCATGATCACACCTTCTTGAATTCCGGCAGGCAGAAGCCCTCCTCCATGATTATCTGCTTCAGTAATTCCATGCCTATTCTCCTTCTTCCTGCTATCTGTGAGAATTTCACATATAAGGGGCAAGTATAGCGGTCCCCCTCCATCAGTTCCGACTTTTCTGTTGTGGCAAATGAGGGGCATTGCAAAATAGCTAAATCTTAAATGGCTTGATTTTGCAAAATAGCCAAATCTTTTCTATTTCTGGGGTGCCGTACGGTAGCGTTGGCTTCTGCTGCGTGGCCTATCCGGGATAGTAAGTTCCAACAAGCCTGCCTCCAACAGTGGCTGCAAGTAACGCTTCAGCAGATAAGAAAAGGTATCTATATTCATAAAAGCCGTTAATTCTCCTCTGGTTCTGGGTTCTTTGCAGAAGTCTAGCAAGGAGGATGTGTCTTCATCCAGTGAAGACGGTGATTTTGCTGGCATATTCTGATTGAAAAATGTAACCACAAATTCGTTGCGTCTGTTTTCAAATACAGGTTCGGGGAGGCCGAGATTTTTCATTTCCCGCCTCATGGTGGGGATGCCCGAGTAACGGTTTTCTGCCTTAGTCAGGGACTCCGCCATAGTGGCCAGCGCCGGATTCCTTAGGTCAGGACGGGCTATACCAAGCTGGTCTACCGTCATGCGTCCATAGAGATTTCCGGGACTATGTATTTCCAAACGGTTGTGGTACATTACTATCTGTACAGGTGTACCCTCTGTATAGATACTGTAGTCACGGTGAACCACGGCATTAAGAATGGCTTCTCGTATAGCCGCAATAGGGTACTCGTCATAATCATGCCTCATTCCTGTCTGCTTATCAATGACAGTACGTGTTTTCATATTTCGTTTGCAGAAAGCCAAACTCTCTTCTACCTGCTCGGCAAGGGTGCCCTCTATGCGTTTGTTGTCTATGAAGCGGTTATCATTGGCATCTGTTTCACCTATTTCTGTTCCGGGAACAACGATGGCCGTGATGCATAGCTGTGGCAAAAATCCTTGTGGATAAATACCAAGGTTCATCATGGCGGCCAGAGTAGGCTTGCCGTTTCGGTAAATATCCAAGAGTTCATAGGCACGTTCCTTGGGAAGTTGTGCGAATCCCGGGCGTTTCCTTTTTTTTTCAGCCATGTATGAAGCAATCAGACCTTCATCAAGGTCAGATGGCTCAGCCCGGGAGATTTCCCTTTCATCGTCATGGAGATGCTTCCTGAAGGCTTCGTAACTATAGAGCTCATAATCAGTCATCACCATATCCGCATCACCGACACGTATAAAAGCACCTTTCAAGCGGCCTGCTCCTTGGTAATAGCAAGGGCGTTCGGATAAATCAAGCCCGGGAATTTCTGCCGAACATACATTGACACCATCTACCTCAGCAACAGTAAAGACAGCACGGACAGGTGGAACCATCTGATTGCATTGTTCCACAACTTTTTTTTGTAAATCCTGCAGATCATAAACCCCCACCAGTCGGAAATCCTGCGCTTCATCAATGCCGAAGAAAAGAATGCCGCCACCATCCTGATTTGAAAAGCTGGATAGTGTATCGTAGAGACGCTTCGGACAACCGCCATTAGCAGCTTTGATTTCCAAGTCTTGTCGCTCAGTCTTTTTATCTAAAATCCAATGGGTTAATTCAACAAGTTCTTCAGTTATCATTTCATTTATCCTCCATAATTAAAATTTTATCATAAAAAGCAAACAGCCTCAAGTTATTATTTGAGTTATTTATTTGTGTATCTGCAATAACTAACTCAAACTTCGCACACGGAAAACATCCCGTATGCCTTGATAAATCAGCTTGAACTGAATGTCGAAAGCCATTCACGCACACTTCTGTGCACGCAGACGACTCATCCAAAGAGCGGGCAGATCGTTCAGGAATCGTTCCAAGAGCGATTCGACCAGCAAGACTTCTGACGGATATTCTGCCCGAAGCTGCTCCGCAAACTCCTGCAACACGAGGCGAAGCGCTTCCATGTACTTCAAGTCCGGAAGCTCATCAAGCCCCAGATAGAAGAGCTCGCCGAGGCTTCGCCCATCCGTGTTCTCACGTTCCTCGACAGCCAGGAGCATATATCGTGTGCAGACGACGGCAACATGCGCCGTCATCGCATCGTAAGAGACGGAACGGCAGTCTTTGCCGAGTCGCAGGTAAGACTTGCACGCCTTGAAGAACACCTCGATGCCCCAACGTTTCCCGTAGAGCTGGATGACCTCTTCTTCTGAAAGCGAGAGGTCTGTCGTGACGAGGACGAGATAGTCCTTCCTCTTGTTGCGGTTTCGGACGAAGACCAGCCGCACAGGCACAAGGGATTCTCCCTGTTTCATTGCGACAGCATCGACGGACAGAAGGTAGCGCGAACGCCCGCGACGCTTCTTGTGTTCCTTGTAGATGGCCTTGACGTTCGAGATCTTCCCTTCGCAGAGATAGCGCACCTTCTTGCTCTTCTTTGCCATGGCGGTGACGTCGTAACCGAGGTCATGGATGGCTTTCAGAGAGGATGGCGAGCAGAACCATGTGTCGAAAAGGACGTATTGCGCGGGAACGCTAGCGGCTTTGACCTCCTGCAACAACTTGAGGACAACGGCAGGCGCTTCCATCTGCGCGAGCTTGCGCTGCTTTCCACCGTTGCTCCTGGCATCGACGGACGCGTCGGCCTCGTTGAGACGATTCTTTCCCTTCGATGTCGAAAGGAGGCAGAACGTGAGCGGCAGGAAGGTGTTCCCATCCGTCCAGCCAAGGACGAGCAGGCGGAAGCCCTTCGTATAACGGTGGCTCACATGGTCGTAGACGTTCGCCAAGAGTTCCACGCGCTTGGAGCGCGAGCGGCTGAAGAGCGAATCGTCGACGATGATAGCGCAACGACGTCCGGCGTCTGTCAACGGTTTGATGGTTTCGTTGATGATCCGCGCCGCAAGGAGCAGCGTGAACCTGCGCCAGTTCGTGTGACAGGAGTTCAAGAAGCGGTAGGCCGTGTCCTTGCCAAACGGCAGGGATTCCTCGTGAAGCCGGCGTTGCATGTAAAGCGAGCGGTTCTCGAAGATGATGCTGACGAGCACAAGGAACACCAGAATAGCGGAAAAGCCCTTGAGTTTGCATGCGTTGGCAGACCGCAAAATCTGGCCGATGCGATATTGGTGGAAGAACAGCGAAGTTTTCTTCGAAATGGATTCCATCTGATGGGTGGTTTGTGGTATAATTTGCATAGCATGAACCTCCGCTTTAGTATGTTTTGTTTCACACCTTAATTATACTAAATTGGTGCAGTTCATGCTATTTATTTTGCTACAAACATAGATTTCACAAGGCTTTACGGGTGCTCAGCACCTGCGAAGTTTGAGTAACTAAAAAAACGCCTATCGAATAGGCGTTTTTTGTCAAAACATATTTAGTCATGAGAAACCAGCTTAGAGGTCCCATGATCACACCTTCTTGAATTCCGGCAGGTTCAAGCTGCCGGTCAGCAGAGAGGATTTCACTTTATTCTTCTACAAACTCAATCTTGCAATCAGACAGGGACTTGATGCGGGCCAGGGACTCCAGCCTGTAGCCAGCCTCCCTGATTCTCTCAGCCCCTCTCTGGAAGGACTTTTCGATGGCGATGCCGATGCCCGCCACCTGGCAGCCTGCCTGCTCCACGATATTGCAGAGCCCCAGAGCCGCATTGCCATCTGCCAGGAAGTCGTCAACGATGAGAACCTTCTCCCCTGCCGTCAGGAACTTCTTCAGGATGTAGACATCCTTGGTTTCCTTCTTGGTAAAGGAGGTGATGGGGCAGGTATACCGATCCTCCTGCATCAGAGCCGACTTGTTCTTCCGGGCAAAGACCAGCTTCGTGCCCAGCTCTGCCGCCACGGCCAGGCCAATGGCGATGCCGGAGGATTCCACCGTCACCACCTTGTCAATCTGCGTACCTTCAAAGCGGCGGGCAAATTCCTTGCCCATGGCCAAAGTCAGCTCGGGATCAATTTGGTGATTGAGGAAAGAATCAACCTTCAGGATATTGCCCGGCAGGCAGAAGCCTTCCGCCAAAATCCGTTGCTTCAGTAATTCCATGCCCTCTCTCCTTCTTCCTGCTTATCCTCATCTTTTTTCACTTCACCCATGGCGCCGATTTCCATATCCTGGGGCAAAAGGGCGCTGAGAAGCACAGAAATCACGAAAACCACCGCCACGCAGTTGGCCCCGAACACATCCTGAACCAGCTGGGGCATAGCCTGCCAGATGCCTGCCTCGCTGGCCTGGGTAGCGCCGATGCCGAAGGACAGGGAGATGGCGGCAATAGTCACATTGCGCTGGGTGAAACCGGCAGCGGCCATCATCTGAATGCCGCTGACCATGATGGCACCGAACATCATCACCGTGCAGCCCCCCAGCACCGGGTCAGGCAGAGAGGCGAAGAAAGCGCCGATAGGCGGGAACATGCTGGCCAGTATCATGCAGGCTGCGCCGGTCATGATGGTGAAGCGATTCACCACCTTGGTCATGGCGATAAGGCCCACATTCTGGCTGAAGGAAGTGATGGGGCTACAGCCAAAGAGAGAGGAAATGGAGCTGGCAAAGCCATCGCAGGCCAGGGAGCCGGAAATCTCCTTCTCCTTGATCTCGCGCTTCAGGCCTGCCATGGTCATGGCAGAGGTATCGCCAATGGTCTCAGCGGCAGACACCAGGAAGATGATTGCCACGGACACGATAGCTCCCAAATTGAACTCAGGGGCAAAGGGCAGGAAAGTGGGGAAAGAAATGATGCCGCTGGTGAAAATCTTCGACAAATCCACGATTCCTGCAAAGATGGAAATGACATAGCCCACAATCAGGCCAAAAAGCACGGACAGCTGCTTGTAATACCCCTTGGCAAAGACATTGAACAGCAGGCAGGACAGGAGGGTGATGGCGGCAATGCCCAGATTGCCTGCAGCGCCATAGCCCTCATTGTAGCCGCCGCCGAAGGAACGGATGCCCACCCCCAGCAAAGAGTAACCGATGGTAGTCACCACGATGGCTGCCACAATGGGAGTGATGATGCGGCGCCAATACTTGGCCAAAAGTCCCAGAGTGCCCTCAAAGATACCGCCCACCAGCACGGCGCCCACGGCAGCACCGTAGCCATAGCTGGCAGATACATAGCAGAGAATGCCCACAAAGGTGAAGCTCACACCCATGACAATGGGCAGCCTCGCTCCCACCCTGCCCAGAGGATAAAGCTGGATCAGGGTGGCAATGCCTGCCACAAACATGGCATTCTGCAAGAGCATGGCCACGCTCTCCCTGCTAAGCCCCGCCGCCCCGGCGATGATGATGATGGGGGCAAGATTGGCCACGAACATAGCCAGCACATGCTGCAGGCCAAAAGGCACCGCCTTCCCTAGAGGTACCTTGCCATCCAGCTGGTAAATATTCTCGATTTTCGGCTCTGACATACTTCCTCATACACTCCTTCTCAAAAATACACTAACGATTTTCTAATTCTACCACATCTTTGATAATTTGTGTTAAAAAAGCTCATAAGTCCTAATGTTTTTATCTTCTGATATTTTTAAGCAGCATAAAGAAGCCCCGGGCAATACACAACCCCCGGGGCTTCAAAGCGTATCTAACGCTCTCCTGCTATTATTCTATCATTTTCAGACTTGTTTGTCTAATATTTCTTCCCAAATGCTCAGAGAATCTGCTTCCTGCCCACAGGTGCGGGATGCAGCTCCAGCTGGGGGTTATTGTCCCTGATCCAGCCCAGGGCCCACTCGTTGTTCACCAGCAGCACCGGGTTATTGTGCCTGTCGTAGACGAACATGCCGCGGTCTGCACCCTTGAGGCTTTCGGGAGTGACTTCCCTTTCGTCCTCAAAGGTGAGCCAGCGGGCTACCTCGTAGGGCTGCATGTTCATGACGATATCAACGTTGTACTCATTTTTCAGACGGTACTCCAGCACCTCGAACTGCAGGGTGCCTACGGTGCCCACGATGTAGGACTCGGTGCCTGCGCCGGCCTGCTGAAAGAGCTGGATGGCGCCTTCCTGGGTCAGCTGCTCGATGCCTTTCACGAACTGCTTGCGCTTCATGGTGTCCTTGGCAGACACACGGGCAAATTTCTCGGGGGGGAACACGGGGAAGTCGGCGAATTTGAACTTGTGACCCTCATCGCAGATGGTGTCGCCAATGCCGAAGACACCGGGGTCGAAGAGTCCCACGATGTCCCCCGGATAAGCCGTGTCGATGATCTGACGATCCTGAGCCAGGAACTGCTGAGGCTGGGCCAGCTTCAGCATCTTGCCGCTGCGCTCGTGCCAGACGTTCATATTCCGCTCGAACTTGCCGGAGCAGATGCGGATAAAGGCCAAGCGGTCACGATGAGCCGGGTTCATATTGGCCTGAATCTTGAAGACGAAGGCGGAGAATTTCTCATCGTCCGGCTCGATCATGCCGTCAGAAGAATTCCTGGGAGCAGGCGTGGGCGCCAAGCGGATGTACTCCTCCAGGAAGTTCTGCACGCCGAAGTTGGTCATGGCAGAGCCAAAGAACATGGGAGTCAGCTCACCTGCAGCAATGCGCTCCAGGTCGAAGTCCTCCCCTGCCTCGTTCAGCAGCTCAAGGTCATCCTGCAGGGCCTGCCAGGCCTCCTCGCCGATGCGCTCGCGCACCTTGGGGTCATCGGGAGCAAAAGTCTCGGAAAAACGCTCCTCCTGGCCGTGGGAGCTGTCCTCGGCGAAAAGCTCGATCTGCTTCTTCTGCCTGTCATAAACACCCATATACTGCCCGTCCACGCCGATGGGCCAGTCCATGGGATAGGAGCGGATGCCCAGCACATTCTCCAGCTCATCCATGATGTCCAGGGGAGCCTTGCCGAAGCGGTCCAGCTTGTTCACGAAGGTGAAGATGGGGATGCCGCGCTGCTTGCAGACCTTGAAGAGCTTCTTGGTCTGGGCCTCGACGCCCTTGGCGATGTCAAGCACCATGACAGCGCTGTCCACGGCCATCAGGGTGCGGTAGGTGTCCTCACTGAAGTCCTGATGGCCGGGAGTATCGAGGATGTTGATGCGGCAGCCCTGATAGTCGAACTGCAGCACGGAGCTGGTGACGGAAATACCGCGCTGCTTCTCTATTTCCATCCAGTCGGACACAGCATGGCGCTGTGTCTTGCGGCTCTTGATGGAGCCTGCCAGATGGATGGCGCCGCCGTAAAGCAGCAACTTCTCCGTCAGGGTGGTCTTACCGGCATCAGGGTGGGAGATGATGGCAAAGGTGCGGCGCTTGCCTATCTCGCGGTCAAGTTCTTCTTGCAATGCTGACAAAGTCTTACCTCCAAATATCAAAGGGCCAGCTCCAGCCCCACAGGGCAGTGGTCGCTGCCGAAAATCTCATTGTGAATGGTGGCATCCTTGAGGGAGCCTTGCAGGCGCTCCGAAATGACGAAGTAATCTATGCGCCACCCGGCGTTGGTCTCCCGGGCCTTCCGCAGGTAGGACCACCAAGTGTAGATGCCTTCCTTGTCGGGATAAAGGGCCCGGAAAGTATCCGTGAAGCCAGCAGCCAAAAGCTCCGTGAACTTCTCCCTTTCCTCATCGGTGAAGCCTGCGTTACGGCGGTTGGTCTTGGGATTCTTCAGGTCGATCTCCTTGTGGGCCACATTGAGGTCACCGCAGACGATGACGGGCTTTTTGCTGTCCAAGTCCAAGAGATAGGCACGGAAAGCATCCTCCCATACCATGCGGTAGTCAAGGCGCTCCAGCTCCCGCTTGGAATTGGGCGTATAAACTGTCACGAAGTAATAATCCGCAAATTCAAGGGTGATGACCCGCCCCTCATGGTCGTGCTCCTCAATGCCCAGGCCATAGGTGACTGCCATCGGCTCAAGGCGGGTAAACACCGCCGTGCCGGAGTAGCCCTTCTTCTCGGCGCTGTTCCAGTACTGGCGGTAGCCAGGCAGCTCCAGGATGGCCTGGTCAGGCTGCATCTTGGTCTCCTGCAGGGCAAAGATATCCGCGTCCAGCTGGCGGAAGGACTCCATGAAGCCCTTCTTCAGGCAGGCCCTGAGGCCGTTCACATTCCAGGAAATGAATTTCATGGCAGATTCCTCCCCTTTATCAAGGCAGGGACTTCAGCTCAGACAAGGGCCAGAACACCAGTACGGCCTTGCCCTTGATGAGAGCATCGGGCACGAAGCCCACATCTGCAAAGCGGCTGTCCTCGGAATTGTTGCGGTTATCCCCCATGACGAATACGGTACCATAAGGCACTGAGGACTTGGGATAGTCACCACGGGTTTTCTCCAGGATATAATCCTCGCTGAGCACCTGGTCATTCACCAGCACCCTGCCGTCCTTGATCTCCACCGTGTCTCCCGGCGTAGCTATGACGCGCTTGATGAAGTCGCGGCTGGGGTCGCGGGGATACTGGAACACCAGGATCTCACCCTTCTCCGGCTCACGGAAACGGTAGATGAACTTGTTCACCACCAGCCGCTGCTGGGACTGCAGGGTGGGCCGCATGGAAGGTCCGTCCACGATGTAAAGCTCCACCACGAACTGACGGATCAGGAAGGCCAGCACTACGGCTACAACTATGGATATCAGCCAGTCTTTGACTTCTTCGCCCAATGAACTCATGTATTTTCCTCCTCAATAGGCATGCCAATAACACAAATAGGGACTGCCCCAGGGGCAGTCCCTATCCGGCGCCAGATTAGCGCTTCTCTTTGATACGAGCAGCCTTACCCGTAAGGTTGCGCAGATAGTAGAGCTTGGCGCGACGGACGATACCGTGACGGACAACCTCGATTTTTGCAATGCGCGGGGAATGGACGGGGAACATACGCTCCACGCCGATACCGTAGGAAATACGACGGACGGTGAAGGTCTCACGCACGCCGGTGCCCTGACGGCCGATAACTACGCCCTCGAACACCTGGATACGCTCGCGGTTGCCCTCGACGATCTTTGCATGGACGCGCAGAGTGTCACCGGGGCCAAAAGCGGGGATGTCGGAACGAAGCTGTTCTTTCTCAAGAGTTTCGATGATGTTCATTTGTATTTCCTCCTAACACTAGACGTTCATGGCAAGCATCCCTAGCGGCTCACTCAGAGGACCGTCCACATACCCTGCTAGTATAGCAAAAATATATGAGTGTTTCAAGAAAAATTTTCCTCATCTCTCCTGAAAGATAATCGTCCCTTCCAGTATGCCCAGATTGCTGGACTCATGGAAATTATACGACTTGGGCGTGTATCCCGGCTCTGCATCTTCCGTCAGGTACCAGATATGGCTGCCATTGGGCTCCCACTGCACCGTATAGGGCACCAGCTTCTTGCCCTGGGGCAGCTCTATGGTGGTAGTGCCGCCGATGCGCTTGGTGATGTACTGGGACCCCAGGAACAAGTACGCGACACCGCACAGCAGCAACAGGACCACCACTGCCCCTATGCCTGCCTTTTTCAAACCACTCATTGGCTATCCCTTCCTAATCAATAGACCGGCTCGCTCTCCAGCACATCCAGGCCGGCTGCTTCCAGTTCCTTCCTAACCCAATCGAAATGGTCGTTGAGCTCCTTGTAGAACTGGCCGCGGAAATCTTCATCGCCCAGGATGGTGCCGGGCCTGTATTCCACGCTGGCATCATTGTCATCGAAGCCCTCGATCTCGAAGAAGTTCTCGTGGATGCGCTTCAGCCATTCATTGTAGCGCTCCTCGGCATCCTCGGACTGGATGTTCTCAAAGCAGTCCATGAGGAGTTCCTTCTGCCTGTCCGTGAGGCCCGTCACAGGCTCGCAGCTCACAGACTGCAGGATGCGATATGTCTTCTCCGAAGCTTCCAGGAATTCGTCCCAGCTCTTCATGCCATCCTTGCTCCGCCACCAGAGGCGCTTGGCATCGAAGCCCGCAGCAGCCTCCCCCACGGTGTCGGCCACTTTGCTCAGGGTCTCATTGCCCTGCACGAAATCCCCTGCGGCCTTGCCCAGGCGGTCTTTCTGGGCGTTCACCGTATCGGCCAGATTATTGATGGTCTCATTGCCCTGCACGAAGTCGCCGATAGCCTTGCCCAGGCTGGAAGCCTGCGAGGTCACGGTGCTGGCGATATTCTTCAGAGTCTCATTGCCCTCCACGAAATCACCTACAGCCTTGCCCATGCGGGAGGCTTCCTTGAACAGGAGCTGGCGCTGGCCGGTATTGATGGAGTCCTTGAGGCCGGAGAAGCCCTGATAGGCCCAGGTGTCGGCATAGGCATGGAGGCCGATGCCAATCCTGAAGCCGAAATCAGAATTATCCAGGGTGGTTTCCAGGATGCGGTCAGCCAGCTTCTGCGCCAGGGGGCTGTTCTTCCTGCAGATCAGCTTCTCTTCCTCTGTCTCCCCCTCCAGCCCCGGCAGGAAGTGGAAGGGTATCCAGATTTCCTTGTTGCCCTTGCCGGTCACATTTCCCACCACGTTCTGGCTGGAATAGCGCACGACTATGCCACGGGCCTGTTCTTCATCCTCACCGGCATCAGAGAGGGGATTCTCGTCAAAATTGTCATCCACCAGCTGGCAGCTGGTAGCGATGATCTGGGAGTTGGCGCTGCCGAACTTCGCCCAGCGCGAAAGCACATACATGGCACTGTAATGGTAATCCAAATCCATATTTAACCCTCCTCAACACATCTCAGGCAATCTGCTGACGAAACTTGCAGCGATCATTCCTCGTCATCATAATCCCCGTCATCGCCGCCATCATCGTAGTCACCGTCATCTTCCTCGTAGTCGCCGTCATCCTCTTCTTCGTAATCCTCTTCTTCCTCTTCTTCGTAATCTTCTTCCTCTTCGTCTTCTTCCTCGTCCTCTACATCTTCGTCGTCATCATCATATTCTTCGTCGTCCTCGTCTTCATCCTCCTCGTCCTCATCATATTCGTCATCGTCATCATCGTCATCGTCATCATCATCATCATCATCATCGTCATCGTCGTCGTCGTCGTCATCATCGTCGTCATCGTCGTCGTCATCATCGTCGTCATCATCATCGTCGTCGTCATCATCATCATCGTCGTCGTCGTCGTCGTCATCATCATCGTCGTCGTCATCGTCGTCGTCATCGTCGTCGTCATCGTCATCGTCGTCGTCATCGTCGTCGTCATCGTACTCATCTTCGTCGTCGATGTCGAACTCGTCCTCATAATCCTCGTACTCGTATTCCTCGTACTCGATTATCTCTTCATACTCTTCGATGACTTCATCAAGATAGGTCACATCGCCGGTTTCCTGATATTTCGCATAGGCCTCCCTGGCTGCTGCCGCTGAAGCTCCACCTGCAGCGGTGAGAGCCGCCAGTTTGGCACCGCGGCTCATCCTGCCAGAACCGCCCTTGCCGCCACTTCCTCCTTTGCCGCCGCCGGAGCCCTTGCCGGAGCCTTTGCCGGAAACCTTGCCGCTATGGCCGGATTCTTTCTTGCCGGAGGCCTTCTTGGTGTATTTCTCGCTGGTGGCCAGGAGATCCAGGGCATCCTTCAGGGTATAGCCCTGGTTGAGCAGATAGTCGATATCGTTCTGCTCATAGTATTTCCCGTTAGGAGCCAGATACTCGGAGAGTTTTGCCGCCTTCTTCTGAGCGAATTCCTTTGCCTTCTGAGCCACGTCTTTCATAGATGCCATAATTAGATTACTCCCTTCTGTTTATCCCTTGACATTTATCTGCTTACCAGCAGGGCGTGTTGAAAAACTCCACCAGCACGCTGCAGCGGTCATTTTTCCACACACCCCAAAACTGGCAATAACAGCAAGTTTACTGCACATTGGTGGTGATCTCGCCCTTGTTCAGGACAAATTCCACCATCTGGGACAGAGCGCTGTCCCCATTGGGCGAGAGGAACTCGAAGAGGTAGCCGTAGCTGCCGTCCACCAGTTTCTCATCCTTCACCTGGGGCTTGTCCCCGATGGTGAAGGTCTCCACTTCCACGGGCTTGAAATTATCGTCATTGCCGCTGATGCTCATGGCATAATGAATGGTGGTGACCTTGTCGCCCTGCTTGAGCTTCTTCAGCTCCCTGTCAGCCATGCCATGGCTGTCCAGCCCCTGGCGCGCGCCCAGAATCTTGTAGCTCTTGTCCTTGAAGCTATAGGTCACCTGCAGATTGCACTCCTCCCCGTTCAGCTTGATGGGAATGGAGTAGAGGTTGTAGTCATCCTCCATGGCGGTGATTTCCACATAGACAGGATGGCCGTCCAGCATGGGCCAGGTGCCCTGGAAGTTGTCCTTGAAAATGCCCTTGTCCCAGTCAGCCTTGATGTCGCCATCGCTGCCCAGATAGAGAATCAGGTCTTTTTTCACATCCACGTTGACCAGATTGCAGTGGATGGCAGAGACCAGATCCAGCTTATCCTCAGCCAGCTTCACCTCGGCATTGCCCTCTTTGTCAACTCCTACAGGTGTATCTTCCAGTGCCTTGATATCAAAGACACCTTTGGCAGGAGCGCTCTTGGCCTGAGTTGCCTGCTGGGCTATCTGCTTCTGGGCCTCCAGTTCCTTCTTGTCATCTGCCAGCTGCTTCTTGAGGTTGTCGATAGTGCCCTCAGGCAGCTTGCCGTAGAGGAGGTACTGATAGAGATACTTGTGCGGCAGGGAAGCAGAGGTCTGGTTGGCGTACATGGCGAAATGATCCCTGTCGCCGTCATAGGAATGGAATCCGGAAATGCCGCTGCCCTGATCACGATAGAAGCTGGTCACCTTGTAGATGACCGCATCATCCACGGCCTGCACCAGCTGCTTGTAGGAATTAGGCAGCTGCTTCTTGGACTCTTTGGCCAGGTCTGCCAGGTCCACCATGTTGGTGAAGCCCTGCTTGCGGGTATTGCCGCCGTAGTTCTCGGCGGTCTTGGCCTTGCGGGCATAGGCAGAGAAGAACTTCTTGGGGTTCTTCTTCGCTGCCTCCAACGCCTCGATGCCGAAGGCATCATAGGCTACCTTCAAGGCAGGCATCTTGCTCATGTCGATGACGGAGAGTGTGATGGAATCCTCCACATCATCCTTCTCGCAGCCCTTCACATAGCTGTCGCAGATGGCCTTGCCAATGCCGTTGCCCCCCAGGGCAGGATTCTTGGCCAGAGCCCCTACCCAGCCGGTATAGTACCAGCCGCAGCCCGGCTCTACTTCCTCAGAGCCTACCATGTACTTGGTCAGGCCTTCCAGCATATGGGCTGTCTCGTAAGTAGCCATCAGGCAGGCATCGAAGCCGATCAGCTCGAAGGGCGGCTTATCCTTGGAAGATTCATACACCGCATCGAAAGCCTGACGGATATCGTTGAGGCTAAGCGGACGCTCCGAGAACTCATCATAGCAGACACCGCTCATGCTGCCGCCGCCATGGTCCCAGAAGACGAAGATATGGTGGTCAGCTGCGTAGTTCTCTTTGCCGAAGCGCAGGAAATCCTCCAGCGTGGCAGGATTCCCCATGTCGGCCCCCTTCACTTTCCCCAGTTCATGGAAGCCTTCATTGTCATAAAGCAGGCGCACCGCTGTCTTGCCCTTGGCACCGATATCGCTGTGCCACTTCTTGGCCCCGCCAGCCTCGATGAGCACCTTCACATTGGGCGGCAGCTTCACCTTCTCCAGCTCTGCCAAGTCTGCCGAAGCAGCGCCGAATCTGGACTCCAGATCCGTGCCGCAGAGATACCAGTGAATCACCCAGGTATCATCCTTGCCATAGGCATCCTTGAAATCCGCTGAAGTCGCCTTTCCCGCCGGCTTGTCCTCCGAACAGCCGGCAAGCACAGCCAGCATCATCACCAAAATCACAGCGAGGATACTTCGAAATACACCTCTTGTCATAAAACATTCCCCCTATTATGTCCATGAAACTCTTGCTATATATTCTATTCAAAAATCTCATTTCCTTTTCTCTATAAAAAATTTTTAGACTCATAAAAAATAGCGTGCACAGTAACCCCTGCACGCTATTATCTTGGCAACCCGCAGCAATCTTTGAGACCGTTATCGTAAGGCATGGATATTGACTCGCCGCCTGTCAGCAGCTTGCCGCCCTCATTTATGGAATCAGAGGATATCTTGTACTCGTCATATCAGGCAATAAGCCATGGCTTCCCGGACATCTTTTTCCGATACATCGCTCTTGCAAACAGTCTTGCCCACCGCCGCAAGCAGCACCCAGGTCACCTTGCCGCCCACGGTCTTTTTGTCGTGGAAGATATCCTCATACATCTTGTCCACAGTGCAGCCTTCTGCCCTGATGGGCAGGTTCAGTGCCTGCAGCAGTTTTTCCGTGCGGGGCAGGACTTCTTCCGGCAACAACCCCAGGCTGATGGAAAGGCGCACTGCCCCCACCATGCCGATGGCTACGGCCTCGCCGTGGTTGTAGCGGGCGTAGCCTGTCTCCTTCTCGATGGCGTGGCCGATGGTGTGGCCGAAGTTCAGGATGCGCCTGAGTCCCGCTTCCTTCTCGTCCTCGCTGACCACAGCCGCCTTGATCTCACAGCAGCGGGCAATGATATAGGACAGGCTCCCATGCTCCAAAGCAAGGATTTCCTCAACCTGATTTTCCAGATAAGAGAAGAAATCTGCGTCATAGATAAGGCCGTACTTGACCACTTCCCCCAAACCCGTGGAAATCTCCCTTGGAGGCAGGGTTTCCATCATCTCCAGATCCATGAAAACAGCCTTGGGCTGGTAAAAGGCACCGATCAGGTTCTTGCCCAGAGCGTGATTCACTGCCACCTTGCCGCCCACGCTGGAATCCACCTGTGCCAGCAGGCTGGTGGGCAGCTGCACGAAGGGCACCCCCCGCATATAGGTGGCGGCGATAAAGCCGGCAAGATCGCCCACCACGCCGCCCCCCAGGGCAAAGACGGGGGATTTTCTGTCCAAGCCAGCCTTGATGCACTCCGTATAGACAGTTTCCGCCACCTCCAAAGACTTGGAACTTTCCCCGGCGGGCACCGTGACCAGAGCAGCCTCAAGGCCTGCCTCCTTCAGCCAGTGGCAGACCTTCTCCCCATAGATTTTGCCCACCTTGCTGTCCGTCAGCAACAGGGCTTTTTGGGAAAAGCCTGCCCCTTTGACAAACTCTTGCAATTCCCCTTGGAGATTCCTGCCGATGATTATCTCGTAGCTGTCCTTGCCCAGCTCCACTCTCACCTTCTGCTGTACCTCACCCATGCAGTTCCCCCCTGGATTTCAGCGTGTGAATGATTCTCTCCGTCACCTGCAACGGGGAGAGCTCCGTGGTGTCGATGGAAAAGTCCGCCTGACGGTAGAGCTGTTCCCGCTCTGCCAGCAGTTTTTCGATGGCCGAAAGCCTGTCCCCTTTGTCAGCACCGTCCAGCACTGGACGCTCCCCCTTGCGCTCCGTGCGCTCGAGGATTACTTCCGGCTCAGCAGTCAGGCAGACCAGCAGGCCTCTCTGCTTGAGCAGGGCCACGTTCTCCGGGTCCTTGATGGTGCCGCCGCCGGTGGAAATCACCGCATTGGCCCTAGCCGCCACCTTCTTCACCATTTCCTTCTCGCACTGGCGGAAATAAGCCTCCCCCTTGGTCGCGAACATCTGGGGGATAGTCTGCCCATACTCTTCCTCGATGCGGCTGTCCATATCTATGAAGGCCTTGCCCAGGCGCTGGGCCAGCACCTTGCCGGTGCTGGTCTTGCCTGTGCCCATAAAGCCAATGAGTACAATGTTTTTCATGCTGGCCCCCACTCTCTTCTCAGGCGATCACGGTAAGCGGCCAGGGCAGCTTTCACATCCACCAGGGCATCAGAGCCGAACTTCTCGCAGACAGCCTGGGCCAGGACAAAGGCAGTCATGGCCTCGCCTACCACGGAAGCGGCAGGCACGGCGCAGGTGTCGCTGCGCTCCTTGCAGGCCAGCACCGCCTTATGGGTCTCCACATCCACGGACTGCAGCGGCTGCATCAGGGTGGGGATGGGCTTCATGGCGGCCCGCAGGACTATTTCCTCCCCGTTGCTCATGCCGCCCTCAAGACCCCCTGCCCTATTGGTCTTGCGGCAGGGCAGTCCTTCACGGTTCAAGAAAACCTCGTCATGTATCAGGCTGCCGGGCAGGCAGGCGCACTTGAAGCCCGCACCAATCTCCACGCCCTTGATGGCCTGGATGGACATGATAGCAGCCGCCAGCCTGGCATCCAGCCGCCTGTCCCACTGGATATGGCTGCCCAGCCCCACGGGCACTCCCCGCACGGTGACCTCAAAGATGCCCCCCAGAGTGTCTCCCTCCTTCCTGGCCTCGTCAATCTTCGCCTTCATGCGGCCTTCCGCCTCGCTGTCATAGCAATTCAGCTCAGAGCTATTGTCCTTGCCCAGGACCTTGCGGTCAACCTTGGCCTCATCAATGGCCTCCCCGCCGATATTCACCACCTGGGACACCACTTCCATGCCCAGAGCGCGCAAGAACTCCTTGCAGACAGCGCCTACCGCCACCCGCATGGTGGTCTCCCGGGCGCTGGAACGCTCCAGAATGTCGCGCACATCCTCCCTTGCGTACTTGGCCACGCCGGTCAGATCCGCATGGCCTGGGCGAGCTGCCGTGACCTTCTCCCCCTCCGGCTCGCCGAAGGGCGCCATGCGCCCTCCCCAGTTGCCGTGATCCCTGTTCGCCACCCGCAGGGTGATGGGGCCGCCCAGAGTCTCCCCGAAGCGGACACCGCTGGTGACCTCCACCCGGTCGGTCTCTATCTTCATGCGGCCGCCCCGGCCATAGCCCTGCTGCCGCCGCGCCAGATCGCGGTTGATATTCTCCTCTGAGAGCTTCAGCCCCGCAGGCAGGCCCTCCAGAATCGCCGTCAGACAGGGTCCGTGGGACTCTCCCGCCGTCATAAAACGCAGTTCGCTCATACGCACACCTCATTCATTCTCTACGGATAATCAGTTGTGTATAGTGTACGATATGGGCATATATAAATCAAGCATTTTGCTGAATTCTGCTTGCAACTTTGTAAACTTTGCCACCTCAAATATCCTCTGCAAACATCACTATGAGCATTTCCGCCTCCAGCACGCTCCCCTTGCCTTTGACCTTCACCTTCATCTGCCGCAGCTGATAGAACCTTTCCTCTCCCCGCAGGCGCTGCAGGAAATCCAGCAGTTGGAAGTAATCCCCTGCCACCTTGAACTGCACAGGCAGAGCTACGCAATGCTCCTCTACAGCCTGCCTCTCCCTGGGCAGGGCTTCCTCCAGCTGCAGCCCCGTGCCCAGGGCATCTGCCTGCAGCCTGCTCAGAAACTCCCCCTGGCCCAGATGCGACGGCAGGGCTTTGTCCGCCCGTTCCAGTCGCTCTGCCAGTTCCTGCCGGTATTCCTCCTGATTCAAGTGTGCATTCTGGAAGTTCTGCACCGCAATTCTCTCTTCCCGCAGCTGCGAGGCCTGAGCCTCGTTTGCCCGGCACTTGTCCTGCAGGGGCAGATGCACGAAAAAATAAAAGGCGCCCAGGATGAGCACTCCTGCTGCGGTGATCAGCTTCAGCCTCTCCTCTGCCTTCATAGTCCCATCTCCATCCTCAGCCGGAACTCCACCAGCCCCTCCTGCTGGTGGGATTCCTCCAGCACAGGCATGGAGGTGAAGAAGTCCCTGTCCTTTTCAAAGGCTTCCAAAAATTCCCCCAGAGCGCTGTAGTCCACGGCCGCCCCCCTGATGTGCAGCGCCTTTTCCTCCGTGCAGTCCACCTCTGTCAGCCAGGCACCTTCCACGGTGACTGTGCCAAGATGGACCAGCAGGCTGTCCAAAGGCCGGGACTTTTCCGTGAGCCTGCCCAGGCAGGACTCTTTCTGCTCTGCCGCCGCAGCCAGCTTCCTGCCCTGCGCCATCACCTGGCGGGCAGGCTCCAGCTCTGCCAGCTGCCCCCTGGCCTCCTCTGCTTCCCTGGAAGTGATGTACAGCGTCCCTAAATCAAGGCACAAGCCGAATGCCACTATCATGCTCATAATGGCTGCCACCAACTTGCCTATGCCATCATAGTTCCACGAGCTTTCCCGCTTTTCCCTGGCCAGAAGGTTTTCAGGCCAGTCAGAACTGCCCAGTCCCGCCAGAGCCGACGCGGCGTAAAGAGCACGCCTTTCTCCTTCAAGAAGTTCCCTGCCCTCCAAAGCACTGCTTCCCATCACCCGCACCTTTCCCACCTGCCAGCCATCTTTCTGCGGCTGGCACTCCGCCAGCAGAGGTGTCTCCGGATAAAGCCCTGCCAGCTGGCAGCCCCTGGCAGCAAACGCCTCTTCCAGCTGACGTATCTTCTCCGTGAGCAAGATCACAGCCTCCACAGCCGCCCCCTCTCCCGGCAGCCGCGCAGAAGTGCAGCTGACCGCTGCTGAGCCCAGGCCGCAGGACTGCAGGTAGTTGTCTATTTCCCAGAAGGCTGCCTCTTTCTGCTCCTCCGCAGGAATCTCCGGCGACAAGGGAAAGACCTTGCAAATGCACTCATTTTCATTCAGGCAAAGGGCCAGCGGCAGATTTTCCCAGCCCTCCCGCTTCAGCCGCATGGCAGTGCGCTCGGCCAGCAAATCTGCCATCTGCCTGAAATCATGAGGACGCTGCCACTTTTCTTCCGCACTCCTGCCCGCTTTCCATTTGCCGGACTCACACCGCAGTTCCAGGAAGACCAATTCTTTTTCTCCGCCATAAAGCCCCAGAAAAGCATTGCCAGGGTCGTAAACCATTGCCTTCAGGCCTGCCGCCAGCCCATGCACCCTTTCCTCCCACTCAGTCTTCCAGTCCTCTCCAGCCACGCCAGTCACATTTATCCCCCTTCCTATGCAGGTAGCCGCACACAACCTTTCCCTTGCCGTGCTTATTTTCCTCTTCCGGCTCTGCCCAGGCTTTCACGAAAACATCTTCCTCCCCGGCAGAAGCCGCCAAGTGACGCAGATAGACTTTCACCTTCACGCCTTTTTCCTGCTGCACCTCGCCGTAACTCTGCCACTTCCCCGAGGGCATCATGTCCAGGACACCGGGATTTTTCTCTATCTCCCTGGCCATCTTCTCCACCCGGCTTTCAGCAGCGAGCCTCAATCTGGTTTCTGCCAGGAATTCCTCGCTGCCCCTCCTGCCGTAATCCACTATGGCAAAAAGGCTCAGCGAAAGGCAAAATACTGCCGCCATAGCGCACAAGGCCAAAAGTGCTGCCGCCCCACGCTCCTTCTCTGCCTGCTTCATGGGTGCCCTCCCTGCGGGGGCAGGTAGATTTCCGTAGCCAGTCCGTAAGGCACGCTGCCTGCCGTGGTGCTCTTGGCTTCCAGCCAGATCCTGTAAAGACCGGGACGGCTCAGAGGATCCACCTCCTCGGCGCCAAAGGAAGTGACCTCCACCATGGCCCATTCATGGTTGCCCGTCATGGGAAAATTCGCCAGATTCTCCACCAATTTCCGCACGCGCCTGCTGTCCTCATTGACAAAATACAGCTTCACCAGGCGGTCGCCATCGTAAAGCCTGATGTATTGTCCGTCCCGTTCGCTCCTGAGAGACGTGGCCGCCATGCAATCATCCACGACCCGCATAAAGGCCTGCTGCACCTCCTGCTGCACCTCCGCCTGGACGCGCTGAGCCATATAATTTCTGGCGGCGCTTGTCACCATTGCAGCAATCCCCACGAAGACAAGGGCCAGGATGGGCAGAGACAGCATTAGCTCAAGGGCTGCCAAGCCACTCTCGCCCTTTTCAATCCGCTTTTCAAATCCCATGAGCCACCACTTCCCGCTCCAGTTCCAGCTCTCCTCTGACACGCCCCTGCCAGGCAACCTTCACCACGACCTTGAAGCTTCCCTCCCCTGCGCCTGCCACATCCGTTTCCACACTATAGACCTCTTCTCCCCCTTGCAGGTCCCCGGCTTCCCCCTGCCAGGGGTATCCGCCTGCCAAAAGCGCCTTCTGGTTTGCTGCGGCCTGGGCTGCGGAAAACTGCGTGCGGGCCAGGAACACAGCCCGCACCCGGCAGGCATCTGCCTCTCTCAGCTCTGCGCTTCCGGCGAAGACATGGAAGCACATGGCCATGACCAGCAGCGCCAGCCCTGCTGCCAGAACCTCCAGCAGGACAAAGCCCCTCTCCCTCCCCATTTTTATGAACCGCTCCTTTCCAGGCGCACCCTGCCGGCAGTATCTATAACCAGGCGGCAATTGATATTACCTCCGCCGGAAGCGAATATCAGGATTGCTATATTGGGATATATATTGCCACTGCCGCCAAAGTACAGGAACTGATCTTTCCCGTCCCAATCACCGTTGAACTGCATGCGCACGGAAGGCAGGCAACTGTGCCTGTCCTCAGGATTGCTGCCCCTGTATCTCACATACCCCTTCCCATCTATCTTCAAGCGCGGGCGAGCACTGAGATAGGACTGGTCACCATCATCTGCCATGCCATTGACAGAAGTTCTTGCCAGCATCTGCTGATAGCGTATCTCACTGAGCAGATGTTCGGCTTCGTAGCGGACAGCACCGTACTGATAAAGCTGCACCGCAGCAGGAACTGCCTGGCGGAAAAACACCCCTGCCAGTATCAGGAAAAGCAGCAATTCCAGCAGCGCAGCACCTTTTTCTGCCGATTCCTTCCTCATGTCAACAGGTGCCCCCAATAAAACTGCCACAGGCTGTCACCAAATACATATGCGCCATAGACCCCCAGGGACAGGCAGGGGCCAAACGGCAGAGCATCCCCCGGCTTGCTGCCTCCAAAGAGCAGGGCAATTCCCAAAATGCCTCCCATAGAAACAGCCAGGGCGATGGCCACCAAAACGCCTTCTACCCCCAGCCAGAGACCGGAAACAGCAATGAATTTCACATCTCCCCAGCCCAGGCCTCCGCCGCTCAAAAATCTGAGCAGGCCGAAAAAAGCTCCTGCCAAAGCAGCAGCCTCTGCCGCCTCCGCCAGCCCCCACGGAAGGCAGGCCAGAACCTCCAGCACGATGCCCAAAGCAGCCCAGGGCAGCAAGAGCTTATCGTACAGCAATCCGTAGTGCATATCCAGCACCGCCAGCAAAGACAGGAAAAACAGCAGCAGCACTCCCGGCCACTTTGCTGCTTCCTGCTGGAAAAACAGCATGGGCAAGCCCATCCCCCATAAAAGGACGCAGCTCAGGCCATGCCTTTTCACCAGCTGCCAGCTAAAGGGCTGATATGAATCCATCCTCAGATTTTCCATCAGGTTCCCTTCTTGCCGCCAAAATCATAGACCGTGCAGTCCCCTAAATAAGCCTGCGCCCTGCCAGTCTTCTTAGTGGAAATGGAATACGCACTGCCAGGTACCTCCTTCACCTCTCCGTTGATGTTGCACTCTCCCGTGGGAGGCTTGATTTGCTCATAATTCTCCAGGTAGTTCTCCAGTTCTTCCACTTTGGTGGGAGCCACCCCCTTGTCTATCCTGTATAAGGCAATGGCGGTATCAATAGCAGTAAGGTCAGCCTGAATCTTGGCCGTATTGGCAGCGGCCAGGGCGGCAGTGAACCGCGGCACCGCCACGGTAGCCATGGTGCCCATGATCAGCACTGCAATCAGCACCCCCAGCAGAGTGAAGCCACGCTCTCCTCTCGCCTGCCTTTCCTCTGTTCTGCCCGCTGCTGTTTCCATTTCTTTATTTTTCACCTTGCACACTCCTTTCTCCATGAAAGCAAAAGCGCCAGCAGGACGTTCCGAGCCTTTGTCCTTCTGGCGCACATATTCTACAGCGGTTTCTCAATTCCTCCCGCAAAAGAGAATATATCTCTCATATAACAAAAAAGCCTCCCTTACGGGAGGCTTTGCACTCACTTGGAGGCGACACCCAGAATCGAACTGGGGATAAAGGTTTTGCAGACCTCGGCCTTACCACTTGGCTATGTCGCCGATATGGAGCGGAAAACGAGGCTCGAACTCGCGACCCCCACCTTGGCAAGGTGGTGCTCTACCACTGAGCTATTTCCGCAATAGTGGCGACCCGAAGGGGACTTGAACCCCTGACCTCCGCCGTGACAGGGCGGCTGACCTCCGCCGTGACAGGGCGGCGTTCTAACCAACTAAACTACCGGGCCGTTCCAACTTTTCGTCGCTTTCGTTCAGCGACATGTATTATTATACGCAGGAGCATACCTGCTGTCAACACCTTTTTTACTTTTTTTGTTTTTTTGCTACATTTTGCCGCAAACCCTCAGCAAGGGCAGCAAAAGCTCATCATCAGTGCCGGGGCGTGCAGCCACTGGCAGCTGTCCGGCCAGCTTGCTAAAGCATCCTGGCATTGAACTTCTCAATCATCTTCTCAGGCTTGTAAGACTCCTTGGCTTTCCGAAGCCCCTCATGCCCCATATCCTCTTCGCGGTTGATATAGGTCATATGGCTCCAGGCATGAGCAACGAAGCCTTGGTTGATGGCGGGATAGGCTCCGCGGATGTCCGGGTCAGCCTTTTCCACGTGAATCACTGCCGTGTCCTTGTTCAGCTGCTCGCCGAAGGTGAAGGCGATGATCCTGCCATCCAGGCGGATGGCACCGCCCTTGAGGTCAAAGTAACGGAAATCATTGAGGATTTCCATGATGGCCTTGCGCTCCCAGCCAATGAAGGGGTCTTCCGGGTCATCGGACAGGCGCAGCTTGTACCAGTTGTTCAGCTCTATCTTGCAGAGGGTGATGATCTCATCGTCAATGGGCAGGCACTCGGCCTGGGGATAGAGCTTGCGGAAGGCATTCAGATGGTTCTTCTTGGAATGGAGCTTCCTGCCGGAGAGATTGATGAGCTTCTCTGCCAGGTACACATAGTCGAAATTGTCCCTGTCGGCCTTGATCTCAAACTTGGCCTCAGGATAGAACTCCAGTTCCTTCGCGAAGAACTTCTCTATGCCGCTGAAGACCAGCGGCTGGCCCTGCTCCTTGAAATAGGCAATGAGCGCGCCGATGGCCTCCTGCATTTTCTCCTCTACTCCCAGAGGCTGCAAAGCCACCAGCTTGTCCTGCCAGGCACTGGTCATGTAGAGCACATCATTTTCTTCACAGATCCTTATCTGGAAGGGCTCGCGCCACATGAAGAGATTCGTGAAATTCAGATGGGAGTTCTCATAGTAATGGCTGCGGCAGTAATGGTCCAAAAGAGGCTTGTCCTCTTTGACTAATTCACGAAATACTATCGCAATCACCCTCCTGCCTGCTCCACTCGGACTCTACCTGCCGGACGATGGTTTCCACATCAGCGCCTCCCGAGGCCAAGGCCGCTGCCCGTACCGCCCCCTCCACCAGGGGAGCCTTCACCAGGTGCAGCTTGTCGTCCTTCATTTCCTCCAGCACCAGTTCGCTGGTGAGGAATGCGCTGCCCATATCACCGAAAATCACGGCTCCGTCACGTCCGCAAACTTCTTCCACAGCATTCATTACACGCTCATAGCTGACGCCGCTGAGACCTTCGTCCAGCCCACCGGCGCAGGCAATCTTCACTTCACGGGCCATCATCTCTGCCAGTTCTTTCACGCCTTCAGCCAAAGCCTTGCTATGAGAGACTATCACTATACCAACCAAACTATCTTCTCTCCTTTGTCAAATCCATCCTGCAACTCTTTTCTATTGCTTTGATATAATTTGACATGATGCGTGGCTTTTCCTGCCTGCTTTCAATAACTTTTCTGCAAAACTTCCCTTGTATTATAACATAACCATCATAGTTATCAAGCTATGCGGCCTACACATCCGCAAGGATTTGCCCTGCTTTTTCCCAATCCAGCTTTTCTATGGCCGTGCGGATGCTCTGATAGCGTTTCTCCTCATCTTCAGGCAAACGATAGTCCTCCAGCGATTCCAGAACAAACATCGCACTGTCATAATCAAAGGAGGCAACAAATTCCTTCAAGGTATCGTATGCTTCTCTCAGCGCTGGCTCATCAATCGGCTCTTTTTCCTCTTCCCGCGGCTTCGGCGGGCAGAGAGGCGCGAGTTTTTCTGCGAAACTGCGGTAAATGGACAGCAGTGCCGGTGTTTCCACCTTGATCGTCTCTATTTCTCCGGCATTTCCTGCATACTCCAGGCGCTTCGCCATTTCTGAAAGCAGCCTTGCACCGATGATGCGCGCCGTGCTCTTGAGGGCATGGACCTTGGTCGTATAGTCCGGCCATTCCTCACGCTGGAAATAACCTTCGATATCCCTGAGCCCGGACAGGGCCGACTCGGCAAACACCTTCAAGGTGTCCAGATAGGCAGCTTCCGAACCGCAGTGCTCTATGCCTTCCTGCGTGTCGATTCCCTCCAGTTCATGCAGCCAGGAGGGCAGCGCGATTCCTTCTACGGCCACATCTTCTGCGGCCTCCTTCCGCACATGCACTTTTTCCTTGGGCAGATACTGGATCAGCAGGCTTTCCAATTTGATGCTGTCTACAGGCTTGGTCAGATAGTCCTGGAATCCGGCAGCAAGGTATTCTTCCCTGGCACCAGAAATGGCGTTGGCCGTCAGGGAAATCACAGGAGTCTCGCGGTTCGGATTATCCGGCATTGCCCTCATGCATTTCAAGGTCTCGATGCCATCTTTCCCCGGCATCATATGGTCAAGGAAAATGATGTCATACTTCTTTTCCCGGGACAGGGAGATTCCCTCATCCCCGTCGCTTGCCATATCAATCTGCATCTGCGTCTGCTTCAGAAGTCCCTTGAACACTACGAGATTCAGCGGGGTGTCATCCACCACCAGGACACAGGCATCGGGGGCTATGAACTTTTCCTGGTATTTTTTGCGCTCTAAAAGATGTGCCTGGCGGGCTTTTCTGTAATCCCCCAAGGGTTCCCAGCTGACAACCTTTTGCCGCAAGGAAAAGTAAAAATCAGAGCCACTGCCATAGACACTGTGCACCTGCATCTCTGTGCCCATCATGCGGAGCAGTTTTTCGGTAATGGCCATCCCCAGGCCGGTGCCTTCAATCTTGCGGTTGCGTTTTTCCTCGATGCGCTCAAACTCGGAAAAAAGCTTTTTGAGATCCTCTTGCCTGATGCCTATGCCCGTATCCTTCACAGAGACATGAAGCAGCACCTCATCCGGCGCCCCCTCGATCCGCTCAAAGCCGATGGAAAATGTCACACTTCCCTTTTCCGTGTATTTCACCGCATTTGTCAGGATATTCGTGATAACCTGCTTGATGTGGATCTCATCCCCATAGAGGCGCTTCGGCAAATGGGGATCAAATTCCAGCACAAGGGAGAGATTCTTGCTTTCCGCCCGCACCTGGATCATTGTCACAAGATCGTTCAGGCTGCCCAAAAGGTCATATTCCACAGGTATGATCTCTATCTTGCCGGCCTCGATTTTGGAGAAATCCAGAATATCATTGATGATCCCCAGCAATGTGTTGCCGGCAGCCTTCACATCTTCAGCATAGGCAAGGATGTGCTTGTCCTCGCATTCCCGCAGGATCATCTCATTCATGCCGAGGACCGCATTGATCGGCGTGCGGATCTCATGGGACATATTGGCAAGAAAATTGCTCTTGGCGCGGGATGCCTCCTCGGCCATGGCCTTTGCCTTTCTGAGTTCCTCGCTCTCATAGATATCATCACGGATCTGAACCAGATACATGGCACCAACCGCGACCAGCAGCATCAGCAGGCCGAATACCCAAACTGCCAAGAGAGTGAGGCTCCCGATCCCCTCAGAAGCTTTCCCTTTCGGCACGAACCCCGCAATCAGATAGTTCGTCCCCGGGATTTCTGCCTCAAACAGCAGCATATCGCCCCGCGCCGTATTGAAGGCGCGAGCCGTCGCCATGGAGGTCTCCATCTCCCGATGCATGGAATGGAACAAATCCCTGAGCTCGCTGCTCTGCATGAAGTTCATATCGTCCTCATCAAGCTGCGCAAAGGGAATGATAATATCCCCTTTCCGTGTGACGACACACACACTGCCGATATCATCATAGCAGCTGATGGAAAACCTCTCCCTGATGGTTTCCGAGGGGTAAAGCCGATAGAGGACATATTTGATATTCTTGCCATGGAACACCGGGCAGGTGAACAGGATTCCCTGATCCTGCACAAAGGTGATTGCCTTTTCTCCTCGCACCGAGGTCTGTATGCCATCGTAGGTATAAAGGGACAGGCTGTCCCCAAAAATCGCCTGGCCGTCAATGGCCAGCAGCCCCTGCTTCACGCCTGATTCATGGAAAACCAGCGGCATGAGCCTCTCCATTTCCTTCGGATTGGCTTCAATCTTGGATGCGATATAGACGAGGTTTTCCAGCTCTGCCCCCAATTTTTCAGCAGCCTGGCTTGCCAGCGTCTCCGCCTGCCGCTTCGTCTGATTCTCCGTATAATGGATCAGGAGCTCACTCATCCGCTGCTGGAACAGCGCCCCCACAACCAGCAATATCACAGCAAAAAAGAGTGTAGCCAGAAGATTGCTGCCCTTTCCCCTAAAGGAGAATCTGCTATTCATAGATCTCTACTCCCTCAACAAACCAGTCCATGCCGGTAAACAGCTCGCGGTCGCTGATTCTTTCGCCCTTCTCGCAGCGGAGATTCCCCTTGTTGTCGCGGATCACGCCGGAAAAAACATCCCAGTTCGTCATGATGCGCTTCTCCTCCCGCTTCACCAGCGCGATGGTCCAGGGATGCACGAGAGGAGACAGGGGATGCAGCCTGGCGCCGCCCTCTGCCATATCCAGCCAGTAATTGCGGGACGCATTCGTCCTCCCGCTCAGATAGTCCCCCAGCACTCTCCTGTAAACCATAGCCCAGTCGTACAGCGCCGCTGTCAGGAACCTATCGGAGTACTGCTCATAAACACTGTCATAGCCGGTGCTGAAAAGGCCCAGATTCTCCGCTTCCCGCACGGCGTGGGGCATATCCTCATGATAGGTGATGACATCCGCGCCCCTGCTGGCCAAGAGAGCCACACTTGCTCTTTCCTCTTCTTCATTATCCCAGCTGTTGACGAAGCGGACAATGAGCCGCGCATTCGGGTTGGCAACGCGCATTCCCAAAGCATAGGCATTGATGCTTCGATTGGCCTGGGCATTCGGCGTCGCAGTCACATAGCCCAGCACCCCCGTCCGGCTCTCGCTGCCTGCTACAATGCCCGCCAGATATCGCGCCTGATAGAGGCGGGAAAAGTAGGTAGTGCAGTTCTTCTCCGCGCCTTTGCCTGAAATGGAAAAAAAAGCAACATGCGGGTGCTGCTTTGCAATCCTGTCCACATATTGGCCGTATCCGAAGCTGGTCAGATAGATGGCACTGGCGCCATCTCTGACCAGTTCCTCCACCGCATGGTTCAGTGCTTTCTCATCCTCCGGCACATGCTCACGCACCTGGAGGACACACCCGTATCCCTCGCAGGCGCTCGACAGGCCATCGTAGTGGCTCTCATTCCAGCCACGATCCGCCTTATCTCCAATCAGGACAAGGCCAACCACAGACTGCTTTTCTGTTTCAGGCAGCTTGAAGCTCCTTATCACGACCACAATCGCCAAAATGCAAAACAGTACGAGCAGCAGCGGAAGTTTGCGTTTCAGCCATTCCTTACTCTTCAACTGTCACACCCTCCACACACCAATCAAACCCGTTGAGCATTTCGCTGTCCGACATGGATTCCCCTGCTTCCACGCGGAGATTTCCCATATTGTCCTTGATTGGCCCATAAAAAACATCGAATTTCCGGCTCCGCATCTTTATATTGGCTGCCAGCACTTCCTGCTTTGTCTCCGGCTTCACATTTCCGGTGAACTCCGAAAGGGAGACAATGCCGTCCTCCAAATTCATCCACTCGTGGCTGCCATGGAATTTTCCCTGCAGGCAGCTCAGGATTTCTTTGCGATAGCATACATTCCATTTCCAGATGCAGGCTGTCAGATAGGTCTTGGGAAATTCATCGCTGTTGTCCAGGTTGTAGCCAATGGACCACACACCCCGCTTCTCCGCCTCCCGATGGGGATGAATGGAGTCCGTATGCAGGGCCATGGTGTCGATGTCGGGATGGCTGTCCATCAGATTGTTGAATGCTTCTCCGGCGGCACTGTCCTCCGTCCAGGAATTGCAGTAGCGCACATAGACCTGCGCCTCCGGGCGGATGCTCCGCACGCCCAACGCAAAGGCATTGATGCCCCTTATTACCTCCGGGATAGGGAAAGCCGCCACATAGCCGATGGCTCCCGTCTCCGTCCGCATCCCTGCCACGATGCCCGAAAGATACCGTGCCTGATACATCCTGCCGAAGAAAGAGGACAGGTTGCTGCTGTGGCCTGTGCCCGTAGCATGGAGGAAATAAACGTCCGGGTATTTCTCCGCTGCCTTCTTCATGGATTCGCCGAAGCCAAAGGACACCCCCACGATGATCTCGCAGCCCTTGTCCCGGATGAGGCTTTCGATATCCTTGTAACAGTCGGCGGGCACATTCTCCCGGCAGACGATTTCCAGATTCAGCTCGTCCTGCAGGGATTCCAGCGCCTCATAATGAGTTTGGCTGAAACTGCGGTCTGAGCGGGAACCGTTCAGAAGCAGTCCCACTTTAGTTGTCTTGCTGGCCAAATCCACGTTCTGCCTGTCATCTCTTATAAACAGGATTCCCGCGATGACTGCCATGAGAACCAGTATTGTCAAAATGAGGATTCTCCGCACAAAGCTCCTCCTTTCCCAACGCTGGCAGATAGCGCACAATCCCCCGCCACCTGCCGGCTCCATTGCCATATGATCCCTCACGAACACAATTATTCAGATTATGAAAATCACACTTTATTCTCAGCTGACATCATCCAGCATCTCATATTGCTAATTTTATGGATATTATATCTCATATCCGTCCTGTTTTCCAGTTTTTGTTATTGCTCAAGCTTCCCTAAAATGTGGAAGCAAGCAGGATAAAACAGCCACAAAGTTGAATAACTACCTCAACCATAGTACGAATCGAGGTTAAAGACATGGGACATAATCTTATCATCAAGCTCTGGCAGGCTTTTGTAATTCTCGCCGCTTTCGGGGCAGGCTACTGGCAATGGCTGCAGCAGGTTCCTCTGGTGGCCATGCTTGCCACAGGGCTGTCGGTGCTTTTGGCCGGACTGCCCCTGCCCCTCATTGCCTCCCGCCCCCTGGTCATGTACCGCATCGGCTGCCGGGCGGAGGAACTGGGCATCAAGGTGCGCAAAAAAGGCATTCTCTCGGAACTGGCCTCCGCCTCCACCCTGGTCCTCGCCCACAGCAGGTTCATCACCAGCGGCGAGCCCTTTATCGCAGAGCTCAGACCCGAAGGCGTCACCCAGAGCGCCCTGCTCTCCATGGCTGCCAGCGTGGAAGCCGGTTCCAACCACCCCTTTGCCAGGCTCATCTGCCGTACAGCAGCCGACAGGCATCTGCGGCTCCAGCCGGCGATAAATTTCAACGAATACCCCGGGCAGGGAGCAGAGGCCATCATCAGCAGGATACCTGTGCGGATAGGCACCGCTGCCTGGCTCAAGGAAGAGGGCGCAGACATCAGCGCGGAGACCCTGACCAGGGCTGACCAGCTGTCTCTCAAGGGCATGATTCCCCTCTTCGTCAGTTCCGGCAAGTATTCCAAAGGGCTGATTGTCATACACAGGGAAATCAGTTTCGATACCATCTCCGCCCTGCACAGGCTCCAAAAGCTGAAACTGAAGCTCATGCTGCTGACGGGAGGCAGCAAGCGCCTGGCCAGCTACATCAAAAAACAGACGGGCATCAATGAAGTCCGCTTCGAGCTTTTCCCCGAGCAGAAGGCGCGGGAGCTGCAGCTCATGCGCACCCGCAAAGATGTCATTGCCCTGCTGGGGGATATGGAGCTTGACCGGGAGGCCATGGAAGCGGCAGATGTGCGCATTGACTGGCTGCCGCCTCCTGCAGAGAAGAAGCAGGCCGAGGCCGCAGAGGAAGAGGCCGAGGCTATGGAGGCAAAGGAGCCGGACCCGGATTTCCCCGATGACCCTCCCCAGGAAGAAGCAGCCGAAAAACCGGAGACGAAAAATAGCGCCAAAGCCCACATCAGCGTCCCCTATGGCGATTTCCTGGCTCTGGCCAGGCTCAGGAAGCGGGCTGCAGCAGGCATGAAAGTGGCTGCCCAGCAGAGGAAAATTGCCATTTTCCTCTGTCTTCTGCTCATGCTCCCCGCCACAAATATCCTCGCTCCCTTCGGAGTCCCCTTTCTCGACCCCATTTTGGCTATCCTGGGAAATCTTCTGATAGCAGTCTTCATCCTGCTGCTTTCCTTCAGAGCTTGATTTTTGCCTTCCCCACAGGGTAAGGCTTTTATTTCACATCCAAACATCAAAGGAGGGTTGTTTATGGAAGCCTTGCTGCTATCCAGATGGCAGTTTGCCATCACCACAGTGTACCACTTTCTCTTTGTCCCCATCACCCTGGGGCTGTCCATCTTCACGGCGCTCTTGGAAACCTGCTATGTGCGCACCAAGCACTCGGGGTGGAAGCCTGTATGCAAGAAGCTGACGAAATTCTTTGGCACGATTTTCCTCATCAACTTCGCCATGGGCGTGGTGACAGGCATCGTGCAGGAATTCCACTTCGGCATGAACTGGTCCGAATACTCCCGCTTCATGGGAGATATCTTCGGCGCTCCCCTGGCCCTGGAGGCCCTCACCGCCTTCTTCCTGGAGTCCACCTTCCTGGGCATCTGGATGTTTGGCTGGGACAAGCTGTCCGAAAAGGCTCACTGCGCCTGCATCTGGCTGGTGGCCTTCGGCAGCAACCTCTCCGCCTTCTGGATCCTGGTGGCCAACTCCTTCATGCAGCATCCGGTGGGCTATGCGGTAAACAATGGCCGGGCCGAGATGACGGACTTCTTTGCCCTGGTGACCAACCCTTACGTAATAGGCGAATACTCCCACACCCTTTTTGCAGGCCTTGCCACCGGCGGCTTTGTGGTGCTGGCAGTATCTGCCTGGAAGTTTGTTCACGATGACGGATCCCGTGAGGCTTTCCGCCAGACCTTGAAGGCCGGTGCCGTCTACATGCTCATTGGCACCCTGGGGGTCATGGGCACGGGCCATATGCACGCCCAGTACCTGCGGGAAGGCAATCCCATGAAGCTCTCCTCCATGGAAGCCCTCTGGGAAACGGAGAATCCCGCCCCCTTCGCCATCGTGGCAGATATCAATCAGGATGCGGGCAAAAATGACTTTGAGATCACCATCCCCGCCCTGTTCTCCTTCATGCTTTACAATGCTCCCGAAGGGGAGGTCAAAGGCATCAACGACCTGCAGAAGGAAGCCGCCGCCCAGTACGGCCCCGGCGACTACCGTCCCGATGTGACGGGCCTTTTCTGGAGTTTCCGCATCATGGTGGGGGCAGGCGGGCTGATGGCGGCTATTGCAGGCCTGGTGGGCTTCCTCACCTTTACCGGGCGCCTGGAAAAATTCGGCTTTGTCCTGAAATTCCTGCCCTGGCTGCTGCCCATCCCCTTTGTGGCCAATTCCGTAGGCTGGTACATTGCCGAAGGGGGCCGCCAGCCCTGGATCGTGGTGGGACTGCAGAAGACCGCCGAGGCTGTTTCTCCTAATATCACCAGCGGCGAGGTCTGGCTCACCATGATTGGCTTCACCGTGATCTATCTCCTGCTGGCCATAGCCGCCCTCTATGCAGCCCTGCGCTTTATCCGCAGGACGAACGTCACTCAGGCAGAAGGGAGGAATGGATGATGGAACTGAATGTCTTATGGTTCGTGCTGATTACAGTGCTTTTCACCGGCTTCTTCTTCCTGGAAGGCTTTGACTACGGCGTGGGAGGGCTGCTTCCCTTCATGGGCCGCACCGATGAGGAGCGGGGCATGATCATCCGCACCATCGGCCCCGTGTGGGATGGCAACGAAGTCTGGATGATCACCGCCGGTGGCGCTCTCTTTGCCGCCTTCCCCCATGTTTATTCCACCATGTTCGCCACCTTCTACCTGGCCCTGTTCCTGATGCTGGTGGCTCTCATCCTCCGGGGCGTGGCCTTCGAGCTGCGGGGCAAGGCAGACTGCCTTTGCTGGCGGCGTTTCTGGGAAGGCTGCATCGCCTTTGGCAGCCTTGTGCCCGCCTTCCTCTGGGGGGTGGCTGTCACCAACCTCATTGCCGGGCTGCCCATCAATGAGAATATGCACTATCTGGGCAGCTTCTGGGATCTGCTTTCTGTCTACACCATCGTGGGAGGACTTACCTTCCTGACGGTCTTCCTCTTCCACGGCGCCGCCTTCCTCACCCAGCGGCTGGGCGACTACGGGCTGGTGCTGCGGGCCAAAGAATACGCCCTCAAGACTGGCGCCGCTGCCATTTTCTGCTTCGTGCTCTGCTTCGTGCTCACCGCCACGAAAACCGACCTTTTCCACAGCCTCCCTGCCGCCCTGCTGCTGGTACTGACGGGAGTATGCTTCATCGCCGGTTACCTTGCCATGGCCCGGGGCAAATTCAAGAGCAGCTTCATCCTGTCCTCTCTTGCCATCGTGGCTGTGTCCTGCTCCTTCTTCACGGGGCTGTTCCCCCGGCTCATGGTATCCTCCATAAGCCCGGCTTTCAGCCTCACCATTGACAATGCCTGCTCCACCCCCTACACCCTCTCCATTATGACCGTGGCCGCCCTGGTCATGGTGCCCGTCGTGCTGATCTATCAGGGCTGGTGCTACTGGGTGTTCCGCCATCGGGTTACGGGCAAGGATCTCAAAGCTCATTGAATCATTTAACCAATAGAACAGCCATGGACATGAAGAAAAATCTGCTCTACCAGACCTGCACAGAACATAAGGGAACCCTGGGCCAACTGCTGGCTCTGGAAATAGCCTGCGGCCTCCTGATGCTGGCTGCCAGCTTCCTGCTCACCACCCTCATGCAGTCCGCCCGCCTGCTGGCCCTGGGCGAAAAATCAAGTTTTGAAGCAGCACCGGCTTTGCTGGTGCTGCTTCTTGCGCTGTCCCTGCAAAGCCTGCTGAGACTGACGAGAGGACGTTTGCTGGATAAGCTCAGCCACCATTGCCTCCTGGGCTGCCGCCGAAAAATCCACCTCGCCCTTCTAAGTCCCGCCACCCCCTCTGCAGAGGCCGCCACTGCCGCCTTGGAAGCTGCCGAAGGACTGGATCGCTATTTCACCGTGGTGCTGCCCCATTTGCTGAACCTGGCCGTCACCATTCCCATGCTGCTGGCCGCTGCCCTGGCGCTGGATCTGGTCACGGCGGGAATCTTCCTCCTCACCCTGCCCATTGCCCCCTTCCTGCTCTACCTGATCGGTCAGGTCACCAAGGAGCGCACCGCCCGTCAATGGCAGGAACTTTCCCGGCTTGCCTCTGCCTTCAGTGAAACGCTGGCAGGACTTGTCAGCTTGAAAATCTTCCACCGCGAAGGCGCCCAGCAGGAGGAAATCAGTCGTCTCAGCGAAGGCTTTGCCACGGCATCCCTCAAAGTCCTGCAGACCGCCTTTATCTCCAGCTTCGCCCTGGAACTTATCACTACCCTCTCCATTGCCCTGACGGCGGTGAGCATCGGCTTCCGCCTGCTGGGAGGCAGCCTCGCCTTCGAGACCTCCTTTTTCCTGCTGCTTATCATTCCCCTCTACTACCAGCCCCTGCGACAGGGAGGCATCTGCTTCCACGCCGCCATGGAAGCACGGGAAGCGGAGGAAAAAATAAGGGCACTGCTGCAAGAACGATCTGCTCAAAGCGGCAGGAAAGGACAGCTGCAAGTCCCTCCCGCCCTCACGGCAGAGAACCTCTCCCTGGGCTATGAGGGAAAATTGCAGCCAGTCTTTACAGGACTCGACTTAAAAGTCCCCGCCGGCAGCAGGCTCCTGCTCACCGGCCCCAGCGGCTGCGGCAAGAGCACTCTGCTGAAAGCCGCAGCAGGGCTGATGCTCCCCAGGGAAGGAAGTCTGCATCTCAACGGCACCGACCTGCACAAGCTGGCACCTGTCAGCCGCCAGAAAATCATCAGCTACCTGCCCCAGGAGCCCCATATCTTCGCCGCCACTCTGGCAGATAATCTGAGCCTGTTCCAGGAAGTGCCCACAGAACGTATGCGGCAGGCCCTGCGGTTAGCTTCCCTGGAAAAATGGTTTGATGAGCTTCCCGCAGGACTTGACACACCTCTGGGAGCAGGGGGCTTCAGCCTTTCTCATGGTGAGAGGAAACGCCTGGGCCTTGCCCGGATCATCCTGCAAAACAGGCCCCTGGTGTTGTTGGACGAGCCCACCAACGGCCTGGACGAGGATGCAGAAAGGGCTGTGCTGAAAGCCCTCACCGCCTTCAGCTGGCAGCGCACCGTCATCCTAGTCTCCCACCGCCCTGCCCTCAGGGCCTGGGCTGAAAGAACAATCGACTGGGAAGAACTTTTCCCACAGGAGCAAAGGCCATGACAGAAACCATCGGATTATTGCTGAAACAGATAGAGAAAGGGAAACTGCTGCTTCCCCTGCTGGCAGGTCTCCTGGCGGGCCTCATGGGGCTGGGCCTCCTGGGGGCCGGGGCCTGGCTCATTGCCTGGGCTGCCCGTCAGCCCCCCCTCTACACCCTGGCCCTGGGAGTGACTTGCGTGAGGGCCTGCGGCATTTTCCGGGCGGTGTTCCGCTATCTGGAAAGATACCTTGCCCACAGCCTGGCCTTCTCCGCCTACAGCAGCCTGCAGCAGCAGGTCTACAGGCAGGCTGCCCAGGCCCTGCCCTTGAAATCCGGGGTCCTGGCCCAGGGGGTATGGCTGGAACGGCTGCTGCAGGACTGCGCCCTCTGGCGTGATACCTATGTGCGGGCCTTGCTGCCCCTGTCCGTTGCCCTTTGCCTTACGCTCTGCTTCTGCGCCGCCCTATCTTCTTATTCCCCTTTGGCTTCAGCATCGCTGGCACTGATTTTTCTGCTACTCATACTCCTGCCTCTGACCTTCCCCTCGCAGGAACTCCCGTCCCAGGCCGCCTATCGGCAAGAGGTAATAGAAATGCTGGCGGGCAGGGAGGAACTCCTTCCCGCCGGGGCAGCCTCCCCTGCCCTGGCGCGGCTGGACAAAGCCGCCGAAAGATTTCAGTCAGCATGTCTGAACAGGAAAAAATTGCGTCACTATCAGGAATTGCTGCTGACCCTCCTAAGGCACAGCGGTTTCCTGCTAATCCTCTATCTGCTCTATCTCCAGGTCCCCCAGGCCATGACGGAAATAGAACTGGCAGTCTGGCTGCTGTTGCTGCTGACCTTGAGCCAGGATTATGCGAATCTTTTTGCCAACCTGCAACAGCTGAAGGAAGCTGGCCAGGCACGGAGAACCTTCAAGGCCAGCAAAGCCTTGCCCCAAGTGGCTCCCAATCTTGTTCAAACAGCTGCGGGAACTTTGCTCGAAGTTAATCACCTCTGTTTCGGCTATCAGCCGGGCACGCCCCTTTTTGAAAACCTCTCTCTGGCCATAGATCCGGGACAGCACACCGCCCTTTTAGGTGAAAGCGGCAGGGGCAAGACCACCCTGGCCTATCTGCTGACGGGGCTTTACCAGCCGGAGGAAGGAACTATCGAGCGTACCTGCCCGATTGCGGGGAATCTCCAGGGCTGTTTTGTCTTCAGCAGCTCTATCAGGGAAAACTTTCTCCGCCTGCACCCGGAGCTACGGGAAGAAGATATGTTATCCTGCCTTGAATATGCCCAACTGGGCAGCCTGGCAGCCAGTCTGCCCCAGGGACTTGATACTCCCCTGGGCTATGACGGCAGCCGCCTGTCCGGGGGAGAGAGGAACCGGCTGCTGACAGCTCTGGCCCTGGCTTCTCCCGCCCCCCTGCTGATTCTGGACGAGCCCACAGCAGGACTGGACAACAAAACAGCGTCCCTGCTGCTGGACGACCTCTTGGAGAGGGCGCACAAACAGCATCAGACGCTGCTGGTGATTACGCATGATTCAAGTATTCTGGACAGGTTTTCGCAGGTTATTGAGCTTTGATCATTTCCCCAAAAGCTCCTTATCAAAATCCTTCCCCTGCACCATGCGGGGGCGGGCGGCATCGAAACCGGGATTCACAACGCTCTTTTTCGGGTCATATTCCGGCGTCTCAAGCCCCAGGATATCCATCACGGTATGAATCATATCATCGGTCATATAGGGACGGTTCACCGCCGCCTGAATGGCTGCCCACTTCTCACCGTGCTTCTGGCGGAATTCCGGGGAGCCCCAGAAAATAAGCGGCACCTCCAGCATTTCCTGGGTGGGGTTCTCCTCCACATGGCCGCTGCGGTAGCCATGGTCGTAGACCGCCTCCCCATGGTCCGGCAGGTAGATGACCAGGGCATCCTTGTCCCGGAACTTGCCGATAAGGGAGCTGACTACGAAGTCATTGTAGAACAGGGCATTTTCATACTGGGCGATTTCCGTGCGCTTTTCCTCGGACAGCCCATCCTGGGGCGGGGGTATATCCTCCGCCTTGAATTTTGTGAAGATGTAGGGAAAGCGCAGATAGTAGAGGCTGTGGCCCCCCATCAGGTGCAGCACTATGAACTGCTTCTGCTCTGGCTGAGCCTGTGCCAGTACCTCATCCACCAAGGGGAACAGCTCCTCGTCCAGCCTGCCGCTTTCCTCATGGGACTCCCTTATCTGAGTGTAGCGGCTCACATCGCTGCGCTGGCTGTAGAACTGGCTCACATTGCCCCAGATGCCGGAACTTTCCTGATTGGAGAGCCAGGAAGTCTTATACCCCGCCGCCTTCATGATATCTATGAGATTGTTATATTTATACCAAGTGTCCGTGTTCTCCGCATCTGCAAAGGTGAAGAGCTCTCTGAGCACCGCTGCTGTAGCACCCTGGGGGGCGATGACCTCGCGAAAGACCGCCAGTTCTCCCCTGCTATAGAGGTCATCGAGATTGGGCGTATTCTCCAGGGGATAGCCATAAAGGTGCAGGCGGCGGCGATTGGTGGACTCTCCCACAATAAAGATAACATAGGGCACGGAACTGTCATTGCGGATAAGCTCAGGCTCTGTGGCAGCCTGAGTGATGATTTCTTCGTAGGAACGCATGTTGGTCATGGCCGTATCAAGGGATAAGCCCACCCTCACCACGGGAATGTCCAGATCGTTGTTGACGATGAAATTATGATACTGCTGGAAAAGCACACCGCCTGCTCCTGCTCCTGCCAGCAGCAAGGCCAGCAGCAGGCGGCTGCGCCAGTGTCCCGAGGGATATTTCCAACGCAATTCCTGCAGATAGAACCAGCTGCCTGCACAGAGGATGAGGAAGCCAACAGCTAGGACGATCCCCCAAATACCCACATAGCGGGCAAAGAACTCCCCTGCCTCCTGGGGATTGGTCTGCATCACCGCCGTGATGATGCCCGCCCCAATCTGGGCACGATAATTCCAGAGGGCAAAGCATTCCAGCCCTCCCAGCAGTGCTGCTACAAAAAAAGACAAACCGGCCAGCACACGCCTGACAGGCCTTGCAGGTATCAGCCCCAGCAGCCCCACATACAGAGCCGCCCCCGCCAGCACGAAGATGCCATCCACCAGCAGCACCCCCAGCTGCTGATCTTTATAATGCTGCAGGTTCAGATAGCAGATGGTGAACCAGTTCAAGAGGAACAACGCCAGGATCAGTCCCAGCTCTTTTTCCACGTAGCGCTGGCCCTTGCCCCAGAGCCGCAGGACTTGCACTTTGATTTTTTTCATTCTATCGGAGAGCATTTCTCCACCTCCATGGATTCTATGATACCACATGCAAATCCCAACATAAAATACCTTAAAATTCTGCCTAATCTATTATTTTTCTCTATTTAATGAAGGATTTTTCCCTGCCGGAAACGAATTATTCTATATTGCCACAGAATTTTTAATTTTTGACACTAGGAGGGTGCCTATGTTTAATTTCAAATCAGTCCGGGACAGGCTGACTGTGCTGTTTGTGCTGCTGAGCGCGGCCTCGACTCTGACCGTCGGCGCTTTTTTCATCGTGTCCCAGATACGCAGCAATAATGCACAAGTGGAAACCTATAAAGTCGAGCTTGCCCAACAGTATGACCGGGAGCTGAAGATGCAGACCGAAGGCATCATCTCTGCCATCGAAGGCATCTACAAAGAGCAGCAGGCTGGCCACATACAGGAGGCCGAGGCCAAGAAGCTGGCCATGGAAGCCATCCGCAACACCCGCTTCGATGACGGCAAGGGCTACTTCTCCGTGGATGAGCGCCACACGGGCATCTGCGTGGTACACCCCATCCAGGGCGCCAAGGTGGAGGGCAAGGACCGCTCCCAGAACAAGGACAGCCAGGGCGTCATGTACATGCAGGACATGTTCAAGGCTGCTGACGCAGGCGGCGGCTTCGTGAACTACTCCTTCCCCAAGCCCGGCGAGAGCACCGATTCCCCCAAGCGCACTTATGTAGGCTATTTCAAACCCTATGACTGGGTCATCGACACCGGTTCCTACATCGACTACATCGATGCCAGGGCCAACGAATACGCCGATGAGATGCAGAGCAAGCTGAATAGCCAGATCATCATTTCCATTGTCCTGCTGGCCATCATCGAAGTGCTGGTGGTGGTCATCAGCATGCGTCTGGCCCAGGCCTTTGCTGACCCCATAGTGTTTGTCACCCGCCGCCTGAGCCAGTTTGCCGAAGGCGACTACCGGAAGGAACCCATCCGCGAAGACTGGGTAAGCCGCAACGACGAAATCGGCGGCATGATGCACTCCATCAGCAATCTGGCCGCCAGCATGCGCAGTCTCCTCAATACTATCACCAGCTCTGCCGAACGGGTAGCTTCTGATGCAGCTGACCTGACGGAGCGCACCGAGCAGTCCTCCCAGGCCAGCCATAGCGTGGCCGTCTCCATTACCGATGTGGCAGCAGCCGCCAACAACCAGCTGAACGCCGTCAACAATGCCACCCAGTCCATCGACCGGCTGGCAGAGACTATGAACCGCGTTTCCAGCAGTGCCGAAGACACTGCTGCCAATACCCGCCGGGCCGCCCAGGCCGCCCAGAACGGCCAGCAGGTGGTATCCCGCACCGTCAGCGACATGGAACATCTGAGCCAGGCTGTAGAAAGTTCCGCCGCCCGCATCCGGGAACTGGGGGCACGCTCCGACACCATCGGCCAGATTACAGATACTATCTCCAGCATTGCCGAGCAGACAAACCTCCTGGCCCTCAATGCCGCCATCGAAGCAGCCCGGGCCGGTGAGCAGGGCCGTGGCTTCGCCGTGGTAGCTGAGGAAATCAGAAAACTGGCTGCCCAGTCCGAAGAAGCAGCTTCGCAGATTGCCCAGCTTATAGGGCAGATCCAGGAAGACACCAAGCACGCCGTCACCAGCATGAACGATGGTACCCAGCAGCTTTCCACCACCAAGGAAAGCGTCAGCCAGACCGGCTCCGAGTTCCAGGACATCGCCCAGCTCATCGAGAGCATCTCCCAGCAGTCTGACCGCATTGCCCAGGCTTCCCGTTCTGCTACGGAAGACGCCACGGGCTGTCAGCAGTCCATCCAGGAGATAGACAATATGAGCAAGAACGTGGTAGCAGAATCGGAGAATGTCTCCGCCGCCACGGAAGAACAGTCTGCCTCCATGCAGGATATGGCAAACTCCTGCCGGGAGCTGGCCAATATGGCGGAAAAGCTCCGTCAGGCTGTCACCAAATTCAAAGTTTGACCATATCCTTCCCCATATTAAGTCACCCTCGAACGCATTCCCGCGTTCGAGGGTGTTTTCGTATGCCTGTTCACAATTTCTCTTCCAACAGGGGCTTCAGGAACCTGCCCGTATAGGACTCCGGCACCTTCACTATTTCCTCAGGGCGGCCTTCGGCTACAATAGTGCCGCCGCCGCTGCCGCCTTCGGGCCCCAGGTCGATGATATGGTCGGCGGTCTTGATAACGTCAAGGTTATGCTCGATAACCACCACCGTATCTCCCCCCTCCACCAGCCGATGCAGGATTTTCAGCAGCTTGTCTATGTCAGCCGTATGGAGTCCCGTAGTAGGTTCGTCCAGGATATAAAGCGTGCGCCCCGTGCTGCGGCGGGAAAGCTCCGTGGCCAGCTTCACCCGCTGGGCTTCGCCGCCGGAAAGGGTGGTAGCGCTCTGCCCCAGTTTGATATAGCCCAGGCCCACGTCCTTGATGACCTGCAGCTTGCGGGCAATCTTGGGCACATTCTGAAAGAATTCCACCGCCTCGTCTATAGTCATATTCAGCACATCGGCAATGGTCTTGCCCTTGTAGCGCACCTCCAGGGTCTCCCTGTTGTACCGCGCCCCGTGGCAGACCTCGCAGGGCACATAGACATCCGGCAGGAAGTGCATCTCGATCTTCAGGATGCCATCCCCCCGGCAAGCCTCGCAGCGGCCGCCTTTCACATTGAAGCTGAAACGCCCTGCCTTGTATCCCCGCATCTTGGCCTCTGCCGTCTGGCTGTAGAGCTGGCGGATGCTGTCAAAGACACCCGTGTAGGTGGCAGGATTGGATCTGGGGGTACGGCCGATGGGCTGCTGGTCGATGTCGATGATCTTGTCGATATTCTCAAGGCCCTTGATGCGCTTGTGCCTGCCGGGCTTGCCCTTGGCGTGGTAGAGACGGGAGGCGATGCCCTTGTAGAGTATCTCGTTCACCAGCGTGGACTTGCCGGAGCCTGAGACCCCTGTCACCAAGGTCAGGGTGCCCAGGGGGAACTTCACAGAGATATTCTTGAGATTGTTCTCCTGGGCTCCTACCACTTCCAAGAACTTCCCCGTGCCATGGCGGCGCTTGGCAGGCACGGGGATAAATTTCCTGCGGGACAGGTAAGCCCCCGTGATGGATTCCTTCACCTGCTCCACCTCAGCCGCCGTCCCCTGGGCCACCACCTGGCCGCCATGCTCCCCGGCTCCGGGGCCTATATCAATGATCTGGTCAGCTGCCCGCATAGTGTCTTCATCATGCTCCACCACCAGCAGGGTATTGCCTAAGTCGCGCAGATGCTTGAGGGTAGCCAGCAGCCTGTTGTTATCCCGCTGATGCAGGCCGATGCTGGGCTCATCCAGCACATAGAGCACCCCCGTAAGCCCTGAGCCGATCTGGGTGGCCAGCCTGATGCGCTGGGCTTCACCGCCGGAGAGGGTGCCTGCCGCCCTCGAGAGGGTCAGGTATTCAAGCCCCACATCCAGCAGGAATTTCAGCCGGGCGTGGATTTCCTTCAGAATCTGCCGGGCGATCTTGGCTTCCCTGCTGGTGAAGTCCTTCTCCGCCTCAGTCAGGAACTCATCTGCCTCACGGATAGTCAGGCTGGTATACTCGGCAATATTCTTCTCCCCGATGGTGATGGAGAGCACTTCCGGCTTGAGCCTGGCCCCATGGCAGGCAGTGCAGGGAATCTCCGTCATGTAGTTCTCATAAGACTCTCGCATCTCATCAGAATCCGTCTCATGATAGCGGCGCTCCAGCAAAGGCATGACACCTTCAAAGGGCACATTGTATTCCTTGTACTCCCCGAACATATTCGTGTAGTGGAAACGGAATCTTTCCTCCCCTGAACCATGCAGCAGGATATCTTTCGTATCATCATCCAGCTGGTTCCAGGGCGTATCCAGGTTGTCGCCGCGTTCTTCCAGGATGGCCTGCATCACGCACATGGCGTAAGACTGGCTGTTCTTGGACAGGGGCGCAAACACCCCCTCGCCCACTGACAATCTGGCATCAGGGATAACCAGCTCCTCGTCAAACTCCATATGGCTGCCCAGCCCCGTGCAGACCGGGCAGGCACCGTATGGGCTATTGAAGGAAAACATGCGGGGAGCAATTTCCGGCAGGCTGATGCCGCAGTCCACGCAGGCAAAGTTCTCGCTGAACATCAAAAGATCTCCGTCCACTATCTGGACATAAGCCACCCCCTCCCCCAGCTTCAGAGCCGTTTCCAGGGAGTCAGCCAGGCGCATTTCCATGCCTTCCCGCACCACCAGGCGGTCAATGACCACCTCTATAGTGTGCTTCTTGGTCTTTTCCAGCTGGATATCCTCGTTCACATCGAAGATTTCCCCGTCGATGCGCACCCGCACATAGCCCTCACGGCGGATATGGTCCAGGATTTTCTTGTGCTCACCCTTCTTGCCCCGCACCACCTGGGCCATGACCAGCAGTTTTGTCCTCTCAGGCAATTCCTTCAGCTGGTCCAGCATCTGGTCAATGCTCTGCTGAGTGATGAGCTTGCCGCACTTGGGGCAGTGAGGCCGCCCCGCCCTGGCGTACAAAAGGCGCAGGTAGTCGTAGATTTCCGTCACCGTCCCCACTGTAGAGCGTGGATTGTGGCTGGTGGTCTTCTGGTCAATGGAGATAGCAGGGGAAAGGCCGTCTATCTGATCCACATCCGGCTTGTCCATCTGGCCCAAGAACTGGCGGGCATATGAGGACAGGGACTCCACATAGCGCCGCTGCCCCTCGGCATAGACCGTATCAAAAGCCAGGGAGGATTTGCCGGAGCCGGACAGGCCCGTCACCACCACCAGCTTGTCCCGGGGAATGTCCACATTGATATTCTTCAGGTTATGGGCGCGGGCCCCATTGATTTTGATAAATTCTTCCATCAGTCATACACCTTTCTGAAAGCCTGTCCTCCGTCCCTGCTTCTGGCAGTTTCCTGCAAGAAGCGTGCAAAGCTGCCCCAGCCATGCCTTTTCACCAGTTCATAGGCAGCCAGCTCCGTCAGGGAAGCAATCTCCTTCTCCCCGTACTTCTCCACCGCCCTGCGGTAGTCCTCCTCGCTGCGCAGCTCCATGGCCCGGGGCAGGTTCCTGCCCTGCACATTATCCTTGGCAGACCTGAGATAGTCCCGCACACTGTAGCCGCTGACCTCAGCCTGACGGCTGACCCCCGCCAGATAAGCTGCCCCATGCAGCAGCCAGGCATAGCCGGTTTCCTTGGAACTGCCCAGCATCTGCCTCTCATAGGTGCGCATGATGAGCATCCCCAGGCTGAAAGCCCTTTGCTGTGGCTCATGCAGGTGGCCCGCATTCAGCACCAGCAGGCCCCCATTTTCTATGCAGAGGCTTCGCTCCGACATCTGCACTGCTTCCTTGGCAGGCATCTCTGTATACTTGGCCAGAGCCTCTGCCATCGCCGCTTCACTGGGAGAAAGCACCACCTGATACTCCCCCCGGAGCTGGCTGCCCAGGTTCCGTCCCAGCCATGCCTGGGATGCCTCCATTTCCGCCCTCACAGCCTGAGCAGGAGAGCTTTCCTGCTCATGATAATGAAAAACCACGGGCTGGCGGGCGAAGCTCTGCCACCAGGTTCTGTATTCCTCCAAAAAAACCGGCAGTTCCACCCCAAAGACCTGCTGAAAAGCCTCCTCGCCATTTTCCGACTCCGCCAAAGCGCGGAAGTAGTCCGCCAGCAAGGGCAGCCGCCTTTCCTCCGGGAAGCGCTGCAAGAGATAGCAGATCATCAGGTCAGCCACCTGGTAGGTATGGTATTCCTTGCCCATGAGCTTCTTGCGGGTTTCAAAATTGCAATGCTGGATTGATTCCGGCCTGACAGTGGATTCCGCCCGGATAAGGGCCGCCTTCACATCCGAGTGCCACTTCCATTGCGGCTTGCCCCCCAGATGCTCAGACAGAGCCGCCCCCACATAGTCAGCCGTGCCTTCCTCCAGCCAGAACAACGAGCTTTCCTCCACGTCCTTGCCATGGCTCAGTTCATGCTGGAGCTGGTGGAAAAGTTCATGGCTGGTGGTATTGTACCTGTCCCCACCAGTAGACATGACCCCGGCGCTGGCATTGATAGCCGTAATATGGCTGCTGCCTCCTGACCAGCCCCCGGAAATAGAAGCCACCTGAGCCGCCTCCTCTGCCGAGAGGCCAAACTCCCGTTCCAGCACCGTGCAGTAAGAAGCCTCTTCCCCCGAGACGTAGAGCTCCACAGGGCGCTTGAGGGAAGCACCCATCTGCACCTGCAGATAGGGACTGAAATTCTCTGCCGCCCGCTTCACATCCTCAAGGCTGCGCTCCTCCACCTTCCCCTCCGCATGGACGCTTATCCTGCCCTCATGCTCTGAAACCAGCCCCAGCTGATCCCCTATTTCCCACAAGGTGTGCTGCCGGGCAAAGTTGTAGCCAAAAAGGGAGCCCGCCCCCAACAGCACCAATGACATCAGCAACAAAACTATCTTCTTCATATTGCTTCTCCGTAAAGCATATCTGAGTTTCTTCTTTAATACGAGTATACTATCCCTGTAAAGTTTAGTCAAAAATGCTGCCTTTTTGATATGCAAAGAAGCCACCTAATACGATTGATTGATATATCAGTTCGGTATATACTTAGTATATATCGAAGCGCAAACGTTTTTGACAGCGAGGTGACATCATGGGAATCTACCTTAATCCTGGAGACGAGCTTTTCTGGCAGGCCGTCCATTCCGAAATCTATGTGGACAAGACTGGCCTCCTGAACTATACCAACAAAGTGCTCCGGACGAGCAAAAAATATCTTTGCGTGAGCCGCCCCCGGCGCTTCGGAAAATCCATGGCGGCAAATATGATTGCGGCCTACTATGACCGCACAGTAGACGCAAGCAGCACATTTGCGAGGCTTGCCATCGCACAATCCGACGATTTTGAGACCTACCGCAACAAATACGATGTCATACAGCTGAATATGCAGGACTTTTTGAGCCGTTCCTCCAGCTTGGAAGGACTTCTGAGCCTGCTCAAAAAATGTCTCCTGCGGGACTTGCTGAAAGCCTATCCCAGTGACGAATATCTGGATGCCACGGACCTGGTAGAGACTATGGCAGAAATTCACGCTGCCAGCAAGCGGCCCTTTGTGATTGTCATTGATGAATGGGACTGCATCTTCCGCGAATATCGTGAAAAAAACGACTGGCAGGAAGCATATCTTGATTTCCTGCGCGGCTGGCTCAAAGACAAGGCTTATGTGGCCCTGGTCTATATGACGGGTATCCTCCCCATCAAAAAATACGGGACCCATTCGGCACTCAATATGTTCCGGGAGTTCTCCATGGAAGCCCCCTTGGAACTTGCTCCTTATGTAGGCTTCACCAGTGAGGAGGTCAGATCCCTCTGCGAGAAATATAGCCGCAGCTTCGAGGAATGCCAGCGGTGGTATGATGGCTATTCCTTCCAGGAAGCAGGCGAGGTCTACAATCCCCATTCCGTGGTGGAAGCCATCTCATCCGGCAAATTCGACACCTACTGGAACCAGACAGAGACCTATGAAGCGCTCAAGATTTATATCTCCATGAACTTTGACGGGCTTCGGGACTCCATCATAAAGCTTTTGGCCGGGGAACGTCAGATGGTCAATACCAAGACTTTCAGCAACGACATGACCAGTTTCCAATCAGCTGACGACGTGCTGACCCTGCTGGTCCATCTGGGATACCTGGGCTATGACAACTCCAAGGAGGAAGTTTTCATTCCCAACCAGGAAATCGCCAGGGAATACTACAATGCCATCACCACCACAGATTGGGACATCGTGGCCCGCGCCCTCAAGCAATCGGAAAAGCTGCTCCAGGCTGTTCTGGCTAAAGATGATGAGTCTGTGGCCAAAGGCATTGAAGAAGCCCATATGGAGACCAGCCACATCCAGTACAATGACGAAAATGCCCTTTCCTATACCCTTTCCCTGGCCTTTTACAGCGCCAGGCAGAAGTACAAGATATTCCGTGAACTTCCCACAGGCAAAGGCTATGCCGATCTGGTTTTCCTGCCCCGTCCCCTCCATGCAGAGCTTCCCGCTCTGGTGCTGGAGCTCAAATGGGATAAAAACGCCAAAGCGGCCATCCAACAAATCAGGGACCGCCGCTATGGAAAAGCCTTGGAGAATTATGCAGGCAAACTCCTCGCCGTGGGCATCTGCTATGACAAAGAGACAAGGAAGCATGAGTGCATGATCGAAGAATATAGGTTGTAAGCAACAAATTTTTCCTTTGTAAATAAAAAAGCAAAGTCACGTGGCTCAACGCCTCCGCAACTTTGCTGATTGCGCTATGGAATTTTAGTTTCAGCCCTCTTCCTTCACTTCCCCCGGAATGTCCTTGATAGCCTCAGGACCCCGATGGCCGGTGCGGATGCGCACGGCATCGGCAAGCTCCGTGACGAAGATCTTGCCATCGCCAAACTTGCCCGTGCGGAGCACCTTCTGGGCAGTTTCCAGCACCTTTTCCACAGGCACTTCGCAGACCACCGTCTCAATCTTCACCTTGGGCACCAGATTGATGTGGTACTCCTGGCCGCGATAGACCTCTTTATGTCCCCGCTGGAGGCCGCTGCCGAAGACCTGGCTCACGGTCATGCCCAGCACGCCGATATCATTCAGGGCCTGCACTAGCTCATCCAGCTTGCTGGAACGGGTGATGATCTCTATCTTGTTTATCTTCAATGCACTCATAGTCCCTGCCCCCTCACTTCACTGCACTGTGGCCGCTGGCCATAACGGTACGGGCCAGAAGCTCGGAAGAATTCTCCAGCGCCCCCAGGATAGGGCTGCCGCCGATGGTGCCGCCGCTGTAGCCCTGCTCGCCGTGCTCCACCAGATCCAGGCCGGCAATTTCCTCAGCCTCATCCACACGCATGGAAATGAAGTGGTCGACAAGCTTGTAAAGCACATAGGAACCGACAATGCCCAGAGCATAAGCCACGAGAGTGGAGATCACCTGTGCCACGAAAAGATCAGTCTCGCCGTAGAAAAGGCCGTTGGCACCAGCCGGGTTCACAGAAGTGGTAGCCCAGATGCCGGTGGCGATGGAGCCCCAGGTGCCGCCGATACCGTGGATGCCGAAAGCGTCCAGGGAATCGTCATAGCCCAGCTTCTGCTTCAGCACAGCTACCGCGAAATAGCACACAGCGCCGCCTACAGCACCGATGATAAGGGAAGCCAGCGGAGTCACAAAGCCTGCCGCAGGAGTGATGGCCACCAAGCCTGCCACGCAGCCGGAAACTGCCCCCAGGAGGGTGGGCTTGCCATTGAAATTCCACTCAAGGAGCACCCAGGCCACCAGGGCTGCAGCAGCTGCCGCCTGAGTCACCACGAAGGCATTGGCCGCCAGCTCATTGGCTCCCAGGGCGCTGCCCGCATTGAAGCCGAACCAGCCGAACCAGAGCAGCGCAGCCCCCAGCACTGTCATGGGCAGGTTATGGGGCAGCATGGCGCGCTTGCCATAGCCGTGGCGCTTGCCCAGGAGCAGGCAGATGGTCAGGCCGGACACGCCGGAGAGAATATGGATGACCAGGCCGCCGGCGAAATCCAGCGCCCCAAGCTCAGCCAGGAAGCCGCCGCCCCAGACCCAGTGGGCCATGGGGTTGTAAATCAAAATGGCCCAGAGCAGGATGAAGAAGCAGAACCCTGAGAAGCGGAGCCTCTCGGCAAAGGCGCCGGTGATGAGAGCCGGGGTAAGCGCGGCAAACATGCACTGGAAGGCTACGAAAGCCAGCTCCGGGATAGTGCCCCCCTCCAGGATGGCCAGTCCCACGCCCTCAAGACCAATTTTGTCCAGGCTGCCTATAAAGCCATTGACATCCGTGCCGAAAGCCATGGCATAGCCCAGGATAACCCACTCGACGGAAATAAGTCCCAGCACAAACATACTCTGCATGATGGTAGTCAGCACATTCTTGCTCCGCACCATGCCCCCGTAAAAAAGAGCCAGGCCGGGAGTCATTATGAACACCAGGGCTGCACTTATGAGCACCCAAGCAGTATCTCCTGTATTAAGCATATAGATCATATCCCTTCATGTATTCCTCTTTGAATAATGACGGCAACACGCCCTTGGAAATAGAAAGGCCCCACGCAGTCCGGTACCTGACTGCATGGGGCCTCATTGCCTCAAGTTCATGTTGATGTGACGATTATAGCAAGACGACTGTAACATTGTCAACAGGGATTTGCATGTATACAAGTATACGCAAAACGACAATATCACAAGGGGTCAGCAATCCTTCATGGTCTTGCCCTCACCCACCAGCCCTTCGAAATCTGCTATGAAATCATCTATAGCCGAGGTGATGGCCTCGTTCTTCACCAAGTTGAAAATCACCTCCGGGGACACAGTGGAAGCCCCTACCCCATATTCGCAGAGCTCCAGGAGCTGCTGGGAGTTCTTGAAGCTGGCAGCCAACACCTCCGTCTTGAAGCCGTTGTTGCGGAAAATATCGTGGATATCTCTGGCCACCTTTATGCCATTGTAGCCCATATTGTCAATGCGGTTGATATACGGGGCAGCATAGTCAGCCCCGGCTTTGGCCGCCAGGAACGCCTGCATGGGCGTGTAGATGGCGGTGGCAGTGAGCTTCGCCCCTTCGCCATGCAGGGCCATCATGGCCTTGAAGCCTTCCGGTACAGAGGGAATCTTGACAAAGGTATTTTTACCCAGTTCCTTGATAATCTTATGGGCATCCTCCACCATGCCTTCTGCTGCCCTAGCCGTCACCTGCACATGGAGCTCTGCCTCATCCCCTATGAATTCCCTGATTTCCCTCAGCACTTCATAGGGCTGCCGCCCGCTCTTGGCAAGGATAGTGGGATTGGTAGTGACGCCATCCACGGGATAGTATTCATAAATCTTCCTGATCTGGTCAATATGGGCATCATCGATGATAAGCTTCATAGTCTGTTCCTCCTAACTCAAACGCTCTGTTCCGTCCTGCCGATGATATCATCCTGAGTAGCCTTGGACAGCACATTGAAGAAGGCGCTGTAACCAGCCACCCTCACGATGAGATCCTTGTGCTTCTCCGGGTGTTTCTGGGCATCTATCAAGGTCTCACGGGAGACGATATTGTATTGCACATGATAGCCCTTGAGAGTATCGAAGAAAGTGGCTATCAGCATTTCCAATTTCTGCTTGTTCTCCTCTTTGGCCAGGACCTGGGGCGTCATCTTCTGGTTCAGCAGCACCCCGCCTGTGATTTTCTCCGTAGGCAGCTTCGCCACGGACTTGAATACCGCCGTGGGCCCATTCCTGTCGGCACCGTGAGCAGGCGAGCAGCCCTCTGCCAACGGCTCATGAGCCCGTCTGCCGTCCGGCGTTGCCATGGTGCCCATGCCCTGCCCCACATTGGCAGAGATGGAAGAAGTTCCTCCGTAGCGTATGCCGCCAACAGGGCCACGGCCATGGCGGGTATTGGGATACTTCTTGATCTCATCCAGATAGGAATCATAGGCTTCCACAATCAGGTTGTCCACATAATCATCGTCATTGCCATACTTGGGAGAGTCATTGATGAGCAAATCCTGTATCTTCCTTGACTTCTCAGACTGGAAATCATCCAGGATGGCTTCCCAAAGTTCTTTAGGAGTGATCTTCTTTTCCTCAAACACCAATTTCTTGATGGCGGCCAGGGAATCTGCCATATTGGCAATGCCTACCTGCAAGCCGGAAATGAAATCGTAAACCGCGCCGCCCTCCTTGATGGTCTTGCCACGGCCAATGCAGTCGTCCGTGAGGGCCGAGCAGAGGATATCCGGCACATCCCTTTCCGATGCCTTGTCGATGGCATTTTCCACGATGACGCTATAGCGGGTCATCTCCCGCACCGTCTTATCCCAGGCAGAGATGAGTTCCTCATAGGACTTCATGTCCTTGAAATAGCCATAGCCCTTGGTGAAGCGCTTGCCACTGGTCATGTCCACCCCATCGTTCATGGCGCAGAGCAGCACTCTGGGAAAATTGATGTAGCTCATGCCCGTGCAGCGATAGCCCCACTTGCCGGGCACCGCCGTTTCCACGCAGCCCACAGCACTGTAGTTGTAGGCATCTTCCTCCTTCACTCCCCACTTGATGAAAGAAGGAATGATGATCTCATCATTGTTCAGAGCCGGCATGCCGAAGCCCAGCTTCATGACTTCGATGCACTCGTCAAAGAAGGCCTTGCTGATATGCTCATGGTAACGCACTGTGAGATTGGGCTGAGTCAGGCGGGTCTGGGCCACAGACTGCAGCACCAGGAAGGAAAGGTCGTTCACAGCATCTTTCTTGTCAGGAGTCTGCCCCCCAATAGTGACATTCTGATACATGGGGCTGCCGGCAGAGCTGAAGGTGTGGGCCTGAGAGCGCACCTTGTTGATGGTCAGCGTCTTGATCCACAGATTGGTAAGAAGTTCCAGCGCTTCCTGCCTGGTAATCTTCCCCTGCTCCATATCCGACTTGTAATAGTGGTACATATATTGGTCAAAACGCCCATAGGAAAGAGAGTGGCCGTTGGACTCGATTTGCAGGATAAGCTGTATAAACCACACTGCCTGCACAGCTTCATGGAAAGACCTGGCAGGCTCATACGGAACTCTCGCGCAGATCCGGGAGAGTTCCGCCAGTTCTGCCTTCCTCTTTCCATCCTTCTCCCCAGCCGCCAGCCTTGCTGCCAGATTCGAGTAGCGCAGGGCAAAATCCTTCACGGCCCCTATGACAGTCAGCACAGCCTTGTAGAAAACATACTTGTCCACGCTGTCAGGGTCAGCCAGGTCAAGGGCTGCCTTCAACTGCCGCGTGCGCTCCTCATAGCCCCGCAGCCCCTCAGCCAGCAGCCTGCCATAGTTCACCACGATATGGGCATCGCCGGCATTCAGCTTGCCCTCCATGCCGAAAACACCGGTCTCCATGAAGACTGCCACCTCATCAGGCAGCAGAGCCTCCCCCCTGGCCCGCAGATTGTTGTTTTCCCAAAACGGCGCCAGGGAGCGTAGCTGCTCCTTGGTTTCTTCGGTAATATAGAAAACATCACCATCTCGCTGCTCGAACTTGTCCAGCTCAGCCATGACAAAGCCCATGGTGTACTCGGGGAAAATGGGGGCATTGCAGTTCTTGGTAGCCTGATTGCCTGCCAGCAGGGTCTTATCCTCGATATAGATGGACATTTTCTCCAGAATGTTCTTCAACATCAGAGCCCGCTTCATCACAGGGGGCTGGTTCTGGTGAGCCTTGTAGCTCTCCGTAGCCAGGACTGCCCTCTCTGCGTCTATATAGGGCTTCTCATCCAGCACCTCTTCTCTGAAGGCCTGCATCCTCTCAGTCAGAGAGCCGAAGTGTTCCTTGTTCTCCATGATATTTGACCTCCTATTTTGCTGATAAGTCTTTTCTCTTTCGTTTGTAACCTAATAATATATCAAAAATATATTTTCGTCAATATTTTCTTTTGCTAAGAAGCAATAATATTTTCATTCGAAAGAAATTCATTTACAGCTCTTCTCCTGTATGGTATCATCAAAGAAACAGCAGCCATGCACCAATCCATGACAAGGAGTGATAAGAATGGAAAAGACCTGCCAGCTCGGCACCATCTTCAACATACAGAAATTCAGCCTCAACGACGGGCCGGGCATCCGCACGGTAGTGTTCTTCAAAGGATGTCCCCTGAAGTGCAGCTGGTGCGCCAACCCGGAGAGCCAGTCTGCCACCTTGGAGATTCCCTGGGACATAAAGAAAGCTCCCCCTCAGTTGCTGAAGCTCAAGGGAGAGCGCAAAAGCGTGGATGAAATTGTCCGCATCGTCATGCAGGATGAACCCTTCTATCGAAAGAGCGGTGGCGGCGTTACCCTTTCCGGCGGCGAAGCCCTGCTGCAGCCGGATTTTGCCATAGCCCTGCTGCAAGCCTGCAAAGAAAAAGGCCTCCATACCGCCATGGAGACCACAGGCTTTGCCGCCCCGGCTGTCTTCCAGCAGGTCATCAGCTATCTGGACCTGCTGCTCTTTGACATCAAGCATTGGGACGAGGAAAAGCACAAAGAATATACAGGCGTATCCAACCTTCCCATTTTAGCCAACATGAAATACGCCATCGAGCATGGCAAAGAAGTACTGCCCCGCATGCCAGTAATCCCAGGCGTGAATGCCACTCTGGAAGATGCCAAAGGCTTCGTCCGCCGCCTGCGGGAAGCAGGCGCAGGCAAGGTCCAGCTCCTGCCCTTCCACCAGTTCGGCGAGAACAAATACCGCCTGCTGGGCAGGAACTATGCCTTCGAAAACCTCAAAGCCCTGCACCCGGAAAATCTGGAGGAATACAGGCAGGTGTTCCTGGCAGAAGGAATCGAAGCTTTCTTCTGAAGTTGTCCTGCCACTTAAGCCATATGCACCTCTACGCCCTTTTCCCGCAATACCTCCAGATAGACCTGGTCTATGCTCTCATCCGTATACACAGCGGAAATTTCTCCATAGGAAAAGAGGGACACCACCCCGGTACGGGAGAATTTCTCGGACTCTGTCAGGATATTCACCTCTTTGGCATTTTCCGCCATGGCTCTCACTGCCTCAGTGCGCATGAGATCACCGGACATGGCCCCCCGTTCATTGAAGCCGTCTGTGCCCACAAAGAGCTTGTCCACATAAAAGGACTCGGCGCACTTCCTGACCAGAGGCCCCACCATCACCTGAGCCTCTTTCTGCAGTTCCCCGCCCATCAGGATGATGCGTGCCCCCTGCTTGTCCCTGACGAAGCCCGCAATAAAGACCGAGTTGGTGACAATGGTGATATCTCTCCGGACAGTTGCCAGTTCCTCTGCCAGCAAAGCACAGGAGGATCCCGACTCAATCATCACAGTTTCCCCATCAGCCACAGAAGCCGCCGCGCACTTGGCGATACGGCGCTTGACCTCATAGCCTATGGCCATGCGCTTGCTCACATCGTCAATGGCCATCATAGTGGCAAAGCCATGCTCCCTCCTCAGGAGGCCCTTATCCTCCAATACGGACAGGTCTTTCCTGGTAGTGACCTCCGACACGCCAACCGCCGCCGCCAGCTCAGTCACCGCAATGCGCTTTTCCCTGTTGACAATATTCAGTATTTTTATTTGACGCTCATTCATAGCCAAAGCCCCCTTTATGTTAAGTATAGCATAAAGGGGGCTTTTACAAAAGTATTTTGTTTTCATACGAAAGCATTTTGCCATTCTTCCTGCACATAGTCCTGCTGCCCGCTGCTGTCTCAAGTTTTGCCATCGGGGATATTTCTGTTGCACACCAAGTTCAATGCGTGTATCATTGTGATGTACAATGATGCTGTTTTGAAACTGCAGCAGCACTCTCTCAAGATGAAAGGAAGGTTCTCTATGCCCATAGAAGGAAAACAAAAAGCGCTGGCTCTTGCCGCGCATATCGGCTACCTGTTCTTTGGTGTCGGCTACATAGTCATTCCCTTAGTCATCTACCTGTGCTTTGACGGGAAGGATGAATTTGTAGCCCAACATGCCAAGCAAGCCCTGATGGCCCAGGCCATCTTCGGCGTCATCAGCGCCGTGGTATTGGCACTGACCTTCCTTGTGGTAGGCGTATTGCTCTGGCCCGCCCTCTTTATCCTGGGCGCAATATGGTTCTGCTGCTCCATCTACGCCTGCTTCAAGGTCATAAATGGCCAGGAGTACCACTATCCCCTGCTCTGAAAAGGAAGTGACCATATTGGACACAGACAAACAGGCCCTGCTGAATTATCTATTGGGCAATGGCGTGCAGCAGGAGAAACCTGCCTCACACGTTATCCGGCAAAAACAGACAAATTACGCCCAAGGAAACGCAAAGTCCATTCCAGTCCCCACGCACGAAGAAATTGAAGCGCAGCGCCGCAAAGAAGCTGCAAAAGCTGCAGCCAATGCCACACCTCAATCCTTTGCGCCTATAAATTGGTCCCAGCTCGGCTCTGCCGGGCAGCCGAAATCAGCAGTCAATACTGCCACCCCCGCCCCCAAAGTTACATCCCCTCTCTGGGAGCGGGTGAAGACAAAATGAACATCTGCCAGACAACAAAAAAGGGCCGCCACAGCAGCCCTCATAGCTCTCAGTATCCAAACACGCTCTCAGCCTTCTCCATATTCTCCCGAACCTTCACACCGAAGGGGCATCTGGTTTCGCAGACACCGCATTTTATGCACTCTCCCGCATGGTGCTCAAGAGACTTGTAATGCTCCCGCACTGTCTCCGGGATCTCCCCTTGGGCTACAGTGAGGTTCAAGAACTTCGTGACGTATGCCACATCTATCTTCTGGGGGCAGGGAGCACAGTGGCTGCAATACATGCAATGCCCTGTCCAGTTGATCTTTGGGAAAGAAGCAAATGCTTCTGCATAATCTTTTTCTGTCTCTGAGGCCTCTTCATAGGCCAGGCTCGTCTTCAGCTGCTCTATGGAATGGGCACCTGCCAGCACCACGGCTACCCCGGGACGTGTCAAGGCATAGTGTATGCACTGATTCACGGTAAGCGCAGCACCGGCGGGAGACAGCTTGGCATCCAGCAGATCTCCGCCGCCAAAGCATTTCATGACCGTGATGCCTACTCCCAGCCTCTGGCATGTTTCATAGAGTCTCTGCCGCTCAGGGTCCATATTTGTCAAGGTGCCGCTGTAGTTCTTAGCCGCCCACAGTTCCTCTACATCCTCATTGGCTGGCTGCAGGTCATAGCAGGGATTGACACTGAACATCAAGACTTCAATGGCGCCACTTTCCACAGCCTTGAGAGCTACCTGAGGATTATGGCTGGAAAGTCCTATGTGAAGTATCTTTCCTTCCTTTTTCAGCTGACGTGCATAGTCCAGCACGCCGCCACTTACTATCTCCTCCCAGTCAGACAAGGCATCGCAATAGTGTATCATGCCCACATCAATGTAATCCGTCTGCAAAAGCTCCAGCATTTCTGCAAAGCCAGCCTTCACTTCAGAGATTTTGCGGGTGCGTTTATACTGACCATCCTGCCAGACAGAGCAAATGTGGGACTGCACGATGAATTTTTCCCTGCGCCCTTTCATGGCCTCCCCTACAGCCCTTCTGATAGCAGGATTGCTGGTATATAGGTCAAAGTAGTTGACCCCGCGCTCCTCCGCCAAATCAAAGAGCTTCCTGGTCATGGCACAATTGCTTTCTCCGAACCCTTCACAGCCCATGCCAATCTCGCTGACCATAATTCCGGTATTTCCAAGTTCTCTATATTTCACAGCAAACACTCCCCTATGAAGCACACATCTACTATTGCAATTCTACAACCTGGAGTACGCTTCAAGTCAAGTATATTCGAAGCATAAATTCCGCACGGTTCCTTAAAGCTCACCAGCCGCTCATATGTAGCCCACTATCTGCTCCAGGCACCGGCCCAGATCACGCCTGATTTCGCTCTCCCAGAATCTCAACACCAGCCAGCCTTCTTCGGTCAGGGCATCGTTCACCTCTTTGTCCCGCTCCACATTCCTGCCCAAGTGCTTCTGCCAGTATTCCCTGTTGCTTCGCACCTGCTCGCCGGGATTGTCCTGATGACCACGGGCATGCCAGAAGTCACCGTCCACGAAGATGGCTATTTTCTGCCTGGTCAGGGCAATGTCGGGGGTGCCGGGCAGTTTCCTGTAGTTCTTCCTGTAGCGTATGCCCCTGTGCCAGAGCGCCTTGCGGAGCATGACCTCCGGCTTCGTGTCACGGCTCCGTATGCGAGACATATTGTAGCTGCGCTGCTCTTCCTTCGTCCTTGTCATCCGTCACCCCTGCATTCATTTTCTACTTTCTAAACACAAATAAATATTCGTGAGCAATCAGCAGAAAATTATACTTCACGCTGTTGGTTTTCCAGTAGCCTGTGGCTCTACAGTTATGCTGCTCTTTGATGATAAGTTCCTTCAATGTGAAGCCTGCTTCCTCAAAGATTTTCATTACATCAAAGGACATGGGCACCATGCAGCCTTTCTTTCTGGTGTCTCCCATAAGGATAGCACAGAATTTATCCTTTTTCAGCACTCTGTAGCTTTCTTTCGCCACCTTTTTCATTTCTTCAAGGAAGTCAGTGATTGTCAAACGGGACAGGTCTGCTGGTATATCCTCACTATACTGGATAATATTAGCATAAGGCGGGTGGGTGCATATCAAGTCTATTTGTTCGTCTTTCAGAAAGTCAAGGTTTCTGGCGTCTCCTTTTTGCAGGGTAACCCTGCCCTCTGCCCCTTCGTGCTCGAAGTCTGTCTTTTCACGGCATCTTTCCAGGGCCATATCATTGACGTCCACGCCAATAATGTTGCGGTTCAAAAGTTTTGCTTCCACCAGCGTAGTGCCGCCTCCGGCGAATTGGTCAAGGACGCAATCTCCTTCTTTGGAGTAACGGAGCATGATGTTGCGGGGGATATAGGGCGACCAGTTACCCCGCCATTTTGCGTCATGTGTGGCCCAGTCGCCACGTTTTGGGAATGTCCAATGGGTGGTCATTCTAAGTTCAAAGTCCTCTGGCTCCCATTTTATAATCTTTTTTGGCTTTTTATTTGCAGGCTTTTCAGCCGTAATTGTGTCCAACAGCAATCCTCCTATAATTATTATTTTCGATCGTTTTCGATCGTTTTGTATTGAATAATATAGCACAGGATCACAAATCTTGGCAAGTATTGTTTCATCTTTCCCCTTTGCGGGCAATTCTCCCGCATATTTCAAAACGGCTTAGTAGCTTGATTTTATTAGCGTTGTGCACTAAAAAAGGCCAGCTGGAAAACTGACCTTGATGGTTTTTATATTGCTGTTGTCTTTTTCTTGTTTATTATTGTTTTAATCTATACTCACCTCGGCCCAGGAATTCTACAAAGCCCTTGTCACGCAGATATTGTAGTTGTTGGCGGATTTTGGGCTGAACATTGTGATTTTCCCTGTGGCGCTCTTGCAGATAATCGGTGAAGGCATAAACGTCCTGCAGGGTGAAGTGTTCCATGCCTATTTGCTCTAAGCAGTAGAGTACGTCCATGAGCCAGCCCCTGGCCTGTATTTTGCTGGTGGCAAGGGCTGTGGTGGTGGAGACTTTTTCACAAACGGCTTTAGGGTCAAGGATTTCTCTTTGACTGATAACAGGGATTTTTCCTTGAGCGGGGATATTCTTCCAGGCGATATTGCACCCTGTCCACCCCGCCCGGCGGGCTGTAGGCGGCAGGGGCTTCCTCTTGATGATGATTTCCGAGGTGAAGAAGTAGCTGGGGATTATCCAGAGGTTTTCTACCATGTATTCGGGACGCGTGTATTCCATGACGAACAGGTGCGGGTTATTGTCGTCCCTGAGCCTTCCCATCATGGTTTCATAGGCTCCGTCTGCAATTACCGAGCCGAAGCGCCCATTATGGCTTTTCAGTTCGAAGGTGTTCCGGCAATGGGGGCAGCAGAGGTCTGCCACGGGCTTGTTGTTTTGCAGATGCTCAAGGCGGGGCGCTCCACACATGACACAGTACATATTTTCAGCAGCCCAAGTTTCCGTTATGACACGAGTCTTCTGTTGAGCACTATGGTATTTATCTCCCAAAGTTACGTCCATGTGTATATCCATGTGAACGCCTCCTGCCAAAATCAAGAAAATTGTCCTCAGAGGCGTTTCATAAATCCTTAAAGAGCTAACACTTGCCGTCCCCTTGATGGGAAGGTGGCAGCCGCAGGCTGACGGATGAGGTGCGAATGAACAAGACAAGGCAAATAAACGAGAGAATGTTCCACCTCATCCGCCCCTAACGGGGCACCTTCCCCTCAAGGGGAAGGCTTTTTGGCGTGCAGTCCAATTTATGAAACGCTCCTATCCCCCAATCCATTCTTCCACGCCCTATCCCACCTTAGATAGAACAGCAAAAAAGGGTCGAGTATATATAGTTCTCCATCCTTCCAATCCAATGTATCCGCATTGGGCATGGCTTCTTTGACAATCTTCTCCACATTCTTAGCCGTCTTGCTCAGATTCAAGGGGGCAGGCATACTTTCATCTTCCGCTATAATCTTCTTTATCCGCCTTTGGATTTCCTCCAAAGAAAATTTCAGCAGAGGCGGGTCATCGCTTATGCCCAGCAGGAAGATATCGTAAATATCCCCTTCCCTGCCATCTTTGGTCTTGTACACCTTGCGACGGCTCCTGCCCTTGCTGGGGCCTTCCAGTATCCGAGCCACTACATCCTGATAATGCTTGTATTCCGTTACCGTGTCCCTAAAGGCCGCCATGACGTCCTCAATGGTAATTGCGTGATTTTCAGTGATCATGGCAAAAGCCAGATTGAAGCAGTTCTCCTGCATCAGCTGAGGCGACAGGGCGCTTTCGCTGGCGAGCATATCAAGTGCTTCATCGCTTATCTCCATGCCCAAAAGGTCAAAGCCCTTCCTGCCTATCTGCTCCAGGTCGCTCTTTGACCAGGGAGCCAGCTCGATGAAGGACACTCTGCCAATCAGGTCTGGATTCAGCCTTATGGCCTCATCTGCCCTGTGGGGAAGCGATAGCAACACTGCTCTCAAGCCGTGGAAAATCTGGGCTTTCAGCACCCTTGCCAGATAAAGCTGGGTTTCCTTGTCGATATAGTGGAAATCGTCTATGACAAGGGTTATGCCGCTTTTTATCAGGACATTCATAATCAGTGCATTGCTGCGTCTCAGTTTCTTGACCGTATTCTGCCCGCTGGTCTGAGTATTGTCCTGTCCTGCAGTGATGCCTGTAGATAGCAGATTGAACAGGGTTGCTTTGGCAGAGGCAGCGAATTTCGTCCCTTCCGACTCCTGCTGCGACAGGCTTACTTGTATTTCCTCTGGTATTTCCAAAGCCTCTGCAATATATTGCCAGAAGTCCTCAGGCTTATTTACTTCCGAACCATTGATAACTACACATTGGCCCTCTCCTACGACTTTATTGCAGAGGACACTCTTGCCCGTCTTGGTGCCGCCGGTAATGGAAATGAGATTGCCTTTCTTCAGCAGAGCTTTTTCAAGCCTGGCTTCATAGGTAACACCGCCTTCCTCCGAGGAACGGTTGATATAGGTGTGCTCCGGCATAGAACCTGGCGCAAATACATCTGCCAGCTGTATTTTCATGAAAAAAGCCCTCCTTTTCGCAACTCTTATTGTTATATTATAACATTTAAGGAGTTTTGCTACAATCTTGAGGGCATTTATGAACTTTCAGAAGAAAAATCCTCCGCTTGTGCTATTCTGCATCCCTTGCATCGCCGTATTATTCATCACTGACAGCATGACGGCACTCTGCAAGGCGGTGTTGAGGGATTTGTTCAGTTCCACTGCGGATTTGGCATCTATTTCGCCGTTGGCCAGGCTGGTGAGGTTCAGGCGCTGGAGGGTGGAGATGTCGGCTACCAGGCTGTTGATGGCTTGCTGATTCTGATTTTGCTGCTCACGCAGGGCGTATTTGTAGGCCAGGTTCTGATATTTGTGATTGCCGGTCCAAAAGCTGTCCATGGCCTGTATCTTGTACTGGACTACATCCAGCTCCTTCATCTTGGCATCCCATTCCTGCTGCTCTTTCTGTATTTTGGTGAAAATGCTCTGGTAGTCATCCTCCTCCTGCTTCTGTGGCCTGCGTGTGCCTGTGGCTGACGATACGGCATTGTTGGCCAGATTCTGAAGCTGCTGAAGGTATTTCAAGGTTTCGGCACTGTTTATCATAAAGGTCTGCCTCCTCTCGTTGCTATCTCTATATCTTTTATCGTCATAATGCCGCCTGCACTTAAACAGGCCCGCCAAAATCCGGCGGGCCTGCGTTTCTTTTTGTATAGATTTCTTACACGGCGTAGAAATTGACCAGCTTGGCATCGAAGATGCCGTCCACGGCCTTGACCTTTTCCAAAGTGGAAGCGGGCAGGTCGTTGTCGATGGTGAGCACCATGAGGTTGGTCTTTTCCGTATCCGTCTCACCCACCTGCATGGCGGAGATGTTGATGCCGTCCTCGCCCATGATGGAACCGACCTTGCCGATGATGCCGGGGCGGTTGATATGGGGGCTGATGAGGATGCGGGCGTGGGGTGCCACATCTACGCGGAAGTTGCCGATGGACACGATGCGGCCCTCCTGGCCGAAGAGAGTGCCCTGAACGGAGAGAACCTTCTCCCCTGCCTTGGCCTTGACGGTGATGAGATTGGCGAAGTCCACAGGCTCCTTGTCCTTGATTTCCGTCACCTTCACGCCGCGCTCCTTGGCCAGGCTGGGAGCGTTGACATAGTTCACTTCATTCTCCATGATGGGGTTCAGCATGCCCTTCATGACAGCGGTGGTCAAAAGCTTCGTGTTGACCTCGGTGATTTCGCCGTTGTAGGTGACCTCTACCGCCTTGATGGGAGCCTCTGCCAGGGAGCACAGGGTGCCGCCCAGGCGCTCTGCCAGGGTGAGGTAAGGCTCTATCACCTTCATGGCCTGGGCAGACACAGGAGCCATGTTCACGGCCGTAGATACAGGCTCGCCGTGGAGAGCAGCCCAGATGCCCTCAGCCACATCCACGGACACGCCAATCTGTGCCTCCACGGTGGAAGCCCCCAGATGCGGGGTCAGCACAATGCCCGGCACGCCAATGAGAGGATGGTCTGCAGGGATAGGCTCGCTGGTGAAGACGTCAATGGCAGCACCTGCCACGATGCCCTCCTTCACAGCTCTGGCCAGGGCTTCCTCGTCGATGATGCCGCCCCGGGCGCAGTTCACCAGGCGCACCCCCTGCTTCATCTTCTTCATTTCCTCATAGCCGATCATGCCCTTGGTGTCGGGGGTCAGGGGCATATGCACGGTGATGAAGTCAGACTCGCGGATGACATCCTCCAGCGTGCCAATCTTCACATCCAGCGCCTTGGCCCTTTCCTCAGTGACGTAGGGGTCATAGGCGATGATATCCATGTCAAAGGCCTGGGCGCGCTTGGCCACGCCGCTGCCAATGCGGCCAAGGCCCACCACGCCCAGGGTCTTGCCCCGGAGCTCTACGCCCACGTATTTCTTGCGATTCCATTCACCCTTCTGCATGGTCTCATTGGCTATGGGGATATTGCGGGACATGGAGAGCATCATGGCCATGGTATGCTCCGTGGCAGCGATGGTGTTGCCCCCGGGAGAATTGATGACGATGATGCCCCTGGCGGTGGCGGCAGGGATGTCGATGTTATCCACGCCTACGCCGGCCCGGCCGATGATCTTCAGCTTCTCAGCTTTCTCTATGACCTCTGCCGTCACCTTCGAAGCAGAGCGCACCATGAGAGCATCAAACTCGGGGATGATCTCCAGCAGTTCCTCTGCGGAAATCTTGTCCTTCACCACTACCTCGAACTCCTTCTGCAGAAGCTCAATGCCCTTGGGGGAAATGCCATCAGCCGCTAAAACCTTCATACCCATCTCTCCGACTCTCCTTTTATGATTGCACAATTTTCTATTTCAAGCTAAGGAACTATCCATAAATAATATAAGCCATCCGCTTTCTATCGTCAAGTGTTCGCTTGAGAAAAACAAAGTTTATTTTCAGCCTTGCTTTTAGTCATAATTACAGTTACAATAGTAAAAACGATACCCCTTCAGCTTGCAAAAAAGGCTGAAGACAGAAAATCCCTCGAATATCTTGCGATTATTTAGGAGGTATTATCATTGGAAGCAGAGCGTATCTATAATTTCAACCCTGGTCCTGCCGTACTGCCCCTGGAAGTGCTGAAGGAGGCCCAGGGCGAATTCCTGAACTTCAACCACAGCGGCATGAGCATCCTGGAGATCAGCCATCGCGCCAAGCAGTTTGACGAAGTGCTGGAAAAAGCCAAGGCAGATGTAAAAGAGCTGATGGGCCTGGGCGATGACTACGAAGTCCTCTTCATCCAGGGCGGCGCCAGCCTGCAGTTCGACATGATTCCCATGAATTTCGCCACCAAGGAGCACAAGGGTTCCTACGTGCTCTCCGGCAGCTTCGCCAGCAAGGCTTATAAGGAAGCTGAGATCCTGGGGGTAGGCGAAGTGGCCGCTTCCAGCAAAGATGTGGACTTCCGCCATATCCCCACTCAGGAGGAGCTGAAGATAAACCCGGAGGCTGCCTATGTCCACCTCTGCTACAACAATACCATCTACGGCACTGAGTACCATTACATCCCCGATACCAAGGGCGTGCCCCTCTTTGCCGATATGTCTTCTGACATGCTCTCCCGCCCCCTGGACTTCTCCAAGTTCTCCTTCATCTACGCCGGTGTCCAGAAGAATCTGGGGCCTGCAGGCACGGTGCTGGTGGTAGCAAAGAAGTCCCTGCTGGAAAAGAGCCCCGAGACCCTGCCCACCATGCTGCGCTATGACACCTTCTACAAGAAGAACTCCCTTTACAACACTCCTCCCGCCTTCTGCATCTACATGGTCGGCAAGGTGGCAGCCTGGATCAAGGCCCAGGGCGGCCTCTCCGTCATGGCAGAGCGCAATGCCAAGAAAGCAGCCCTGCTCTACGAGGCCATCGACAGCTCCGAGGGCTTCTACAAGGGCCATGCGGACAAGGACAGCCGTTCCTTCATGAACGTCACCTTCCGCCTGCCCAGCGAGGAGCTGGAGAAGGAATTCGTGGCCGAGGCCGGCAAAGTGGGCCTGGGCGGTGTCAAGGGCCACCGCAGCGTAGGCGGCATGAGAGCCTCCATCTACAACGCCATGCCCTATGAGGGCGTAGAGAAGCTGGCAGAGTTCATGGCAAGCTTCCGCAAGGCACACTGAAGCAAAGCAAAAGGCATCTGCCTTCATCCTGAGGATGAGTTGGCAGATGCCTTTTTTATTTGCCACCTTATTACTCGTTTTTCAGCTTCTGGACTTCATCCAGCAGGTATTCGTTGAGCACCTTGATGTAAGTGCCCTTCATGCCCAGGGACTTGGACTCGATGACACCGGCGGACTCGAATTTCCTGAGGGCATTGACGATGACGGAACGGGTGATCTTCACTTCGTCTGCAATCTTGGAAGCCACCAAGAGACCCTCGGTGCTGTCCAGGGCGGACAGGATGGCGATGGCAGCCTTGCGCTCGGAGAAGGACAGGGTGTTCAGGGCAATCTGCACCGTAGCCTTCTTGCGGGCCTCGATCTCAATCTTCTGGGCGTGGTCGCGGAGCATTTCCATGCCCACGACAGTTGCGCCATACTCGCAGAGCAGGAGGTCATCATCGGTGAACTCCTCATCGTACTTAGCGATGATGAGCGTGCCGATGCGCTCCCCCACCCCGTAGATTGGCACCACTGTGGTGTTCTTGCCATTGAACAGGCAGCGGCTGTTCTCGGAGTAAGCGCACATGCCCGTCTTGGAGCGCAGGTTGGCATTGGTCTCGTCCATGCGCATGAGCCAGCTCACGTAGTGCTTGGGGAACTCTCCCTGATTGATGACCTTGTCCACCATCAGATCACATTCGAAATCATCTACGAAAGCATAGCCGAAAATCTTGCCTTTCTTGTTGGTGATATAGACATTCGCATTGAGCACGTTGCTAAGGACACGGGAGATGCCGTCATACTCCACATTCTCGGAACGCTGCAGCAGACGGTTGATCTTCCTTGTTTTTTCCAGCAATGATGACATGTAAGCCTCTCCCTTTCTGATTTTTGAAACATTGAAACACAATAGCTGTATTTTCGAACTTTTTACATACCAAGATTATTTTATCATAGTTTTCACAATTATCATAGATGGCAATTAAATATTTTTAATTAAATTTTCTGCTTTCATGCCACCCTGCCCAAAGGAAAAGCAAAAGCGGCAGCTTCAGAAGCTGCCGCCTGCCATAAATCTCCAGAAAAAACTTGCTTAGAGAATGAACTGGGACAGATCCCTGTTCACCACGATATCGGATAACTTCTCATCCACATAGGACGCATCAATGGTTACATGCTTCTCAGTGAGGTCTGGGGCATCAAAGCTCACCTGCTCCAGCAGTTTCTCCAGCAGGGTGTGGAGACGGCGAGCGCCGATGTCCTCGGCCTGCTCGTTCACATCGCAGGCCAGCTCAGCCACCCGGCTGATGGCGTCGGGCTTGAACTCGATGGTCACGCCCTCAGTGGCCAGCAGGGCCTCATACTGCTTCAGCAGGGCATTCTGAGGTTCCGTGAGGATTTTCTCGAAATCTTCCTTGCGCAGGGACTTCAGCTCCACGCGGATGGGGAAGCGTCCCTGCAGCTCCGGGATGAGATCGGAGGGCTTGGCGGTGTGGAAGGCACCGGCAGCGATGAAGAGGATGTGGTCGGTCTTCACGGGGCCATACTTGGTCATGACCGTAGAGCCTTCCACGATGGGCAGGATATCCCGCTGCACACCTTCACGGGACACATCTGCCCCGCCGCCGGAGCCATTGCGCACGGCTACCTTGTCGATCTCATCCAGGAAGACAATGCCGGTGTACTCTGCCACCTTCACGGCCTCGTCAGCCACTGCATCCATGTCGATGAGCTTGGCTGCTTCCTCCTGGGTGAAAATCTTGCGGGCCTGGGCCACAGTGACCTTGCGCTTCTTGCGGTTCTTGGGCATCAAGTTGCCAATCATGTCCTGCAGGTTGTCCCCCATGCCTTCCAGGCTGGAACCGGCAAACATGCCCACCATGGGCTTGGCAGATTCCTCCACATCTATTTCGATGGTTTCTTCCTCCAGCTCGCCCTTGTCCAGGCGCTTCTTGACCCATTCGCGGCCTGCCGGGTACTTGGGCTCCTCCTGCTTCTCCTCTTCTTCCTCGGCAGCCCCGAAGAGCTTGCCCAGAGGATTCTGGGACTTCTTGGGCTGGGGCACGAACACATCGAGAATGCGTTCCTCAGCCAATTCCCTGGCTCTGTCCTGCACAGCCTCCATGCGCTGCTGGCGCACCATGCGCACAGAAGTCTCGGCTAGGTCTCTGACGATGGACTCCACATCCCGGCCCACATAGCCCACCTCGGTGAACTTGGTGGCCTCTACCTTGATGAAGGGAGCCTTGACGAGCTTCGCCAGGCGGCGGGCAATCTCTGTCTTGCCCACGCCGGTGGAGCCGATCATGAGGATGTTCTTGGGGATGATATCCTCCTTCATGGCGCCCGTCAGCTGGCGGGAACGCCAGCGGTTGCGCAGGGCAATGGCCACAGAGCGCTTGGCATCGTCCTGCCCCACCACATACTTGTCCAGCTCCGCCACGATTTCCCGGGGAGTCTGCTCGTTCACGCCGATATCCGCTATTTTCTTCTCAATGTCGCTCATGCCAGTTCCTCCACCTTGATATTATGGTTCGTGTAGACGCAGATGTCTGCGGCTATGGAAAGGGCCTCCTTGGCTACCTCTTTGGCCTCCATATCAGTATGCTGCACCATGGCCCGGGCAGCAGCCAGGGCATAGAAGCCGCCGGAACCGATGGCTGCCACATCCCCGTCCGGCTCGATGACCTCGCCATTGCCGGAGAGCATGAGGATCTTGTCCTTGTCAGCCACCAGGAGCAGGGCTTCCAGCTTGCGCAGCACCCTGTCCGTGCGCCAGTCCTTAGCCAGCTCCACGGCAGCCCGCTGCAGGTTGCCATTGTAGCTTTCCAGCTTGCCCTCGAATTTCTCGAAGAGGGTGAAGGCATCTGCCACGGAACCTGCAAAGCCTGCCAGCACCTTGCCGTGGTAGAGGGTGCGCACCTTGCGGGCGTTGGCCTTCATGATGGCGCTCTGGCCGAAGGTCACCTGGCCGTCACCGGCGATGGCCGTCTTGCCGTTCTTGCGCACGGCACAGATGGTAGTGGCATGAAATTCCATTCTGCTTTCCATAAATATCAACTCCTATACAGGCTCAAAAGCCGAGCCGGGGCTTGAATTTCTCCAGGCTCTCCAAGGCTCTTTTGGCCAGCCATTCTTTTTTGTATTTTTTGCGTTCCCCTCTGGGGATGGCACGCAAATCCTGCTTGGTCAGTCCCGTATCCGGCAAGAGGCCGAAATTCACATTCATGGGCTGGAAGTGCTTGGCCTCGCAGGTGGTGATGTAGTGGGCCAGCGCCCCGTGGCAGGTTTCCTCCGGGAAGACCAAAGGCTCAAGGCCCCGGGCCACCTGCACGGCGTTGATGCCTGCTACCAGCCCCGAGGAAGCGCTTTCCACATAGCCTTCCACTCCCGTCATCTGTCCGGCAAAGAACAGCTGGTCATTGCCCTTCAGCTGATAGGTGGGACGCATATGGCGGGGAGAATTCAGGAAGGTATTGCGGTGCATGACTCCATAGCGCAGGAACTCAGCGTGCTCCAGGCCCGGTATCATGCCGAAGACCCGACGCTGCTCCGGCCACTTCAGATGAGTCTGGAAGCCCACGATGTTGTAAAGAGTAGCTCCTGCATTGTCCTGCCTGAGCTGCACCACGGCAAAGGGCAGCTCCCCTGTCTCCGGGTGCTCCAGCCCCACAGGCTTCAGCGGGCCGAAAAGCAGGGTGTCCTCACCACGGGAAGCCATCACTTCCACAGGCATGCAGCCCTCGAAGAATTTCTCCTTCTCAAAGTCCTTGGTAGGCGCCTTTTCCGCATTTACCAGTTCCTGCCAGAAGGCCCGGTACTGCTCCTCGGTCATGGGGCAGTTGATATAGGCCGCCTCTCCCTTGCCGTAGCGGGAAGCCCGGTAGGCCTTGGTCATGTCCACGGATTCCAGGCTCACGATAGGGGCCGCCGCGTCGTAAAAGTACAGGGAATCGCTGTCCGTGCGGCGGGCGATGTCCTCCGCCAAAGCCCCTTCTGTCAGCGGGCCACTGGCAATGATGGTCACCGCTGCCTCTTCTTCCGGAATGGAGGTGACTTCCTGATGCACTACCGTGATGCGGGGATGATTGCTTACCTTTTCGGTGATGTAAGCGCTGAAGCCGTGGCGGTCAACCGCCAAAGCACCGCCTGCCGGCACCTTGGTGGCATCAGCTGCTTCCATGATGATGGAACCCAGCCGCCGCATCTCTTCCTTCAGCACCCCCACGGCGTTCTCCAGGCCCGCCCCCCTCAGGGAGTTGCTGCACACCAATTCCGCAAAGCCTGCGGTCTTGTGGGCCGGGGTGGATTTTTCCGGGCGCATCTCGTATAAGGTCACCTCAGCGCCCCGCTGGGCGGCCTGCCAGGCAGCTTCTGCCCCGGCCAGCCCTGCGCCGACGATGATAACTTTCTTCATGCCTTGTCTCCTTCGGCAGCAGCCTCTGCTGCGGCCGTTTCTGCTTCCTTGGCCTTCTTGGCCTCCGCCCGCTGGCGGATCTTTTCCAGTTCCTTGTTGATGGGATGGTTCACGCGGCTCTCGCAGTCATCGTTGCTGCAGTAGGTGATGCCCCTGCCGTTCTTGTAATGATGCTTCAGCATGAAGGCCCCGCACTTCCCGCACTTCTCCTGCAGGGGCTGATCCCAGGTGTTGTAATCGCACTCCGGGTAGTTCTCGCAGCCGTAGAAGGTGCGTCCCCTGCGGGTGCGGCGCTCCACGATGCGGCCGCCGCACTTGGGGCAGGTGACCCCCGTATCCTTCAGCAGGGGCTTGGTATTGCGGCACTCTGGGAACCCCGGGCAGGCCAGGAATTTGCCGAAGCGTCCCTGCTTCACCACCATCATGCGGCCGCAGAGATCGCACTGCACATCGGAAACCTCCACAGGCAATTCCACATGGCCGATGGCCTCGTCCGCCTTTTCCAGAGTCTCCTCGAAGGGCCCGTAGAAGCCGCCCAAAAGATCGTTCTTCTTCACCTGGCCCTCGGCGATGCCGTCCAGCTCATTCTCAAGGTCTGCGGTGAATTTCACATCTACGATATCCTTGAAGTATTCCTCCAGCATATCCACCACCACGAAGCCCAGCTCCGTGGGCTGGAAGTGCTTGTCAATGCGCTGCACATAGCCCCGGGCCTGGATGGTCTCGATGATGGGCGCATAGGTGCTGGGGCGGCCAATCTCCTTTTCCTCCAAGGTCTTGACCAGGGAAGCGTCATTGTAGCGGGGAGGCGGCTCCGTGAAGTGCTGCTGGGGCAGGGTCTTCACCAGGTCCAGCACATCTTCCTCTGCCAGCTCCGGCAGGATGACATCCTTCTCCTTCTTGGTGGCATCAGCCCCGGCGTAGACCGCCGTGAAGCCCGGGAATTTCAGGCGGGAACCGGCTGCCCGCAGGCCGTAGCGGCTGCCTGCCTCGATGGCGATGCTCATGGTGTCATACACCGCCGGCACCATCTGGCAGGCGATGAAGCGCTGCCAGATCAGGGTATAGAGCTTCAGCTGATCCTTGCTCAGATACTTCTCCACTGCCTCCGGGGCCAGCTCCGCCTGAGTGGGGCGGATGGCCTCATGGGCATCCTGGGCCTTCTTGCCCGCCACATAGACATTGGGCTTCTCCGGCAGATAATCTTGGCCGAAATTTGTCTCAATGTAGTTGCGGGCCTCATTCTGAGCCACCTCCGACAGGCGGGTGGAATCGGTGCGCATATAGGTGATAAGGCCCACAGGCCCCTTGTGGCCAAGTTCCAGGCCCTCATAGAGCTGCTGGGCCAGCATCATGGTCTTGCGGGAGGTGAAGCCCAGCTTGCGGGCAGCATCCTGCTGCAGAGAGCTGGTGGTAAAGGGAGCCGAGGGCTTCCTGCGGCGCTCGCTCTTCTTGATGGCCTTGACCTTCAGCTGCTGCTTCTCCATGTCTGCCACCAATGCCATGGTTTCCGCCTCGGTGTGCAGTTCCACCTTCTCCCCATCCACCTGGGTGAGCTCTGCCTCAAACTGGGTGGACTTGGACTTTTTGAGCTTCAGTCCCACTGTCCAATATTCTACAGACTCAAAGGCCTGGATTTCTTTCTCCCTGTCGCAGATGAGCTTCACAGTCACGGACTGGACACGGCCAGCGGAAAGCCCTTTCCTGACCTTGCGCCACAGGAGAGGCGACAGCTTGTAGCCCACGATGCGGTCAAGCATGCGGCGGGCCTGCTGGGCATCCACCTGGTCAAGGTTGATGGAGCGCGGATGCTTCACCGCCTCCTGGATGGCAGGCTTGGTGATCTCGTTGAAGACAATGCGGCAGTCCTCCGCAGGGTCAAGCCCCAGGATGTATGAGAGGTGCCAGGCGATAGCCTCCCCCTCGCGGTCGGGATCGCTTGCCAGATACACTTTGCTGGCGTTCTTGGCATCCTTCTTCAGTGCCTTGATCAAATCCCCTTTGCCCCGGATATTGATGTACTTGGGCTCGAAATCATTCTCCACATCTATGCCGAACTGGCTCTTGGGCAGATCCCTGAGGTGTCCCATGGAGGCTCGCACCATGTACTTCTTGCCCAGGTATTTCTCTATGGTCTTGGCCTTGGCAGGGGACTCCACCACCACCAGGGTCTTCTTCACTTTGCTGGCCGTAGCTTTCTTCTTAGGCCTTACCTTTTTCTTTTCTTCTGCTTCCGCAATTGCTGCAGCCAAACTGTCACTCCCTCTCCGCGCGCCTGTAGGCGTGCAGTTCATTTTCCACCACTAGCCCCTCCATCTCCATCTGCAGGAGCACGAAGGACAGGGCAGATACCTCCTCATCGGGCAGGCACTCTATGATTTCATCTATGGTCAGAGGATGCTCAAAGGAAAGCACCTGATAAACCCGCCGCTGCTCCGGAGTGAGCTTTGGCTCCTGGCGGGGCTTCTTTTCCTCCGCCGCAAGCCCCAGTCCCTCCAGCACGTCCTCCACGGAGGAGGCCATGGCAGCACCCTCTTTCAGCAGATGGTGGCAGCCCTCACTGGTGTTGGAGAAGATGCTGCCAGGCACAGCAAACACCTCACGCCCTTCGCTCAGAGCCAGCTCCGCCGTGATCAGCGAGCCGGAGCGCCGGGCCGCCTCCACCACCACCGTGCCCCTGCTGAGGCCCGCGATGATGCGGTTCCTGGAGGGGAAATAAGCAGGCAGGGGCTGGGTGCCGGGCACGTACTCGGAAATCAGGGCTCCGCCCCGTTCCACTATGGTGGCAAAGAGACGGCGGTTCTCAGGCGGGTAAATGACATCCACCCCGCAGCCAAAGACCGCCACCGTCCTGCCCCCTGGCACCTGCAAGGCTCCCCGGTGAGAGGCCGTATCAATGCCCCTGGCACCGCCGCTGACCACCGTCACCCCGGCCTTGGCCAGACCTGCGCCAAAGCTCTTGGCTACCGCCTCACCATAGGGGGAAAACCGCCTGGCTCCCACCATAGCCACGCGCTGAACCTCTCTTTTGATGGTGCCCTTCACATAAAGGACGGCGGGAGCATCGTATATCTCCTTGAGCATGGTGGGATAATCTTCCTCCCGGATGGTGAGCAGCCTGATGCCAAGGCGGGCGCATTCTTCCTGCACCTGCTGGGGCAGTTCCTGATTTCTCTTGCGGAAGTCCTCAAACTGCCCCTTCAGCTTCCCGCCGATGCCCGGCACCTGCCAGTCACCGGTCTGGGATTCCCAGATTGCCTGAGCCGAACCCATGAACTCCACCAGGTCCTGCAGGCGCACGCTGCCCATCCCCGGACAGCGGGCCACTGCCGCCATATAAAAGGGTTCCATCCCCTCCATCAGAATCACCACCCCAGTTTCACTGCCATAATATATCCAAGCGTGTCTATACGTTTTAATATCTTACATTATATTGAAGGATTCTGCAACTATCTTCAAATATAATTCAGGAACGCTGCAGTCATCCCCTCCCTTTCCTGCACCTCCTTCAATCGTCCTTCTATATGTGCCTGCCCACCAAACACAAAAAAACCAGCCCCTAAGGACTGGTTTGCATACTCAATGCTAGGCTTAGACCAATTCGATGATGCACATAGGAGCAGCATCGCCGCGGCGCACGCCGAGCTTCAGGATGCGGGTGTAGCCGCCCTGGCGGTCTGCGTACTTGCCAGCGATTTCATCGAACAGCTTCCTTACTACATCTTCATCAGACAGGCTGGCAATAGCCTGACGACGGGCGCTGAGGTCACCGCGCTTTGCGAGGGTGATGAGCTTCTCAGCCAGGCTCTTGAGCTCACGAGCCTTTGCCTGGGTCGTCTCGATGCGGCCATATCTGAAGAAGGAAGTGAGAATGCTGCGCAGCAGTGCCTTGCGAGCAGCACCGTTGCGGCTAAGT
>CACZHK010000004.1 GCA_902780915.1 Pseudoselenomonas ruminantium | reverse complement strand
GTTCCGGACGGCCAGGAAGGCAATGATAAGGACAATCGCCATGGTGAGCCAAGTCATGCAGAGGGTTTCCCAGTTAAAGGTCATTCCAGCCCACCGCACAACCTCGCGTACACCGATTTCATGCATAAACCTCTACCTCCTCCAGGGCTTTGCCCCATTATTCAGGAACTATCAGAAAATCCTCAAATTCCCGTGGTGCGGCGGATTGCTCCGCCTTTTATGAGAAACAGCGCCAGTCCCTTGACTTAACTCCGTTTTCCCTTCTTGTAATTGTGGCCTATCATCAGAAAAAGCGCCGTCAGATAAACCGTCAGAAACCCCAGCACCGTCACCGCAAAAACCTGGGTGCCGATTTTGGCCGCTACGCCAAAAATGAGGGCCAGGGTCAAAAGCCGCAGGACAAGGCCAAAGAGCATTTCCTTCTTGGCACCCTCCGCGCTCATCCCCGCGCTGCGAAAGGTGCGGAACACCAGCGTCCAAAGGTAGGCTCCCCCGGCCAGATAGCCGATGAAGAGAGCACCGATAAGGTGCGCCCCCTCCGAGGCCAGCAGGCTCAGGCAAAGCATAACCGTAAAGGCGCAGAGAAGCCGCGCAAAGGGCTTTTTGATCTCTCCCAAAGACTCTTTCAATACAGCGGTATCCATGGTCACCTCTCCCACAAAAGGCATAATTCGACATAGAGCCTTTTTTTCCTGCCTGAAAACAGAAAAATGCCGACTTTCTCAATTACACGCAATTTTTATTATAGTATATTGCTTTATTTATCGCAAGCGAAGAACATCATAATTGTCATAAATTATTCATATCATAGGATAAACCGCATAAAATGCCCAGCATTCACACCATGCCGTTTTCCTTAATCTGCCTGTAAAGAGTATAAATAGCCCCTGGAAAGCCTATGAGGATGCCGATGAGCTTGCCCGCATAGCCCAGGGCGAAAGTCTCGTCAGCCAGATTGCCCAGCCACAGGCAGATGCCCACAAACACGACAAAATAAATCCCCACTCCCGACAGCAGGGCAAAGGCCTTGATGGCCTGCCTGAGACCCGAATCTTCCTTCATCCTCCCGCCTCCTTTATCCAAGACAAAAGGCTCCCTGCCTTGCAGGGAGCCGTAAATCACATATCGCTGCCCATGAAAACATCCGGGCGTTCATCAGTCAGGCCGTAGTGATAGAGAATGGCCTGGATGATGCGGCGGCTAGCCTGGCCATCACCATAGGGATTGCAGGACTCAGCCATGCGGCTGTATTCGTTTTTATCCGTCAGCAGGAGCTTCGCTTCCTCATAGACACGCTCGCGGTCAGTGCCGATGAGCTTCACCGTGCCCGCAGCCACAGCCTCGGGGCGCTCGGTGGTGTCACGCAGCACCAGCACAGGCTTGCCCAGAGCCGGGGCCTCCTCCTGCACTCCCCCGGAGTCGGTGAGGATGAGGTGTGCCCTGCTCATGAGGTTGGCAAAGGGCTCGTAGTCCAGCGGGTCAATCAGATGAACCTTCTCAAGGCCCCCCAGCTCCTCGTTGACCACTTCCCGCACCTTGGGGTTCTTGTGTACCGGGAAGACCACTTCCACATCCTCGAATTCCTCCGTGAGCTGCTTCAGAGCCTTGTACACATGGCGCATAGGCTCACCGAGATTTTCGCGGCGGTGGGTGGTCACGAGGATGATGCGCTTATTTTGGAAGTCGATTTTCTTCAGCAGCTCATCCCCGAACTGGAAATCCGTCCGCACCGTATGGTGCAGGGCATCAATGACCGTATTGCCCGTGACGAAAATCTGCTCGGCAGGCACATTCTCTGCCAAAAGATTCCTCTCAGAAGTCTCCGTGGGAGCAAAGTCCAGGGCAGCAATGCAGCCTGTGAGCTTGCGGTTCATTTCCTCAGGGAAGGGGCTGTAGATATTGTGGGTGCGGAGTCCTGCCTCCACATGGCCCACGGGAATCTGGTGGTAGTAAGCAGCCAGCGCCCCGGCAAAGGTGGTGGTGGTGTCACCATGCACCAGCACTATATCCGGCTTCTCCTCCTGCAGCACCTTGTCAAGCCCCATCATGGCCTTGGTGGTGATGTCAAAAAGGGTTTGGCCGGCAGACATGATATCCAAATCGTGGTCAGGCTTGATCTTGAAGAGGTTCAGCACCTGGTCAAGCATATCCCTGTGCTGGGCCGTCACCGCCACCACAGGGGTGATTTCCTCCGGGTGCTTCTGCAGTTCCAGCACGATGGGAGCCATCTTGATGGCCTCCGGGCGGGTGCCGAAGACAGTCATCACCTTGATTTTCTTGTTTGCCATAAATCTATCACCTTTCCCCTATAGATAAAGGCAGGGAACAAACCTGCCTTTATTGGGATTACATTTATTAGTTTGCCGTAATCAACTGTTGCGTCTCAATGCTGCTGGGCAGAATCATTCAGATGGAAAATGCCGATTTTCTTGGCACCGAAGAGCACCACCGAGATGACCACGCATACAATGGCAATGGACATCTGGGGACTGACCTCCGTGAGAGCCACGGCACTGAGGCCCAGCAGGGCGCTGATGACATACATCAGGAGCACTGCCTGACGCTGAGTGAAGCCCAGGTCAAGGAGCCTGTGATGCAGATGCCCCTTGTCCGGCTTGAAGATGGGCACCCCCCCGCGGTAACGGCGCACGATGGCAAAGGTGGTGTCCATGATGGGCAATCCCAGAGCCAGGATAGGCACAATCAGGGCAATGGTGGCGGCGCTCTTCACCGCCCCGATGACGGAAATGCCTGCCAGCATGAAGCCCAGGAACATACTGCCCGTGTCCCCCATGAAGATGCGGGCAGGATTGAAATTGTAATAAAGGAAGCCGAAGGCCGCCCCGGCCAGGGCCGCAGTGAGCACTGCCACCAGCATGAAGCCCTGCTGCAAAGCCACCAGGAAAATAGTGACAGCAGCGATGGAGGAAACCCCTGCAGCCAGTCCATCCAGGCCGTCAATGAGGTTCACCGTATTGGTCAGCCCCACAATCCAGAAGATAGTAGCCGGCACTGCCAGGAACTCCAAAAACAGATAGTCACCAAAGGGGTCGGTGATGAAGTCAATCCGCACATCGAACCCCAGCACCAGCACGCAGGCTGCCACGATCTGCCCCAAGAGCTTCACCTTGGCAGGCAGGTTGGTGTAATCGTCCACCAGCCCCAAGGCTACGATGAGGCTGCCCCCCACCATAAGGCCGGTGATTTCCTGCCGCACCTCGGCATCAACCTCCACCATCAGCAGCACAGCAGCCATAGCAGCCATAAAGGCCAGGTAAATGCCCAGCCCCCCAATGCGGGGAATGGGGTTCTTATGCACCTTGCGGGCATCGGGCTTATCAAGAGCCCCGGTCTTCTTGGCCAACCAAATAACCCCCGGCGTCACCAACAGCGCCATCCCGGCGGCAATGACGAACGCCAACATATAATCCGGCATAACTTCAGTCGCACTCCTTCAAATTTCAAAAGCAAAGGCACTACTGCCTAAATAACAACCATATTCTACCCCAAGGATATCCCAGTGTCAATTAAAAATCCTGCCGCCAGCTTACCGCTGTGATTGAGTGCAAAGCAACAAAGTGTCGGAAATCACATGGTATCTGTCAGAAACCGCAGAGGTAGTTGACTATCTCAACCTAAATGATGTGCAAAAATATCTCCGACAAGCACAAATGCACCTGCCGGAGTAATATTCATATTTCAAATACATCTTTGACCTTTATTTCCAGTTCATCATAAAGGCTTAGTTTCAACGACAGCCTCTCCTGTGCCCTTTCCTCCTCGCTGAGTTCTTCCCACTCCTCGTCGGAAATATTGTGGTAGGTTTCATCAAGCTCAAACTTCCCGTCTTTCAGCAAGTACGCATCAATGGACTCCGCCTTGGGATCGACAATCCAGTATTCCTTGACGCCATATTTCTCATAAACCCGCATCTTCAAAGTCAGGTCGCGCTTCTTGGTGCTGCGGGAAAGCACCTCCGCCACGAAGTCCGGGGCACCGTCAATGTAGCTGCTCTTTATCTGTTCGGGCTTGCAGACAATGGCAATGTCTGGAATAAACTTGTTCCTTTCATCAAAGCGCACTTCAGCCTCAAACATTACCTTGCAACGCTTGCCATGCAAAAAGTTCCTGATAATGTTAAACAGATTTCCCTGTATGAATATGTGCTTCATATTGGCGGGGCTCATATCATACACCACTCCGTCAATCAGTTCCGACTTCTGATAATCTTCCAAAGCCTGCATATTTCCTGCCCCCTTGAATGACTGAAAATAAAAGCCTCCCTATGCCTAAATTCTAGCACAGGGAGGCCCGTTTTTCTATAACACAATTGTCCAAATTTTGCCGTAGGCAAAATCTTCTGCTTGGTGTTTCAATGGGGTACGGGAACATCTTGTTTCCGTGCCCCATCATAAAATCAAGCAATATCCTCTGGCTTCACGGTGACAATGCTGCCGTCTGTCTCGTAGTAGACCACCTGGGAGAGCTTCGCGTTGCGGAGCATCCTGCGGCAGAGGAGGCAGGGCTTGCCGGAGGCCAGGGTGCCGTCGGCGTTGTAGCCTACGATATAGATAGTGGCGCCTTCCATCAGAGCCGGGTCGCCGTTGATGATGGCATTCTGCTCAGCGTGGACGGCTACGCACAGTTCGTAGTTCTGCCCCTTGGGGACTTTCAAGCGCTCCCGCTCGCAGAGCCCCGTGTCGATGCAGTTGGCCTCACCTCTGGGGGCACCGTTGTAGCCGGTGCTGATGATTATCCTATCCTTCACGATGATGGCTCCGTAGCGGCGGCGCAGGCAGGTGGCCCGCTTGCCTACTGCGGCGGCTATGTCCAGGAAATACTCAGTCCAGCCCGGACGGCTCTGCTTCTCTCCCATTCAGCTTCCTCCTTACACAGTTCCCTTCTCCAGTTCACGGCGGGCCAGTATCACCGCCACCAGGTCATCCACCGGCTCCGGCGGCACCTGCATGGTGACGGGCAGGAGCCTGCGCCATCCCTTGGGGGGATTCACCTGCCAGTAGAGCTTCTTGGCTTCCTCTGTGGTGCGATATTCGTCCACCACCTTCAAGGGCAAGTCCGGCAGGACTGCCTTCAGCCGTCCTGCCGCCGCCTTGCTGGTAGTGCCGTTGCCCAGAATCAGGCAGGCAGGAGCAAACTCCCCTGACCTCTCCTGCGCGATTTTCTCCAAGTCCCTAGTTTCAATCACTTGCCGCCAGAGGACTTTCCCTTGACCGTCTATCACTGCCAGGCCGCATTTGTCCCTGCCCGGGTCAACTGCCATGATATTCATGCTTGCCCGCCTTTCACTTCACGGGATAAATGCCATCGGCATCCTGGGCAGGCTCCAGCTTGAAGTCAATGCGCAGCGGCCCCATGGCATCAGTGGCATCGCGGGCGTAGGCCGAGAGCACGATGTGGTCAGTGCAGCTCTGGAGGTTCTGCACCAGATTGTAGAACTGCGCCCCCTCAATGACTCCCACGGATCCACGGATGGGGTCCGGCAATATGCCCTTGGCCACGGCCGCCTGATTGACATTCATCAGGAAATCCATAGCCACCATTTCGGCTTCCTCCTCATCATGACGGCTCAAGTTGTAGGGCTTAGCTATGATCAGTTCCTTGCTGGCGTAGATGATGCTGTTCTTGTAAAGCTCAAGGGAAGCGCGAACCACCTCGCCCCGCACCAGATTTCCGGCAGCCACGATGCGCACCACCATGTCCTGGGGACTTTCCGCAATGGCCTTGATGGCCGCCTCTGCCTCAGGCTGATAAATCCAGAGCCCCTGCTCCGTCTGATTTACCCCCAGACGGGCAGATACGTTGCGGTTCGCCAGCTGGGCCAGGGACTGGAGGTCCGCTTCCACCGCCTCCTGGGTGCGATCGCCCTGGATGACTCCGCTGGCCAGGATTTCTCCTGCCCGGAAGGTGATATCTCCCTCGCGCATGGTGATCAGGCCATCCCGCAGGCGCTGGGCATTCTGCTCCAGATTCAGGTTGTCCTTGCTGAGTTTTTCGTTATTCTCTGCCAGGCTGCCATTGTCTGCCAGCAGGGACAAGTTTTCAGCACTGAGGCTGTCCTTTTCACTTTGCAGGGCTTCTTTTTCCCGCTGCAGAAGCTCATTGCCCGCCTGCAGTTCTTTGGAGACAGCTTCCAGTTCCTGCTGCTGGGCCTGGAGTTTCTCCACGTCTTCCTTGGCGCGGCCAAGAGCACTGTCGGCCGCCTCTTTCTCCACCCTGGCTGCCTGGAGTTCCTGTCCTGCCATTTCTATATTCTGCTGCATTTCCGCCATGTGCTGCTTGAGCGTTTCCATGCCAAAAAGAGCCGTGCGCACATTTTCTGAAGCCGCCGCCATGACGGCAAAGGTCAATGTGGTGATAAACGCCCCGGTAATGATGGTGACGATAATGGAGGTATGCCGAGGACGCAGTCCAAGAATAGACAGACGCTTCTTGCCTATCTTGGTGCCCAAACGGTCGCCTATGAAGGCAATGGCCCCGCCTGTCAGTATCAAAACCGCTATGAGGAATACACCATACATCTGCTGCTGCCACCTTCCCGGGTAAATTTATTGCTGCTTATGCTGCTGAATCACTTGGAAGCTTTCCTGATGAGGAATCCGCCTACCATAAGGCCCACGATATTCGGTATCCATACTGCCAGCAGGGGAGCCATGGCACCGCTGCGGGCCAGGGCATTGCCCATAGTCATGAGAGCGTAGTATATGAAGATGATGACCACGCTCATGGCAAAGCCGGCTGAGGACGAATTGCGGTTGGGCTGAAGCCCCAGAGGCACGCCCACCAGGGCAAAGATAAGGCTGGCCATGGGCACGCTGACCCGCTGATAAAGCTCTGCCTCCAGTTTGTTGGTATTCACATACTGGGTCTTCATGATGTTGATCTCTGCCCTCAGTTCTTTCATGGTTAGCTCCGAGAGATCTTTCTGCGTCCTTATAACCTGCGTGGGAGTAGCCGCCACAGGCAAGGTTTGCCTGTCAAAGCGGAAACTGTGGCCCGCTTTGCCCTCTCCATCAGTTATATCGTAGATGATGCCATTGTGCATGGTCCAGACCTTGCCATCCCATTTCGCATACTCTGCATTCTCCACATGGCTCACATTGCCATCTTTGTCGAACTCCTGCATAGTGACCCCGACCAGGCGCTCAGTCTCAGCCTCAAACAATCGGGAATACACCAGGCGCTGGATCTTGCCATCCTTGATTTCCTTCAGGATTACATGCTCCTGGGATTGCATGGTGGTATTGCCCTCTATCTCATAGTAGAGCACATTGCTGTAGGCCGAATTGGCCCAGGGCACCACATGCTCATTGAAAAGCACAGCACCGATGCTCACCACCAGTCCCATGATGATGGCGGGAGTGGCAATGCGGGTGAAGCTCACGCCGCAGGACTTCATGGCCGTGATTTCCGAAGAACCGGACAGCTTGCCAAAGGTCAGCAAGGTCGCCAACAGCATGGACATGGGAAAAGTCCAGATAATGACGCTGGGCATGCTGAAAACGAAGATTTTCACCACCGCCGACAGGGAGGCCCCATAGTCCGTGATGAACTTGGCAATCTTGAAAAGGGTTCCCGAGCCTATGAACACCGCCGAGAAGGCGCAGATGCCAAAGATGAAGGACAGAAAGATTTCCCTGAATATGTACTTGTCTAAAATTCTCAGTTTCATCCTGCTGCTCCTTACAACGTGAAATTATCGCCCAGATAGAACTTTTTGGCGATAGGACTGTTGGCGATGGTGTCGCTGTCGCCTTCTAGAAGTATCTTGCCATTGTTGAGGATATAGGCCCGGTCCACGATATGCAGAGTTTCTCTGACATTGTGGTCGGTGATGAGGATGCCCATGCCACGTTGCCTGAGATACTGGATGATTTCCTGGATGTCCGCCACTGCCAGAGGGTCTACGCCGGCGAAAGGCTCATCCAGCAAAATGAACTGAGGCTCCAAGGCCAGGCAGCGGGCAATCTCCACCCGGCGGCGCTCACCGCCGGACAGTTCCGTGCCCTTGCGCTCACGCACATGGCCGATATTGAATTCATCCAGCAAAGACTCATACTTATGCCGCTGCTCTGCTTTGGATAGGTCTGTAGTTTCCAGGATGGCCATGATATTTTCTTCCACAGTGAGCTTGCGGAAAATTGAAGCCTCCTGGGGCAGATAGGAAATTCCCAGCCGGGCGCGGCGGTACATGGGCATACCGGCGATATCAACTCCTGAGAGATTCACTTCCCCGGAGTCGGGTCTCTCCAGTCCCACTATCATGTAAAAGCTAGTAGTCTTTCCCGCCCCATTGGGTCCCAAAAGGCCTACTATCTCGCCTTTTTCCACCCGCAGGGAAACTCTGTCCACCACGGTACGATCCTTGAACCTCTTTACCAGGTTCTTGGCTTCGATATGCAAAGCTAAGTCCTCCAATTCAATACTCTTACTGCTTCACCTTGGCCGAACCATCTTTGGCCATATACAGGATCAGCCTGTTGCCATGCAGGGTGTTGTTGTCCTGGATAGCCCAGGCGTGGCCGGTCATGATGGCCTTGCCCTCTTCCTTGCCATAATAGTCCAGCCTGTCGCCGCCGGCTTCCAAGTCCTTGGTGGGGCTGTTGACATAGGCATTGCCCACGCCCACATAGTGCTCGTCCTTCAGCCAGCCTTCCAGATAGTCAGCCCGGAAAATGCCGTCCTTGCTCTTGGCAGTGCCGCCATTCTCAATCTTGACATAGTCATTCTGGTGGGGGAAATAATCCACCTTCTCCCCTGTGAACTCCTTATCCTGCTGAGTCCCATGCACCTTGCCTATGGCCTGCATATGCTCTGCCTTGTCAGAAATCAGCTTGTCACAGGTAATGCGTATATCGCCGCGGATGGCAATGACATTGCCTACCACATAGCCATCCATGGTATTGAGATTATACGCTGCTTTCTGGCCTGCCACTTTGGCCTCGCCACGCTTCATGAGCACGTTGTCAGTAGCAGTGATCTCCCCGGTTTTCATATCGTATTCCACCGTATCAGCGTCCAAAGAAGCCGGTTCCTTCTTCTCGCCTTTTCCTGCGGCCAGTGCCCAGGAACTTCCGCCAATCAGCAGGCTGAGTGCCAGCCCTGCGGCAATGATCTTTGTCTTATTCATCAGCTTTTCCCCCTGCTTGCTCCTTCGGCTGCTCTTTGGCCATTTCCTTGGCCATCTTCTTGGCCTTATCCTCATTGCGCTCTACGTGAGCATGGCCTGTGGCCTTTACCTTGTTGAAGCCATCGCTGCTGTCCACCCTGTCAGCGGTAAGAAAGACATCTTCCCTGACCGCGCGCACATCACCTATGGCGGAGAGGATTTCCTTCTGGTTCAGCCACTCCAGTTCCTTGCTGGTGAGAATGGCGCCATCGCTGCTGGTAACCTTGATATTGCCTGTAAGCTTTACGTCCTTGCTCTTGCCGCCATAAACGCCCTTATCTGCCTTCAGATCCGTGATAGTCCCATTCTCGGCGTAGAAATGGCCCGTAATGCCCTCCATGCTCATATCCTGGGTTTTCACGTCCACTTCCATATGGTCAGCGGTGAGTTCCCAGATTTTCCTGCCATTCTTCTCCTCACTGATGGTATTGCCATCATAAGTCATGGTCTTTTGCTCTGGATTTTCCTTCACCACAGGTGCATCCGGCACTGTGGCAACAGCCCAGACAATCAGGCCAACAGCCAGGGCAACCGCTGCTGCCGTGAGGACTTTGGCTCTTTTATTCATGCCTTTTCCTCCTTGGACAGCGCCGTATGGTGCTTGCCTGATTTCATCATATCCGGCGTAGTATTCCACCGCTTCTGGAACCACAGCCACTGGGTGGGATGCTCGCGGATCACCGTCTCAAGGATCTTGGTCATCTCCACGGTGAAATCGTAAAGGTCCTTATCCGGGTCGCCCGTGTCCTTGTAGCGCATGACTTCCTTGATGATCACCCTGTGCCTGCCATCCGGCTGCCTGATGATGAAGGCCGGCAGCACAGGCGAATGGAACTTGCGGGCAAAGACCGCAGGCCCCATGGGAGTGGCTGCAGGCTTGCCCAGAAAGTCAATCAAAGCCCCGCCGGGGCCGCCGTCCTGGTCAGCCAGGAAGCCCAGGATCTTCCCGGCCTTCAGTGCCCTAGCCGCCGCCATCAGCTCGCTGGTGCCCCGGGAAAAAATCTGCACATTGATGGTCTTGCGGAGGTCGTCCAGCGCATTGGTGTACTGGATATTGGGCTGGGGCTTGGCAATGGCAGTGACAGGCATATCATTCATGGTGAAGGCGGCAGAAAGCCACTCCCAAGTGCCGACATGGCCAGTGAGCACCACTACGCCCTTGCCCTCGGCCAGGGCTTCCTCCATCCGCTCCAGGTGGTCAATCTCCACGTACTTGGAGAAGTTTTCCTTGGTCAGGGCAGGCATGTAGAGGATTTCCAGCACATTGCGAGCCAGATTGACGAAGGATTCCTTCACCAGTTTCCTGGCCTCTGCCTCACTTATGCCCAGGGCTGGCATCATCTGTGCCACCGCCCTCTCCCTCTGCTTCTTGATCAGGAGGTAGTAGAGATTTCCCAGCACCCTGCCTGCAGCCATAAGCAGGCCATGGGGCAGACAGCAGCAGACCTTGCTCATGAACATTACCAAATTATACTGCATGGACCGAACTCTCCCATCACTGCTGCAACGCCTCCGTAGGTGTTGCAATATTATCCATCTGTTCGTTTACATCTGCAAAGGAAGCTACAATAGCCTCCCACTTTCCCTGAGCCTTGAGGATGAATTCCAAGAGCTCCCGAATAGCTCCATGGCCGCCCTCCTTGCCGGACACCACCATAGAGCAATCCCTGACTTCTGCCACAGCATCAGCCACAGCCAGGGGCAGGCCTACCTGAAGCATCACAGGCAAATCTATGAGGTCATCTCCCACATAGGCAATTTCCTCATCCGCCAGATTCTGCCTTTCCTTCAGTTCCTTGTAGGCTCCCCGCTTGTTGCGGTGGCCCTGCATGACTTCGGTGATGTGAAGTTCCCCGGCCCGATAGGCCAGCTGCTTCGACTCCCGCCCCGTGATGATGGCGGTGCGCAGCCCTGAGCGGTGAGCCAGCGTGATGCCCAGTCCATCCTTGCAGTTGAAGGGCTTGTACAGCTCACCCTCCGGCCCCACATAGATGCCCCCATCCGTCATGACCCCGTCCACATCGAAGATGACGAACTTTATTTTCTTGGCCCTCCTCAGGGCCTCTGCCTTGATTTCCATAAATCCTGCCTCGCTTATCTTAACTGAGCCCTCTTACACTACGCCTTGGCGCAAGAGATCGGTCAGATGCACAATGCCCACGGGGGTGCGGTCTTCGCCGATGACCGGCAGCACCGTGACCGGGCGGGGCTTATGCTTCTCCATGACGGAGAGAGCCGCAGCCGCCAGCTTGTCCTTGGAAATGGTCAGCGGTGTCTCAAACATGATAGCCTTCACCGGCTCATCCAGGAACTTGTAATCCTTGGCCAGAGCCCGGCGGATGATACCATCCGTGATAAGCCCGATGAACTTGCCCTGCTCGTCCACTACAGAAACCGCCCCCAGGCCCTTGTCCGTCATGATAAAGAGGGCATCCTTGGCAGTCTTGTCTGCCGTGACAATGGGGTTGTCCTCCCCGGTGTGCATGACGTTCTCCACCTTGAGCAGGAGTTTCCTGCCCAAGGCCCCGCCGGGGTGGAACATGGCGAAATCCTGACTGGTGAAGTTCCGGGCACTCATGAGGGCCATGGCCATGGCATCACCCATGGCCAGAGTTGCCGTGGTGCTGGCAGTGGGAGCCAGCCCCAGGGGGCAGGCTTCCTTCTCCACCCCAATGTCGATGAAGTGATCCGCATGGCGGCCCAGATTGGAATCCCTGCGTCCGCAGAAGGCGATGATGGTGGCTCCGATGCGGCGGATGATGGGCAGGATATTCACTACCTCAGAGCTTTCGCCGCTGTTGGAAATGGCAATGACCACATCCTTTTCCGTCACCATGCCCAAATCCCCATGGAAAGCCTCGCCCGGGTGCATGAAGAAGGCGGGGGTGCCGGTGCTGGCCAGGGTCGCGGCAATCTTCCTGCCTATATGGCCAGACTTGCCCATGCCTGTCACTACCACTCTGGCAGTGCAATCCAATATGCACTGCACCGCCGCCTCAAACTCTTCCCCAATGCGCCCCTTCAGAGCCTCTACGGCTCCAGCTTCTATCTCCAGGGTCTCTATGGCTTTCTCCGTTATCATGGACATGGCTGCAACTCCTTCTAGGTCAGGAAATCAAAGCTTCTTGCGGACAATTTCATGGATAGCCAGAGCATCCTTCAAAAGATCCTCCAGCTTGTCCAGATACACCATATTGGCACCATCGGACAATGCCTCCTCGGGATTGTCGTGAACCTCCAGGAAGAGAGCATCAATGCCCACGCCAATGGCGGCACGGACTAAGTATTCCACATACTCGCGGTTGCCGGAGGAAGTGGTGCCTGCCCCGCCGGGAAGCTGCACGCTGTGGGTGCCGTCAAAGACCACGGGATAGCCAAAGGAGCGCATGATGGGAAGCGACCTCATGTCCACTACCAGATTGTTGTAGCCAAAGGAAGCCCCACGCTCCGTGAGCATCATCTGGTCGCAGCCGGACTCATGGAGCTTGTCCACCACATTGCGCATATCCTTGGGAGCCAGGAACTGGCCCTTCTTCACATTCACCACCCTGCCCGTCTGGGCTGCAGCATGGAGAAGGTCAGTCTGACGGGAAAGGAAAGCGGGAATCTGCAGGATGTCCGCCACCTTGGCCGCAGGCCCCGCCTGATTCTGCTCGTGTATATCCGTCACCACAGGCACGTCCAATTCCTGCTTGATGGTTTCCAGCATTTCCAGCCCCTTCTTCAGGCCGGGGCCACGGAAGCTGTGGAAGGAGGAACGGTTGGCCTTGTCAAAGGAAGCCTTGAACACATAAGGCATGCCCAGGCGACCGCAGATATCCTTGATGGTGCGGCCAATGTAGAGGCAGCGATCCAGGCTTTCCAGCACGCAGGGACCTGCCATCAGTGCCAGAGGCTCACCGCCGCCAATCTCGAAGCTGCCAACCTTGACTTTGTTCATGATGATTCTCCTTCCTCTATTTCACAAACACACGCTAAAGACTATTTTATCACATGTTCCTGTAAATTTCATTGACCCGTTCCAGGTCCTCGACTGTATCCACGCCCACGAACTTGGCCTTGGTCTCCACCACCTTGATGCGATAGCCATTCTCCAGGGCACGCAGCTGCTCCAGGGACTCGGCCTGCTCCAAGGGCGTAGGCTCCATCTTGGCATAATGCAAGAGAAAATCACGACGGTAAGCGTAAATGCCGATATGCTTGTACACCGGGCAGCCGTCCTTGCGGGGATAAGGCATGAGGGAACGGGAGAAATAGAGGGCATAGCCTGCCTTGTCGCAGACCACCTTCACATTGTTGGGGTTCTTCTGCTCTGCCTCGTCCTCCATCTCAGTCTTCACTGTAGCCATGGCAAGCTCCGGCTCATTTGCAAAGAGGCCTGCCAGCTCATCTATGAGGCCCGGGTCAATCAGGGGCTCATCTCCCTGCACATTGACGATCAGGTCAACCTCAGGATAAGCCTCTGCCACCTCAGCCAGCCTGTCCGTACCTGTGGCATGGTCGGCTCGGGTGAGCATGGCCTTGCCGCCTGCAGCCTCCACTGCCACTTTGATGCGCTCATCATCTGTGGCCACCAGAGTTTCATTCACCAGCCCTGCCTGGCTGGCACGCTCGTAAACCCGCACCACCATGGGCTTGCCGGCAATGTCCTTCAAGGGCTTGCCCGGCAGGCGGGTGGAGGCGTAACGGGCAGGTATGACACAAAGTACCTTCATTTTCTCATATCTCCTTCAGCGGTCGCCCAACTTCTCCTGCAGCCTGGATTTCAGCAGGCTGTAGAACTCACTGCCGCCTTCCTGGAAGTTGACTTCCACGCAGATGACATAGACGGGAATAGGCCAGTGGGACTGTATGACCTCCGCGGGAATCTTCACCGCGTCCTTTTCCGTGATGACAATGGCCTCAGCGCCCTGGCTCTCGGCACGTCTCAGCACATCCTGCATTTCCTGCATGGTGTAATCGTGGTGGTCGGGGTAGCGCAGGCTCTCGATGATCTCCGTGTCCAGATCCTCCAAAGTCTGCTCAAAGGAAGCGGGATTGCCGATGGCGGACACCGCCACGATGCGCTTGCCCTTCATCTCCGTCACGGGGATGCCGTCCCCTGCAATGTCCACATACCAGTCCGGCAGGGGAATGAAGCAGCGGGGCTGATGGATGCTCTCCACAATTTTGGCCTCACTGTTGTACTGAGCCAGAGTTTTGCGGATATATTCCCTGGAGCCTGCCGCCGCCTGATCAACCTTGGTCATGAGGCAGACGTGGCTGCGGTTCAGATGGGGCATGGGCTCGCGCAGCGTCCCCCGGGGCAGCATATAGCCGTTGCCGAAGACATTCACCGCATCAATGAGCAGGATGTCCATGTCCCTCTTCAGCTGCCAGTGCTGGTAACCATCATCGAGGATAGCCACCTCAGCCCCGAAGTGCTCGATGGCATAGCGGCCCGTCTCGGCCCTCTCGGCACCTATCAGCACCGGCACCTCTGGCAGATGCTTGGCCAGCATGAAGGCCTCGTCCCCTGCCTCGGCAGCGCTCATGTGCAGATTGCTGCCATCGGAGACAATGCCCACCTTGCCATGCCACTTGGCCCGGTAGCCGCGATTGAGTATTACCACGCGATAGCCCATATCGCGGATGTCCCGGGCCAGCCGCTGTGCAGTCGGGGTCTTGCCCGTGCCGCCCACGGTGATGTTGCCCAGGCTGATGACGAAGCAATCAAGGCTCCTGGTCTTGAACACGCCTAATTTGAAGAGAGCCAGCTTGAAATTCACCAGCCCACGATAAATCAGGGAAAACAAGTAGAGAATCCCCATGAGGAAATTCTGTCCGATGCCGTCCACATCCTTGCTGTGCACCAGATCCACGAAGTAGGTCTGGAGGTTGGCAATCTTCTGAGTGGACTTGACGCTGGAGCCCTTGGAGGCCTGCTCGCGCTCGAAGCGCTCGATGGTCTCACGCAGGATCAGGGCGGACTTCCTGGAAGCCCCCTTGTTCTCGGAAACGATGGCCAGGGTCTCCGCCTCCATGCGGTGGCGCTCCTCCGGCTCATCAAACAGGCGTGACACCTCTGCCGCCAGCCCCCTGGCATCCTCCACGGTGATGCAGGCATTGCGCTTCTTGAGTGGCCGCCGTGGGTGATGAGGCTGCCGCCCACATACACCACATCGCCGATGCTGTAGACCTTGCCCAGCTCGCCGATGGTATCGAGGATCACGATATCCGTAGGCTCGCCATGCTGGTCTTCCTTCTGAAGCTCCGTACGGAGAGAGACGGTGAAGCCTGCGCTCTTGCAGATATGGGTGACCTCCATGGTGCGGAGGAGCTCCCTGGGCGCAATCACCAGCCGGGCCTTGGGGTGGCTCTTGCGCACTGCCTTGAAGGCCTGCAGCACGAACTCCTCTTCCCCCCGGTGAGTGGAACCTGCCAGGAAAATCCCCTCATTGTCCTCAAGATTCATCTCCCGCAGGATCTGGGCCTTTTCCTCGGCGCTCACATCAGTATAGGTCTGATCAAACTTGGTGTTGCCCGTCACTGTCACCAGTTCCGGTGGTGCCCCCAGGCGCATGATATACTCGGCATCAATGGGGGACTGCATGGCAAAGCGCTTCACCGTGCCAATCATATCCCGCAAAAGCCCCCGCATATACTTGTAGCGCTTCACGCTCTTGTCGCTGATGCGGCCGTTGACCATCATCACCGGCACCTGGCAGCGCCGGGCGGTCTTGAGGAAATTGGGCCAGAGTTCCGTCTCCACAGGCAGGAAAACCCGCGGCCCGATGCGACGGAACACATGGGAAGCCAGCCATGGCAGATCCAGCGGGAAGTAGATGATGGCATCTGCATCCTTGATGATGCGGTTGGCCATCTCGTAGCCGCTGGTGGTGACCACAGAAACCAGGATAGGGCTCTTGGGAAATTCCTTGCGGAATTCCTTGATGAGAGGGCTGGTGGCCACAATCTCACCTACGGAAGCAGCATGAACCCAGATACAGCCCTTCTTGGCTACCGGTTCAAGAACATGATCCGGGAAAATGCCCAGGCTCTGCTTGATGCGTTCCACGAACCCCCGTTCGCGCACCGCGCGGATCATGAACATCGGGATGATGAGCACCACGATGATGATGGCCGCTATGTTATAAAGCAACTGCATGACTTATCCCCTTTACTCAATGTTCTTCCTGCTGAACTGAATATTGTACAGGTAACTGTAAAGCCCGTCCTTCTTCAAAAGTTCCTCATGGGTGCCGTGCTCCTTGATCCTGCCCCCGTCGATGACGTAAATCTGGTCGGCATTGAAAATCGTGGAAAGGCGGTGGGCAATGACGAAGGAAGTGCGCCCCACCATGAGCTGGTCGAGAGCTGCCTGCACCACTTTCTCACTTTCCGTATCCAGGGCAGAAGTGGCCTCATCTAAAATCAAAATGCGAGGATTCTTCAAAATAGCCCTGGCGATGGCCATGCGCTGGCGCTGACCACCGGAAAGATTCAGCCCACGTTCCCCGATGGGCGTGTCATAGCCCTGGGGCAGCTCACGGATGAAGCCGTCAGCATTGGCGGCTCTGGCCGCTTCTTCCACCTCCTCGTCGGTGGCATCCAGCCTGCCGTAGCGGATATTTTCCCGCACGGTGGTGGAAAAGAGCATAGTTTCCTGGGGCACGATGCCAATCTGCTCCCGCAGGGACTTTATGGTCACATCTCTTATATCATGGCCGTCAATGCTGATGGAGCCGCTGTCTATCTCATAGAAGCGGGGCAAGAGATTGGCAATGGTGGACTTGCCCGCGCCGGACGGCCCCACGAAGGCAATCATCTGCCCCGGCTTGGCCTCCAAGGTCACATCATCCAAAGCCAGATTGCCCTTTTTGTAGCCGAAGGAAACATGGTCTACCACCACATGGCCCTGAATCTCCGGCAGGGGCTTGGCCTCGGGCTTGTCAGCCAGAGGCTCCGGCAGGTCGATGACCTCGAACACGCGGTCCACAGCTGCCATGGCCTTCTGCATGGTGCCATAAACGCGAGAAAGCCGCTTCACTGGGTTGGCCAGGTTCACCGCATAAGTCAGGAAGGCAATCAGGGCACCGGCCGTCAGCTCGCCGTTCAGCACCTCATAGCCGCCAAACCAGACGATGAAGGTAACGGATACCGCCGCCAGAAACTCCACCGTCGGGGTAAGCAGGCTGGTGAGCTGCACATTCTTCATGGCCGCCCGGAAGTTCAGGATATTCTGCTCCTTGAAGCGTTCGATCTCATAATCCTCACGGACAAAAGTCTTCACCACTCGCACAGAAGACACACTTTCCTGCAGCAGGGAAGTGATGTCAGCCATGCGCTCCTGGATCACTGTGCCGTTGCGCTTGAGCTTGCGGCCAAAGACCTTCATAGCCTGCCCCACCAGGGGAATGACCACCAGCGTCAGCAGGGAGAGCTTCCAGTCCAGATAGACCATCATGACCAGGGAACCGATGAGGATGGAACCTTCCGTCACCATCTCGATGAGCTGGCTCACCAGGGCAGACTGGATGGCGCTGACATCATTGGTGATGTAGCTCATGGTCTCGCCGGTCTGGTGCCTGTCGAAGTAGGCCATGGGCAGGCGCTGGAACTTCTTGAACATGACCTCCCGGACATCGATGATGACCCGCTCGCCGATGTAGGATACAAGATAAGATTGCCCATAATAGAAAATGCCGCGTATGAGGAAGGTGATGACGATACCTGCGGAAATCACGTTCAGCATGAACATGTCCTTCTCCGTCAGCACCTTGTCCACCATGTCCTTGATGATCCAGGGCAGGTAAAGGTTGGCGCCTGCCGCCATGATGATGCAGAAGACTGCCAGGATGAACCGCCTGGTATAAGGCCGCATATATTGCAGCAACCGCTTGTAATTCTTCATGAAAACCTTCCCTCGAATTCTCTGAACTTCTCTTATCGCAAATGCCGTCTGGCGCAGGCCATCACCTTTTCAGCCACTCTGCAAGCCGCCCCCGGCTCCCCCAGCTTCCTGCAGGCCTCTTTGAGCTTGGCACAGGTGATTTCCCGCCTGGCTTCGCCGGGGTAAAGGGGCAGCATATGCGCCGCAATGTTTTCCGGTGTCACCTGCTCCTGCAGCAGCTCAGGCTGGAAGCCTTCCCCCAGCAGGATATTGGGCAGGCTGAAATGCTCCACATGCACCACCAGCCTGCCGATCAGGGCAGAGAGCCAGGCGAAGCGATAGAGCACCACGCAGGGCAGGCCCATGAGGGCAGCCTCCATCACCACAGTGCCAGAGGTGGCCATGGCCGCCGCCCCCATACCCATGAGAGCATAGCGGTGCTCCGTGCCTGTGAGGGTGATTTCTCCCTCCAGCCCCGCCGTGGCAATATTTGCCTCAATGAGGGCCTTCAAGCCCGCATCTGCCACGGGCAGGTAAAAGCGCGTCTCAGGGCGTTTTTGCTTCAATATCTTTGCCGCCCCCAGCATATCCGGCAACAGCATCTCTATCTCCTGCCTGCGGCTGCCGGGCAGGAGCAGGATGGGGATTTCCCCAGCCTGCAATCCAAATTCCCTTTCTGCCGCCTTGGGCGTGATTTCAGCCCTCACCGTGTCCACCAAAGGATTGCCCACAAAGGAAATCCTCGCCCCTGCCGCCTCATAGGGGGGCAGCTCATGTGGGAAAATAGCCACGAACTCGTTTGCAATCTCTGCGCAGGACTTGGCCCGCCCCTTGCGCCAGGCCCAGGCAGACGGCGGGATGTAGGAAAAAACAGGGATGCCCAGGGCCTTGGCCTTTTTCGCCAGCCGCCAGTTGAAATCCGGGTAGTCTATAAGCACCAGCAGGTTTGGCCTTTCCTCCCGCATGGCCTCTTCCAGATAGTTCAGGAGCTTCATGATGCGGCGCAGGTTCTTCAGAACCTCCCAGACGCCCATGACATTATAATCGGCAAAGTCCTTCAGGAGGCGCACTCCCGCCCCTTCCATTTCTTTGCCGCCAAAACCAAACAGCTGCACGGAGGGGTCAAGGCTGAGCATAGCCTCTGCCAGCCTTCTGCCGTGCAAATCTCCCGAAACCTCTCCTGCCGAAAGCATGATTTTCACTGGCTATCCCTCCATCCATCAATCTAACATTGTATCATATCTACTTGCCTGTAGCAACTTACCCCACTATTCGCAAAAAGCAAAATGCGGCAGAGAAAAGCACCTGCCGCATACAAATTCACTTAATTTACATAGCCACAATGGCAATGCCGTGCTCCTCGGCCAGCTTCACCACAGCCTCGCGCTCCACCAGCAGAGTCTTGTCCGCCTCGATGGCCAGAGCCGTAGCTCCCACCTCGACCATGGTCTCCAGGGTAGCCTTGCCCACGGTGGGCACATCAAAGCGGTTGTCCTGCTCCGGCTTGGCCACCTTGGCCACTACAGCGCCGCCACGAGCCAGCTGGCCGCCGCGCCTGATGCAGGCATCAGTGCCCTCAATGGCCTCCAGAGCCATGACGGCAGAATCCTTCACCACCACAGTCTGCCCCACATCCAGGCGGCCGATTTCCTTGGCCATGCGGAAGCCGAATTCCATATCCTTCTTCTCCCGTTCATCCGGCTCACGGCTGGTGATAGTGCCACGACGGGGCATCAGCTTATGTATAAGGGCCGTCTGGTCAAAGGCAGTGAAGCCTGCCCGGGCCAGAGCCTGGACGAAGGCCAGCATGATGGTATCGTCCTTCCTGTCAGGCAGGGACATGATCAGCTGCATAGCCGTAGCATCCGGCACCAGCTTGCCGGAAAACAGGAGTTCCTTGGTGACCTTGCCGATCATGGTGATCTTTTCCACCTGCTTGGACTTCAGGTACGCAAGGATCTCACCCATCTGGGCAATGCTGATATGGGCGCACTCAAAAGCCGCCTCGTCAAGTTCCGGATCCGTCTCATCAAGCAGGGCCACAGCGTAAACCTCATAGCCCAAGAGCTTTGCAGCCCGTGCACATTCCACAGGCAGCTTGCCTACCCCTGCCAGCAATCCTATCTTTTCCATAAACTCTGCTCCCTATCTCCAGATTATCAAATACGGCTTGAATGGCTCAAATATCTTTGTCCCCATCCCGGCGTCCTCGGCAGATGCCCCGGTCAGCGTTGCGCAGGAAGCGCAGGAAATGCTCGATCTCCTCGCAGGAATCCACATCCTGCTCGATGATGGAAATGGCTTCCTTGAGGCTCAGCCCGGAACGATAAAGTATCTTGTAGGCCCGCTTGATATTGCGGCGCGCGTCCAAGGGTATGCCGGCGCGGGCAATGCCCACACTGTTGATGCCCGCAGCCTTGGCCGGATGGCCCGCCACGATGGTATAGGGCACCACATCCTGCACCAGGCGGGACATGCCCGCTACCATGGCATTGCGGCCAATCTTCACGAACTGATGGACACCGGCCATGCCTCCTATGACAGCCCGGTCCTCCACCACCACATGGCCTGCCACACTGGCCAGGTTGGACATGATCACATGGTTGCCTATGGCACAGTTATGGGCTACATGGGTGAGAGCCATCAGCAGGCAATCGTTGCCTATGCGTGTCTCCTCCCCCTCGCCTGTGGCACGGTGGATGGTGACCCCCTCGCGTATGGTGGTGCGGTCACCGATGAAAACGTAACTCTTCTCGCCCTGGAATTTCAAATCCTGGGGTTCTTCACCTACGGAAGCTCCCTGGAATATCTTGCAGTCCTTGCCTATCTGGGTCCAGCCAGTGATGACCACATGAGGGCCGATCTTCGTGCCCTCACCTATCTCCACGTGTTCCCCAATCACCGAGTAAGGGCCGATCTCTACATTCTTGGCTATGCGGGCCCCAGGCGCGATGACGGCTGTATCATGTATGTAAGCTACTACTTTGCTTTCAGCGCTCATCTGCTCCAACTCCTCTGTTCTACGATAAACACACGCGCCGGGCCGAGCATTTCCTGGCGCAAGCGGCTTTGCTCATCTTTTGTATATACTCCCAAATAAACTTTCAATCTTAGTATGCACTATGATAGCAAATCCGGGCATTCTTCGATTTGAACAAAGACTAGGTCTCATTTACTTGCTAAAATCAGTTATTTGCAACAAAATCCTTGCATTTGCGTCCGCAGGTCTCAGTCTTCAGCTTTATCCTCAGACTTCTCCGGCTTGTGATTCTCGTCCTCAATCAGCGCGAACTTGAAGTCGGCCTGAGCTACCAGCTTATCATTGACATAACCATCCGCATGGAGCACGCCGAAGTTGCCGCGCACCTTGGTGATCTCTGCCTTGGTGACCAGCACATCACCGGGCACCACAGGCTGCTTGAAGCGCACATTGTCCATGCCGCCGAAGAAAGCCAGCTTGCCGCGGTGCTCCTTGGGATAGAGCATGGCCACGCCGCCCACCTGGGCCATGGCTTCAAGGAGCAAGACCCCGGGCATGATGGGATGCCCCGGGAAGTGGCCGCCAAACTGGGGCTCATTCATGGTAATGCACTTGATGCCCGTGGCAGACTTGAAAGGCTCAATCTCCACAATGCGATCCACCAGCAGAAGGGGCGGACGATGGGGCAATATCTTCATGATTTCGTTGATGTCGAGTTCCATAAATATCTCCCTCTTTCTATCTTTAATCTCGCGGTGCATCCGCAAGAAGCTTCGCTAAAGCTGTGTTCAAGGCGTGGCCTGAAGCTGCCGCTATGACATGTCCGCGTATGGGGCCTGCCAGCCTCAGGTCACCAATGACATCCAGGATCTTATGACGCACCAGTTCATCCTCGAAGTGCAGGGGATTGAGCCAGCCTTCATCGTTGTAGACGATGACGCTCTCGATGGTGCCGCCAAGGCCGAGGCCCATCTTCCTCAAGGCCTCGATTTCCTTCTCGTAGGCAATGGTGCGTGCAGGGGCGATTTCCCTATGATATGTTTCCTCATCAATCTCAAAATCTTCATACTGGATGCCAATGAGCTTGTGGGGATTGACAGAGGTGAAGCTCACCCTGAAGCCGTCATAGGGCACCACCATGACAAAGCGCTCATGCTTGTCATCATCGATGCGGTAGACCTTGTCCACCACTACCTCATGGCGGGGAGCATCCAGTTCCTTCTTGCCAGCCCCTCTGATCAGCTCCAGGAAAGCCAGGGCAGAGCCATCCGCCACGGGCGGTTCCTCAGAGTCCATCTCGATGCGGCAGTTGTCGATGCCTGCGGCGTGGAAGGCGCTCATGAGATGCTCGATGGTAAAGACCTTGCAGCCATTCTCCTCCAAAGTCGTAGCCCGGAGAGTGGAGGTGACATTCTCCGCCACCGCATGTATTTCCGGCTTGTCCTGCAAGTCTGCCCTCACAAAGACCAGCCCCGTATCAGCCGCCCCGGGCCGCAGCACCATGTGCACCTCCCGCCCGGAATGGAGTCCCACCCCCGTGTAGGCAGCTTCCTTCTCCAGCGTTGTCTGCTTCTGCAAAAGTAATTCCTCCCGACGTGATATAAGCCCCTAAAGGCAAAGCACACAGTCCCCTGTGTGCCCTTAGAATCCGAAATTTTTCCTTATATATTTTATAAGACTTCCGAAGGAATTGCAAGCATTTGTCAGAATTCCTCCCGCATGGACTTCCATCTGTCATGCAGCCAGAACCAGTCTTCCGGGTAGCGGCGGATGTAATCCTCTAACATGTTGTTGAGTTGCTGTGTGGTCCTTCTGATATCTTCCTTTTTATCCTTTGTCTTCTCCACCCAGACCGGCTCGGAAATCCACTGAGTATGATGACCATCTGGCTCTTTGTGAATCTGCACCATAAATATTGGCACATCCTTGAAACGAGCCATGGTAGCGGCTCCCACCACGCAATTAGTAGGTCTGCCAAAGAAGTCCATCACCATGCCATCCTTGCGGCTGGGATCCTGATCTGAGAGAAGCCCGATAACCCATCCATCTTTCAGCATGTCATACATTTCACGCACACTCTTGCTATATGTGACGTGCATCCCCATCAAAGCGCGATATTCATTGATGAACTTGTCCATACCTTGGGCGGTCTGTTTTTTTGCCACCGCAACCAGAGGAATGCCATAATGCGCCAGCGCACCTCCCAGCAATTCCCAATTCCCGGCGTGTGATGTGGCAACGATAAACCCTTTGCCAGAGGCCAACTGAGCGTGCATCTTTTCCACAGCCCCCGTCAGAGTAACGTACTCATCCATATTTTCTTTAATGACAGGTGACCTCAATACTTCAAAAAGCATGGGGCCAAAGCGCAGGGTGCTCTCCCTGGCAATGCGTTCTGCTTCCTTCTCTTCCACATGCAGGCAATCCATGATTTGCTGCTTGGCCAGGCGTTTCCGCTTCCGGGGCACAAAGGGCCACAAAAGAATTGCCAGGCCTCGGCCCAGACAATCGCTCGCCCCCTTGGGAACCAGGCACAATATACGGCTTAGAGCCTTCACCAGATAATATGCTAACATATCAACCTCAACTGCTTTCCTGTTCTGCTTCCAACCTGATTTCTGAAAAAAAGAGCCGCCGAAGGCAGCTCCTTTTAACGTGACTTGCTTTTAACCCTATTTCCCGGCCAGCTCTTTTTCAAGTTTCTTGACCTTTTTCACAAGTTCCGGCAGACGCTTCATGGCCGCTTTCATGCGCAGCCATTCCGCATGGGGCTGCACAGGGAAGCCAGCGCAGAACTGACCTTCCGGCATATCACCGATAATGCCGGAACGTGCCGCATAGACGGAGTTGGCGCCAATCTTGATATGTCCCACAGTGCCAGTCTGGCCGCCGAAGGTGACATTGTGCCCCACTTCTGTGGAGCCGGAAATACCCGTCTGGGCCACAATCAGGCAGTTCGCGCCAATCTTGCAGTTATGGCCAATGTGCACCAGATTGTCGATTTTCGTGCCCTTGCCAATGACCGTGGAGCCCATGGCTGCCCGGTCGACCCCCACATGGGAACCAATCTCCACATCATCTTCCAGCACCACATTGCCCACCTGGGGCACCTTAGTGTGGACACCGTCCTTGGTGGTGAAGCCAAAGCCGTCGGAGCCGATGGCGGCAGACGCATGGATGACGCAGCGCCTGCCTACCCGGCAGCGCTCGCGCACGGTGGCAGAGGGATAGATGACCGTATCTTCACCGATCTCAACATACTGGCCCACATAGGCATGGGGATAGATGATGGCCCTGTCCCCGATGACCGCATGGCTGTCCACCACGGCAAAGGGCATGATGGTAACGCCTTCGCCGATTTTCACATCCTCGCCGATATAGGCCTTGTCGCTGACCCCGGCAGGGAAATCCAGCTTCGGCGTGAAGATCTCCAGCAGCCTGGCAAAAGCCGCCCTGGGGTCTTCTACGTAGATAGCAGCCTTGGGGAAGTCCTGAGCCGCCGCTTCTCCCTCCGGCAGCATCACAGCCGCCGCACGGGTTGCCTTGGCTTCCTCGATATGGGGTTCCACTGCAAAGGTCAGGTCGCTTTCCCCGGCGCCTGCAATATTATCCAGCCCGGAAATGAGTATTTCTCCATCCCCAGCTACCCGTCCCCCCACCAGCGAGGCGATTTCCTGCAATGTCTTCTTCATGGCATGCTCCTCCGGCTCTTCTTACTGCAGTTTCTCGATGGTCTTGTCAGTGATATCGATGCAGCCGGTCACTGCGGTGGGCAGATCCGGCGCATTCTGCACTACGGCATCAAGTTTCTCTGCGCGGGAAATCTCCCCCAGGGCCACATCCAGCTTCTGACGCATCTGCAGGGCGTAGGACTGGTTGATGCCCTGCAGCTTGCGCTGCACATCCATCTGGGCCTTCTGAGCCTCTTCCTGGCTCAGGTTCTGATTTTCCTGCAGCTTCTTCTCTGCTTCCTCTACAGCCTCTTTGTATTTCTGGCTGCCTTCTTCATCAAGGGCCTTGATCTGAGGGGCTTCCTTTATCACCCGTTCTGCATCTATGTAGCCAATCTTAGCCTGGCCGCAGCCGCCCACAAGAGCTGATGCCATCAGGGCTGCTGTCACCAGCAGGGCCTTCTTCTTCAAATTCATTTGTCGTTCAGCTTCCTTTATACGTTATTACTCTTTACTTGAACCCTCTATGTTGCGGACCTCTGCCGCAAGTTCCTCCGTCACATCATCTATATTTCCCGTGACCTCGCCATAAAATGGCTGAGAGAAATCCCTGCCCAAAGTCCCCGGGAAAATCCCCCGCAAGGTGGGCATAGGCACGGAAATAATCATGGTGTAGTGATGGAGAATGGCGATTTTCGCGCCCCTGCCTGCAATGTCATTGGCAATGTGGTTTTCCAGAGCCGTCAGTTCCTGCTTTGCCTGCACGAGCTGCTGGCGCTTTTCCAAATGCTGCTGCACTTGCAGGGAGAGAGCCATCTGCCTGGACATCAATTCGGCATTCCTGGCCTGGGCTGCCGCCTCCGAAGCCACAGCCTCAGCTTTCTGCTGCTCCAGTGCCTCTTTGGATCTCTTGTCCCATTCAGCAATCTTAGGTGCCATGACTGAATCCACATAGTCCTGCACCTGCTTGTCCCAAGCCAGTTTCAGCTGGTACTGGCGCTCGCCGCGCTCATGCTTCAGCTGCCAGGCCTCCTGCTCCCAGGCTGCCCGCTCCGCATCAAGCTCCTCCTGCTTGGTCCAGGGGTGATGCATCTGCTGCTGATTATCAAGCTTCAGATTGATATTGAGGATGTCATTGAGATATTCATCATCGAGAGCTGCCCGCTGAGCCTCATAATCCGCACGGGTGGCCTCGCGATAATCCTCTTCTATCTGCTTGCGCTCCCGCTCCAGCTGCACCCGGCCTCCTATGACCGTCTGGGCATTTTTCTGCCAGACTGAATCCTTGAAGGGCTGGCTGTCCGTCTCTGGAGGCTGCACCGTCAGGAGAGGCAGTTCCTGCAGATCTTCCAGCTCCATTTCCAGAGCCAGTGCCTTTGCTCTCAGCTGCTGAAGCCTGCCATAATCAGGATGAGCCGGCCATACCTTGCGGGCATCCGCGTAAGCCACCTCGCTGGTCACCCTGACCGGCAAGGGAGGCTCTTGCCTGTCCAGGACAGTTTTCACAATCACTCCCGTGCCTGCAGTCAGCAGCAGCAAAATAGCCGCAGCTCCCACCAGGATCTGATGGCGGTTCCCTTGCCAAAATCCTTTGAGGCTTACCTCTTCCTCATTGCCAGAAGGGCCTCCCTTGAGGGACGATTCTTCTTTATCCTTCAAAGCCTGCCCTCCCTTGAAATACACCCACTAAGACAAATACCGAGCACCCCGGCCCGGTATTTGTTCATATATCCCTTGGCTGTTATTACTTGCCAAGCTTGGAAACAACATCCTGAGTGATGTCCTGGCCGCCGTATATCACAGCGCCCTTGTCGAGGACAACCTGCAGGCCCTTGGCCTCAGCCACCTTCTTCACCGTCTCCTCGATGTTCTGGCGGATAGGATCCATGAGCTCGTTCTGCTTCTGCTGGAGACGCTGCTGGGTCTGCTGGTAGTAGTCACCCTTCTCCTGATCGTTCATGCTGGCAGACTTCTCTTCAAAGTCCTTCTGAGCGCTCTGCACTTCATTCTGCATAGCCTGCTCAGCCTGCTGGAGCTGAGGATGCTGGGCTGCTACTGTACGGTAGTCAATGACACCCACGCTGGAGCTGGCAGCGGAAGCCAGGCCGGAACCGGACTGGGTCAGAGCCAGCGCCACCACAGAGCCGATGAAAGCCAGAGCGATGAGAACGCTTACAATCTTGACCTGCTTTTTTTCCAATTTAACCATGTTTCATTTCTCCTTTACCCTTTCCGGGTTGCAAAATTTCCATCAGACTTGCACAGAAACATTATAATTATAACGCAACTGTTCAAATTTTACCATAGGTAAAATGTACATATTCGCGTTTCATTAAAAACATGCAAACAATTTGTGCATGCATCACATAAGCAAAACTGCCTCAGAAGCAGCCAATCACTCTCAGCCAGCTGTCGTTCCTGTCCACTACGTACTCCAAGGCCATGAAGTCATGGAGTTGGTAGCGCAGGGCAGTCTCCCAGATGCGCCCTCCCCAGCGGTACTCATACCGCAGGAGCCAGCGCCTGGCCAGCTGCTGGCTGGCGGCCACGAGCCAGCTGTGCTCCCGCATATCATAGCGGACTTCCGCCCGCCCCTTGGAACTCAGGCTGCGCCCATAGCCCAGCTGCCAGCCCCAGTCGGGCTTCTCCGGGTACACATCCAGCAGATTGAAGACCTCATCCTTTTTAGAAAGCATGGCACCTGCATGGAGCCGCAAGGTGATGTCCCTGTTGCGGTCCTGGTCTTTCCTGTGTCCTGCATCAAGCCAGCCTTCCAGCCGTACCCGATAGCGCTCTGTATTGGAACGGCTCATGACCCGGGTATTTTCCCCTGGCTGGATATCCACCATAGTGGCAAGCTTCCAGCGCCTGAGGCCGCCTTCCTCATCCAGATAACCAGCCAGAGCTTTCTCGAAGGCCTGCCTGTGCCTGGAAACAAAGCCCACAGGCACCCCCACCAGCTCATTGCATTTGTCCTGCATTTCCTGCCTGTGGGACAGGAGCGTCACGCTGGGGATGGTGTCGGAGCGCATAGCCAGGTCTATGGTGCGCACCACAGGCAGGCGGGGATAGAGAACAATCTCTGCCCGGGCGACCCTGCCGGGATAAACTTCAAAATCTGCCCGAAACTCCGGCAGGCGTTTCGCCAGATATGCCTTGACCTCCTGCCGAATGAGCCCCGTGGTCCAGTCTCCTGCCGCCACGGGAAGTCCCAGCAGGGCCTGCTGGAAAACCTCTCCCAGGCCCTCGGCATCCTGGCGGACCAGTTCCTCTACCAGGGGAGGCATTCCCTCTACAGTCAAGCCCGTCTCAACCTTTTCTATGGTCGCATCCCAAGGAGCAAGCCGAATCTTCACCAGAGTTTTCTCCCCCGGCTCAATATGGGCTTCCATGACGGTATAGCCTATGAGCACCTTGTCAAAGATTTCCATGATCAAGGCTTCATCACGGGCCTTTCTCCCCTGAAGCTCTGGGATTTCCTGCCCCATCAGAAGCTGGCTGGCAATGGCCTCCACGCTTTCTTCCATGCGGCCCTTGGCCAGAACCGGCAGGGAGTGCGATGCCATGACCTCTGCCTGCACTGCTTCAACCCGCCTGGCAGCTTCTGCCCTGCCTCCTAGCATCAGGCAAAGAGCCAGGCAGAGGCAAAGGAATCTTGCTGCCGTCAGTGGCACAGTCCCCTTCACCGTCCTCAGAACATGCCGCCTACCGTGAAGTGAACACGGCCGCCCTTATCGCCCCTGCCGTAATCCAGGCGCAGAGGGCCAATGGGGGTATTGAAGGAAACGCCCACGCCTATGCTGCCATGAAGGTCTCCTCCATGGGGCAGCACGCTGTCATACCAGGCACCACCGCCATCAGCGAAGACAGCGCCCTGAACCTTATTGGCCAGGGGGAACCTGTACTCTACGGACAGGATGCCCATGCGGTCGCCACGGAACTGGTCGTCACGATAGCCGCGCAGGGTATCCTGGCCGCCCACACGGAACTGGTTGAACTCTGACAAGTGACCGCGGGCATAGCCCAAGGCACCTCTTACGGCGATCACCCGATCGCTGCCTACCTTGAAGTAGCGGGCATCCTCAATGTATGCCTTCTGGAAATCGAAATCGCCGCCAAAGCCTGCCACCTCGCCGGTAAGGCTGATCTTGCAGCCCTCCATGGGGTTATAGACATTGTCACGGGTATCAGTCACATGCTGCAAGATGATGGAACGGGTAGTGCCGAAGTTGTAATCCTTCCAGGCCTGATCATGTTCGCCCCAGTGAATGCTGCCATCTGCGTTCTTCCAGACCACATTGCCGTCATCTTCATGTCTTTTGTATATGTCCTTACGGTTCTTGAGGGTGATGTAGTTGGTGGAGTATTCGCTGACCGGGCGGCCCAAAGTAAGCTCGCCCCCGGAGTACTTGCGCATATAGCTTTCCTTCTTATTGCCGTCGGTGTCATAGTCAGAATACTCATAGGTACGATTGTAGATCTTCAGGGTTCCCACAGTTTCCTTCTTGTCAATCCAGGGATGCCTGTAAGAGAACACGAAGCCCTGTGCATCACTCTCGCTGCCGGATCTCTGGTAGGTAAGGGAAATGGCATCCCCGGTGCCCAGGAAGTTCTTGTCGCCTACATTGATCATTCCCAGGATGCCGTCAGAGCTGCTGTAGCCCGCACCAACGCCGAAGGTGCCCGTGCGCTGCTCCTTGACATCTACTTCCATGATCACCGCATTGGGCTCCACCCCCGGGTTCATCTTGATATTGACATCTTCAAAAAAGCCCAGGTTATATACGCGCTGCACACTGCGGCGTGCCATCTTGGAGTTGAAGGGCTCTCCCGGCTTCTGACGCATCTCGCGCAGAATTACTCTGTCCTTGGTCTTCTTATTGCCCTTGACTGCGTATCCCTCCAGCTTGCCCTCGTTGATTTTCAAGGTAAGCTTGCCGTTGGGATCTATATTCATGTCAGAGATCTTCATGAGGATGTAGCCATCCTTATGGTAAAGGTCCTGGACAGCCTGAACATCTTCATGCAGGATGCGGCTATTGAGGATTTCTCCCGTCTTTACCCGCATGCGCCCATAGAGATCCTCGCTCTTCTCCACAGTGTTGCCTTCGATTCCAATCTCCGTCAGCACAGGATTCTCAAGCACGTGGTAGGTAACAATGACACCCTCAGGCACTTTTTCAAAGGACGGGTAGATGTCGTAGAAATACCCCGTGTTGTAGATGGAATCCCTGGCTTCAAATACCAACTTGGAGGTAAACATGTCACCTGCGTGCATGGAAACTGCGGCCTTGGCAGTAGGCTCGGTCTTTGCCGATGCCCCCTCGAAACGGGTATCCACGATGGTCTGACCCTCATACTGCCCCAGCAAGGCCTCGATAGCTTTCTCGTCCGGCCGAGTCTCGTTCCACTTGATGGTACGCTCATCTAACTGAACCGGCCCCGTGGTCTCCTGGCCTTCCACTGCCTTGCTCTTGCCCGCAGCTGCCGTCTCAGCAGTTGCAGCTTCAGCAGCAGAATTTGCGGCTGCTCCCGTTGAAGTCTTTTCAGCCTGAGCCGCCGCTGCTTCTTCTGCCGCATAAGCAGCGCCCGGCAGCATGGCCACGCTGGTAGCCAGTGCCACTGCCGTAGCCAGATATCTGTATCGCTTTTTGTTCAAAGGTCAAACCTCCTAAGTCATTCCTCGGTCAAAAGGCTTCTTGCCCGTAATCCTTGCTCCCTGCAATCAATAATATAATATATCAAAAAATCATGGAAATACAAAGAACTTTTTAATGCCTGAGCACTGCGCCCGCCTCCTGCATGAGTTTCTGCTTATCCGAGGAAGGCACGCTGGGAGGTGAGTACGTCAGATGGGGGCTAGCAGCTGACTGGGGCGTGCCCGCTTCAAAAGTCCCCTCACGCACTTCAAGGGTTTCCTGCATCGGTGGAGACGGAGCAGCTTTCCCTGCCGGTTCCTCAGGAGGCAAAGAAGGTTCATCCACCACGGCCGATTCTCTTTCAGTCTGCTTTTCTCCAGCCAGCTGCTCCCCCAGCGGCATTTCTTCTGCCGTCTGGGGGGGAGCAGGCGCAGGAATATCTTCTTGCACCATTTCCCGACCAAAGGGCCAGTTTTCTATGGCCAGCGCAATGAGCACCGCTGCCGCAAGCGCCGCCCCCCGGGCGAGCCACTTGTGCAGCCTGCGGGCTGCTTTGCCCGGCGCGGCTCCCTCCAACTCGGCCTTGGCCAGCATGAGCTTCAAATCCCCCTGCAGCTCATCAGAGCGCTCAAGAGAATCGTCAGCCTGCCCCAGCCATTCGCGAGCCGCCTGAATACGCGCCCGCTTGCTGTCCTTGTCCATCTTCCCGCCCCCTTTCAGCTGTATAATCTCAGATATGAAAAGGGTTTTCTCAGAGGAAAAAAACGTTTCTGCTGGCTTCAGCCCGCATGAGACAGGAAAAAATACAAATTTCTTGCCCAAACAGCACATTTTCTTCCTTTTTCAAGTCCAGCTGCTCTTGAAGCGGGCGAGCATGCCTCTGACCCTTCTTATGCCCTTGTCCCGCAGGCGGTACACATGAGCAAGGGAGACACTCAGGTCATCTGCCATATCCCTGGCATCAGCGGACCCCAGATACATGCCTTCCAGCACAGCCTTTTCCTTGCACGGCAAGCGTTCCAGAGCACTGTGCAGGTGCTCGGAGAACAGATTGTTCTCCACCTGTTCGGGCACAGACAAGGCTGCCCTGTCCGTAACCCTTTCCTTCAGATTCGCGCTGCCTTCCTCCCCTGGGGAAGGAGCCTCCAGGCAGGCAATATCCGCTCCGCCTTCCTTCCTCAGAAAATCCAGGATCCTTCCTCTTATGCGGTGCATGCCATAAAGGCTGAAAGCTACGCCCCTTGCGGGGTCAAAGGTCTCCACCGCCTCAATCAGTCCCACCGTGCCCTCCTGGACAGCATCCATGATGTAAGGATAGCTGCGCCAGGGCATGGCCTCCCGGCAGACCAGTGGCTGGTACGATTCTATAAGCCTCTGACGAGCTTTCCTGTCTCCAGACTTGCACTCACGCCACAACTGCCATTCCTCTGCAGGAGCAAGCGTCTTGATGGCAGAAATGGCTGCCACATATTCACCAAAATTCATGCGCCTGCTCCTTCCTCATCTCAACTCAGAACTTTATGCGGCTGGTGATGCCCACCACCGTATTGGAACCTTCCTGCTCAACCACCAGGCCGAAGCGGTCATTGAAATTGTATTCCAGGCCATAGCGTGTCTTATGTTCGGCACCTATGCCCTGGCTCAGCTTCAGCATGAGCTTCCTGGTGACATATTTGCCAATCTCCACGCTGTATTCATCATCCCGGCTGTTGCTCTCAGAGGATACAGGCACAAAATCCGACATGGGGCCGCCGCGATGGATGCTGAAATAATCCAGGAACAACATATTTCTCACTGCCTGCTCCAGCTCAGAAAGCACCGTCAGCTGGAGGCCCAGGGAAAGCATATCCCCAGCGGTTATCTTGCTATTGCCAGCTACATGATCCCGTCCCAGCGTCAGCACCTGCATGATTTCTGTCTGGCTGAGTTCCGGCATTGAAGAGAGTTGCGTTTCCATTTTTCCCAAAGGCCCATTCAGGTTCAGGAAAATCGTCGTGCGTCCCACCGTGGCATCAGCCATGAAATCAATGCTGGGCAGGAAGGAATCCACCTGATTGAAGTAAGCTATGCCCTGGCGGATCTTGAAGGGCGTCTTGAGGTAACTGACAGTGCCCCCCTTATCCACTTCCAGCTGGCCGCTGGTCCTGGGGTGCCTGGTGGTGCCACCAAAGTGGATGCCGCCTTTCAGATACATGTCGTACAGATAAGAACTGTAGAAATGCACCTTCTGCCCCACATTCAGCTGAAAATCCAGGATGATGTTGGGCAAATCCCCTTCCGTGTCAGGAAGGGCAGGCACAGAAACTGTGCAGTCATGCAGGTTGAGCTGGCCGGTCAGCTTTGGCAGGGTCACACCATAGATCTCCCCCTCCTGCAAATGCAGCTCGCCATCCAGCGGTCCCTGAAAGAAGCCGCTCTGAACATCCAGCTTGCTGGCCGTGAAATCAAAAGCGTAATGCACCGGAGTCAGGCCCTCGAGCTGCAGGTGCCCGGAGCCATTGTAGCTCCCATCGCCCATTTTACCAGAAAAGTCCTTGACTGTCATTTGATTGCCATTAAAATCAAGCCTTGCGCCCATCTCCGTGACAGGCAGCCGCAGATCCTTCAGCTTCACAGAACCACCGGTGACAGCCAGTGAACCGTTGAACTGGGGATGAGCAGCCGTGCCGGTTATGCGCAGCTGTCCCTGAGTCGGCCCCATAGCCCACTCCACTTGCTTGGAAAGAGCCGGCAAAAGAGACAGATCTGCATCATCGAGGGATATCTCAAACCGTATCTGCTCATAATCATTGAGGGCCGAGGGATCCTCTACCTGCAACGCCCTGGAGGGCACAATGCCCCTTGCGCTTGCCTGATAAGTTCTCTCCCCCACGGTTTTGCGTACCTGCATGTTCTTGACATCGCAGAGACCGTTGCGCACCTGCAGCACTGCCTCCAAAACATCGAAGGTAGACCCTGCCACGCCGCCGTCCCGCCCCTTGATCTCTGCATCTACAGAAGGATTCTGGAGATAGCCGCCAAAAGAGGCCTTGATATCGGCTTTGCCCGCAATATCAGCCTGGACACCGGCCAGCCTGGTGAACATGCCCAGAGAAAGATCCTGCGCCTGAAGGCTGGCATCAATCTCGCCCTCATGGTTGAAATCCACCGTGCCCTTGCCGGTGAAAATGCCTTCGCCTTGCAGGCCTGAAATCTCCTCCAGCGAAAGCACGCGGTTCTGCAAATGACCCTTCAAATTCACATTGCGGATATCATAACCTGCCGCCGTCCCCTGGTCAATGCTTCCCTGCACCACCAGGCTGGGATTGCCCAGGGTTCCCCCCAGCAGCACACCCACGGAAACCTTGCCAGCAAGCTTGTCGTTATGCTGGTTGAGCAGATCGCAAAGAACCTCAATATCAAAATCCTGCACCACGGCATTGCCGGACAGGCTTTCATCCTCAGTGCCATAAGCAGCCTCCAGGCCGCAGTAGCCGTTCTCTCCCTGGGCAAAGCCAAACTCTGACAACTTGACTTTATGCGCTGCATAGTCCACCAGACCATGGAGCTGCCTTATTTCCTGACCGTTCAGAGTGAGATTGGGAGCATTGAGCGTGCCGTGGAAAACCGGCGCAGAAATATTGCCGCGGATATTGCCGTCAAAGGTGCCATGGCCGCTGACCTCATAGGGCAGCTTGTGCTGAATGCGCTTCATGTCAATATCATGCACCTGCGCCAATAGATCCAGGTTCCCTGCCCTGTCCACCATGCCATTCACATCCATGTCAACCATGGGCGAATAGATATGGAAGTCCTGCAGCCTCACTTTGCCATCCTGCAGATAGTAGTCGCCATCCATGCCGGACAGGAGGACACCCATATAGCTGCCCAAATAGAAATGGATATAGCCCACAGCCTTGGGATTGTCCAAAGTTCCCGTGAACCTGATAGTATTGTCCACATTGCCCGTGATGGGCTGATCCGGCGCCACCAGGGCGGCCAGATCCTCCATGCGCACTCCCACAGTATCTGCCCTGAGATTCAGCCGCTTCTCCCCCGTGAAGCCCACGAAACCTTCCACATACCAGGTCTGCTTGCCATCCTTCATAAGGGAGAAGTCCTCTATGGAAACCCTGTCCAGGCTGCCCCTGGCATGGAAGCGCACAGAATCAAAAGGCTGCTTGAAAAGCTGCCCCCTGGTGGCAGAAAAACTCAGCTGCAGGTCGGGATTGCTGCGGGTGCCGGAAAGGGTGCCCTTGAAATCGGCTTTGCCTCTCATGTCTGCCTGAGGCAGGAACGCCTGCAGCAGGCTCAGTTCCACATGGCCGCCATATAGCTGCAGTTCCAGCTGCGGGTCACCGTAAAGGCCGGCAATCTTCCCCTCCAGGCCCACATCGCCGTGCTGAGGCAGGCGGACACTGCAGGCATCGATGGTGAGAGCGTCCCCCAGCAAAGCAAAGGAAGTGCCAGCCCTTTCAAGGGCAAGCCCCTGATAAGCTCCCTGCTCCAATTTCAGGCTGCCATAAGCCTCAAGCTTTTCATACTCCTTGCCCCTGCCGCTGAAGCCCACATCAAGGGAAGCCCTGCCTGTCAGATCATTCAGGGCAGGAACGTCAGGCAGCGAAGCAGCAGCAAGAGCCAGGTCTATGCCCTGTCCCTTCAGATGTCCCGTAAAAGACAAATCTGCGGCACTCAGCTCAAATTCACCTTGAACGCTGCCTCCAAAAGAATTCGCCCTGGCCTCCTGCACATAGACCCGGCCATCCTCATAGCGTACCTTGGCTCCAGCGTCTGCAAAAGGAATGCCATAGGCCTCACCAGCCGCCTTGCTGACCTGGGCTTCAACCAAGGGATTGGAGGCAGTACCGGCAATCTTGGCGCTGAAAGCTGCCGTGCCGTGACAGGGTATATCTGTCAATATGGCAGAGGGAGCAAAGGACTCAGACTCCGCCTCGATATCAAAATAGGGAGTGCCTTCCAGGAAAGTCACTTTGCCGTGTGCCCTGGCCTGCTGGCCTGCCGCCTGTGCCTTGGCATCGAAGAGTACCTGGCTGTCAGTGAAGAAGGCTGTGCCTTCAATCTGCTCTACCTCTGTACCCAGAGCCCGCAGGCGCCCCTCTTTGAGGTCTGCAGAACCAGTCAGGCTCATCAGTCCTCCCTGATAGACCACAGCAACCTCAGCCCGGTTCAGATGCCCCCCCTCAAGTTCCACTTCTTCAGGCAGGAGCCCTGCGGGCAGCAATGGCAAATATTTTTCCAGTTCTGCCTCACCGGCTTTTACTCTGATGATCTGCCTGTCGCTGCCGATAGTGCCGCCAAATTCCAGGTCAGTCTCCCCTTGAGAGGCTTTTCCCTCCAGCTTCAGGGCGGGATAATCTCCAAAGTCCAGCGTGCCAGTCACCTGGTCAAATTCCAAAGCTTCCGGCAAGCGGAAGCTGTTCACCCGCACCCGGGCCTCCTCCACTTCCACCTTGCCAGTGAATTTCTTTTCCTCCCCTGTGGTGGAGATGATATCCTGCACGTTCCAGCTGCCGTCTTCTTTCTCCGACAGGTACGCCTCCACCCCTTTCAGGGTCACAGTCCCGACGCTTTCAGACGGCTCTTTGAACGCGGCAAGCAGGCGGAAGCCCACCCGTGCCTCATCGGCATGGAGCATGGTTTCCGCCTGCTTGTCATAGATATTTATGTCATGTATGGTAAGTTCGTGAAGGGATTTCACCTCAATGGAGCCCACCTCTGCTTCAGTGCCCAGAGATGCGGCCGCAATATTGCCAGCTGCTTTGCCCGCTTCCTGCATGAAAGTCTCCGTGCGGGAGACAAGGAAAGCTCCCCCACACAGCAACGCAGCCGAAAGAGCCAGCCCCAGCCCAACTTTCAGTAACCCCTTCATAAACCCACCCTTTTTGAGCAAAATTTACTTGCCAAGAGAATCTGCGACCTCATCTGCCGTGGCTGCCTTAGGAGCATCCTGTGCCTGCTCAGCCTTAACCTCGGCAGAGGCATTCTTGGCCGCCTGCTTCTTTTCCGCCTTGACGGCAGCCTCTGCCTCCTTCACCTTGGCTTTGGCTGCCTCCTCCATGGCCTTGCGCTCATCCTTGCCCTGCTTCAGTTCTGCTTTGGTAACCTCACGGGGAATCTCAAAGACAGAATCCTCATGGATCCGGCCTGCCTCGCGTGCCTTGGCAACTGTCTCGCCGGCCATGGCCGCCTCGCTGTACTTGACTGCATCCAAATCCACCGGAATGCCCATGGCCTTGTCAAGCTTTGCCTTGCTGGTATTGTAATTGTACAAGGCCGTATAGTAATTGGTGCGGGCAGAAGTGAGCTTTTCCTCTGCGTCCATGACGCTGAGGTTGGTGCCCACGCCGGCATTGTAGCTCACCTGGGCAATCTTGTAATCTTCCTCTGCCTGCGACACAGCCACAGAGGTAGTGTGGATATTCTTCTCCGCAGCCCTGAGGTTCAGGAGAGCCGTGCGCACATCCAGGCGAATCTGCTCATCTGTCTGGCTGGAGGCCTCCTGCGCCTTCAGGAGGCTGGCCTCGGCTGCATGGACACCGGCAGAGGTGACACCATTGTCAAATAGATTCCAGTTGGCGCTGAGGCCCACTGTCCAGCGATCGCTGTTCTGAATGTCATCTTTGAAGGGTCGCTCACCGGCTATGGCATCAGACGCAGAAACATTGACTGTAGGCAGATAACCGGCCTTGGCAGATTTCACCCCGGCCTCCGCCTGCTTCACCTTATAATAAGCCACCAAGCCATCTGCTCTGTTCAAAAGGGCATAGTTGGTGCAATTATCCAGATCCAGCTCGTACTTGGTGTACTTCAGCTCGTCCTTGATCTCGATGATCGTATCCGTGGGCAGGCCGATGAAGTTATTGAGCGTGGCCACCGCCACATCGTAATTGTTCTGGGCCGTCACCAGGGACTGCTGGGCATTTGCCAGCTGCACCTCAGAGGACAGCACATCAGACTTGGCCACGGTGCCCACACGATACTGGGCATTTACCTGGTCAAGGTGGGCCTGCAGTGTCTCCACATTATCCTGATAAACCTTGATGAGATTGCGGCACTGCAGGATATTGTAATAATACTGGGTAGCCGTCTGCACAGTAGTCTGCTTGGTATTCTCCAGCGTCAGGTCTGCCGCATTCAAGGCGTACCCTGCCGACTCGCGGCTAGCCGCAAGGGACTCATTGAAAAGGGGCATGCTGACAGTACCGGCATTGTCGAATTTATTTTGGTAATCGTATCCTCCAACCCGCTGTGCCGTGCCCGACCAAGTCAGGGTAGGCCCCATCTTGCGGCGAGCCTGCGAAAGGCTCCACCGGGCGTTGTCCACATCAGTGAAAGCCTGCTTGAGCGTGCGGTTGTTCTCCAGAGCCATCCGCACAGAATCATCCAGGTCAAGCTGCACGGTATCCGCTGCCAATGCAGGAGCAGTGCTGGCAGCCATCAGGCCGCCCAAAACCAAGGCCGTGATTTTTTTATAAAAAGACTTCTTGTTGCTCAAGATTGTATCCTCCCTTGAAATGAAAATCTCGCTGCAAGATATGCAAGCATATTCATTATTCTCTATGAAAAGGCCGGTTCCTGCCAGCCGGGATTATCACTCTTAAAAACTCTGCCTGATGCCGAAATAGGCACGGCGCCTGTCGCTGTCATTGACATGGTCCCACTGGGCCGCCAGGGCGGTGCCGTTCCCTGTGATATCGTAGGAAGCATCCAGCCTCAGCTGCATATCATTGGGGTCATAGCCCTCCACGGACATCTGGAAGCGCTTGCCGCCATAGACATCCAGGCCAACCCCTGCCTTGCCATTCACCACGCCGCCCCGGAAGCCGAAGTTCCCCTTGGCGAACTTCTTGCCTATCTGGGCATTGAGTTTATTCTCATCCCCAATGTCATCCACGCCCAAGCGCAGATACGGGCCGTTCTTCTGGCCTACATTTACGTTCAGGTCTGTCTTCCAGTCATGGGCCCCGCCGCTGTAGAGCACATCTGCCTGGGGCCTTACCTCAATCTCGCTGACCTTCTTCAGCATGCCATCGGCCCTCTCCGTAAGCTGCCGGGCATTGTGGATGGTGGCCTTGAGATCCTCCTGGGTCTTTTCGTCAGCTATCACATTTTCCAGCCCCTGAGTGATGCGCACCACCCTGGCTGAAGCGTCGGTTATATTGCTGAGGGTCTCGCGCAGATTCTCTGCCGTCTGGGGATCAGCCCCCACGGTCTCCAGATTCTTCATCATGGCCTCCACGCTCTGCATGGTGCGATCCATGCCAGCCGTAGCGGAGTTCAGCTGAGTGATGATGGAAGCAACCTGCCCCTGATTGCTCACAGCCAGATTTTCCAGCACCGCCATGGTGCGATCCAGCCGCTTGGTCACGTCCTGGATGTTCACCATGCTCTGCACCAGCGAGCGCTGCAAGTCCTTGTTGCCCAGGACATCATTGACGGAATTCAGAAGTTCCTGCACTTGCCCCAGGGTCTTGTCAATCCCATCCATCAGAGTATCCATGCCCTTCTCATCTTCACCTATGAGATAATCTCCATCAGCCACATAGCCATTCTCGGCTCCGGCAGGCAGGATATTGATGAACTTCTCCCCCATGACTCCGGCCGAGCCGATAGTGACCCGGGAACCTCGGGGAATCTTCACATCACCATCGATATCCAGGGTGACAGTCACGCCGCCACCGTCATTGGCTACCTTCCGCACAGCTCCCACGGGCACACCGGAAAGTCGCACGGTGGACTGTGGCTCGATGCCCACCACCTGACGGAAGCCCACATAGAGGGCGTACCCCTTGCTGCCTCCCAGGCTCACTCCCGAAAGGAGCAGCACTGCCGACACCAGGAGTGCCAGCCCTGCCAGGGTAAAGGCTCCCACCTTAGCCTCTGTGCTCATGCCACTCCCTCCTTCTCTGCAACGCTCAGTGTCCTGAAGAACGCCTGCACCCTGTCATCATTTATCTGCTTGAATTTTTCCACCGTATCCGCGGCGATAAGCTCCCCTTGGTAAATCATGGCTATGCGGTCTGCTATGCGGCAGGCACTGGCCATATCGTGGGTGACCACCACCGAAGTCACGCCCAGCTTTCTCTGGGTATTCACTATGAGTTCATCTATGCGGGCGGTCATGATGGGATCAAGCCCTGAACTTGGCTCATCATAGAAGATCACCGAAGGCTCGCAGGCAATGGCCCTGGCCAGTCCCACCCGCTTCTTCATGCCGCCGGAAAGCTCGTTGGGCATCATCTGCTCCACACCCTCCAGGCCCACCAGAGCCAGCTTTTCCTTCACTATGCGGCCTATTTCCGCTTCGCTCTTGTCAGTGTGCTCCCTGAGGCCGAAGGCCACATTGTCCCCCACCGTCATGGAATCGAAGAGGGCTGAATACTGGAAAACCATTCCCATGCGCAAGCGGATTTCATCCCACTCCGCTTCGCTCAGTCCTGCCACATCCCGCCCCCGCACCAGAATCTGGCCGGAGGTAGGGCGGATAAGGCCGATGAGCAGCCGCAGGAGGGTGCTCTTGCCGGAGCCGGAGCCGCCAATGATGGCAAGCGTCTCCCCCTCCCTGATGGAGAGGTTGATATGCTTCAGAGCCTCACTCTTGTCAAAAGACTTGCAAACATCAACTAATTCTATCATAACAGCTAAAATCCATCAAAACAAAATAAAAGTCAGCACGGCATTGAGCATGAAGATGACGATGATGGAAGTCACCACCGTGCGGGTGGTGGCCCTGCCCACCCCTTCTGCCCCCTCGGGGCAGGTCAGACCGTAATAGCAGCCCAGCACCGCAATCACATTGCCGAAGAAAACCGCCTTCACCATGCCTCCCGTGAGATCAAAGACCTCCACGAAGGTGTGGATGCCGTTCATGAAAGTGTAGGAACTGATGCCGGAATAATAGACCGCCGTGGCCCAGCCTCCTGCCACCCCGATGATATCACCGAAGACCGTGAGGATGGGCACCACCACCATGCAGGCAATCATGCGGGGCAGAATCAGGTAGCCTTCTGGATTCACTGCCATGACCCGCAAGGCATCTATCTGCTCAGTGACCTTCATGGTAGCGATCTCCGCCGTGATGGCAGCGCCTACCCGGCCCGCACAGACCACCCCCACCAGCACGGGGCCAAGCTCGCGGCCAATGGCCATGGCCACCACGCCGCCGATGGTGCTCTGGGCGCCGAACTCGATGAACTTCGCCGCCGTCTGCAAGGTGATGACCACCCCGGTAAAAAGCAAAGTCAGGCTCACAATGGTCAGGGAATCCACCCCTAAATGCGACATCTGGGAAACGATCGAACGCCAGCGTATCTTCCCCTTGAACTGCCTCACGATGCTCGCATAGAGCAGCACCACGGTGCCCAGCTCGGCACAGCGCCTGATGATAAAGTTGCCTACCGACTCAAGTATTCTCGTTGCCATGCCCAGCCTCCCTCCATATGCTCACCCTTCGATTTTAGCAATTTTAGCCTCAATAGTAAAGGCTTATTGACTAATTTTGAGCTACGGAAATTCACATGAATTTCATAGCTTCAGCCTTGGCCAGCTCATCGCAGCGCTCGTTGGCCTCCACCCCCACATGGCCCTTGACCCAGTGGAATTCAACCGACCTGGCCTGGAACACCTCATCCAGGGCCATCCACAGTTCCTTGTTGAGCACCGGCGTGCCCTTGGAGGTTATCCACCCCTTTTTCTTCCAGCCCTCCAGCCAATGCTTGGTGAAACCATTCTTCATGTACTGGCTGTCGGTATATAGGGCCACGCGCGCCCCCACCGGCACGGCAGACAGCGCCATGAGAGCCGCCATCAATTCCATGCGGTTGTTAGTGGTGGAGGGGTCGCCCCCGGACATTTCCCTGACTGCCCCCGTAGCCTGATGGGTCAGCACCGCAGCCCAGCCGCCGGGGCCGTCGGGATTGCGCAGGCAGGAGCCATCCGTGTAGATGATGTAGTCGGCCTCCCCTGCATAAGCAGCAGTTTTATCTTCTTGGGGCTTCGTCCAGCCCTGCTGCCCCGGGCTCCCAAGGAACATTCCCCCCTGCCCCTTGGGAGTCTCGTCCCCTGCCAGCCAGGCCATGGCCTCCTGAGCTGTCATGAAGCCCTTGAACTTTGCCCCCATGAAGCCCTTCACCTGCGCCTCGCACTCTGCCCAGGTATTGAAAAGCCCCGTCTGCCTGCCCACTTTCACTGCGTAAACCTTCTTGGCCATATATGTCTCCTTTGCAAATCACAGCACTTCCCAATCCCTTTTTCCAATAGCCCCTATAGCACCAAAAGGGACGCTTAAAGCGTCCCCCATAATATGCAATTAATCGATGGGCCTAATGACCTCTACGCCGCCCATATAGGGCACCAAAGCCTTCGGAATCACCACGGAACCGTCCTCCTGCTGGTAGTTCTCCAGGATGGCAGCCACCGTGCGGCCCACAGCCAGGCCAGAGCCATTCAGGGTGTGGACGAACTCGGGCTTGGACTTGGTATCCCGGCGGAACTTGATGTTGGCACGGCGTGCCTGATAGTCAAGGCAGTTGGAGCAGGAAGAAATCTCACGATACTTGCCCTGGCTGGGGAACCACACCTCAAGGTCATAGGTCTTGGCAGAGGTGAAGCTCATGTCGCCGGTGCAGAGCATCACCACATGATACGGCAGTTCCAGAGCCTTCAGGATATCCTCGGCAGCCTCCACCATGGTCTCCAGTTCCTCCCAGCTCTCCTCAGGCTTGGTGAACTTGATCATCTCCACCTTGTTGAACTGGTGCTGGCGGATGAGGCCGCGGGTATCACGGCCGGCACTGCCAGCCTCGGCGCGGAAGCAGGCGGTATAGCAGCTGTAGCGCTCGGGCAGCTTGCTGCCATCGAGGATCTCATCCCGGTGATAGTTGGTCATGGGCACCTCGCCGGTGGGCACGAGGTAGTAGTCAAGGCCTTCCAGCTTGAACATATCCTCGGCAAACTTGGGCAGCTGGCCGGTGCCGATCATGCTGTCCTTGTTGGCGATATAGGGAGCCAGCATTTCCGTATAGCCGTGCTTGTCTGCGTGCATATCCATCATAAAGGCAATGCAGGCACGCTCCAGACGGGCACCCAGGCCCTTGTAGAACATGAAGCGGGCGCCTGCCACCTTGGCAGCGCGGTCAGCATCGAGGATGTCAAGGTCTACGCCCAAATCCCAATGGGCCTTGGGCTCAAAGGAAAACTTCTTCGGCTCGCCCCACTTGCGCACCTCGGGGTTCTCTGTGTCATCCTTGCCGATGGGCACATCTTCCTTGGGCATATTGGGAATATGGAGCATGATGTCCCTGAGCTTCTCCTCCACATCCTTGAGGTCAGCATCCAGAGCAGAAATCTTCGTGCCCACCTCGCGCATCTCATTCATGACCTCGGTGGCATCCTCGCCGTTTTTCTTCATCTGGCCCACCTGCTTGGAAACAGTATTGCGGCGGGCCTTCAAAGCCTCTGTCTCCTGCAGAAGGTCCCGGCGCTTCTGCTCCAGCCCCTCGAACTCAGACAGATCCAAAGGATTGCAGCGGTTCTTCAGCATGGTTCTGACTTCATCTAAGTGCTCACGCACAAATTTAATATCCAGCACGATACTCACACTCCATATTTTGATAAATCCCTGACAAGGGACAGATAATCACACGCCTTACATTATATCAAGTTTTTCTGCGAAAGTCCAAAAAAATAGCCCCGGCTATCACTCCGGGGCTCGCCGCCAGCAGGCGGCTAATAGAACTGAATGAAATGTATGAGCAACTTTCTCCCCATGGGATTCCCACAGGGAAAAACCTTCCGACATAAGCAGTGACACCACAAAGCCCTTCTCCGGCAGGGAAGAAGGGCTTTGCATAAACATTCAGTTCTATGTATGCCAGGTCATCTGCCCGGCTATATCTAAAGAATGCACAAAGTCCCCTCCCCATCGCTCGCAGGTCTAACGGTGACTGTCAATTGGGCAGTTCTCCTGGCTCCAGTTCATAGCAGCTTCGCGCCTTCCCAAGGTTTCCCCCAGTGACGTACTTGCGAGCCGCTCCCTGTTACAGTGGCGGGACCGCGCCGGCTTCTACCGGCTTCCCTATTAAGTCATTGACACCCAATCCAAAACGTATTCTGTTGTCTTTGCCTATGATAGCATTTATCATAAGAATTGTCAAATCCCCGCAATAAAGCTATAATCTATATGTTGCGATAATCTCCTGCTTGCTCAGGGCTTGAAAGGATGACAATATGTATAAACACCTTAGTTCAATGAAGATACCCAAGCTTTTGGCGTTCTCCCTGGCTCTTTCTCTCACTCCGGTCTGCGCTGCTGCCGAAGTCCAGCCGCCTCAGGCAGCGGCTGAGGCCAAAACAGCTGCCGAAGAGATTCTCAGCCATGAACCTGCCGAAGAAAGCGCAGGCGAGGTGCCCACCCATTACAGCCTCAACTTTGACAAGGAAGCATTCCGCAAAGAGACTGCGGAAGTTGCAGGCCTGCCCATCAACTTCCGCGTCTATGAGAACTGCCGTTACACCGCCTACCCTGCTGCCTCCGAAAAGGAGCAGCTTTCCATTTATGTCCCTGAAGAATATTTCAGCAAAAAGAAAGTCAACGGCTTCACCGCCAGGACAGCTCCCGTGCTTGTCCCCCTCACGCTCAGGGATACCACGGGCGAAACCAGTCTCTCGCCTGAGGACTGCCAGCAGCTTGCCCTGCAAGCCTTGGCCCACGGCTATGTCGTAGTGGTGCCCAACGCTCTGGACTTGGTCTCTGCCGAAAACGAACGTTTGGGCAAGGCTCCCCTTTATCTGCTGGAAGCAAAAGCCGCCATACGTTACCTGCGCCGCAACCATCACAGGCTGCCCGCAGGGGACTTGAGCCGCATCGTTGTAACCGGCCAGGGCCTGGCCGGCTACCTGGCACTGCAGCTGGCTGCCTCCACTGACCAGGAAAACTATCACCCCTACCTGCGCGGACTGGGCGCCGCCGAAAGGTCTGACCATGTTTTTGCGGCTCAGGCTTATGAGCCCGATCTGAGCCTGGCCAAAGATGCGACCCGCTTCGGCTGGATTCTCCCGGATGGCAGGCCGGATCCCTACGCTGTCTCCCGCTACGTCCCCCTCATCGACCTCGATGCCGCGCTGGACAGAAGCCTCAACTCCCCACATACGGATACCGCCCTCCTGGAGATGCTCCTCCCCCCTGAAGAAACTACCGAAGAAGTAACCAAGACCATGGACGGCACCATCGAAAAAGCTGCAGAAGATTCATCTGCCCTCACCGCAGAGAAAGACAGCACTGCCAAGGAAAAAGACAGCCTCACCACGGATAAAGACAGCTCTGCCGAGGAAAAAGACAGCCTCACCACGGATAAAGACAGCTCTGCCGAGGAAAAAGACAGCCTCACCACAGAGAAAGACAGCACCGGCAGGGAAAAAGGCAGCTTCACCACAGAGAAAGACAGTACTGCCAAAGAAAAAACTGCCGAGCCTGTCAAAAAGCCTCTAAAAATCATCTACGACACCAAAGAATACAGGGACTCTCTGGCTAAGAAAGCCATTTATGAAGAAGCCAAGGAAGCATACGAGACTTTTGTCTCAGAACATGCGCCCCTGACTCAGAACGCCAACTATCTGCGCCTGTATTCTTCCTCTGAAAACAACCTCGGTGAAAGTTTTGAAAAAACCGGGACATGCGTCGCGGTTCTTTCCCAGCCCGTATCCCTGCCGCAGGACCTGCATGATCTCTTCTCCTGGATAGATGAAGCAGATCTCCTGCAGGACGAATTGGACGAAGAGCTTGCCAAGCAGCTGAAAAAGGAACGGGAGAAACTCGCCAGAGCGAAACTCCTGTACGACCGCGCCAACGTGCGCGCCAGGAAAAAGCAGGCCAAGCTTGAGCGCCAGGCCCGCCGGAACGGCGGCATTGTCCCCTATGACATTGTCACCCCCACCGAAAAAAATAAGACCAGCATGCCTTGATCCACCAAAAAAGGGGGCTGTTGCATCCGCAACAGCCCCCTTTGCTTTTATGAAATCATATGAAAAAATGTCTCACTATATCGCACAGTTTCCATTTTTCAACACGCCCTAAACACGCACCTCAAAACGCTGGCGCTCTTCTTTTTGGGGTGCCTGCCTTGGCTCGGGCTTGGTCTTATGAGGATTCTTGGGCGCAGCCTTGGCCTTCGGTCTTGTTTCCTGCTTATATGACTGCTTGATTTTAGACTTGGCGACCTGCAGACTCGCGTTTGCGGCCTTGACAGTCTCCTGCTCCTGAGCCGCCAGCCTGGCCAGCACCTCATCAGGCTTGAGGCCGCGCAACTCCCGGCTTTCCTCTGCTCCCAAGACATCCGCTTCTATATCGGCCTTGGTAAGTTCCCCCTTGCGGCCCTTGCGATGAAGCAGTTTCTTCACCAGCAAGGCGGCGACTGCAAAGGCCACCACCAGCATGGGCAGCCAATAAGTGAGCCCATGATAATCGAACTTCGGCGCAGGGTCAGCCTGCAAAGCCGCCGCCTCCTGCCCCGGCACAGCCTTGCCGCTGCTGCTGTCCTGCGGCACAGTTCCAGCACTCCCCAGGCTGGCCGCCTGGGCTGCCTGGCTTCTCCCTGTGTCAATAGTAGCTTGAGCCTGATTCTGCCCGCTTTGCTGCGCCTCCTTGGCTGCTGCCTTGGCAGCCTGGGCTTCTGCCGTGGGATTCTTGTGGGTAGTGCGGGATAATCCCCCGCTGCCACTGGCCACCGCCTCTCTGGCCTGCTCCTCCATCTGCTTCTCATTGTCCGTGGATTTGCTGGTGGTGCCATTTGCCGGAGGCGCATTGGATTGGGTCACGGAGCCTCCCTCAGAGAGTGTCACCCCCGGCACCGTAGGAGGCGTAGGGGGCGTAGGAGGGCTTGGTACTTTTACCGCCATGGTTTTATCTCCACAAAAGGCAGGCATTCCCAAAGGAATCTGCCTGCCTTGAAAATCAATATCTGGGGTGTGCCTTCACGTAATCTACAGGCCTTGACCAGTCAACGTGTACCTTGGTCTTGTTCCAGAGGCGGGTGATAGCCAGCTTGAAGCTTTCCTCATCGGCCTGGGGATCAACGGTCTTGGGGGTGAAGTCCATGAGCGTCTTATGGGGCACATTGATTTCATGAGTCTGGCTCAGGTATTCCTCTACCAACTTGCGGCCCTCCTCATTGGCCAGGTTAACAGTGGCCTTCTTCGCCTCTGCGTCATAATCTATCCAGCCCAGATCCTTGCCGTAGCTGATGGCTACGCTGTAGGTAACTGCCATATTGATTTCTCCTTTGATCAGCAAAATGAATTTTCTCTTATATTATAACCTAAATGTGCGCTTTTTGCCATGAAATCTTGCAGCCCCAATCCCCGAATCGTTAAAATCAGACAAAAATTTACATTTTTCTTTCTAATACCGCCTTTTCCAGCCCTGTCAAGTCTTGCAAGGCTTATTTTTTTGTGCTATCATACCTATAAAGAAGGACAAGCCTGGAATGTGCGCGGGCTTTAACAATGTCTAACCTACATATTTCATAGGGAATCCGATTTGATCCTGGTGGAGGTTCGCCACGGCGAGATGCTGAAGTCAGGCTTAGGGAACCCACCTGCTATCCGCAGGTTTTAGACATTTAAAGCGAACGGCATTTTGGACCCCTGCTTTGAAGAGGGATTGCTGCATGCGGCAGTCCCTCTTCGCGTATCTGAAAGCAAACGAGGCAGACCTGCCGCCTTTCCAGCGGCTGTCTGCCTCATTTTTATTGGTTCATTTCTCCGGCACCACCGGCACCTGCAGATAACTTCCGTATCTGCCGCCCAGGTGGATGATATGCTTGCCTTTGTTGCGTGTCCTGGGTGCTTTTACGACATTTTCCACATAATTCTTGCCGTCCATGCCCCCTACCGTCTTCATGGGCACCTTCGTGCCCGGTTCATAAGTATAGCCATTCTCCGGCACTGTGATCTTGGCAGCGCCAAAGGCTGGCACCGTATCCGGGGACGGCGGATTGTACGCCTTCACCGTGAGCCTGATTTTCTCCCCTGCATGGTATTTCATGCCCATGGGCCAGATGGGAATATCCACAGGCACAATTTCGCCTTTCTTCAGCAAATCCTCATGGTCATGCTTCAGCACTGGCTCGATATCCGTGGATCTTGCTTCATCAAGGGCACGCTGGGACACCCTGAGATACCCCTCGGCCACGATGGGCTGGCGTGTCCTCCTGTCGGGGATGGGATTGCCCTTCCCGTCCAGTTTCTCCACCTGCACATGAAGCTCCATATCGTTGGAGCCAACCGCCTCCACATAAGCGTGCAGCTTCATGTAGCCGGTAATTTCCGTATCCTCATCAAAAGTCATGGTGAAAGTGGCAGCAGCCTCCTTGGCGGAGGTATCGTAGGCAGCAGTATCCTCCTGCGGCTGGGGCATAGCAGACAGCCCCTGCCCGCCAGTAAGATAGAGCTTCTTGTACTCGGTTCTGGCCAAGGGGAACTCCTGCTCCACGCGGTTCACCACATCTTTATGGCCGGGGTCCAGCACTGATAATCTGACCTTCGGCGTTTCCTCCCAGCCGTTGTCCGCCCCCATCAGATAGTGGTCGAAGAACTTCCGCAGGTCTTCCACATTTCCCGGGGTGTAGTAGTCAAACCACTCCTGGGTATTATGCACGCGCAGCCATTTGTCCTTGGCGGGGATTTCACGGAAGCCTGCGAAGGTGCCGTGGGTGTGGACGGGGTTGGTATAGCTAGCCACCACATAGGCGGGAATGTTGATGTTTTCCAGCTTGGCAATCTTGTCCTGCCAGTAGGCATCCATCAGGGTATGCGTCACCACCATGCGGGGCTGATCCTCGATATAATTCTGGCTGGCGAAGGTCTCGAAAATGGTCTCGGGAAAGACGGGATTGGGAATGCCGCCACGATTGGCAGTCTCACGGAAGTGATCCACGAACCCCTCCCAAGGGGCAATGGCTTTGAGGTGGGGCGGCTGCTCACCGGCAATGAACCACTGCGAGACCGTGAGCCAGGAGTTGCCGCTCATGCCTATCTTGCCGTTGCTCCAGGGCTGGGTCGCCGCCCATTCAATGGTGTCATAACCATCACGGGAATTCTGGGTGCCCCAGTAGTTCAGGTTGCCCATCGAATAGTAGGCGCCCCTGCTGTCCGGGTTGATGATGGCATAGCCGTGAGCCACCCAATAGGCCGGATCCGGACCTTCAAATTTCTCCAGCCCGGAGGTGGCGGCTACGGGAATGCCTGCCCGCATAACCACATCGTCCAGCATCTGGCCGCCTATTTCCTTGCCGTAAGGGCTCCAGGCCAGAAGTGCCGGGTGCTTCTTATCATCATCTGGACGGAAGATATCTGCGTAGATGACCTTGGCATCACGCAAGACGATGGGGACATCTTTCTCCATGACAATATCGCAGGGCAGGGGCATGGCACCTTCCCTGCGGATAGTCCCCTTCTTCAAAAGGAGGGTTTCCCGCTTATGCTCGGCGGCGCGGACTCTGGGGGCAGTTAGGGGGTTGCCCTTGCGGTAGTAGACTTCCACGGTCTCACCGTTGCCCATTTTTTGCGGGAGGGTGATTGAGACAGGATCGGCAGCCTCTGCTGCCCCGCCTAGGCCTGTTGCCACTGAGAACATCAGGCTTGCACATAAGGCGAGCTTCAAAGATTTTTTCATACCATCATACCTTTCTGCATCTTTGCCTTTTTATACGCTATAATGTGAGTGCTGCCCCTTCTCTCCAGCGGAAGGAGGTGAGTCAGGTGTCGTTCAATGATTTTTTGCTTTCGGTATTGGCTAGCTTGGTGGCATCCCTAATTGTCCACTTTGCGAGCAAATGGTTAGATTAGCAGCAATCTAGCCTCTCGTACAAAAAGCCCCCTTGGGAGTTGCGCCTCCCTTGGGGGTTCTTTTTGTTGTGAGTAAGTGTCGTTTACTCAATGATTTTGCAGTTAAATTATAGCACCAGTTGACCAAAAACACAATAGTCTCATTTACACCGCACTGGGCTTGGGGTCGCTGGGCGGCTCTTCCATGGAGGACTTCTGGGAGAGCTTGGTCTTCTGCTCGGTAATAACCGCCTGCATCATGATGAAGACGCAGAGCAGCGCGCCTACCACGATCTTCGTCCACCAGGCGGACAGAGTGCCCTGGAAGGAGATGAAGGTGAGGATGACGCCCTGGATCAGCACGCCGAAGAGTGCGCCGGGGATGAAAGCCACGCCGCCGGAGAGCAGGGTGCCGCCAATGACGGAGGAAGCGATGGCGTCCATTTCCATGCCCAGACCATGAAGGTTGTAGCCCGTCAGCATGATGAGAGCATAGGCCACGCCACCCAGAGCGGAGCAGAAGCCGCTGATGGTGTAGACGATGACCTTGGTGCGGAAGACAGGCAGGCCCATGAGGGCTGCAGAGCTCTCGCTGCCACCGATGGCGAAGACAGCCCGGCCGAACTTGGTGAAGCCCAGGACAAGGGCAGCGATGGCCAGCACCACCAGGGCCAGCACAGCACCAACGGAGATAAAGCCCACGCCCAAGTCAATGCGGTAGCTGGCGATAGCCACGAAGGTTTCATTGGTGATCTGGATGGTATCACGGGAAATCACAGCCGTCATGCCGCGGCAGAAGAACATGCCTGCCAGGGTGATGATGAAGGGCTGCAAATCGAATTTTGTGATGATATACCCCTGCGCCGCACCGAAGACCGTGCCCATCAGGAGCACGACCAGCACAGCGAGTCCCACGGGAATGGAAGTATTGGCCAGGAGCCACGCCAGCACCATGCAGGACAGGGCCAGCACGGCACCTACAGAAAGGTCGATGCCCACGATGATAAGCGTGAAGGTGATGCCCACCGTCACGATGATCAGGGCAGCATTGTCAATGAAGAGATTGAGGAAAACCTGGGGCCTTGAGAACCCCTTGTAGGCCATGATGCCTGCCCCGTAGAGAATGGCAAAGAGCGCCACCGTCACAAAAAATGAAAAATAGGGAGAGGCAATCAAATCATTCAGTTTGCGTTTCATGCTTCTTTCACCATCCTTTCAGCCAGCTTACGAGGGTCCTGAGTTGCCGCCTTGTTGTTCTGATTGCGCTTTTCCTTCCAGGCAGCGAACATTTCCTGAGCCTTCTTGGACTGGATGAGGCAGATGATAATAACGGCTGCGGCCTTCACCACGGGCAGCTGGTCGGAAGAAACTCCCAGTGCGTACATGGTAGTGGTCAGGGTCTGAATGGTGATGGCGCCCACCACGGAGCCGCCGATGTAGAACTTGCCGCCGGAAAGGAGCGTGCCGCCCAGGGCCACAGCCAGGATGGCATCCATTTCCATATTGAGGCCGGCGTTGTTGGCGTCTGCCGCGCGAATCAGGGAACTCTCAATGAGGCCCGAGACACCGGCGCAGAGGCCGGAGAAAGCGTACACCAGGAAGATGACCATGGTGACGTTGATGCCTGCATAGCGGGCAGCGGTGGGATTGATGCCCACGGACTGGATAAAGAGGCCGATGCTGGTCTTCTTCATCAGGAAAGCCACTAGCAAAACCATAGCCAGGGCGATGAAGATATTGGTCGGCAGGATATTGCCGGGAATGACGCCGGAGATATACTCGAAGGGCTTGTAGTACACGGTGATGATCTGGCCCCCCGTCATGAGCTGGGCCACGCCGCGGCCTGCGGTCATGAGGATCAGGGTTGCCACCATAGCCTGGATCTTGAACTTGGCCACCAAAAGGCCGTTCCAGATGCCGCAGAACACGCCCACGCCGATGGCAGCCAGGATAGCCAGGAACATGGGAGTCTCGGCCACGCCGTCCCCGCGCCCGCCAATGAGGCTGCAGACCACAGCGGCTGAGATGGCCACCACGGCACCTACGGAGATATCAATGCCCGCCGTGGCAATGACGAAGGTCATGCCCAAAGACAGGATGACCAGCGAGCAGCTGCGGTTCAGGATATCTATCAGTCGGCCGTACAGCCTGCCGTCCTCGGTAAGCTGTATGGTCATGAACCCATCTACAAACAGGGCATTGAAGGTCAGGAGCACTGCCAGTGCCACCACCGGCAGGAACAGCGAGCTGTCGCTGAAAGCCTTTAATTTCTCCTTCATGCCGTTTCACCTCCTGCTATGGCACGCATGACATTGTCGGAACTTACCTGGTCGCCCGTAAGCTCTGCCACCTTGCGGCGATCCTTCATGACGATGAGTTTCGTGCAGGTACGCACCATTTCGTCCATCTCACCCGAGATGAAGACCACGGACATGCCCCGCTCCTTGGCCAGGCGGATGGCCAGCTTCTCGATTTCCGTCTTGGTGCCCACGTCGATGCCACGGGTAGGCTCATCCAGAATCAAGAGCTCCGGCTGGGTAGCCAGCCAGCGGGCAATGATGACCTTTTGCTGATTGCCGCCGGAAAGGTTCTTGATGAGCTGTTCCCGGTCAGACACCTTGATCTTCAGCAAATCAATGTACTTATCGGCAATCTTGCACTGTTCTTTATAGGGAATATGCTTCATCATGCCGTCCTTCGCCTGCATGGCGAGAATGATGTTCTCGCGCACAGAAAGGTCGCCAATAATGCCTGAGGTCTTGCGGTCTTCGGGACAGAAGGCAATGCGCTCCCTCATGGCGCTCATGGGACTGCCGAACTTCACAGGCTGGCCCTTGACCTTCAGCTGGCCCTTGGTGATGCTCTCCACGCCGAAGAGCAGTTCTGCTGTCTCCGTGCGGCCGGAGCCTAAGAGCCCTGCGAAGCCTACCACCTCGCCCTTGTGGATCTGCAGGTCAACGTCAGCCAGCTTGCCTATCTGGCTCACATGATTGGCCTCGATGAACATCTCCTCCTGCGGCTTGCTCTTGTCGTTGGCATCGTCCATGTGCGCCACCTCAGACAGATCCTTGCCCACCATCTTGGCAATGAGCTCCAGCCGGGGGAGCCTCGCCACCTCGTAGGCCCCTACCAGCTCGCCATTGCGCAGCACCGTGATATGGTCGCACAGGTCGTAGATCTGCTCGAGGAAATGCGAGATAAAGATAATGCCCATGCCCCGCTTCTGCAACTGGCGGATGATTCTGAAAAGGCGCTCCGTCTCTTTCTCATCCAGCGAGGAGGTCGGCTCGTCCAGAATGAGTATCTTGGCCTCGATGTCCACGGCCCGCGCGATGGCTATCATCTGCTGCACAGCCACGGAATAGTGGTCCAAGGTCTTGGTCACGTCGATATTCACGCCCAGGCCGTTCAGTAGCTCCTCTGAACGCCGGTTGATGGTCTTCCAGTCGATGAAGCCGTACTTGCGCGGCTCTCTGCCGATATAGATATTCTCTGCCACCGTCAGATTCTTGCAGAGGTTGACCTCCTGGTACACCGTGGAAATGCCGCACTCCTGAGCTTCCTTAGGCGTGCGGGGGGAAATCCTCTTCCCCTGCAAAGTGATGGTGCCGCCATCCCTCTGATACACGCCGGTCAGAACCTTGACCAAAGTGGATTTTCCCGCGCCATTCTCTCCCATCAGGGAATGAATCTCGCCTGCGTGGAGGGTGAAGTCCACATTGGAAAGCGCCCTGACACCGGGGAAAACTTTGTCAATATTCCGCATTTCCAGCAAAGCTTTTTCTGCCATAAATCCCACCCCATTACTTCAGTTATGATTCCTCAAAACAACACACAATATGAAAAAATTTCCGCAATTTGCCTGTTTCAAGGCATAGAAAGGGCCGCACCTGCCTCTGGAGGCGATTTGCACTCCCCTGGCGGGCGCGGCCTTTCCTGCTTGCTGTGTCTAGGTTTGGATCAGTTTAATCTTAGTATTTGCGCTCCGGCAGGGTCTTCTCAGCTACATCAGCAGGGAAGATACCTTCGTCAACGTATACGAGCTTCTCAACCTTTTCGCCCTTGAGGATCTTCTTGGCAGTCTCCATGAGCAGCGGTCCCTGCAGGGGGTTGCACTCCACGGTGCAGTTTGCCTTGCCATCAATCATAGCCTGGAAGATGCCCTTCACGCCATCGATGGAAACGATGGTGATGTCCTTGCCGGGCTGGAGGCCTGCAGCCTCGATAGCCTGGATGGCGCCGAGAGCCATATCGTCATTGTGAGCGAAGAGCACATCAATCTTGTCGCGGTCGGACTTGAGGAAGGACTCCATGACCTCCTGGCCCTTCTGACGGGTGAACTCACCGGTCTGAGAAGCGAGGATGTTGAACTTCTTGCCATCAGCGGACTCAGCCATGGCATTCTTGAAACCTTCCTGACGGCGGATAGCCACGGAGGAACCAACGGTGCCCTCAAGGACAACTACCTGGAACTGGTCGCCGCCGGCACGCGGGGTCTTATTGTTCTTCTTCATGTACTCATCGAGCCATTTGAAGACGTTCTGACCTTCCTTCACGGAGTCAGTGCCGATCTTGGCCACATAGAGGCTGTCATCAGCGAGCTTCACATCGCGGTCAACCACGATGACGGGAATCTTTGCATCCTTGGCTTCCTTCAGCACCGTGTCCCAGCCAGTCTCAACGATAGGCACGAAGGCGATGATGTCAACGCCCTGGGCGATGAAGGAACGGATGGCCTTGATCTGGTTCTCCTGCTTCTGCTGAGCATCAGAGAACTGGAGCTCAATGCCTGCGTCCTTGGCAGCCTGCTTGACAGACTCGGTATTGGCAGTTCTCCACTCGGATTCCGCTCCGATCTGGGAGAAACCCATGGTGATCTTCTTTTCTCCGCCAGCAGCTGAGCCAGAGCCGGAGGACTTCTCATTTCCGCCGCCGCAGCCTGCAGCGACAACCATCATCATGATGGCCATTACAAGTGCAAGAATCTTTTTCATTTCTTCGTCTCCTTTGGGATTACCAGAACCTAGACTGAAACTTGAACCTCAGATTTCCCTGTCTGTCCTCTCCTATCCCTCCTCGAAAACATCCCTTTCGAGCTAGTTTGCTCGAACACAAATTCAATCTACTTATAAGATACACATTTATCAGACAGTTGTCAAGTTCTTTCTTGAAATTTATTTATAACAATCGGTTCAGCTGCACTCTCTCCAGTTTTGAGCATAAAAAAGCCCCGCCTCCACAGGGAGACAGGGCCTCTGTATGTCATTTCACTGTCACAGCTTGAACTTCTGCATCTCCAGCTGCAAATCGCTGGCCAGCTGGGCAAGGCTGCGGCTGGCATCGGAAATCTCGTGCATGGAAGCGCTCTGCTCCTCGCCTGCTGCCGAGACAGACTGAGCCTCGTCGGAGTTCTTGCCGCTGGTGTCGGCAATCTTGACACTGGCCTGGAGCATGGTGGCATTTTCCTGGGCCATGGTGTCAATGCCCCCCGCGATGCGCTGAATCTGCGCCGTCAGGGAATCAATCACCGCTACAATCTCCTGGAAGACCACATCCGCAGAGGTCACCGTATCAATGCCCTCCTGGACGCTCCTGGCGCCGCTGCTGCTGGCTTCCACTGCCACTTTCATATCCTGCATATTGGACTGCACCAGCTGGGCAATCTGCTGGGAAGACTGATTGGAGCTTTCGGCCAGTTTCCTGACCTCGTCTGCTACCACCGCAAAGCCGCGGCCTGCCTCCCCTGCCCTGGCTGCCTCGATGGCAGCGTTGAGAGCCAGCAGGTTGGTCTGCTCGGCAATGCCCGTGATCATCTGCACGATATCGGCTATCTGCTTGGAACTGTTGTCCAGCTTGCCAATGGAATCCTGGATGCTGTTGGTGCTGTCCGTGATGTTATTCATCTGCCGCACGGCTTCCTTGATGGACTGGCGCCCGTCATTGATCTTATCCTTGGCGGCCACGGCATTCTTCAGCACGGACTGGGTATCGCCCACGATGGTCTGGGCGTGGCTGGTCACATCTTCGGCCGTAGCCTGGATGTTGCCTGCCTCGACAGCCTGCTCGCTGGCTCCCTCAGCAATCCTCACCACGCTGTCTGCCACCATGTGGCTGGCCTGGGCAGACTGCTCGGCACTGGCAGTGAGTTCCTCACTGGCAGCTGCCACCTGCTCAGACATACCGTTGACATGACCTATGACATTGCGCAGATTCTTGATCATATGATTGAGAGATTCACCCAAGGCACCCATTTCATCCTTGGTTGCCATCTCCACATGCCCCGTCAGATCGCCATCGGCAATCCTGCCCGCCTCGTTCATCAGCATCTCGATGGGAGTGCCGATGCGGCGGTTGAAGACAGTGATGAGCACCACGCAAAGCACCAGCATGACTACTGCCGCCATGATAATGCTGATTATCTTAGAACGAGTGATCGGCCCCGTATAGTCGGACTTGGGTGCCACCAGCACCAGCTTGAGATTGTCTATGCAGAGGGGAGCCATCATCACATAGCTGTCCTCACCAAAGGCCTCGGTTTCCTCAAGGGTCAGCTCAGAGAGCGCCACCGCCTTCTGTCCCAGCTTGGCAATCTCCTGGTTGCTGTCCTCGGTGATCTTGGCCTTCATGTTCTTGCTTTCATCCTTGGTGGCAAGGTAGGAACCATCTTTGGCCACCAAAAAGGCATAGCCGTTTTCCCCCACCTTGATGCCCTGGACATATTTTTCCAGCGCGTCAATGCCAACGTCCACGGTGATGACGCCAGCCGGCTGCCCATCCCTGGTAAAGCCGGTACTGCTGGTCATCATGTTGGTATTGGAAGTATCATCATGGTAAGGCCCATCCCAGTTCACCTTGCCCGGATTCTGCAGGCCCTCCTTATACCAGTCAAAGCTGAAGTAATTGTACTCGGCATTGCTGTACTCCATGGTCAGCTTGATAGAGCTGCCGTCACGCATCTGGTAGGGGCCGTAATACTCCATCCCCGGCTGATAAGCGTTGGGAGCGAACCAGTAGCCGCTGCCCAGCACCAGAGAGTCAGACTCGATAAACCGCTTGCCCGCTCCCAGCAGCACATTCTCTGAATAAGAGGACAGGCTGGAAGTGTACATGGACAGGCCGCTGGTCTTCTGAGCAATCTGCAGGATGCGCTGATCAAGCTTACCTGCGATAGCTTCCGCTTGATGCTCCAGAGAAGTTTTCACCTGAGACTCCATGCTGCCCTGGAACTGGCTCACATTGATGACCGTCTGCACTGTCAATAGCACGCCCGTAATAATGACTATGCACGCTATGAACAGCGTCTTGATACTTCCCTCTAACTGCTTCATAAATGAGACCTCCTTTTGCGCGCCACAAGATTTCTTAAATGAAAATTTCGCACTCAAAAGGTATTTTCCTGCCTCTGGGGAAAATTTTGGAAACTTTCATGTCTCTGCCCTACCGCTGGAAAAGAGCCCTGATTTCCTCATCCGTGAGCTTGGAAAGGAAATTCTCGCCAGGCTGTATCATCTGATCTATCAGATGCTTTTTCTTCTGCTGCAGGTCGTAAATCTTCTCCTCCACCGTGTCCTTCGTGATGAGGCGCACCACCTGCACATTGTTCTTCTGGCCCAAACGATAGGCACGGTCAGTGGCCTGGTCCTCCACGGCAGGATTCCACCAGGGGTCTACATGGAGCACCATATCCGCCCCCGTGAGGTTCAGCCCCGTGCCGCCTGCTTTCAGGGAAATCAGGAACACAGGACGGCTGCCGCCGTTGAAAGACCTCACCAGGTCCATGCGCTCCAAAGCCGGCGTCCTGCCATCCAAATAGTGATACTCCATGCCCATTTTCTGCAAGCGCTCTCCAATATAGCCCAACAGCGTGGTGAACTGGGAGAAAATCAGCAGGCGATGGCCAGCCCCCACCGCGTCCCCCACAATTTCCTCCAGAGCATCCAGCTTGCCGGAGCCGCCATTGTAATCCTCCAAAAAGAGTGCGGGGTCGCAGGCGATCTGCCTGAGCCTGGTGAGGATAGCCAGGATCTTGATCTTGCTCTCCCCCATATTCCTCTCCTTGAGGACTTCGTTGAATTCCTTCTGGCTCTTGAGGAACCAGGCCTTGTAAACCTTGTCCTGCTTGGGTGTCATCTCGCAGATCTGGCGGCGCTCCACCTTGTCAGGCAATTCCGTCAGCACATCCTGCTTCAGCCGCCGCAGGATGAAAGGCATGATATGCCGCCTGAGATCCGTGGCCGCCTGCTCATCCTGTTCCTTTACAATGGGACTTTCATACCTCTGCTTGAACTTGGCCTGGGAAAGGAGATACCCTGGCATCAGATAGTCAAAGAGGGACCACAGTTCCGTCAGAGTGTTCTCAATGGGAGTGCCGGTGAGGGCAAAGAACCCCTCTGCCTGCAGCTGCTTCACGCACTGGGCATTCTGGGTGCCGGGGTTCTTGATGTGCTGGGCCTCGTCCAGAATGGCATAGCGGAAATGGCAGGGAGCATACAGGTCAATATCCCGCTTCAGCATATTATAGGTGGTGATGAGGATATCTGTCTTGCCCGGCTCACCCTCGCCGGGCAGAGCCTTCTTCAGCAGTTCTTCCCGTTCCCCCTTAGTCCCTGCCACAGCCACAGCCTGCAAGCGGGGAGTGAAGCGGCGAACCTCCTCCAGCCAGTTGTAAACCAAAGAGGTGGGCGCCACCACCAATGAAGGGGGAGAAACTTTTCCCTCCTTCTCATCCGCTTCCTTCTTGGACAAAAGGAAAGTGAGCACCTGCAAGGTCTTGCCCAGGCCCATATCATCGGCCAGGATTCCCCCCAGATGGCATTCTGCCAGGCCCGACAGCCAGTTGAATCCCGTCACCTGATAGTCACGCAGGGTATCAGACAGGCTCGCCGGCACCTCATAGTCCGAATCCTGGGGACTCTTGATGCGGCGCACTACCTGACGGAACGCCTGGCTGCGCTTCAGGGTGATTTCCCCCGCTGTCTCCTTGGCCAGGGTGTCGATATACATAGCCTGAGCCAGAGGCAGCACCGCCTTGTCCCCATCCTTGTATTTCTTCTTCCCCAGCCCCGTATTTTCCACGAAATCCGCCAGAGCGGAGAGCTGCTGCTCCCCCAGGGTCACAAAAGTCCTGTCCTTCAGCCTGTGGTAGCGGCGCTTCTTGCGGTAGGAGGCCAGGATCTCCATCATTTCCTGGAAATCCAGCTCCTCGGCCTTGAAGGAAACCTCCAGGAGATTCTCGTCATTGACGCTGACTCCTGCTGTCACCTTGGGCATCTGCCGCAATGGCTTCATCTGGAAGGCATCCTCGTAGAACACCTCCACCCATTCCGGCAGGGCAGGCAATTCATCATAGAGAAAATCGTAGCTTTTCTCCTCATCACGCTGCACATAGCGGCTGCCTTCCGGCTGGAAGCCGTAATGTGAAAGGCGCAGCTCGATTTCCTTCTCCCCGCTTTCATTGCGCACTAGCTGCTGGCCACGGGGCAGCTTGGGCATCTTATCCACCAGCGGGTTGAATTTGTTATCCCCATAAGCGTAGACAGGCCGCACGGAAATGCCATCGCCTTCATAGTCAAGATAGAGCTCGCAAGTCAGCGGCTCGAAGATGAACTTATCCTCAAAGCCCTCTGCCACTTCCACCTCCACCACCCGGCGCAGCCGGGGCAGGACCAGCGAGAAGAAGCGTGTCATATCCTGAGGTGAAAGACTGATGCCCTGGGGATTATTCCCGGCCACATACAGCAGCGGCAGCACATCTTTATCAAAATTCTCATCGGTGTGATAGATTTTGCCATCCACATAAACATACCTGTTTTCATCATCCAGGGGAAAAGAGATATCTCCCAAGGTATAATCAATCAGGCCGCCCCCGTCGTCTTCCCTCTCCACCGTCAGCCGGAAAGGAGGGTTCCCCGGCGCCGTCTCCACAATCTCCGCCTGGGAATTATTCATGTTGAATTCAAAGGGTGTCCCTGCCATGATTTCCAGGAATCTGGCAAAGTTCTCCTTGCCGAGTTTGAACTTCTTGGCATCAAAGATCAGACTGCGACTATAATAGCCATAACCATAATAGCCGAATTCTGAAAAGGACATCAGATCCCTTTCCCGCTGCCTGGCATCATCTATCAGCTGGAACAGCTTCTCCGAGGTCTCATCAGCCCAGACGAAATTGCTGGTATCAATAGAGTTTTTAGTGCCCAGCGGCCAGGACTGTCCCTCCTTGACACACTGGCGGAAAGAAAGCGGATCCTTCAGCACATAAAGCCTGTCCTCCCCCACCTTGAATTCCAGCCACCGCTCATAGCCCCCGCGCATTTCCACTACCATCAGCTTCGGCACCAGCTGTATTCTCTGCTTATGCCTGCTTTCCCCCAAAGAATCCAGCTGAGGCGCATAAAACTCAAACAGTTCCTTGCTCACTTTTGCATTCCGCTTCTTCTTTTGTTCGTTTGCAAGTGTCCTGCCGGTCTTGAGGTCATTTTTGAACTCTCCATAGGTTTCCATCAAAGCCTCCAAGATCTGTGCAGGCGTGGCATTGGTTTTCTCTATATGCCGAGCAATCTGCTCGAATTTGTCCCCCTTTTTCTGCGCCTCACGGATGGCAAACATAACTGCCACTGCATGCTTGCAGGCATCATCTTCCTCTCCAATGGGGCAGCTGCAGTGCCAGTCATCCACTTCGTTGCCATCCCACGAAAGCTCTACCGACACATGGTATTTCTTTGTTCCCCTGACTACCGCTGAATACGCATCTGCGCCTTCATGCTCCAGCTCTGAAACCCTTCCCTGCTTATAGTAGCTCTTTCCTCTGGACAGATAAGTGCTGTTGGTAGTATCTTTTATATCCTCAATATCCAGCAAAACAGCCCTCTCCTCTCATCTGTGCAATGCGCCTTGAACCCGCCACGGCGTTATGTTAAACTTTATCTATCTCAATATTCTAGCATAATCGAAAGCATTCTGGAAAGGTCTGAACACCTTATGAATAACTCTACGGGGCTGCCGCCCCGTCCCCGCATCCTCCTTATCCGGCTCTCTGCCATCGGGGATGTGCTCCACGCCACTTCCGTGGCGCACAATCTGAAGCTTTTCCTGCCGGATGCCCGCCTATTCTGGCTCTGCAGCCCCCCCGCCGATGACCTCCTGCGGGGCAATCCCGATGTGGACGAAATCCTCAGCTGGGACAGGCGGGAATTTGACAAGGCTGTCGCAGGGCACAAGTTTGGCAAGGCTTTCAATTCCCTCAGAGCAGCCCGCCGCCTCCTCAGGGAGCACAGCCCCTTTGACGTAGTCCTCGACATACAGGGCCTCCTCCTCACGGGAATCCTCTCCCTGCTAACTGGCTGCCAGCACCGCATAGGCATCCACGAGCGCCACGAGGGCAATCCTTTCTTCATGACGGAAATGGCTCCTGACATAGCCGACCCTCACAAGATCCGGCGCTATCTCACTGCCCTCATGCCTCTGGGCTGGCAGCAGGAAGATTTCGTGCCCGGCACGGTGCTTGCCCTTGCACCGGACTGGGAAAGCTATGCCCACAATTTCTGGCAAAGTCACGGCATAGTCCCGCAGAAGCCCATCCTCATGGTCAACCTCCGCACCACCTGGCCGGACAAGCACCTGACTCCCAAAGCATTCGGACAGCTGCTGGAGCATACAGATATACCCGAAGGCTTCCAGCTGGTCTTCCCCGGCGCCCCAGGGGACAAGCCCTGCATAGAAGAAACAATCTCCTACCTAAAAGAAAAAGCCCCGGACAAAGCCTCCGGAGCCATCTGCATTGCAGGAGAAACCTCCTTGCGCGAACTGGCAGCCCTGATAAAATCCGCTAGTCTGCTACTGACCTGCGACACAGGTCCCCTGTACCTGGCCGAAGCCGTGGGCACCCCCACCTTCTCCCTCTGGGGACCGACTCTCCCCACCATCTACGGCCCCCTCTCACCGGGGCACCACTTCTACATTTCTCCCCACGAATGCACAGCCTGCTGCAAGACAAAATGCCCCAAAGGCAATGCCTGCATGGAGGCCATGCCCTTGCATGAAGTTGCAAAAAAGCTCAGTGCCTTACTGGACAAACTATGAACGAATGAATATGCAAGCAGTCCTCGTCGCTGGTCACAATACTGCTCTGAACTATCATATTTCGAAGATATCTTTGACCTGTATCTCAAGATCATCATACAAACTTAGTTTCAAAGACAAGTTTATTTCCGCCTTTTCTCTATCAGTCATATACTTCATATCCTCCTCGGTAGCATTATGATAAACCCCGCCCAGCTCATACTTGCCATTTTGCCATAAATACACTTCGATTGTTTCATCTTTCGGGCTTATGATCCAGTATTCCTTGACACCAAATTTTTCATAAACCTGCTTTTTTACAGTTATATCTTTCCTGTGTGTGCTGAAAGAAAGAACCTCCGCCACAAAATCAGGTGTCCCCTTTATGCCTTGCTCCGTTATTTTGCTGCGATCGCAAACCACCGTCACATCAGGAATGAAGTAATTATCATCATCAAAGTGAACTCCTATCTCGGAAAACACCTTGCATTGCTTTCCCCTCAAAAAATTGCCAATTATCCTGCTCAAATTCCCCTGTATGATTATATGCTTGGTATTGGCAGGACTCATATCATAAACCACGCCATTTATTTTCTCTGTTTTGATATAATCAGCTAACGCTTCCATAACTCTACGCCTCCTTTCATACTCCGCTGCGAAACTGCCTAAACCAGTCTCAATCTCGGACAGCCAGCTAGCGTGCTGACAGGAATTACAGGATTATCCCCATAAGTTCTTCATCGTCTTTTGTTAAGATTCTTTGAGGATTTTGGCATCCTGCCCCCCGTCACGATAAATGAATATATTGCCATTGATAAAATGTACTCCTTCAGCACAGCCACAGCTTTCCAAATGTTTTTTCACACTGTCAAATTCCTGATGTTTTACGAAGAATATGAGGATTTCATTTGGCTCCAGACGCAAACCGCGACTATTGAATTTTTTTAAGGTCATAAACTCTTCATTATCCTTGATTATAAGCATCTTCCTCAGTTTTTCTTCTTCTTTTTCCTCCCCGATGACGATTCTCCTCATACCTGCTATAAAATTGGCATATCCTAACATCAATGACCTGGTTGTCTGATGAATCTGACGCGCCATATTGCTCAAAAAGTCTGCATTACACCAAGGCGTTTTAGTTAGGTGCTCCAAAAAAAGTCGATGAAAGTTATTAACTGAATCTATGGCATAGCGACCGCCTGCGTAATGATATATAGCCTCACCTATATTTTCCCGTTTTTTCACCATCTCGTATGCCACCAAAGTATTATACTTCACCGGCAACAAGCGACACTTCTCTCCGAAAAAATAATTAAAGATATTCTGGTCACGGTAATCAATTACATCGTATTTTTTCAAGAAAGCTACCCCTTTTTCCAGGAGTCCTTCCTGACGACCAAAACGCTTCATGTCAAATAGCAACACCCCGGAATTGAAATACCGTTCCTCCGCACATAGGCCCTTATCCACCATCATGCTGAAGTGCCCTTCCTGAATGACAGTATCCGGCACTGCTGCCAAACCGTTTTCACCTGTTTCTTCATTCCAAAGCTCAGCAATATCCATATTTATAATGGTGTCTGCATCCAAGAAAATAAGACGATCCAAGTCCTTAAAAGTTTCTCCTATGAGCAAAGGATACCAGATAGCTTGATTGACTTGTCCTCCTTTAGTTTGCTCTTTCAAAAAAGCAATACTATCCTCAAGCTTTTGCCAACGCTCCAAGTTGCCAGTCTCCATATCATGGAAAATAATCTGCTGACCAAAGCTACGAACCATCTGCATAAGATACCGCCTATTATCTGTTGAGAGAGTATGGTCATGCAGATAATGTATAGTTATCCATTCCTTGGTATTTTCAAAAACAGAGTGAATGGAGGCTCCTGCAAATTTTGTATAAGTTCCCTTTTTATCTGACACACCATAGCATATATGTATCATGTCAAAGCCTCCCTATATAACCAGGAAAATGCGATATTCATCAACCAGGCGCGTAGAATGTGGCAGGATCAGCGATTGCCCATCTATGTAGTCCTCCCATTCCTGCCAGCCAGCTTCATCCAACTTTTCCTTCAGTTCCTTAAAATTGTTGAGAAAGAAAATGTATATATGGGTTCCCAAATCATAAGGCAGTACCAATCCTTTAGTCCAGCCTTCATCAAGAATTACATACGGCTCGTCTTTCGCCATGCAGAACCGTTCGCGCAATTCTTCCTCATTTTCCTTAGGCCCCACGAAGACACGAGTACGCCTGGCCCAAGCAGCAGCAGCCTTGCTGTTAAGCTCCATTTTCTTTTTGATTTCGTTCACCAATACATCACGTGTTACTGCGTGGCTCTTGCAGATAAATTCTGCATCACACCAAGGCGTTTTTACGAATGCCTCATAGAATATTTTATCCCTGGGCTCGGTATAATCAAGTCGTAAAGTGCGCCCCATATAGTGATAGATTCCCTCTACCAGTTCCTGTTTCCCCCACTGCCTATCCCAGTGTTGCAATATATTATAATTCCAAGGCAAGTGCAGGAAGTCTCTGGCAAAGAAATAGTTCAAAATATCCTGATCAAAGAAGCGGCACTCCTTCTCATGCTGGACAATAAAACGCAAACCTGGCAGGAGAATTTCGCCCATATTCCGTACCTTTTCCAAATCCATCAGCAATACCCCGGAATTGAAACAAGTATCAGAATCCGTCCAACTGTTCTGGAAAAGATACAGTTTTTCATCAATGGATTTATCAATCTGCTTCTGGTAATGATTCATCAAAGAACGCTCAGTTACAGCTGCTAATGGATGTCCATCCATGAATATTTCCCAGAACTTTTTGATATCCATATTGACAATGGTGTCTGCATCCAGATAAATGAGCCGCTTCACATCTTTAGGCAGAAGGATAGGAGCAAGCAATCGGTAAAGAGCTGCAGGAGTATAGTAGTCTGTATCCACTGCTCGCTTGAAGATTTCCCTGGCCTCTGCCAGCAATTCTTTACATTCTTCGGCCACATTGTAGAAGAAGATTTGCTGCCCATAATTGCGAGTCAGTTCTATGAAATAATCACGGTTCTTTTCCGTAAGGGTATCATCATGCAAAAGGTGTATAGTCACCCAGGAATTTGTGCGCTCAAACAAAGAGCACATGGAAGCGCCAATATATTTACTATAGGTGCCATTCTTATCCGTCATAGCATAGGAGACATGCACCATCCTCGCATCCTCCCCAATACGCTTGCAATCCATCAATCATCCCTGCCTCTCGCAAGTTCCTATCTTTTATCTTATCAAATTAGAGTGTTTGAATTTCGTAGCTTTATCCTGATGCCCTTTTGCCACATGAACATGAACCGGCTCGTCATCACCGTCACTCTTCACATAGAAGTAATACCCCAAATACATATCAAGCAATTCGGGCATTTTTATGTTCCCTCCAATCATCCCATATAATTGATTCATTAACGGTCAGGTAATCTTCTACAGCAAATAAATCAAGCTCTGAAAATCCATACGACTTATAGCAGGCCATATCCGGCAGTCTCCATTCACTAAAATTTTCTTCCTTGTCCTTTTGCTCTACACGGACAATAAGGTTATCCCCACCGTCTCTGTCCTCATATTCTTTCATGACAAACACATTAAGATAAATATTTTCTTTTAATATAAAGGTTGCATACAACATCATTATTCTGCCTCCTTTGAAGTTCTTCCTCACCTGATATTATACCACATCAAACAGGAAAAGCCTCCCGTAGCGGGAGACTTTTCTTGCCAAATATTCAATTTTGAATCTACTGCAACAGACTCAGCACATTGGAACTTGACTGGTTGGCCTGGGCCAGCATGCTTTGGGCTGCTTGCAGGAGGATGTTGTTCTTGGTGTAGGATGTCATGGCCTTGGCCATGTCGGCATCACGGATAGTGGATTCGGAGGCCTGGACATTGTCACGGGCGATATGGAGGTTGTTGGAAGTCTGCTCCATACGGTTCGCCACGGCACCGATATCCGTCTGCTGATCCAGCGCCTTCTGGATGGCGTTGTCCAGCACGTTCACCGCTGCATTGGCATGCTTTTGCGTGGCCACGCTGAGCATCACGCCATCAGAACTCTTCAACCCCAGAGCCTCTGAGCGCATATCCGTGAGGCTGATGCGAATAGCCTGATTGGCCTTGGCATCTACTTGCAAGGTAATGGCATTGTCATTAGATTTATTTACTGCCCGGACAGATTCAGTGAAATTGTCCAGCACCGCGTTGACAGATTTCTTCACCTGTCCTTTAGAATCTTTTACGCTGAAGGTCAGGCCAGAAATCTGGTGCCGCACTCCCGCAGATGCGGAGCTGATGGTAATTGCGCTCTCACGATTGGCAGTATATACTGTATCGCCGGAAGCAGCTTTCCCCACCACATTGCCTGTATCAACCGTAAGTTTATAGGGAATCAACTCACCGATTCTCTCGCCTAGAGTGGAGGCTGCTGTACTCAATGCCGTAGAAAGGACTGTTGAAGCAGAATCAATGGAAGATTGTTTAACAGTTGCAGCGGAATTCAGTACTGAGCGATGCGTAGTGGAAGCTGATTCATAAACAGTGACCGCACTCTCGTATTCACTTACAGCTACCCCAGCAGTACCATGAATCTCCATTGCAGCACGTATCTGTGCCGAAGAAGCATCTTGATACAACTCATTTTTCGCAAACCTATTATACCACGAAGCATACACGTCATGTTTCTGATTTTTAACATCAGACGCATTTTTTAATGCCGCACTAGTGGTGGTAGTAGAATTATTATACTGCGTAGTGGCAGTATTAACCGCCGTCCTATAAACGGTACTTGCCGAAAAGTAAGAAGAGTCATAGGTACTATACGCTGAAGCCGCAGCCGGACTATTCCTGGTGTACGGCTCACTTGCCATACGAAGCACCTTGTCCAGCGTGATGTCCTTATTCACATTGATATCCAAGCTATAATTACGCCCTTGAATGACATATGATACCGTAAGCGTATCGGTAGTTTGGATATTCAACCTCTCACCGTTGCGATTCTTCAAATCAACTAACTTTGTAGTACCCTTGGTTTCCTCATCGAGGCTCTGGTTCGTCAGCGAAGTCTTTGTAGCTACTCCCTTCGCCATCCTGCTCCCATCCACCAACGTCTTACTATTGTAAGTAATCAGTGCATTATCATCAATCTGATCGATGGACTGATCCAGCTCTTTTTGGATAGTGGCCCTATCCGCATCCGTATTGCTGTCATTAGCGGCGTTGATGGCCTTTTCCTTCATGGTTTTGAGGATATCCACTGTGGAGCTGACTGCCCCCTCTGCCACCTTCAGCATATTGGCGCCATTTTGTGTGTTTTGATCCGCCTGTTCAAGTGCGCGGATGCGGACCTGCATCCGCTCTGAGATGGCATAGCCCGAGTTATCGTCGGCAGCGGAGTTCACCTTCATGCCCGTAGCCACTTGCCGCAAATCCTTCGCCAGCGCGGCGGAGTTTGCATTCAGGACATTCAACGTCTTAACCGCCGACATGTTGTTCTTGACAACCATTGCCATTGTTGACACATCCTCCCTGGTGGGCAGCCAAAGACTGCCTAGTCAAATCTTTCACAGTAGCCTCTGTCCTACTGTCCCTGTAAGGCCCAAGGCTCATGTTCTTATTGCCCATAAAGGGCGGTGGAAGTCCCCCGCCCTTGTCTGACATATATATCTATTCTATATATCGTAGGATTTTGGGATTTCTTAAGAGGGTAGGGAAAATTTCTCAAAGAAGATTTTCTTGACGGTTGTAGAACAATTGATTCATAATATAGATGTTGCCTCACTCCCCGAATTCATATGAAGGGAGGTGTTTTCTTTGATGGACTTTCTGATTTCCACGGCTGCCAGCGTATTGGGCGGTATAATCGCTTACTATGTGTGTAAAGCCCTGGATGGCAACAAGAAGCATTAACTTCTACCGTCCGTTCACGCCCTAGTCAGGCCCATGTACGGACACAAAAAAACCGCTCGGGTAGTCATCCCTTGCGGCTTTTTTGTTGTGTTTTCCTGATAGACTTTCTCTGATGCCCTAATTATACCACCTACCGTCCCCTAAAAGCAATAATAAAATCAACCTCTCACCAATACCTCTCCCCCCGCCAGAAGCTTGGCCTCAGCATCACCAGCAGGGTCAGTATCTCCAGCCGCCCCAGCAGCATGAACACGCAGAGCACAATCTTGGCGAAGTCTGACAGGCCTGCATAGGTCTGGGTGGCGCCGATGACGCCGAAGCCGGGGCCTACGTTGCCCAGGGTGGCCACGGCTATGCCGAAGGAATCGAAGGTGCCTATGCCGTCCCAGGTCATGATGAGGGTGCAGAGAGCCAGGCAGGCCATGTAGAGGAAGAAATATTGGCCGATGCGGAGGACTTGCGTTTCCTCCACTCTGGCACCACCAAGGCGCACAGGGGTCACCCTTCTGGGGGAGAGTTTCTGATGCACGATGTTCCAGGTGCTCTTGAACAGCACTATCAGCCTCGCCACCTTCAAGCCGCTGGCGGTGGAGCCGCCACAGCCTCCCACGATCATCAGCAGGATGAGGATGCCCTTGCAGAACTCCGGCCAGAGGTCGAAGTCCGTGGACACGAAGCCCGTGGTAGCTACCGAGCTCACCTGGAAAGTGGAAAGGCGCAGGGCATAACCGGGAGTGTAGCCCAGTTCCAGCATCAGGACAAGAGCAATGAGCGCGGAGGTGCCCAAGAGCCAGCAAACATAGCAGCGAAACTCTGTATCCCTCCACAATACATGGATGCCCTTATGCCAGGCCCGATAGTAAAGGCCAAAGCTGCCCCCCGCCACTGCCATGATGACCGTCATCCAGCCCTCCAGCCACACACTGTCAAAGTGCATAGCACTGTCGTCGTAGGAAGAAAAGCCGCCCCCGGCGATAGAAGCCATGGCATGCACAAAGGACTGGAACAGATCCAGCCCCCCTAGCATGAAAAGGACAGTGCCTGCCGCCGTAAAGGAAATGTAGATGATGAAAAGAGCCTTGGTCATATCCCGGAGCCGGGGCAGCACCCGGTCATCCGTGGGGCCTGCTCCCTCGGCCCTGTACATATTCACGGTGCTTGCCCCCGCCTGAGGCAGCAGGGCAATGAAAATGACGATGATGCCAAGGCCCCCCAGCCAGTTGGTCATGGCCCGCCACAAAAGAATGCTCTGAGGAAGATCTGCCAGAGTGGTGAAGGTAGTAGCCCCCGTAGTAGTGAAGCCGGAAATGCTTTCAAAAAAAGCATCCAGCCCATTCAGATATCCGCCGTTGACGTAGGGCAGCATTCCCAGGAAGGTAGTCACCACCCAGGCCAGCCCCGTGATGGCGATGCCCTCCTTGAGGGTCAGCTTCTCCGCCTTGATCTTCGTGCGGGAACGCAGTATCAAGCCCACGCTGCCTGCCAGCACCGAAGCCATCAGGAAGCTCACCACATTGGGGTCGTGATTGTACCAGGCGATGGCCATGGGGAATAATAAGACAACTGCCTCCGCGAATATCATGCGGCTGAGGACATAGAATATAACCTGCTTCTTCAAATGACCATCACCAACGTTCTTTGATTGATTCTACCGTAAAACCTGCCAGCAATATAAACGAGAAAACCTCGATCCTGCCCACTATCATCAGGAGCGCCATGAGCAATTGGCTCCACCCCGGCAGCGCCGCTGCGCCAGGGCCGCCGTAGAGCAAAGCTGCCGAGCTGTTGCTGGTAAGGCAGGCCGCTGCGTAGCCCGCAGACTGCAGAAGACTGATGCCGGAGATAGACAGCAGCAGAGCAAAGAGGCCAAAGGTCACCATATATAGGAAGAAAAAGGACAGGATGCGCCCCACTACCTTCTCCTCCACTGCCAGGCCGTCCAGTTTCACCACTGGCACCATATTGGGATGCAGGGCATTCTTCAGCCCCAAATCCAGCAGGCGGTTCAGCACCAGTAGGCGCACCATCTTCAGCCCCCCTGTAGGCGAGCCCATGCACCCACCGGCAAAACACATGAGCAGCAGCACAAATTTCTCAAAACCAGGCCATTCCCAGAAAGAAGTCACTGCCAGTCCCGCAGTAGAGGCAAAGGAAAGCACCTGGAAAAAGCCCACCTTCAGAGCCTCCCCCGGCGGATAGAAACCTCTGCCGCTGAGGTTCAGCACCACCAGCAACGTTGCCCCCAAAAACATCAGCAGGAAAAACTGCAATTCCGTATCATGCACCAGCATCTTGAGACTCCTGCGCTTCCAGCTTTTCCAGAGAAGCAAGAGATTCAGACTGCTGAGAAGCATCACTGCCCCCGCCGCAATCCAGACAGAATCGGGCATGCGGGCAAAATCCAGCGTCCAGGCATCCGCCCCGGAGGAAATGGTCAGCATGGCCACCACCAGCGACCGCCCCAAAGACAGCCCCGAAAGGCAGAAGGCCAGCACCGCCAGCGCCGTCAGCAGAGCATACACCGCCGCCCCCTGACGGATGGAAGTCCTCATCCTCTGCCAGATAGGGCTGAAAAAAATCATCTGCCGGGCTGACAAAGTCACCCCGAAGCAACCGCTGACCTGAGGCATGACCGTGACCAAGATCACCACAAAGCCAAAGCCCCCCAGCCAGCTCATGATGGCGTGCCAGAGGAGAAGCGACCAGGGCCAGCCCTCACGGGTGAGGGTGGCTGCCGGCATCCCCGTAGTAGTCAGAGCCGAAATGCTCTCCAAAAATGCCGCAGGAATGCTCTGGGTCATTCCCGAGAGCCAAAAAGGCAGCATGCCCAGCCCTCCCAGCAGGAACCAGATCAGCACCATGAACATAGCACCTTCACGCAGAGTCATCTGCCCCCTGCGCTCCCGCCGCCGTGCCCGCAGGGAAAACTCCCAGGCCGCAGCAGCCGAGAGAAAGCCGGTGATCAAGATAGCCCCCGCCGGCTCCCACTCCCGAAAGCGGCAGGCCATCAAAAAGGGCAGAATAAGTGCGAAGAAAAAAATCTGGCTCATGCGGCTCATAAGATGCCAAAAAAGCTCCATCAGAATGCACACCTCCTTCCCATTCAGCCTCCCCCGCGTGCGGGGAGGCTCTTCGCTACTTGAAATACTTCATAACCTCTTGGGCAAATTTCGTCTGTATAAAGAGTATCACCCTGTCCCCGGGCTGCAATATCGTATGGCCGTTGGGAATGCTGGCCTCTTCGCTGCGCACATAGGCACACACCAGGCATTCCTTGGGCAGATTCGCCTTCATGAGGGGCTTGCCCGCCACAGGTGCCCCTGGCTGCACAATGACCTCCACAGCCTCAGCCTTGGCACCTTCCAGGAGCGACACTGCCACCACACCGCCCCGCCTTGCAAAGGCCAGCACCTCACTGGCGGACAGGAGGCGGGTGGACAGCGCGATATCCACCCCCACCTTCTCCATGAGCTCGATATATTCGTTTCGGGACACCTTCACCACCGTGCGGGTCTTGTTGCCAGACAGATGCCGGGCCAAGAGCGCCAGCATCAGGTTCAGCTTGTCATCCTCTGTCAGGCACACCACCACATCCGCATCCTGCACGCCTTCCTCCGTCAAGAGATCCAGATCTGTGCCATCACCGCAGATAGCCATGCCCTTGTTCAGATGAGCCGCCACCATGCGGCAGCGCTCCCTGTTTTGGTCAATGATCTTGACCTCAACCCCCTGGCGGTCAAAGGACTCGGCCAGAATCCTTCCCGTGCGGCCTGCGCCTATGATCATAACCTTGTGCAGCTTGCGGGCATTGCGCTGGACGAAATTCAAGCTGAACTTCTCTATTTCCTCTGGGATGCCGATGAAATAAGCGTTGTCATGAGGCTGCAAGCTGTCATCGCCATGGGGGATGATCATGCGGTGGTCGCGGAAGATCATGCCTGCCAGCACTCCGGCAGGCAGTTTGATATCCTTGAATTTCACATTGGCAAATTTCGATTTTTTGGGCACCTTCGTCTCAAAAAGGCGTATCTTGCCGCTGGCAAAATCCTCCACATCCAGAGCCGCAGGAGTCATGAGGATGCGATTGATTTCATTCGCGGTAATCTGCTCCGGGTTCAAGATGAGGTCAATGCCGAAGTTTTCCTTGAGATAGCCCTTCCCTTCGCTGACGAACTGCATATCCCGGATGCGGGCCACCGTATGGGTGATCTCATGCTTCTTGGCCAGGATGCAGGCCACCATGTTCACCTCATCGGAAGCCGTGACCGCAATAAGGATATCCGCCCCCTTCACATCCGGGTCAGCCATGGTGACAGGGCTGGCACCGTTGGCCGCGATGGTAAGCACATCAAGGGTATTCTTCACCGCCTCCAGCTGAGCCTCGTCTTCATCAATGACCACTACTTCAAACTGCTCCTTTGACAGAAGCTCCGCAATGCTGTAGCCCAGCTTGCCCGCACCAACCACCACAATACGCATGGACTTCCCTCCGCTTCACAAAAATCTTGTTATATTATACCTTAATTTACAGGAAATTCACAGATAAAGAAAAAGCCCTTGCCCGAAAGCAAGAGCTAATGAGTCTTATGAAGTTACTTGCCGTCAGGGCCGACAGCCAGGGCTACTGCATCTAAAACGATGCCATCATCCACCTCTGCCACCTTGACAGCGCCGCTTCTGCCCTCTAAATCTTTTATTATGGCTGCTCCTTTGATGCTCTCCTCAGCTGCGAAAGGAGCGCCCCCTTGTCTCTTCAAAATGTGTGTAGACACCATCCAGATCATCCAGGGTGATGCCCATGTGGCTGAAGGCTTCATAAAGGGCCTGAGACTCCAATGCCACATTTTTCTTTTCGTCCCCCGTTACCAGAAGAGCCTTGGATGCCTCATCTGTGGGGTAGATATCAAGCGTAGAGCCATTGTAAGTGATGAGGAACTTGGCGCTGCCATCCTCGGTAGCGATTTCCTTCTCATACTCACGATACTGATTTTTCGGCTGCTCAGGCTCCGGCAGAACCTTGGCCGTAGGTTTCATCGTCACCTTATCAGGAGTAGATGTGACATCATAGGTGCCGTAAAGTTTCACAGTACCGCGCTTCTCGTTGAAGAAAGGAAGCTCGGCACTCTGCAAACCCAAGACCCTGTCAGCGCTGGGTCCCTGCGCCGTCTGAGTGGTGTAGGAAGCTGTGCCGGTGAGATTTGATGTGCTGAGCGGGTCAAGCTGGGGCTTCACCTCCGAAAGAACCATCCCGTCTTCGATAGTTCCCGATGCTGTAGGTGCAGCCGCGGGCGTTTTCTCAGTTGACATCTGATCTGAGGTTTGGGGCGGCTCTATTATCGTAAGCACACCGGGCTTTTCAACAATATTGTAGCCCCACACCTTGGCAGTTCCCGTATCAGTGAGGTCTATGGCGTAAGTACCAACTGGTGCGGTTGCGGGGTAGCCTAAGGAAGCAGTGCCACCCTTTTTCATACCCTCACGATTCATAAAGAGTACATTGTACCCATCCAGGAAATTGCCAAGGAACTTGCCATCCAACTCATTTGCCACCGTGTAGCCGGTATTGGAAATTTCCTCACCATATTTCTTCGTGGCGTTAGCTGCTGCGAAAGTAAGCGTGGGATGATACTTGAAAACATAGCGGCTGCCCGTGGCTGTTGTACTATCCGTACCATTCCAGCCCCACTCAGCAAAGTTGCCGCTATCAAGGTCGCCAAGTTTGCCTGCATAGGGAGTATTTGCATAAATCTTCCAATGGCTGCCCTCGCCTGCCTTCAGCGCATTGACGCTTTCCTTGGCTTCATTGAAGAAATTATTCTGGGCGCGAATGTCAATGGCATTCTCTGCCTGCTTTGCGTCAGCAGCGAGAACATCGTGAATAGCCACATCCTTGCCAGCAGACAGCGCAATCTTGTTGGCGGCCTGCACAGAACCCATCAAATAAACATTGCCGGAGGAATCTATGGTCAGGTCGTTAAGTTTGGAGAGGTTGCCCACCTTGCCATTCAGCAGGGCATCGCCAGATTTGATATGCAGGGAAGTCTTGCCAATCTCGGTCTCCACCACATAGTTCTTCATATTGGTTTTCATTGTCTCCCTTGCCTGAGGTGAGCCATCCGGCATATCATCCCATTTGGAAACCAGCACATCGCCGCGCTCTGCATCTTTATATGTATCGTGGTTGACCTCCAGCGCGGTCTGTGATTTTTCATTTCCCCACAGCTCATCATTAGGCTCTCCCGGGGCAAAATTCACATAGCTGCCATTCACTGCATGGCCCTTATCCTGCCATCTATCCAGAACCTCCTGACTGTGTGTCTTGTTGTCATTCGGATTTTCAACTTCATAATTCTTTCCGGCCACATTCTTCCCGTCTACCTGCACGAAGAAAATATTGCCCTTTTCGTCACCGGCTGTCCAGGCCCAGAAGCGGGCGTAGCTGCCATCCCCCAGTTTGTACCAGCCGCCGTTTTTGCCCGTCACATTGGTTTCGCCATTCGCAACGGTTTTGACAGTGACCCCATCAGCTTCATAAGCTACATTGGGCACGCTGTCACCGTCCTGGATGTCTTTGGCGTTCATGATTATATTGCCGTTTTTATCCACGACTTGGCCATTCACTGTCTCCACAGCCACCACATGACCGCCCACATAGGCACCCTCGTTCGTCTTATACTCCGGATCATTAATGGTGGAGCTGACGATAGCATCCTCCAGTGCGCCGGTAACAACAGCCAGATGTGACTTGCCGGTGGGTTTTCCTTCTGCATCTACGTCATACTTATTGGCAGCCTCATTGGCCTCATTCCAGCTTATATCTTCGTTTTCATTTACATCGCCATAAATATTGGCCGAGTTTACTGTGCCCACAATGGTGACATTTCCGTCAGGAACGCCTTCCTGGCCGCTTTGGGTGTCAAAAACCACCGTCCCGCCATTGGCCAGCAACACTTCAGCGCCATCAAGCTTGATAGCGCCGCCCTTGGTATACACATGCTTTTCCGTACCCAGGGCATCGGTCTTCCTAAGGCCAAAATAGGTGCCATTGGCCAGATACTCCTCGCCAGTCTCCTTATTTTTGGCATGGAGTCTGGCAGTCTCAAATTTACCTCCATTGGTTTCAATGTTGGCCCTGACAATATTGGCCCCATCGCCGCGGTCAGAATTGGTAACCCCCAGAGACTTGCCGCTATCGCCAGCCAGAAGGACATTCAGCTTGCCTGCCGTGCTCGTAATATCTGCATCCACACAAACATTTCGACCGGCTGTAAGGGTAAGCGAGGTGACCTCCGGCTTGTTTTCTCCCTCAGCATTCTTCGTGATGGCTTCATTAATGTGTATATCTGAGTAGTAAGCAGGCGTATCCGGGCTGGCAATGATGTTCACATTGGTATCGGCAAGTGAATTGGACAAAGCAACATTATTTATCGTATTATCCTCGCCAGTGTTATCCACCTTCAGCACCTTGCCGACTATATTCCAATTGCCTGCTTTCTTGCCATCTGCGGATACGGAATGAACCTCAGCCTTTTCAGCGACCTTGACGTGCTCATAACCTGAAGTGGTTATGGTACCGCCTGCAGCAGAGAGCTTGCTGTTATCTGCCAAAGTCACTTTAGCAGAGGTCAAGGCAATATCACCGGCAGTCAGGACTATCTCGCCCTTGTCATTCTTAGTCATCCCCGTGGCGGTGATGGTGCCGTAGTTGTTTATAACGCTCTTGCCAGCAATATTCTGAACATCTTTGCCGCGCATCAGCACATAGTTCTTGCCAGTTGCAATGATAGCCGACTTACCTTCATCCTTGGATTCATCCACCGTCAGATAGATTTTATCATCATACTTGAGATTTATTTTCTGTCCAGTAGCCAGTGCTGCATCAGGGGCAGTTATCGTGCCAGAATTGTGTATTTCTTGGGCCAGGAGCGCCACATAGCCATCCTCAGCTTTGACATCCGCCCCATTCTTTATATATATATTGCCATCGATATTCTTGCCAGTTGTGTCCTTATCAGTATAAAAATCAAATTTATTATTTATGAAATCATCATCGCTTATCTGCCTGGTAGACGCCACCAAACTGCCAACATCCACACTGGCATGTTCGTGGAACGTGATACCATGGGGGTTTACCAGGAATATCGTCCCATCCCCGGTAAGACTGCCGTAAATATCAGATGCGTTGTTCCCCGTCACACGGTTCAGCACCATCCAGTCCTTCAGCGCACTTTTGAAATGCACGGAATGGTTTTCGGCTATGCTGAAATCATTCCAATTGGCTATGCCCTTGGCTTTGCCATCAATGCCATCAACGACTATCTCCATGTGGGTACTATTTGTATTCTCTTTGTCTATGTGTACCCCTTGCTCTCCATGCAGTCCGGAGGGCAAGTCTGCCGGTGCCGCCATCGCCGTCGGCATCCACACCGCCGTCATAATGGCCGCTGTCAGTACACTGAGATGACGCTTTCTGTATTTCGCTATGCACCCCATAAGCTTTTCATTCCTCTTTTCGATTCTATATTCGCTTAATAACCCCACAAGGCTTATTGTAGCGCAAGTATTCACATCTTTCTACCCCTATTTTCAAATGAATCCTCTTACCGATCAGGAGCCTCTTTACATGAATTCATCAGAAATAGACACCACCACGAACCCAGAAATGGCCATTGGGGTGGCTGGTGTCGCTCAGGGGACGCTCGTGGCCTACGCGCCATGCGTAGTCTAAACGTATGAACCAATCTTCCCAGCGGGACCAGATAAGGCCGATGCCTGCGCCTTCCAGATGGCGGTAGTTCAGATCACCACCGGAGTTCTTGTCCTTGTTGATGCGGATGCCGCCATGGTCGAAATAGGCGGCCAGCTGCAATTGCTGATCCTGCTTTTTCAAGGGAATCAGCCAGCGCAGCTCGGCGCGGGCAATGTAGCCGCAGTCACCGGAGGCCTCGCTCTGGGGATAGGCGCGTACACCGTTGAAGCCGCCCAGGCTCATGTGCTCGCTGCTGTCCAGATTGTGATTGCTGTACTGGCCGCGGGCAGAAAGCAGCAGATAGGTACGGTAATTCAGATCCTGACGGCGCAGGATGCTACCCTTTATCTTGTAGTACGCCCCCTCTGTGCGGGTACCATCAGCCAGCCATTTCGTATCTTCATTGTCAAAGCCCACTGTCCCCAGCTTGTTTTCCACACGCCACCAGGTGCTGCCGGTTCGGTCAGTCTCATCACCATAGACAGACCAGACAACAGCATGGCCATGCTTGTCGCCATAGGCAAAGCCATACCTGCGATACTCATCGAAAAGATTGGCATACTCATAGCGCAGGCCTGTATAGAGATTGTTCTTCTGGCTGCGGCGGATGGCGTAATCCAAACCGATATTGGCGATGCGGGCAGTACCATAGCCCTTCAGATCTGTATACTCCCTGCCCAGATGGTAGCTCAGCACGTTGTAGCCCAGAGAAAGCTTCAAGCCATCAGTGATGAGGGGCGTAGTGTAGTTCAGTCCATAATTGTATAGGTGGCGTCCCGTGGTGAGGCCACCCACAGCGAAATGGTCACCCTCCTTGACGGGATTCAGGAAGTCGTAATCTACGCCGACTTCCCCGTAGCCTGTATAGCGGTTGCCGTAGTTGTCCACAGTGATGAGCCCCTGCTTGCCCTTGTGCTTGTTGAGGTCGATTTCCACATGGACAGTGCCAGGCTCACTGCCCTGGGAAAGGGTGGCCTTGGCATCGGCGCCGGCCAGGTCGGACAGCAGCCAGATGGCGCGCTGGAGTTTTTCTTTCGTCAGGTACTCGCCCTTCTTCAGGCAGCGAATCTCGCGGTTCACAGCCCGCTCACGGATATCCGTATGATTCCTCACTGTAAGCTGGTCGAAGCGTCCTACCACAATGGCATACTCCACTATGCCACCCGTGATCTTCTGCACCGGCAAATACACTCGCACTGCCACATAGCCCTTGCTGCGGAAATAAGCCGAGAGGTCGTCTGCACCCTCCTCCAGATCCTTGAAGGAAAGAAGTTTGCCAGCCCTCTTTGCCAATATCTTCTGCAGGGTTTCCTCGGGGAAAATATCCTGCCCCGTAATCTTGAAGCCCTTGACCTCTACCTTCAGCTCATCTGGCAGATCCAGCTGGGGACGCTCCGCAGGAGCATCCACCTCTGCCTTGCCCGGCAGCCGCACTTCCTCGGCTTCCTCGCGTCTCAACTGTTGGTCATTTGCCATTTCACCGGCTGTAGGAGGCAATTCCAGCACCGGTTCTGCCTCGGCTGCCCCAAAAGCAGCGCCCCCCATCAGCAGGCTCATAGCCACTATCCCCGGGATTCTCTTCAGTTCACGACCCTTTTGCAAATCCAACTAATTTTCTCCTCCCTCTCACAAAATTTTCGCTGATAAAGCAAGCATCTCGATAACTTGCTGAATCGGTTTGAAGCAGGCACAGAAAAGAAAAGGACTATAGCAACATCTGCTATAGTCCTTAAGTTCTCAGTCTGGTGACTACCAATCTCAGTCCGCGAAGATCTGTGACCAGTAATAATGCCCGTCTGCACCCTTCTTGCAATCAACGCCCATACGGACGTAATGACGGTTGAGGATGTTTGCGCGATGGGTGGGAGATCCCATCCATGCCTTTACGATTCTCTGGGCATCCTGCACCTGGCTCACGGCCAGGTTCTCGCCAAACCAGCCGCAGTTTCCATTCATAACCGACTTAACATCGCTCCCATCCGGCCTCTGGTGAGCAAAGTTCACCTGAACTTCCATCGCCCTAATGGCAGCGCCAGAATTCATGCTGCTATCAAGCGCCACAGGCTGGAGGCCAGCGGCAACTCTTTCTACGTTTACAAAATGCAATACCTCGGACTGAATGTCGGAAGCATAAGCGGGGGATGCTGCTGCAAGAACCACTGCCATGACCAGAAAGAAAAACACACGCTGCGCAGCTTTCATTTCAATCGCCCCTTCGTTTTAATCCAGATCCTTTTGCCTCTGAGCATTTCGTCTCCACACTCTATGCCTTCCTGCTCCACAAGAGCAAGATGTCTCCAGGCTCTGTCATAAAACCAGCGATACCCCAGTTGCATTGCTGCAACCAGAGCCGTAAACTTACCGGCTCGGCTATCTCATAGCCACCACGACTTGGTTCTTTGCATTATTCAGTTATTTGAAACTACACAGTAATTTTAGCACCATAATCAGTGCTTGACAAGATGATTTTTAATGTGTGCCTAATGTTGCGCGTGTGATACGGGCACATAAAAAAAGCCTTCCCGCAAGGGGAAGGCCGGAGCTGCACACTCTCAAATTACTTCTTTTTCTGCCCATAATAAGCATTGGGGCCGTGCTTCCTCAGGAAGTGCTTGTCCAGCAGCACCTGGGGCATGGGATCGCGGTCGCTGGTGAGCATCTGGGTATGGAAGGCCATCATGGCTACTTCCTCCAGCACCACTGCGTTGTGCACTGCATTGAAGCAGTCCGTGCCCCAGGTGAAGGGGCCGTGGTTCTTCACCAGAACGGCGGGCACATAATCAGGATTGATGCCATACTTCTCGAAGCGCTCCACTGCCACCACGCCGGTGTTGTACTCATAGGCGCCCTTGATTTCTTCCTCGGTCATATCGCGGGTGCAGGGAATCTCACCGTAGAAATAATCCCCCTGAGTGGTGCCATAAGCGCGCACACCCTGGCCGGCCTGGGCGAAAATCGTGGCCCAGCGGGAATGAGTGTGCACCACGCCGCCAATGTTCTTGAACTTCTGGTAGAAGATGCGATGAGTCTCAGTATCTGAGGAAGGATTGAGATCGCCTTCCACCTTCTTGCCATCGAGGTCAACGACAACCATATCCTCCGGCTTCAACTGGTCATACTCCACCCCGGAGGGCTTGATGACGAAAAGTCCCTTCTCACGGTCAATGCCTGACACATTGCCCCAGGTGAAGGTAATCAGGTGATGCTTCGGCAGAAGCATATTGGCTTCGTAGACTTGTTTCTTGAGTTCTTCAAGCATAGTGATTTCCTCCCGCTTGTTTTATCTCATTTACACGAACATTTTCATTATACAACAAAGTGTGCTCGGACAAAATAGGGAACAAAAATTTTTTCTGGATTTAACGCCTCCCCTTTCAGGGAGGCGTTCATCCCTTTTATGTAAGTGTGCTTTTAGAAGGAAAGCTCGTATCTGGCTATCTCGTCGGTCTCACGGTTGGCAGCCATGAGGATGTTCTTGTCGCCCAGATGGTAGAGCAGCACATTGGCTGCGCCACGGCCTTCGTCCAGTTTCTCGGCCTGGTAGCCCTGCTCCTTGTCATAGCTGAAAGCCAGCAGGTCGCGGTTGCCTTTGCGGTTGCCCAGGAACCAGTAAGGCTTTCCGTTCACTTCATCAGCCCAGATGGCATGGAGGAAGTCCAGCTTCTCGGGGTAAGTGTAGTTCAGCACATACTTGCCGCCCTCTTTGTGATAGATGTTCACGGTATCGCCGTGGAAGGGGGCAATGGTGCAAAGTTCCTCTACGCCGTCGCCATTGAGATCATAGAGCAGGCCGTCGCTGGCAGCATCGGTGGTGAGGGTCTCGATGGTCCAGTCAGCCCCATCGCTGGCAGGCGGCACGAACTGGAACACGCCGTTGTCCGTGGAAACTATGGCAGAGGTCTGGCCCTCCCCGTCCTGATGGAGGAAGTAGCCGTGGTTCTTCAGCAGATTGTCCTTCAGCACCGTGAGTTCCAGCTCATGGCCCTCGCCATAGGCAGAGAGGTCAGTGGGCAACTCGGCCCCGTAGACCTTGCCGGGGAAACGCCAGTCATCGCGGCCCTCCGCATCAGACTTGATGGCGCAGGCAATGAGATAATGTTTGCCGTGGGACTCCAAAATGCCGAAGCGATGCACGAAAGGCAGCGTGCAAAGGGTACGTACCTCCCAGTCCCCCTTGCCTTTCGGAGTGCAGATAATGATGGAGGCCTCCTTGCCGTCATTGGGAGAGTAAAATTTGCGGGTAGCCAGGAACTGCCCATCAGGAGCCCCCTCCGGCATCTGAATGATGGTCATAACCCCGCCGGGGCCTTCCCAGACGGTGTCCTCAATCTCGCCCTCCAGGGAAATCAGATAGCAGGCATTCTGCTTCTCAGCAGCGCAGAGGAAGTGATCCTTGCCCTGATAGTTCAGCACAGCCAGGGAATAGCATTTTTCCAATTCGCCTACGACTTTTTTAGTTGCTTTCATGCTTATGCACTCCTTATTTCTTTTCAGCCTTATCAAGATAACCGCGCAGGAAGTCATTAGCTTCCTTCTGAATCTTCGCCCAGTCCGTTCCTTCCTTATACCAGAACTCACCCACGAACCTTCTTACGCCCAGGGCAAAGGCGGTATCAGCTACAGCCTGGAAATCCACATGGCCGGTGCCGAAGGTAATCTCACGGTACTTGCCGGGGACGGTTTCCTTCAAATGTACAGCCACCAGGTGGCCCTTGCCCGTCTGCAAATCCTCAGAGGGGGTGCCGCCGTAAATCAGCTTGGCATTGGTGATATTGCCGGAGTCGGGATAAACGCCCAGGTACGGCGAATCCACCAGCTTCACATACTCCATGGCCTTTTCTGTAGTGTCCATGAAAGGGGTCTCCATGGTCTCAAAGCCCATCTGCACCCCATACTTGGCGGCTATCAGAGCCGATTTCTTCAGCCCCTCGATAAAGTCAGCCCTGGTCTTCTCAGAGCCTTCCTCATAATACACATCGTAGCCCGCCAGCTGAATGGTGCGGATGCCCAGTTTCGCAGCCAGGATAATGGCCTTCTCCATGATCTCCATGCTGCGGGCTCTGTCCTCAGCCTTGGTAGCGCCGAGAGGAAAACGGCGATGCCCGGAGAGGCAGATGGAACCAAAAGGCACCCCCGTCTCCTTCATAGCCGCCTTGATTTCCTCAATCTCAGCCTCACTCATATCCAAACGAGCCAGCTTCGCATCCGTCTCGTCAATGCTCATTTCCACATAGTCAAAACCAGCAGCCTTGGCAGCCTCCAGTTTCTCCTTCCAGGAGAGTGTGCCTGGCATGGACTTTTCGTAAAGACCTAACAAATAACTTCTCATATCAACGTCCTCCCGAACCCCGGCGCCCCATGGATGGGGCGCTCTCGCAGACCTTTGGACTCGCGTGAAGTGTGTAGATGCCCCGGTGGGGCATCTACTTGGTCTGCGTAAACATGCCGCTGGCATGTTTACCTTTTGCTACTTTTCTTTGCAACAAAGAAAAGAACGGCCGTAGGCCCCAGCGGTAAAAAGGGCGAAAAATAATAGAGGCCGCCGCTAAACGCAGCGGCCTCCACAGTCAAAGACCTAAATTTTACTTCGGCAGATTAGCTGCCTCAATCTTCTCCGTCATCTCAGCCTCAGAAAGCAGGTTCTTCAGCCCGATGACCGTAGCACGGGTGCCGTTGAAGGTGCCCACCAGGGACTCAGAGCAGAAAACCACATCATAGTTATTTGCCTGGGACTTTGCATCACCGACATTTGTATGGTAAATCTCTGCCTGATAGCCCAGCTTCTTGAAGACCTTCTCGAGCTTCATCTTGATGATCTGGGAGGAACCCATACCGCTGCCGCATGCTGCAATTACCTTTAACATATTGATGCACTCTCCTTTATCTTCGGAGGCCGCCAACCCAGCGGTCTCCACCCATTTAGCACTGTTTTTATTCGACACATCCGTGCCGTATTCCTGCCATAAAAATGCTCTTTATGAAGGAATTTAGTCGATAACCACCTGATCCACAGGCACGCCCTGCTTCTTGGCCATGATTTCCTTGTACTTGTCGAAATCCTCGGCAATGACGAAGTAGGTATCTTTGTTCATGCGATAGATAATCTGAGGTATAGCCAGCAAGATGAGCACTACTGCCGCTACGCCAATGTACTGCAGGTTCTCCATGATGACGCCGATGAAGGGCCAGACAGCATCCCAGTCGAAGTTGCCATGCCAGCCACCGAAGTTACCGGTGGTGAAGTGATAAGCTGCGAAACCGCCGCCCAGCACCTGGATGATGCCGGAGCAGAAGGGAATGATAGCCGCAGCGCGGATGCCGCCCAGACGGTTGGCGAACACAGCGAAGGTTGCGTTATCGAAGAACAGGGGCACGAACCCGGAGATGATGAGGATCGGGCTGTCAAAGACAATCAGGCCCATGATAGCCAGGAACTGGCCGAAAGCACCAAAGAGGAAGCCGAAGGTCACAGCGTTGGGATGACCGAAGCCGTAAGTAGCGGCGCAGTCCACTGCAGGCACAGAGCCGGGCAGCAGCTTCTCGGAAATACCCTGGAAGGAGTTGGTGAGCTCGGAAACGAAGGTACGAACACCAAGCTGCAGGATGGTGAGGTAAACTGCGAAGTTCAGGGACTTCTCAAGGATGTAGAAACCGAAGTTCTGCTTGGCACCGAAGCCCTTATCAATCTGATGCATGAGGTCCGGGCCAAGGATGGTGATGATGGTACCGAAGAAGATGGTCATGAGCACGCCGGTAGCAACCATGTTCTCATTGAAGATGGAGAGGAAACCGGGGAGCTTAAGGTTCTCGAGGGAGTTCTTGGGGTCGCCGATCTTCTTGGCAATCTTGGAAACCAGGAAAATACCAAACATCTGCTGATGGCCAGTTGCGAAGCCGCCGCCTTCGGTGAGCTTAGCTACCGGTTCAACGGTGAGGTTGGAAGCAACTGCCCAGTAGGTACCCAGGAGGATACCCAGCATAACGACCACCTGAGGATCCTGGAGGCCGGGGAAGCAGAACAGCACCAGCCAAAGAGCGGTGGAGGACTGCTGCACCATGACGTGACCAGTGATGAACAGGGTACGGATCTTGGTGTACTTGCGGAAGAGCACCAGAAGGATGTTCATGGTGAAAGCGATGAGCAGCACCATCATCATCATGGAGAAGGAGCGCCCAATGTTTTCAACGGAGGCCTGGGCTGCTGCCTGGCCGAAATAAGGATCGATAACTGCTGCGGAAAGCTCGAAGCGGTCTTTGAGGCCTGCCAGCACAGGACGGAAGTTGCCGACCAAGCCGCCGCTTGCCACATTCAAAATCATGTAGCCGACAGTACCTTTGATGAAGCCTGCCAGACATTCATACCATTTCTTGCCCAGAAGAGCATAACCTGCGAAGACGATAAAGCCGATGAAGAAGGCCGGCTTCGTCAGGATGTTGTTCTGGAAAAACTCCCAGACGGAAAGCAATATTTCCATAACTTTCTTTCCCCTACTTTCTCATTCTACACATAGCCCTCCCCTATGGGGAGGGGGGACCGCCGCAGGCGGTGGGTGAGGTGGCATACTTACAACAGTTAACAACTGCTATATTGTGTGCCACCTCATCCGCCCCTACGGGGCACCTTCCCCAAAGGGGAAGGCTTTATTTCCCATTATCCCTCAACTGCCAAGAGGTCATCCCCCGTCTTGGCCTGCAAGAGTTTGTCCACGATTGCCTCGTCGGAAAGGGTTTCCGACAGCTGCATGAGGTTGTTCAGATGTACCTCATCGTCGGTGGCTGCCAGCACTACGAAGATGCGGGCATCCTTGTCCGGGTCATTCGGGTCGAAGGACACGGGCTTCTCGGTCTTCATGAAGCACATAGCCGTATCGTTCACACCGCGGCCGCGCTCTGCATGAGGTATGCAGATGTTCGGGGCGATGACGATGTAGGGGCCAAGCTCCTCCACCTTCTGAATGATGATCTCGGGATATTCCTTTTCGATGGTACCGTCAGAGAGCAGCGGTGCGCAGGCAGCCCGCACAGCGTCGCGCCAGTCATCGAAACCTTCATGGAAGGAAAAATGCTTTTTCTCAACGATTTCCTTAAACATTTATCTATATCTCCCTTCGGGACATCAGAGGCAGGAACGGAAGGGGATGTTCTGGGAATGCTCGAAGCAATCCTCGAAGCCCCGACGATGATGGAAGTAAATCTTGTCCTTATCCTGAGGATAGGTGTAATGGCCGCCCACCTGCCAGAAGAAGGGATGGAACTTGTACTCGTTGCGATCCTTCTTGAAATCGTAGAGGAGCTTGATTTCCTCGCAGTCAGCCTGGAAGTTGGTCCATACATCCCAGTGGATAGGCACAACCACTTTGCACTGGAGGTTCTCAGCCATGCGGAGCACGTCGATGGAAGTCATCTTGTCCTGCATGCCGATGGGGTTCTCGCCGTAGGAACCGAAAGCCACGTCGATGTCGTAATCCTTGCCATGCTTTGCAAAGTAGATGGAGAAGTGGCTGTCACCGGAGTGGTAGATGTTGCCGCCCGGAGTCTTCAGCAGGTAGTTGACTGCCTTCTCGTCCATATCGGAGGGGCACTTGTCAGTGAGCTCCTCACGGTCCGGGCCGGTGCTGTCGGTGGTGACGATGCAGGTGCGGTCGAAGCTGTCCAGAGCGATGATCTCGATGTCCTTGATCTTGATGGTATCGCCGGGCTTCACTACGCGGCAGCGCTCCTCAGGCACACCCCACTTGACCCAGGTCTCAACGGACTTCTTGGGGCCGATGAAGGGAACCGGGATTTCCTTGCCGTTCTCATCGGTGGTGGTCATGCCGCTGTTGATGACGTGAGCAGCCCACTCAGCGGACATATGGTCCTGATGGTAATGAGTGGCCAGCACTGCATCAACCTGCTTGAAAGCGAAGGGGTCGATGACGAAGGGCACGTTGCGGAGATTCGGCTGCATGGAGCGGCAGCCGCACATGTTGGCCATCTGATGGCCGACCTTCATCTTGCCATCGCCGTGGGTGCGCTTGCCGTTGCCGCACCAGAGGTCAACGGTCACATTGGCACCGCCGGGAGTCTTGAACCAGATGCCGGTGCAGCCCAGCCACCACATGCCTACATTGCCTTCGGGGATGACGGCGTTCTCGATGTCCTCCACCAGCCAGGTGCCCCACTCGGGGAAGGTGCTCTTGATCCAGCTGTCTCTCGTCATCTCACTGATCTTGCTCATTGCTCTGCCTCCTAATCATAAAAACCATTCACAAAAAGCCATTTGATTAATCTTTATACGATGTTTTCCGGATTGTTTTTGCTCACACCGTAATCATACGCTTATTTTACGCTCAAGTCAAGCGGTTTTTACATTTTATTTTTATTTTATTTTCGTTTCTTGTGTTTATGTCTTATTTTACGCTCATTTGTATTGATATTCTTCATAAAATAGGTTATAATATGGTCATAACCCCAATAAATATCCATAAAAACAAGAAAACTCACCCCAATTTGGCGAAAGGAGCCAATATACATGAAAAACAGCAAGAGCGTGGTCTTCAAGCGCCAACAGGCACTTTTGAGATTATTGAAGGAAAGAAAAACCATTGACGTGGACACGGCCTCCCAGAAACTGGGAGTCTCCCCCACCACCATCCGCAGGGATCTGGATATGTTCGAGCAGCAGCATTTAGTGGAAAGATTCCACGGCGGTGCCAAGCTATTGGAAGGAACCCTCCACGAAGAAGACACCACTTCCAAGGACCGCGCTTTTGTGGACAGGGAACAGAAGGAAGCCATTGCCCGCTACGCTGCAGACCTCATCAATGATGGGGATACCATCTTTATGAACTCCAGTTCCACTGCCCTGCTGATGCTTGATTATCTCAAGGGCAAGCACGTCATCATCGTCACCAACAATGCCGGAGTCATCGGCTACCCCCATGACCCTGCCGTGACCATCCTGCTCACAGGCGGGGAAATCTACCAGCGCCGCAAGACCCTGATTGGGGAATTCGCCCTGCAGACACTCACGAAAATCAACGCCGACAAGGTGTTCCTGGGGGTTGGCGGCATCAGCGTGGACGGCGGCCTCACCACCTCCGTCCTGCCGGAAACCGCCGTGAATGAAATGATGATGCGCCGCTGCCAGGGCGCCTGCTACGTGCTGGCTCCCAGAGGCAAGATAGGCCAGGAGCACAACTTCCTCTCAGGCTCCATTGACAAGATCAACACCCTGATCACCTGCACCGGGGCAGATCAGGAAGAAATCCAGAAGATGAAGGCCCATGGCATCGAGGTCATCGAACTGGCTGCAAATGAATAAACGAGCATAAAAACAGCCCTCGTCTGAGGGCTGTTTTTATGCTCGTTTCAGCTCAATCTGATAACACCGGGACGCTCAATGCGCCAATTGCCCAGCACCGCCTTGAAGATGGCAGGCAGTTTCACCTGATAGCCGGTATAGGTGGTGCCTCTCTCATAATTGGAGGCGAAGGTTTCCTTCATGCCCTGATGGTCATGGGTTTCGGGGTTATAGGCCTTGATGGGATTGGGCACCACGGCGTATTTGCCCGGCCCTGCCCCTTCTATGGTCATGGCCCAGAGATTGCTCTGCAGGATATCGCCGATCACTACAAATTTGGGCTGCTCAGTCATCTTGTCTATTTCCGTGAAAGCCAGCATGGCCAAATGGTACTTGTCTACGAACTGCTCGCAGGCCTGCTTGTAGCGGGGCTGGTTCATGTTGGAAGCCAGGCCGTTGAACTCATCTACCATAGCCTGCCAGGGTGTCTTTTCATCAGGCACCTCCTTGGTGACTGCAGCAGCTTCCTTCTCGGTGAGCTTCTCTACCGTAGCCTCGGCTTCAGCCAGTTCCACAGCCTGCTCCAGCTTCTCCAGCTCCTCCACATCCATGTCCTCCCCCTCTTTGAGCGTGGGGATAAGCCCCGCCTTGCCCAGACGGTTGGCGGCCATGGTGGCCTTGAGCTTGATTTCTTCCTTGCGCAGGCGCGTTTCCACATCCTTCATGCGTTCCTTCATTTTATCGTACTCATCCATGAAGGACTGCATTCTGATATACTTCTTCTGTCCATCCTGCATCATAGTCCAGGCATAGGCCGCAAAGACAAAGGCCAGGATACTGACAGTAAGGCAGACAAATATCAATAAATCCCTTAGCATCGGTGAAAAAATCCCATCCGACATTTACATCCCTCCTTGTCCAGGGCGTGTTGATTAAATGAACTTGGCCCAGATTTGCGTAGATTAACCGGAGGCATAGCGGTGCTATGTCGAGGATTTGTCAACGCAGCAGGGACAGTCAAGATACGTGAAGATGGGCTTAGTGAATTAATCAACACGCCCTAAGCATCAGCTACCATTTTCACAGAAATTTCTCCACACCGCCCGGTAGGCAGCTTCAAGCTCCTGCATATATCCTTTCACATCCATCAAAGGGGACTTCAGCACGTTGGCCCGCAGCCCCGAATGATAAGCCCCGATAAGCTGGGGTGAGTTGCCTATCTGCACCGCCCGGCGCACATAATTGATGTCATTCTCCACCACCAGTTCCTCTACCCCGGCATTCACCAGGATGCTGGCCCCAAAGCGCGAGCCGTGGCTGCGCCCCCGCATGGTAATCACCGGCACCCCCATGAACAGGGCCTCGCAGGTAGTAGCGCCGCCGTTATAAGGGGCTGTATCCAGGGCAATATCAATATCCCTGTACTGCTCCAGATAATCAGGGCTGTAGGGGCGAAGCTCCACCCGCGCCAGCTCGAAGTTCAGTTTCTGCAAGCGCTGGCGCAGGATCTGCTGCCCCGAGGGAACACTGCAGATCTTGCCCTTGATGACCAGCTTCGAGTTGCGCACCTGATCCAGGATCCCCCGCCAGAGAAGCAGCATCTCATCCGTGACCTTGGCGAAATTGTTGAAGCTGCCAAAGGTCACATAGCCATTCCTGAGCACCGGCGCCTCGCTGCCCGCCTCAGGCAGCTCCCTGACAAAGCCGGGAGCATAGCAGAGATGGGAATGGCGCAGGCGGATGATTTTCTCCGTAAAGGCCGAAGCCGCCCCGTCATCTCCCGAGGGAAGACAGGTTTCATCCGACAAGAAGTAGTCTATGGCAGGAACACCCGTGGTATTCATGTAGCCGATGCCCGCAATCTGCACAGGAGCAGGACGATGGGCAGTGATGGGGAGAGTGGAGTTCTGGGTATGGCCCGAAAGGTCAACCAGGATATCTATGCCATCCTCAGCAATGAGCCGGGCCGCCGTGCGCGGACTCCTGCCCCTGATGTCCCGCCAGCTGATGGGACCTGAGCGGAGTCGCTTGGTGACATTATCTGTCCTGCCGGTGGAATAGCAGTAGACCATGAACTTGCTGCCGTCAAATTTCTTCAGCAGCGGAGCCAGGAAATAGGAAACAGCGTGCTCCCGGAAATCCGGGGAAATATATCCTATGCGCAGCTTCTTCTCCGGCAGGCGGGCCACCTCGGCGTGCTGGTAGGGCACGGCCTCCTGCACTTCCGCGTATTTCTTGGCCGCCAGATAGCTTTCCCGGATGCCCTGCTCACGATAGTTCCGCATGAAGAGGTACTTGCTGTAGTAATCAGCCTGCTCTTCCCTGGTCTCAGCGGATTTGGCCAGAGCCAGCAGTTCCTTGCCAGCCCCCTCCGGGTCAGCTGCCAGATACATGGCATCCGTGAGCCAGCCCCGGGCCTTCATGAGAATATAGCCCAAGGCTCCGTAGTAATCGTCATCAGGCTCCAGGGCCGCCTGCTTCTGGCTGCACTCTGCCACCAGATTCTTGAGACAGGGGATGGCCTTGTCCAGGACAAACTCCTGAGCCCAGACTCCCCCTTGCACCAAACGTCCTCTCAGATGACGAGGCCGGGCCTTGAGTATTTCCTCCACCAGATCCTGAGCTTCTTCTGTCTCCCCTGTGTATAAAGCCGCCTCAGCCATAACGGCCGCCCCATCCATGCCGGAGGGGTCAAGCTGCCAAAGCTCCTTGGCGCAGGCCCTCATGCCCTTGGGGTCGCCGTCCACGGCAAATTTATCGGCCAGTTTCAGCCAGTTCAGCTTCTCATGATTCATCTCTATCTATCCCACCACTAAGTCTGTAATGCACTGTCTTTTATATTATACACTAAAAGGCCATTCTCCTGCCAAAAAAAATGAGCGCCGCCATGACGCTCAGGTAAATTTGCAGAATTCATACCTCCGGGCAAAGCTCCCCGCCATACTCCTTGACAAAAAGCTTGCGGTAACCCTTGTAGGAGGAGGCCAGAGGCTTCTCCTTGGGGCAGTGGATGCACCAGAAATCCTGCTCCTGATTTGGCACCACTACCTGGTAGCCCGCCCGCTGCATTTCCATGCACATGGAGGTATCGTACATATGCCAGCCGGTGAAGAGGTCTTCCCGCCAGGGAATATCGTACTGAGTGGCCAGGAAAAGCCCGTCCACCGCCTGCACCTCCTGATAAGCCCCCTCAGGCTCCCGGCAGTGGGAATCCACCACGCTCTCCGGCTCACAGGCATGGAGCACCCTGCCATAGGTGCGAAGCCCGTCCCACCAGACCCCGGTGGCAGGCAGGCTGCGGCAGCCGATGACACCCACCAGCCCGATCTCAGGATGGGCAAACAACTTTAGCAGATCTGCCACCAAATTCTTATTCACCACCAAGGTATCCTGATGGAGATAGACCTTATACTTGGCATTGCTTTCCCTCTGCCCCGCATTGTAACCCGCGCACATGGAGGCCGCCCCCCGCTGGGGCAGGAACTCGGCTGTGACGCCCTCTGGCAGATTGAGATGCTGCAAGTAAAGCAGGCACTCGCTGTACCAGTCCTCGCTGTTGACGCAGGTGATGAAAGCGACTTTCTTCTCGTCCAATTTCCTGCCTTCTATCTCTCCCATGCTTCCATCTCCTCAATCAGTCCCAAGGCCTCTGTCTTGTCCAAGGGAAGTTCCTCTAACGTTTCTGTCCCCCGCCGCAGGTTCCCATAGAACTCCTGCGGATGGAACACCGCCTCATGGATAAACTCCCCGGCATAATCGGCAAAGAGCTTCAATTCGTCCCACATCTGCCAGAATTCCCGGCAAGAAGCAGTAAGCTCCACCTCATACTCAATCCTGTGCAGCAGTCGGCCAAACTGCTTCCGCTCCTCCGCCGTATACATGGACTTCAAAAGCGCCATCTCCGGCATGGAACGGTCAGCCTTCACCAGCCAGTATTCAGTCTCCAAATCGTCCCCGATATTCTCGAACCCCGCCGCCAGAAGTTCTTCCAGCCTCCCCGGCGGCGCCTGCCGCTTCTGCCCGAAACAGCGGACATTCTTATAGAAAGAAGCATAAAGCAGCCGCTCAAACTCAGGCCGGGCAAAAAGCCGGGACACCACCTGATAATAATGCCCATCCCGCAGTTCCTCCAGCACCGACCAATGGCGGATATTGCGGAAGCTGGTGAGAAAAGCCCCTGTCTCCTTGAGATAAGTAGAAAACCCCGCCGCAATATCCTGCGGATTGCCAGCCCGTTCCAAGGTGAGGTCAGAGATGATATAGTCAAGGGATTTAGGTTCAAATGGCAATCGCTCTGCGAGGTAGTCAAGGCAATGAAACTCCACTTCTAAGTCCTGCGGCAATTCATCTAAAGCGTCTTCCTCATCGGCTACGGCTAAGAGCCGGGCAGCAGGGAACATTTCACGCAATTTGGGCAGGTAGCTGACGCTCTCGACTACCAGAATTGTAACTGGCAGGGCTGATGGCTGCAGGAAATATAATAATTCCGGCTCTATTTTTTCAGGCATATATCAACCCTCACAATAACACACTGCCACCTCATCCACCGCTTCGCGGTCCCCCTTCCCCATAGGGGAAGGCTTAATGACCGAACTTCGGCGGCCCAGGGATGGGCCGCTCCCGCGAACCTTTGGACTCCCGTGAAGGGATCCAGGTTCGCAGTTTCTTTTGGTTCTTTTCTTTGCATCAAAGAAAAGAACAGCCGCAGGCTACCCGCGACGTCCATGATAGAGGCACCATGGCTCCTCCGCCATATAATCCCCTTCATGGTAGCAAGCCGCCCGCGCCCTGCATCCGCCGCAAACACCCTTATAACGGCAAGACCCACAGCCCCCGCTATAATCAAGTGTGCGAAGTTTCTTCAATACTTCATTGCTCTCCCATATCTCATCAAAGGGCGTTTCCCGCACATCCCCCAATTCCATATTGAGATAAGCGCAGGGCTGCACCTTCCCCCTGGGGCTGATAATGCAATAAGACAGCCCTGCCAGACAGCCACGGGTAAACCTGCTCTTGATACCTAATTGGTCAGCGATGCGAAGGAACTGCGGCGCGCAGGTGGGCTTCAGCTCAATATCCACCGTCTCCTGCTTCTTCATGATGCGGGTGAGCACATCCTCATATTGCTCTGCCCGCAGGGACTCCTCTTCGATGGTTTTAGCTCTCCCCGTGGGCACCAAAAAGAAGAAATGATGTGCCTTGGCCCCTATCTCCACGGCAAAATCCGTCATGGCCTCAAGCTCGTGGCTGTTCCAGTCCATCACCGTAGTGTGTATCTGGAAAGGCAGCCCTGCCTCGCGGCAGTTCTTCATGCCCTGCACCGCCCCCTCCCAGGCTCCCGGGAAAGCGCGGAACTTGTTGTGCTTCTCCCTGTCCAGGGAGTCAAGGGAAATGCCCATGCCCTTGGCTCCGGCTTTCTTCAGCTTCTTTGCCATTTCCAAGGTAATCAGCGTGCCATTGGTGCCAAAGACGGGAATGAGGTGCAAATCGGCAGCGAACTTCACCAGCTCCAGAATATCCGGCCGCATCAAAGGCTCGCCCCCGGAGAAAATCATGATTTTGAAGCCTGCCCTGGCAATCTCCGTCAGCAGCTTCTTCGCCTCGGCGGTGGAAAGCTCCTCCTCCGCCTTGCAGCCCGCTTCGCGGTAGCAATGGGCGCAGTACATATTGCAGGCATTGGTGGTGTTCCAGGAGACAATCTTCACCGGGCCGCCATGACCGGGGTGATGACCTCCTGGATGACCTGTATGGCCCCCGGTGATTCCTTCCGGCATATTCATTTCCCTGCCCCCTCTCCCACAAGACCGATTTCTTCATCGGTGAGATAGCAGGAGGGGTCGCTCTCCCAGAAATCCCCGGTGCGGGCCTCAGCCCTGGTGCGGAAATTGCCGTTGCAGTTATCCAGGAACTTGCACTTGGCGCAGCGGCCTTTCAGCAGGTGTTTCCTGTCCTTCAGCCCTGCCATGATGGGGTTGGTCGTATCGCTCCAGATATCCCCGAACTTCCTCTCCCGCACATTGCCGAAGGTGTGGTGCTGGGTGAACTGGTCAGGGTGCACATAGCCTAAGGGGTCAACCTCCCCAAAGGCAATGCCGGAGCGATTGCCGCCGTTCATGGAGATATACTCCTTGATCTTAGCCGCCGTAGCATCGTCACCCTCAGAAAGAGCCTTGAGATACATATA
>CACZHK010000003.1 GCA_902780915.1 Pseudoselenomonas ruminantium | reverse complement strand
GTGCGGTGGGCTGGAATGACCTTTAACTGGGAAACCCTCTGCATGACTTGGCTCACCATGGCGATTGTCCTTATCATTGCCTTCCTGGCCGTCCGGAACCTTTCTTTGGTGCCCCGGGGCTGGCAGAATGTGATAGAGATGGTCGTCGAGGGTCTGCAGGCGCAGATGAAAGGCACTATGGGCAAGGGCGGCATGTTTTTGGCTCCCTTCATCATCTCGCTTTTCATGTTCCTGCTGGTGTCGAACTGGCTGGGACTCATCCCTGGGATGGCGTCTCCTACCAATGACCTGAACACCACTTTGGGCCTGGCCCTGCTGGTCATCGTGATGGTGCACGTGCTGGGCGTGGCAAGGAAGGGCGGCCACTATATCGGCCATTTCTTCAAGCCCACCCCGATTTTTGTCATCATCAACGCCATCGAGGAGATAGCGAAGCCAATCACATTGTCCTTCCGTCTCTTCGGCAACATCTTGGCAGGTGAGATCCTGATCATCATCCTGCTGAAGCTCATGCCGATCTGGATGCCGGTGCCGTCAGTTATCTGGCTGGCCTTCAGTATCTTCATCGGTGCCGTGCAGGCGTTCATCTTTACGATGCTGTCCATGGCGTATTTCGCCAATGCAGTCAAAGAGGATGAGGAGTAACTGATTCATTTTTCATTATTTTAAGGAGGATTTTTTCATGGAAAACGCAATTATGGTAGCCGCTGCTCTGGTTGGCGCAGGTATTACGATGGGTCTTGCCGCTATTGGCGCTGGTGTAGGTGATGGCCTGGTCACCAGCCGTTTCATCGAGGGTCTTTCCCGTCAGCCGGAGGCAGGCAGCAAGCTCTTCACCAACACTTTGATTTCCGTCGGCCTCATCGAGTCCATGGCCATCATCGCAACGGTTGTGGCCCTCATCATGCTCTATGCTAACCCGCTGATCAAATAAGGCATTTTCACCTTGTTTGACGATTGAAGGGAGGCATAGGAATTGATAGATCTGAACATGACGCTGGTCGCGCAGATCCTGAACTTCCTGATCCTGGTGGCCCTGCTCCGCTGGCTGGCTTACAAGCCGGTGGTGAGCATGCTGAAGGCCCGCGAAAACCGCATTGCCGACAGCATCCAGCGCGCCGATGATGACGCGGCAGCTGCCGAGGCTGTGCTGGCTGACTACAAGGCCAAGCTGGCTGAGGCCAGTGCCAAGGCGCAGGAGATACAGGCAAGGGCCGAGGAGCGCGCAGAGGAGTACCGCGCCAGCCGCAAGGCTGACACGGAGCGGGAGATTGAGCAGATGAAGAAGGCCGCCCAGGCTGAGATCGAGCGCGACCGGGAGCGCGCAGTGGAAGAGCTGCGCACCCAGATGGTGGCTCTTTCCATGGCTGCTGCCGGCAAGATCATCTCCAAGAACCTGGATGCTGCCGAGAATGAGCAGCTCATCGGCGATTTTGTGGCAAAGCTCGATAAGAATAAGATTGGTGATCTGTCATGCTGAATTTACAGTTAGCACGCAAGTACTCCAAGGCTATGTTCGAGCTGGCTCAGGAAGAAGGAAAGCTCATTCCCTTTGGCGATGAGCTGGCTTCGGTCAAAAAGGACCTTGCCAGCGCTCCGCAGCTGAAAGGTTATCTGGCCAATCCCCAGATACAGAGGCAGGACAAGAAAGAGCTTCTCAGGAAACTCTTTGAGGGAGAGCTTTCGGGGACAGTCCTGAATTTCCTCTACCTGCTGGTGGATAAGCGCCGCATAGAGCTCTTCGATGCCATCGAGGACATTTATCGCAGCCTTTCCAACGAGGCCCGGGGCATTGTGGTGGCTGACGTCACCAGCGCCCAGGAGCTTACCTCCGCCCAGCAGGAGAAAATCCAGAAGAAGCTCGCCACCGTCACGGGCAAGGAGGTCACCCTCCGCACCCATCGCGATGAGAGCCTCATCGGCGGCGTGGTGGTGCGCATTGGCGACAAGCGCATCGACGGCTCTGTGAAGGGACGCCTGGAGGAAATGACGGCACAGCTCTTGGCCAATTAAGCTGCCCGGGCCTTGGCCTTTGGCAGAGAAGAAAGAAACTGGGGTGACAGCGAAATATGAAAATGAATCCGGAAGAAATAACCGCGATCATCAAAGACCAGATCAAGAACTATAATGTAGATCTGAATGTGGATGATGTGGGTACGGTTATCGAAATCGGTGACGGCATCGCCCATATCCATGGCCTGGACAAGGCTATGGCAGGCGAGCTGCTCGATTTCGGCAATGATATATATGGTTTGGTCCTGAACCTTGAGCAGGACAACGTAGGTGCCGTTATCTTGGGCGGCGATACGGAAATCAAGGAAGGCGCTACCGTAAAGCGCACCGGCAAGATCATGCAGGTGCCTGTGGGCAAGGCTATGATCGGCCGCGTAGTGGATGCCCTGGGCCGCCCTATCGACGGCAAAGGCCCCATCAAGACTACGGAGACCCGTCCTGTAGAGTTCAAGGCACCGGGCATTGCAGACCGCAAGTCCGTCCATGAGCCTCTCCAGACCGGCCTCAAGGCTATCGACGCCCTGGTGCCCATCGGGCGCGGCCAGCGCGAGCTCATCATCGGTGACCGCGGCACTGGTAAGACCGCTATTGCCACGGACACCATCATCAACCAGAAGGGCCAGAACTGTATCTGCGTCTATGTGGCTATAGGCCAGAAGGCCTCCACGGTTGCCCGTGTGGTGAAGACTTTGGAAGACCACGGCGCTATGGAGTATTCCATCGTGGTGGCAGCTACCGCTTCTGACAGCGCACCGCTGCAGTACCTGGCACCTTATGCCGGCGTAGCCATGGCTGAGTATTTCATGTACACCAAGGATGAGAACGGCCACGGCGGTCACTGCCTCTGCGTGTACGATGACCTTACCAAGCATGCAGCCGCCTACCGCGCCATGTCCCTGCTGCTCCGCCGTCCCCCCGGACGCGAGGCATATCCGGGCGATGTCTTCTACCTCCACTCCCGCCTCCTGGAGCGCGCTGCCAAGCTGTCTGACGAGCTGGGTGCCGGTTCCATCACGGCGCTGCCCCCGACCAACGTCATCTCCATCACCGACGGCCAGATCATGCTGGAGACGGATGCTTTCTACTCAGGTATCCGCCCGGCTATCAGCGTGGGTCTTTCCGTGTCCCGCGTCGGCGGTTCCGCTCAGATCAAGGCCATGAAGCAGGTGGCAGGCACCATGCGTCTGGACCTGGCCCAGTACCGCGAGCTGGCAGCTTTCGCCCAGTTCGCCTCCGACCTTGATAAGGCCACCAAGGCCCAGCTGGACCGCGGCGTGCGCATGGTGGAGACTCTGAAGCAGGCCCAGTATTCACCTCTTTCCGTTGAGGATCAGGTGCTGACTATCTTCACCGCTGTCCGCGGCTTCCTGACGGATATCCCTGTGGACAAGGTCGTGAAGTTCCAGGACGATTTCATCAAGTTCATGCATACTTCCCATCCCGAGACGGGCAAGAAGATTGCCGAGCAGAAGAAGCTGGATGATGCCCTTGAGAAGGAAATCTCCCAGGCTATCGAGGAGTTCAAGGAAACTGTGGACTACAAGATGGCGTAAGGAGGGATTTTCATGCCTAGCTTACAAGACATCAAGCGCCGCACCAAGAGTGTCAAGAGCATCCAGCAGATCACCAACGCCATGGACATGGTGGCAACTTCCCGTATGCGCCATGCCAAAGAGGCAGCCCAGGCTAACCGTCCCTATGCGGAAAAGGTGTCTGAGGTGGTGAAGGGGATTGCTGTGACCGTGGGCGGAGAGTTCTCCCATCCTCTGCTGGAAAGCCATGAGGAGGGACACCGCCTGGTGCTGGTGATGGCAGCTGACAAGGGCCTGGCTGGTGCATATTCCAGCAACGCCTGCAAGGAAGCTCTCCAGTCCATTTTGGATAAGTCCAGTACGGAAGTGGTCACCGTGGGCAGAAAGCCCCGAGACTTCTTCAAGCACAGGGGCTACAATGTAGCCGAAGCCTTCACGGGCTTTTCCGAGAAGCCCAAGTTCGAGCATGCCCAGAATATTGCCCGCCACATCATCTCAAGATTTGAGAGCGGGGAAATCTCCGATGTGCAGATGGTTTACACCCGTTTCGTGTCGGCCATCTCCTGCGTGCCCGAGACTGTGCAGCTGCTGCCTTTTGCAGCGCCTGCAGAGGAAGGGGAGGCCAAAGGCCCCAGCACCGAGTACATCTATGAGCCTTCCGCAGAGGCCGTGCTGGGTCATATGCTGCCCCAGTACATCTTCACTACCGTCTATGCAGCCCTGCTGCAGGCGGCGGCAAGTGAGCTGTCCTCCCGCATGAATGCCATGAGCAACGCTACCGACAACGCAGCCGAGCTGATTTCCAAGCTGGAGCTGCACTACAACAAGGTACGTCAGGCAGGCATCACCACGGAGCTCAACGAAATCGTCAGCGGTGCAGAAGCACTGAAATGATTTTCTGTGCGCAAGAATATCCTCAAGGGCTCAGGCCCTGGAAGGAGGAGGTTTTACATTGGCAAAAGGTAAAGTCGTACAGGTCATCGGGCCTGTCGTAGATATCGAGTTCCCGGCAGGCGAGCTGCCGGAGATACTCAATGCAATCACCATCAAGGGCAAGGCCGACAAGGTGGACATTGACCTGGTGGTAGAGGTCATGCAGCATCTGGGCGACAGCGTCACCCGCTGCATCGCCATGAGCTCCACGGACGGTCTCCAGCGCGGTATGGACGCTGAGGACACCGGCGCTCCCATCAAGGTGCCCGTGGGCAATGAGTGCCTGGGCCGCGTGTTCAATGTGCTGGGACAGACCGTTGACCACAATCCCAAGCCCGTGGGCAACAAGGAGTTCTGGCCCATCCATCGTCCCGCTCCGAAGTTTGATGAGCAGGAGACTGCCACCAGCATCCTTGAGACGGGCATCAAGGTGGTTGACCTCATCGCTCCTTACTCCAAGGGCGGCAAGATCGGCCTCTTCGGCGGCGCAGGCGTGGGCAAGACCGTGCTTATCATGGAGCTGATCCACAACATCGCCACTGAGCACGGCGGCTACTCCGTCTTCGCAGGCGTGGGTGAGCGTACCCGTGAGGGCAACGATCTCTGGAACGAGATGACTGAGTCCGGGGTTATCGACAAGACGGCCCTCATCTACGGCCAGATGAACGAGCCCCCCGGAGCACGTATGCGCGTAGGCCTCACCGGCCTCACCATGGCTGAGTATTTCCGCGATGTGCAGCATCAGGACGTGCTGCTCTTCATCGACAACATCTTCCGTTTCATCCAGGCAGGTTCCGAGGTGTCGGCCCTCTTGGGCCGCATGCCTTCCGCAGTTGGCTATCAGCCGACTCTGTCCACGGATATCGGTGCCCTGCAGGAGCGCATCACCTCCACTAAGGAAGGCTCCATCACCTCCGTGCAGGCAGTCTACGTCCCCGCAGATGACTTGACTGACCCGGCACCGGCTGGTACCTTCACCCATCTGGATGCCACCACGGTGCTTTCCCGTCAGATTGCTGAGCTGGGCATCTATCCGGCTGTGGATCCCCTGGATTCCACTTCCCGTATCCTTGACCCCCATGTCATCGGCGAGGAGCACTACGAAGTGGCCCGCGGCGTGCAGGCTGTGCTGCAGAAGTACAAGGACCTGCAGGATATCATCGCCATCCTGGGCATGGAGGAACTGTCTGATGAAGATAAGCTCACCGTGTCCCGCGCCCGCAAGATTCAGCGTTTCCTCTCCCAGCCCTTCGCTGTGGCAGAAGTCTTCACCGGCACCCCGGGCAAGTATGTGCCTCTGAAGGAAACCATCCGCGGCTTCAAGGAAATCCTTGAGGGCAAGCATGACGATTTGCCTGAGGCTGCCTTCTACATGGTAGGCGGCATTGACGAGGTCATTGAGAAGGCCAAGAAGCTGAAAGCGGAGGAGGCCTGATTTAGATGGCGTTAGCTACAACCAGGCTGGAGATAGTATCCCCTGACAGGGTGGTCTATTCAGAAGATGTCCACCGGCCTTGAGCCCCACGCCCTGAGGGTGAAGTTCGAGGACGGCAGGGACGAGCAGCTCATCGCCTGCGCCGGCGGCTTCATGGAGGTAACTCCGGAAAAAGTCACGGTACTGGCAACGGCGGCAGAAGCCCCCGTGGACATAGACGTAAACCGCGCCCAGAAAGCCTTTGACCGGGCCAGGGAGCGTCTGGAAAAATTCAAGACCGGCACCCCGGAAGTCAAGCAGAGCATTGACGAAAAGCGCGCTGAGCTTGCCCTCCTGCGCGCCATGGCCAGACTCAAGGCCAGCGGAACTGAATATAGCCTTTAATACAAAAGCAAGGCTCTCGGAAGAAAATTTCCGAGGGCCTTTTGGCGTGCAATCTTATTTTATTGTTACCAGCCTCCAGAGGAGCCGCCACCGCCTGAGCTGCCGCCGCCGTAGCCGCTTGAGCCGCCGGAGCTGCTGCCGCCGGAACCACCGCTCCACCAGCCGCCGCCCCCGCTGCCTTTGTCATCACTGCTTGACACAGAGCTCATGATGTAGAGCAGTACGCTGAGGAGGTAGATGAAGAGGCTGATGGCAAAGAGAACCACCACGCTGATCAGCGGCCCCAAAACGCCGTAAAACAGGAAAGCTACTACTACCACCAGGATGAGGAAGATGCCGCAGTATAGGATATCTTCCCACCAGGTAGTTTCTTCTTCTTCGGCTGCATCTTCCGTCACTGCAGGGGCTGGCGGGGGAGTGGTCACATTCTCCGGCGGGGCCATCCCGTAGTTGGCATAGATTTTTGAAGCAAGTTTCTGGTAGGCTTCCAGGGTGCCGGAGGAATACTTGTCCTCACGGAATTTTCCTTTCATGCCGTCCAGCACTTCACCGGCATAGCCGTCGGTGATGGCTCCCTCCAGTCCGTAGCCCACTTCTATGCGGAACTTGCGGTCATCTTTGGCAATGAGCAGCAGCACGCCGTTATTTTTTTCGGCGTTGCCTATGCCCCAGCTGCGAAAAAGTTGGTTGGCATAGTTTTCGATGGACTCGCCCTCCAGGCTGTAGACCGTCGCCACTACCAGCTGCGCCCCGAAGCGGTTATCCAGGTCCTGGCCTATGGAAAGCATTTTCTGGCGCTCCTCCGCACCTATCATGTCTGCAAAATCTGCTACATAGATATCCTGGGTGGGCGCGGAGGGCAGGGATGATGCAGCGTCCTCCTCGCCGAAGATCAGGTAGGCAAAGCAAGCCATGATCGTGGCAATGACTATCAAGGCCGCTGCCGGCCCCTTCAAAATTCCACCTGGGGCACATTGTGTGCCGCCTCATCAGCCGCAAAGGGAGCCAAAGGGCTATAGCCCATCATGCCTGCCAGGATATTGCCGGGGAAGGTGCTGACAGTGAGATTGTACTCGCGGACGGCGTTGTTGTAGTCCCGCCTGGCTACGGCAATGCGATTTTCAGAGCCTGCGATTTCTCGCATAAGCTCGGTGAAATGGGAGTCCGACTTCAAGGTGGGATAGTTTTCCGCCACAGCCAGCAGCCTGCCTATTGCTCCCGTCAGTTCTCGGTCAGCTGCTGCCATTTCCTCTGGTGAGTTGGCAACTGCCACTTTTGCCCGAGCCGACGTGACCTCTGTCAAAACCTTTTCTTCATACTGCATATACCCCTTGACGGTGGTCACCAGATTGGGGATCAGGTCTGCCCGCCGCTGGATTTGATTTTCTACCTGCCCGTATTGGGCATCTACTTCGATGCGGGCGCTTTTCACGGAATTGAAGAGACCGATGCCGCAAATCAGCACGATGGCCAGAAGCGCAACTATGATGCCGGCAGATTTATTCATGTCTTGCTCGCCTCCCTAGTTTGTCTCAAATGCAAAGCAGCTGCCTGAGCCTATCCTGCTGCTCCCTGTTCAGGGTAATCTTGCCATGCAGCAATGAGAGGTCGCCATCATCCCGCATCTTGGTGACGCAGCGATTGACAGTCTTGACACTGGTGCCTATGTCGTCAGCTATCTGCTGGCGGCTGGTATGGAGGATGAAAAGGTCTGTCTCGATATCTCCCAGCCGCTTGGCCAGATATTCTTCAAAGCGTTCCTGGCTTGGCTGGAATTTTACCCGCCCTGCTTCGTTGGAGGTGGGGTACATCTTGGAGGCCAGGAGCTGCGCTACGGCCACGGCAAAGTCGTTGTCGATGCGCATCCATTGCATGAAGGTTTCGGCGCTCATGGAAAGCATCTGGCATTCGGTGATGGCTTCATTGGTGGCGGCAAAGTGCTCCTGTCCCGCCAGAACTTCCAGGTCACCCATCAAATCCGGCACTTCCAGGGAGGCAAAGGTGTAGCGCTGGCCGCTTTCAAACTCATTGCTGACCCGCAGCTTGCCCGCTGTCAGGATGTAGACATGGTCAGCTTTCTCGCCCTTCCGCACTACCACATCTCCGGCCTTGAAGGTGCGTTTGGTGGTATGCTGACGGATATTTTCCGGGATATGGTCAAGCATATAATCAAGCTTCATAGATAAATCCCTCTCTCCAGCTAATATCTTTTAGAAAATTATATCATAGACTGCTGTTATTTGGTAGCTATGCTATAAATCTGAATATTTAATTTTGAATGCAATTAGGACATTAACGGACGGATGTCCTTTTTTTATATGAGAGAAAGGAATAGAATATGGGTGCAATAAAGATAAAGCTATCAAGGAGGCAGCAGCCATGGGAACGCTTTTCGGTGGAGCACTGAAGGACAGGAAAATTATGCAGAAGGAAATACTGGCAGGCATCACGGCTTTTTTTGCCATTTCCTACATTATCATTGTCAATCCGCTGATTCTGGCGGATGCAGGCATCCCCGTGGGCATGAGCGTCTTTGCCACCATCTTTTCCTCGGTGATTGGCTGCCTCATTATGGCCTTCGTGGCTGATGCTCCCATTATCCTGACGCCGGGCATGGGCATCAATGCCTTCTTCACCTATACGGTGTGCGCCCATATGGGACTTAGCTGGCAGGAGGCTATTGCCATTTCCCTGGTGTCTGGTCTGATTTTCGCCTATGTGGCCTGCACCAAGTGGGCAGGGCGTCTGTCGGCGGCGGTTTCTCCTTCCATCAAATGCGCCATTACCGCAGGCATCGGCCTGTTTTTGGTGGAGATTGGCTTGGAGAAGGCGGAGCTTATCCGCCGGGGCAGCAATTCCATCATCGAGCTGGGCAGTCTCACTAATCCCGTGGCTCTGCTGGCTATCTTCGGCCTGGTGCTGAGCCTGGCCCTGCACCTCAGGAATGTCATGGGCAGCTTCTTCATCGCCATAATCATCACCAGCGCCGTTGGCAATCTGCTGGGGGTTGGCATAGGGGAGCCGTTGGATATCAGCCTGGGGGGCCTGGCAAATTATCCTGCCATGCTGTTTCAGGCAGACTTCAGCCATGTCCTCTCTATCCCTTTCCTGCTGTCCGTGTTCTCCATGTCCATGATTATGATTTTTGAGACTATGGGGCTTTTGCAGGGGATTTTGCCCGAGCAGGAGAAGTTTGGCAGGACTTATAAGGGGTCTGCTTTCACCACGTTGTTGTCCAGCATTCTGGGCACCAGCCCCACGGTGGCGGCGGCAGAGAGTGCCGCAGGCATTGCCAGCGGTGGCCGTACCGGCCTGATGGCTCTTGTTTCTGCAGTGCTTTTCGGACTGTCCCTGTTCTTTATTCCCTTCCTTTCCTACGTGCCCCAGGCTGCCATTGCGCCGGTCATCATCATCACCGGAGCCATGATGATGCAGCAGCTGCAGTTCGTGAATCTGCAGGATTTTGCCGAGTGGTTCCCGGCTTTCCTCATCGTGGTGCTGATTCCCCTTTCCGGCAGCATCTCCACCGGCCTGGCCTTTGGTTTTACTGCTTATCCCCTGCTGAAGTGGATGGATGGGAGCCGCAGGGAGGTTTCCGCTCTGGCCTTTGGGCTGGGGTTCCTGTTCCTGCTGGATCTGGTGTTCCAGGCAAGTTTCTAAGTCTATATACGAAAAAACCTCGCGACTTTTACAGCGCGAGGTTTTTTCTATTGGAAGCGGCCGAGAAGCTGCAGGGCGAAGTAGGTGACACCCCCTGCAATCAGCGGGCCCACGGCTACGCCGTGGAAGAAGATGACTCCTGCCATGGTGCCGATGATGAGGGCGGGGATCACATCCGGGGTGTTTTTCAGCAAATCAACCCCGCTGCCACCAGCCAGTGCTGCCAGCAGCCCCGCGATGATGGCGATGATGCCCGCCTGGCTGCGGAAGGCATCTATCATGGTGCTGATGGTGATGGTGCCATTGGCGATTGGCACCAAGATGGCGGCAGTGAGAATGACGATGCCCCAGTTGATGCCCTGAGTGCCAAGGGCGTTCAGGGCGGTGGTGAGTCCCAAGACTTTCAGCAGCAGCACAATCCCCGCCGCATAGACCACAGTCATATTATGCCCCAGCCAGCTCAGCAGGAGTACGGCAAGAATGGTGATATATTCTATATACAAAACTGTCTTCCTCCCTTTGTATCTGCTCTGATTTTATTGTAACACATGAGGGCGGGAAGTGTGGAGATTTATTTGCTATCTTGCGATATTTAGTTACTTATGCTATACTCTGGCTATAGGCAAACGTTGTGAAGAGCGTTTTACCATAAGGCTACAAAGGAAAAGCACGTTAGGGAGTTTAGGCGCTCCTAACGTGCTTTTCTTGCATATTCACAGCTATGCCAGACTGGGGCTAGTTACCCCGAAATTAAAGTGATCAGCCAGTCTAGCCACTTGATAATGTAGTAGGCGGCTACATTACCTATGACGGCAATCACTATGTCGTGAAGAGCTCCCATGAAGACTACCCTCCCTTCCGTTGCGGAGTTCCAATTAGGAGGTTGGAGCAACGAATAAATTATATCATAATCAAATACCCTATAAAATAAAAACAAGGAGCAAGCCCGGTGTTGGGCTTGCTCCCTGTTTGCGTATGGGCATAGAGAATGAGGTCATGAACAAGGGAGTGCTGCTTTATGGTGCCTGAGGATATAGCCGATGCCAAAGAATGACTGACTTATGCAGAAGCAGATTTAGGCGTTGCCAAGCACATATTCAGGACATATTACCCCAAACATTACTTGACAAGTTACTGCTAACCTGTTGTTTTTGGAGAATTTGGGTGGTATAATAGAGACACCAAGAGGAATGAAGTCCATCTGGACACAACAAGAAGACCGCCGGGAGTGGTGTCCCAGCAGTCTTTTTGCGTTCATGGTAGTGGCTTGGTGTTTAGCTTGCCATGAATCCCAGAAGTGAATGCTTATTTGCTGCCGAGGTAACGATCCATAGCCTTACAGACATAGTGAGCGATGATGCTTGCCAAAACGCCTGTGGCTACAGCCCAGAGAAATGAAACCACCTGAAACACCTCCTTTCCGCTAGAGGCGGGTGGGAGCTTGGGCAGCAAATACATTATAACTCATAATTATGTTTTGAGATAGGAAAATATAAGGGAGCAAGTCCTAACAACGGGCCTGCTCCCTGTTTTCGTATGAAATTTATGTTACCTCTTCATATTGATGACCGTCTCCAGCATCTCGTCACCTACGGTGATGATTTTGGAGCCAAACTGGAAGCCGCGCTGGGTGACGATCATGTCGGCAAATTCGTTGGCGATGATAGTGGTGGATTATGATTGTCAGGTGATTTAAGAAGTGGTATATTGAGGGAAAGGATATTTGAAAAAAGGAGGGGCTGTTCTTGGCTAGACGCAAGGATTGGAAGGACTTGACCATAATAGATGATTATATGTTCAAGCTGGTCATGATGTATCCGCATATCTGCAGGCATCTTATAGAGGCAGTCCTGGGCATCAAGATACGGGAATTGAAATATCTTGACAATGAGAAGAGTGTCAAGAACCATTATGACAGCAAGGGCATAAGGCTGGATGTGTATGTAGAGGATGAAGCGAACAGCCGCTTTATCCTGGAGATGCAGGTCAGGGACTACGGGGATGAGGAACTGGGCAAGCGGATGAGGTTCTATCAGTCTTCGCTGGATTTTGATTTTCTGGCCATGGGGCATAAGTATAAAGAGCTTGGTGGTTCTGCCATCATGTTTTTCTGTCCCTTTGAGGTTTTCGGCGGTAGAAGACGGGTATATACCTTTGAAAATACTTGTCGAGAAGATAAGGGAATCACCTTGGAAGATAAAATGCTGAAGGTGGTTCTTAGTTCAGCAGGTCAGCCTACAGATGACATAAATCCTGATGTGGCGGCGTTTTTGGATTATATGAATGGCAAGCTGTCAGGAAATAAGTTCATATTAGAAATTGATGATACCATTCGCAGTGTGAAGCTGGACGGAGTTAAGGAGGCGGACTATATGACTTTCAGAATGATGATTGATGAAGAGCGGGAAGAAGCCAGGGATGAGGAGCGTAAAGTTGGCATATCGAAAGCTGTAGCTATTCTCAAGAATCTAAGAATCACAAAGGATATAGCCATCCAGCAGCTTGTAGAGACATACGCTATGTCACAGCAGGAAGCTATAGCTGCTGTTGATGAGAATTGGTAAAGATTGCTAGCTTTTACAAAAATAGGGGAGCAAGCCCGGTGGAGGGCTTGCTCCCTGTTTGCTATGCGGTTATTTTTACATTTTCATATTGATGACCGTCTCCAGCATCTCGTCACCTGCGGTGATGATTTTGGAACCCCACTGGAAGCCGCGCTGGGTGATGAGCATGTCGGCGAATTCGTTGGCATTGATAGTGCTGAATTATGATTGTCAGGTCGTGGCAGAAGTGGTATATTGAAAGAAAAGAATATTTCAATAAAAAGGAGGGCTGTTGTGGATATGCCTAAACAAGAGATAGAAAAAATCAAAGATAAGTTTGTCAGATGTTTGTCTCCCCAAAAAATATACTTGTTTGGTTCATTTGCTGAAGGTAATGAAAAAAAAGATAGTGACTTTGATTTTTACATTGTTGTCAAGGACGGAACGGAGAATATAGTAGACTTGACTGCTGAGGCATATAAGGCCATAAGAGAGGTCAGAAGCAGAGCCGTTGATATTATCATCAATACCGAGAGCCGCTTTGAGGATCGCAAATTTCGCGCGGGAATTGAGAATGAAGTTATGAATAAGGGGATTCTGCTGTATGGTGCCTGAGGATTTAGATGATGCCAAGGAATGGTTGGAATACGCCAAGGCAGACTTGGGCGTTGCCGACCATTTGTTCAAAACCTACTACCCTAAGCCGCTGGCTATTATCTGCTACCATTGCCAGCAAGCGGCAGAAAAAGCCGTTAAAACCATCATAGTCCTTAATGGCAGCCAAGGTGGTATGCCGAGAAGGCACGATATATTCCTTTTGCTTAACCAGATTAAAAATATGGTTAGCATAGACAACAAGTTCTATGATTATGCAGATGTATTAGCTCCTTACGGCGTGGCTATGCGATATCCCAATGAGTTGCAGTTAGAGGAGCGTCATGCTGCAAAGGCCATAGAAATGGCGAATGAGTTTGTGGCATGGGCAGATAGCTTAGTTGAAGAAGCCTGATGCAAGTACAATAGAGGCACAATAATAAGGGAGCAGGCCCGGCGGGCCTGCTCCCTGTTTGTTATGCGGCTTTTTACCTCTTCATGTTGATGACGGTTTCCAGCATCTCGTCACCTACGGTGATGATTTTGGAGTTGGACTGGAAGCCGCGCTGGGTGACGATCATGTCGGCAAATTCATTGGCGATGTCCACGTTGGACATTTCCAGAGCCGAAGGTGTAATCTTAACGCCTAGGTCAGCGGCGGTTTTGATGTTGGCAGTGCCGGAGTTGTTGGATTCCTGATAGAGGGAACTGCCGGTCTTGGTAAGGCCGGAGGCGTTGGTGAACTGGGCTACGGCTACCTGGGCCTCGGCCTGCTTGACACCGTTGGTGTAAGTGCCGGTGATGACGCCAGAAGCGTCAATAGCTACACTTTCTAGTGTTCCTGCGGCATTGCCGTCAGAGGTAGCGTTGATGGTGCTGTTTCCTGCAAATTGAGTAAGTCCAGCAAGATTGAGTGTTACTTTCTGATCATCTGTCGCACCATTGTCATCACTATATTTGGTGTTGATAGAAGCTGACCCGGAAGAATATTTGCCATTTGAGTCAAATACAAGGTTAGTTTTTGAGAGAGTGACAGTAGTAGTTGAGCCATCAGCTTCTTTGAAATCATATGAATCCTTACCATTAGCTAAGCATATTGCCCATGTGTTAGAACCAGTCTTGGTAAACAGTATGGGGATTGAATGTGAAGTGCCTTCGGAATCGTAAAGAGTAACGGTTGTAGTAACAGGATTATAGAATAGTTCTCCCTTATTATAATTTTCACCAGGTAAACCAGAGAATGATTGTCCGTCAGTTGTTATGATGCTCAGGGATTCTGCATTCTTTTCTTCACGGCTTATTGTTTCTATGGTTCCGTGTGGATATCCGTTTGCTGGAGTGTTTGTTGCTCCACGTCCATACACTTGATAATTTTGTGAGGATTCCTTAATGGGTAACTTGGAATCACTGTTTAGGTCATATTTGCATACATCATATTGTTTTCCATCTGAACCATTTACTATGTTTCCTGTTCCAGCATCCAGCTGACCTATAGCCAAATTGAACGATACGTCATCTCCGTCTGAATATGAAAAGGTGTTAGGAGTTGGGCAAGTTATTTGAATCAAATCACTAGAAGGAGAGCTTAATTTAATAGTCAATACTGTTTTATCGCCATTGGTAGTTACACCAGCAGGCTCTATGGTTCCTTTAACAGTTACTTTATCTCCGATTGCATAGGTGCCAGTGGTAACTGTGTATTCAAAACCAGACTTAGTTCTATATGGGTCTGTATCAGTACCAGAACCACCTGTTATGGTACTGATTGAATATACCGAATCGGCTGGACTTAATGAAATACCCAAATCACTACCATTAGCGGTAGCTGAGAGTATAGAAGTTTTATACAACTTTTTACCATCGATATCATCGGTAGTGGTAAAATCATAATCGGCGGTATCATCAAGCGTTATAGTATCACCTGTATCTAGGGTAAGGCTCATTGTTCCATTTGGGTAGCTGGATAAAGATTCTGAAGTTCCATCGGCATAGGTAGCAAGAATGCTGGATATTTCATATCCTGTGGTGTTAGCGTTAAGATTGTTGGCATAAGTAGCTATCGAAGTTGATTCGGCTTTCATAGATTTACCGGCAGCGATTGTAATTTTTCCAACAGCTCCGGTAGTGTTCACTACGCCATCGTTGCCCATCCATCCTTGGACGTACATACCACTACCAGGAATAACATAGTTGCCTTCGGCATCAAATTCAAAAGCACCATTGCGAGTATAATATGTCTGACTGCCATTACTGACAACAAACAATCCGTTACCAGACAGACAAAGATCGGTATTCTTACCTGTTGATTGGACAGATCCATCAGTGAATAGTAGGTCAATGCTAGACACAGCAGATCCCAACCCAATTTGTTTCGGGTTAGTGCCACCAAGATTATCTTTTGGACTTGATGCACCAGTCAGAGTCTGATTAAGGGTATCTGAGAACGTCACCCTGCTGGACTTGAATCCCGTAGTATTGACATTCGAGATATTATTGCCAATGACATCCATTCTCGTTTGGTGGTTCTTGAGGCCCGATACGCCTGAGAAGAGGGAACGCATCATAGTGAATCACATCTCCTTAATATTCATATATAGTGGGTGGTAGGCTGCGACCGTCCCTGTCAGCGTGGCCCGGAGGCCGATTCCTTCCTGTATATCACACATCCATAACATACTTCATGTTACGCCTTATATATCGTATAAAATGTGTCAGAACTTAAATTTATTTTTATGCCATAGCAAATATCGCAAGGTTTGCCGCTCAGCCTTCCCTTTTGGGAAGGTGCCCCGAAGGGGCGGATGAGGTGCGGCGTGGTGCAAAAAGATTATTGACACATATTATAATATGTGTCAAATTCTAGTGGAAGGAGGTTGCCCATGAAAGATTTATATATTTTCCCTGCCGTATTTCATTCGGCAGAAGATGGCATATCTATTACTTTCCCCGACCTCCCGGGCTGCCTGCCCTGTGCCCAGACCATGGAGGAAGCATTTGCAAATGCTAAAGAGGCTCTGCAGTTGCATGTTTTTGGTATGGAGGAAGATGGAGAGGATATACCTATTCCTTCCCAGGTAACTGCCATTCCTCTGAAAAAAGGTGAGTCTCTGGCTATGATTGAAGCTTGGATGCCACCGTTTAGAGAGAAAATGTCCAATAAGTCTACCAGCAAGACAGTTACCATTCCCCGTTGGCTGGATGTGATAGCAAAACGAGAGAAAGTCAACTATTCTCATATCTTTCAGGAAGCACTGAAATCCTATTTGGGAGTAGCTGATAATCCAGCATCCCATGTGCGTGCCTAATAGCTCAGCGCAGCTTCCAGGCAGGCTCCAAGATCATCACTGTAGGCGATGAGATGCTGGAGACTGTCATCAATATGAAGAGATAATGTTTCAAAAAAGCAGGTTCCCGTCTGTTTCTGACGGAGACCTGCTTTTTGATTTTTGTTTTCGCGGCTGGGACGGGAGAATATAGTTTATTTGGAAGTTTTGTGCTATACTATTATAAATATGGGAAATTTTTGGCAAGTGTGCTGAATTTAACCAAGAAAGAGATTTTGGGGAGTGATGGAGCGTGGGATTTCAGGAGGAACATGGGGCGGAGCCTTTCCGCATTGGCCTTTACGGCAGGCGAGGCAGCGGCAAGACATCCCTCATCAACGCCCTGACGGGCAAGCATTCTGCCCTGGTGAGGGCGCTGCACCGCAATGATATGGAGAGAGTGTACAAGGAGCTTTCTATCAAGGGCATCGGCCAGATTGCCTTCAGTGAGATGTCCGGCACTGATGATATGTGGAAGCATGATGCTTTTGGCCAGGAGTCTATCCAGGCTTCTGTCAGGGAAACAGACCTGGCGCTGGTGCTCTTCCGCGAGGCGGATATGCACGGGGAACTCATCTGGTTCAGAAATTTCGAAAAGGCCGGCAAGCCCGTGATTCCCGTCATCAGCAGAGTGGATGCCCTGGGGGACGGGGGAAGGGTGCTGGCCCGCATCGTGGAGCAGAAGACAGGCCAGGAGCCTCTGTGCGTCAGTGCCATGACCGGCGACGGACTGCAGGAACTGCGGGAGGAAATCGTCAAGCGCTTCTCGGAGGTCTTCGGCGGTTATGCGGTGAAGGGAAATCTGGTGGGCGAGGGAGAATTGGTGCTCTTGGTGAGCCCCCAGGAAATCCGCGGAGCCAAGAACAAGGAGAGCCTGCCCCAGTTCAAGCTCCTCTGTGAGCTTTTGGGCAGGAGGTGCCTGGTCATGAGCTGCATTCCCGAGATGCTGGAGGAAACTTTGGCAAAGCTCACGGAGCCTCCCAAGCTCATCATCACAGATGGGGCCCATTTGGACGAGATGCGGGAGAGAAAACCTGCGGACAGCATGCTGACTTCCTTCGCGGTGCTCAGTGAGGACTGCGGAGTAGAGGATGTGTAAACCATACTGAGAAATCTGGATAAGAGGTGGACAGGATGATATTTACTAAAAGTCAAGCAAGTGGACTAGCCATCATGGGGATTTGCACCTGCCTTTGGGGAGGGACGGCTTTCGTGGACGGAGCCGTGACAGAAGCGGCGGCCATTGCCCAGGATTCCAAGACCGAGTTGCAGAAAGCTGCCGAGACTTGGTACTGGCTGTCTTCTGATGATAAGTACAGCAAATTCTTTGACCCCGTTTCCGTAGTGACGGTGAAGTCTGCCAAGAAGGAAAATGGGGAAAGGGTGCCCACGGAAATCCAGGCCTGGATCAAGACGGGCTACAGCTTCGGCGGTGCCAAGGAGACTATCGACGGCTACGGCATCGGTGCTGTGCTTCAGCCGGGGCAGCTTTCCTACAGCCTGGCCCAGGTAACCATCAATCCCCAGAACCGCACCATCCAGTATCTGAAGGAAGATTTCTACAATGCCAAGGGTGAGGTGGTCTGGTCGACTACCGAGGGCCGGGTCAAGGAGATAAACTCCCAGGAGTTTGACGAAGCCTACTACAATGCCGTCGTGGATGAGGTTTTCCGCGTGGGGGAGATGAAGCGGGCTGCTGCTGAGGACCGCTGGATAGATCTCTGGAAGGACGAGTCTGTGGATGGCCAGGTCACCACCTCCACCGCTGACACCACTACCATGCGTCTCAAGGGCCCTAACCTCATCGTTTGGGAATGGCAGGAAACCAAGGACAGTAGCGGCAAGGTGCTGGAGATCAAGTTCTTGAAAAAAGCTGTGAATCTGTCCCAGGGCACGGAGCGCATTGTCAAGGGAGATTACTGGAGCAGCGGCACCGGCTGGAAGCCTGTGGAGGATGAATATGAGGGTGCGTACCGCGCCATCAGTCCCAATGAGCCGGCCAGCAAAGGGCTGAACAGGCTGAGAGCCTATGCGAAGGGGTACTCTACCTGGGTGAATAGATATAGTTTGAAGTAAAGTGGTATAGCCTTCCCCTCAAGGGGAAGGCTTTTGTAAAAAAGGGAGGGCAACTCACATGAAGGAGATTTTTGCAAGAGCCAGTGTCCGTTCCTATGAGGACAAGCCGGTGGAGAAGGAGAAAATCGAGCAGCTGCTGCGGGCGGCTATGGCGGCTCCTACAGCCAAGAATCAGCGTCCCTGGGAATTTTATGTGGTTGAGAACAAAGAAGTCCTGGAGAAGCTGGGAGCAGCCAGCCAGTATGCCTGGCCTGCAGGCAAGGCACCTGCAGCCATTGTCATCTGCTATCGCAAGGAGGGCAATTCTGCCCCGGAGATGCTGGATATCGACTGTGCCATCTGCGCGGAAAATATTTGGCTGGAACTTGCTCATCTGGGCCTGGGCGGTCTGATGTTGGGCATTGCGCCGTTGGAGGAGCGCATGAAAATCGTAGCAGAAGCGCTCAATCTGCCGGAGAACCTCGCAGCCTTCACGGTGATCCCTTTCGGCTATCCCAAGAAGGAGAAGGAGCGTCCTGACCGTTACGAGGCGGAGCGGGTACACTGGCTGGCTTGAGCCTGCTGGTGGATTTTTTCAACACGCCCCAGGGCGTGTTGAAATTTCTATGAAAAAAATACAGAAAATCCTTAAGTAAATGCCTTTTCTTTTCGATAATACTAATAGGAAGGGGTGTAATACTTCCTGACTTCAGCGAAGGAGGAGGTGAATAGGATGTCTATAAGTTCGATAGGCGGAATCAGCAGCATAAATCTCAACAATATCAGCGCGGCTTACAACCGGGAGCAGGAAAGTGCCAGGCAGGTATCCCCTATAGAGCGCGTGGAAGATTCTCAGGGCTTCAGGGATATGCTTGAAGGAGTGAGAAAGGCCGAAAGCGAAGGCCAGGCCGGAGAGGTGCCAAGTACCATGACCCTTGCAGAGGTCATGCCCAACGGCTCGCTGCTGGTGCAGAAGGTTGACGGTCACCAGCTGCTGGACGAGCAGATGCTGGATGTGGCCCGCATACAGGAGCAGTTCAACCTCCAGGGCATGCCGGGACAGATCTTCAGGGCATACACGGCGGGGATGGGCATAGCCACTGCGCCGGTAGGAGCAATCTTCAATGCATTCATCTGAGGTTCGCGAGGATGCGATGGCAGATACCTGCATAGGTAGCGATTAGTGTTGAAGGATTCTCTTGATAACGGAATATCAAAAATTAAGGCCGCTGCCCGGTACTTGGCAGCGGCCCCTTTCTATGAGAAAACATCCCCGTTTGCAGGGGAGGGGGGGAGGTCAATCGAAGGAGATATGGTTGAAGGGGAATTTGCTCTTCTTGGAGTCCTGGCTCTCCCAGGCCATGATGGCAGTGAGGACAGAGCCGCCGATGCAGCGGGCTTTGTCGGAGATGGCGAAGCATTCCTCGCGGCTCATCCTGGGATGGATGTCGGCAATCTTCTGGCCCTTTTCCACTGTCAGGCCGCTGTGTACGGCACCTCTGAGCATGCCGTCGATGGTGGCGCAGACTTCGGTCTTCTTGCCCTTGGAGGTGATGACGGCCAGAGGCTCGCCCTTCTTCACATACATGGAGATGTTCTGCAAGAGCTTCACCTTGCCGGGGACGGGGGCGAAGACCAGGTGCTCCAGATTGGCAGGATCGCCCACGAGGCCGCCATCGCTCTGCTGGTCGCGGTAGGAATAGCCCTCGTAGATCAGGCGGCCCAGATTGTGGCCGCGCATGGTCTCCACTACTACATCCACGTCACGTCCGGCACAGAAGCCGGGGCCGAGGGCCACTGTATGGTCGGCCATGTCACGGCTGGTGCCTGCCACATTCTCATGGCGCAGCAGGGCATCCACTACCACCCGGGGCTTGAGCTCCTTGATGCACTCTCCCTTGGGGTCGCAGAGCATGATGAGCTCACCCTTCTTCACCCTCTGCTTGGCTTCCTTCACATCCTTGGCCAGATGGCAGGTGATGCGCTCCACGGTAGCCTCGCCGCGGTAGATGGCATCGGCAAAGGCAACCCGGCGGCGGGTTGCGGTGGGCTGTTCCTTTTCAAGGATGATGACCCGCAGGCCTGCCTTGTACAGGCAATGGATGACCCCGGAAGCCAGCTCTCCGCCGCCCCGGACAATGACCAGATGTTTCATTGGCAGTTGCTCCTCTTTATGCACATATACTAATCCACGCAGTCTGTAATCATTATACAATAAAATGCGCCGGTGAGTTGCTAAATTTTTTTTGGTAAAATTTCTATCAAAACCATTGCAATAGTCTGAATAGCGTGCTATAATAAGAATCGTAAAGAGGAGATGGTTAGATAAGCCGACAGGGCATGAGTCCTAGAGGGTGATTGCTCCGCAGGGTGTCTGCCAGCCGAAAGAGGCTCTCTTCAATCCCTTACGCGAAAGGATGTGAGCGGTTATTGAAGATGTCTTACCGCGAGCTTCCTTTGAGTTCCGGATAGTAGTGCAGATTGTGTAGCGAAAGTATCCGATAGGCAAGAGCGGGACGTGATGATGACGTAGTCGCCAGTCGTACCCAAAGCCAGGCGGATAGCAGGCACGAGGCCGGTTCCAAAGGGGTTCTCTATCCCGGGTATCTTTACGGATCATCGTTAGCCATTCGAGACCAAGGTAAACCCATCAGGTATCCTATCGTTATCGGTAACGGCAAACGGTATGTGTGGTGTACACTCAGATTGTGATGTTGAATCACTAATGTTTGGGCCAAACAATCAAATACTTCGCTTCGGTTCCTGCTCGAGAGGGAGCCATAGCAGACAAGTGAATAAGAAGGGTAAAATTTTAATGGTTTCTACTGTATGAAAAGCGGCTTGCGTGTCCGATAAGATGCAAGCCGCTTTTTGGTGTGCATATGATTAGCCTTCCCTTCAGGGGAATGTGCCCCGAAGGGGCGGATGAGGTGCGACCTGATTAGTTAGCATCATTCTTATGAGTCTTCATACGGACGCACTCGCAGCGTCAAACCTCTGTTTTCACAAATAACCCGACATTTTTCAATGTCTTCGTCACTGGTCACATGATCCACGATGGTCAGCACTACATGGGGCACATACGCCTTGCAATGCTCGGCGAAGGTCAGCAGGCCTTCATAAGATTCCACCCCGTACTTTGCCCGGGTCAGTTCATAATATCCCTCTGCCGTCGCTGCATTGAGGCTGATGGATACGGTATCGAGGATGCCGCGGAAGGCGGAAGCTGTCTCATGCCCGTATTCCAGCTCGCTGAGCCCGTTGGTATTGAGCCGGGTGGGGTGCTCGGGATAGTTTTCCTTCACGAAATGCAGCAATTCCACCAGCGCATCCAAGCGCAAAGTAGGCTCACCGAACCCGCAGAACACCACTTCCGCAATCTTATCCCAGGGCAGGGCCTTTAGCTCCTTCTCCACTTCTGCAACGGTTGGCTCCTGCTTCAGCCAGAGAGTGTGCTCTTCAGCCATCTCCTTCATATTCCGCAGGCAGAAGGTGCAGGCACAGTTGCACCTATTGGTGAGGTTCACATAAATATTGCGCGCGCCCTCCGGCTGCTCCCGCAAACTTTCTTCAATGGGCAGATACCGCCCACCCTTATGTGTAGCATAAACAATCATATTAATTTGCCTCGTTCATAGTTAATTTAGCAATCAGGGCAGGCACCCAAGGATGGGCACCCCGGCGGGCTTTTGCTTCCGTGAAGGAAGGCAGCCCGCAAACATGCCACCGGCATGTTTGCTTCTTTTTGGTACTTTTTCTTTGCGCCAAAGAAAAAGTACAGGCGAAGCCTCACTTCAACTCAGTAAGATACTCCTCAAAGGGCAGCCCATAATTCCAGGGCAGCTCTAAAGCCTCAGCGTAAATAAGGCACTTGCTGACAAATTCCGCCGCTTTCTTAACAGAACCCTCCAGCGGCTCTCCCTTAATCAGAGAAGCCGCCACAATCCCCGCAAAGGCATCCCCTGTCCCGCTGCGATCATGCCCAATCTTGGGCACCTCCAGCACAGAACCCCTTTCCGCTTCGTAGATGAAGTTCCGTATGGCGTGCCCGTCAGGCGTGCCCAGCCCTGTGATCACCACCTGCGAAGGCCCACGCTCGGACAGCTCTGCTGCCATATACTCCAAGGTATCAAAGGAAACATGCCCGTCCTTTGGATAAGGCACATCAAGAAGCTCGCAGGCTTCCGTGAGATTCGGCGTGATAAGGTCTGCAACCGCCAGGAGCCGCTTCATGCCCTTGCACATCTCCGGGGTATATGATTTATACAGTTGGCCATAATCCCCCATGACAGGATCAACCATGATGCGGGTGGATTTGCTCTTGAATCGCCTGATAAAGTCCAGCACAAGCTGAATCTGCTGCTCGGAGCCGAGAAAGCCCGTCAGGATCCCGTCAAAGGAGAGATGGTTTGCTTCCCAGTTTTTCATATAGGGGGTCATCCGCTCCGTGTAGTCGTCCAGATAGTGTTCTGGGAATCCCGTATGTACGGAGAGAATGGCTGTAGGCAAAGGACAGGCCTGTACTTTCAAGGCAGAAATCAAAGGGAGTTCCACCGTCACCGAGCAGCGCCCAAAGCCCGTTATATCATTTATAAGCGCAATGCGTTTCTGCCGTTTCAAATATATGCCTCCTAGGTTATACAGCCTTCCCTACCTGTTATCTACTTTATCCAATGAATAGAGGTCGTGCTGCTTGAAGCGTTCCCAGGCAAGTTCTTCAAACTTCGTCCCCGGCCGTCCGTAATTGGCGAAGGGGTCAATGGAAATCCCGCCACGGGGCAGGAACTTGCCCCACACTTCTATATACTTTGGCTCCATGAGCTTCACGAGGTCCTTCATGATGACATTCACCACATCCTCGTGGAAGTCGCCGTGGCTTCTGAAGCTCACCAGGTACAGCTTCAGGGATTTGCTCTCCACCATCCTGCGGTCAGGGATATAGGAAATGTAGATGGTGGCAAAGTCCGGCTGCCCGGTGATGGGGCAGAGGGCGGTGAACTCGGGGCAGTTGAACTTCACCCAGTAATCATTGTCCGGGTGGCGGTTCTCGAAGGTCTCCAATATCTCCGGGCAGTAGTCGTAGTGGTATTTGACCTTCTTTTCGCCCAGCAGGGTGATTTTCTCTTCGGCTTTATCTCTCATAGCTTGCTCCTCGTTTCAGTCAAAACATTTTTCTCTAATGATAAATCAAATGCGCCCTTAAATCAACAAGCAGGCAGGAAAAGTCCTGCTGAGGTCGAAGTCTGTACCTTGACGGTGGCATGGCGAAGGGAGGAGAATTTTTTGCCGAAACTGAATGAAATGTCCCGTGATATCCTGGGCAGCTTCTGGGATTTCCTCTTTCCCTCCCGCTGTCCCATGTGCGGCAAGTATGTGGCGGAGAGAAGCGGCTGGTGCGAGTCCTGCCTGCAGGAGGCCCTGTCGGTGAGGAAGCTGTCCCTGCCGCCTGGGTCGGCCTTCACAGAAATCTGGGCTTTGAGCAGCTACAAGGATTGTTTGCAGAAACTGATCAAGGATTTGAAGTATCGCAGGAAAACCAGCACCCTGCCTTATCTGAAATCCCTGATAGAGAAAGCGGAGCCTGGGCTTGACTGGCTCAGGGGCAAGGATTTCCTGGCGGTGCCTGTGCCGCTTTTTGCCGCCAAGGAGAAGGCCCGTGGCTTCAACCAGACGGAACTGATCTTCAAGGACTGGCTGCAGGAGAAGGAGATACCTTTGGCCCGTGGCCTGATCCGCAACCGCGAGACCAGAGCCATGTACGGCCTCAGCCCTGCCGAAAGAGAAGAGAACCTGCGGGGAGCTTTTTCAGCGGTGGAGGAAGGCGGCAGGCCTGTAGTGCAGGGCAGGGATGTCCTGTTATTGGACGATATCTTCACCACCGGCAGCACTATGGAAGCTTGCGGCAAGGTGCTGAAGAAAGCGGGGGCTTTGAGTGTCACAGGGCTGGTGCTGGCAAGTGACCATGACCTTCACTTGTAATGTTGTATACATTTGGGGTATAATAACAAATATTGTAAAATTTGGAGGGGGCTTTGCATTGAAGATGAATGGTGCCCAGGCTGTACTTGAGAGCCTGAAAAAAGAAGGCGTGGATGTGGTGTTCGGCTATCCCGGAGGAGCTGTGCTGACCCTTTATGACGCGGTATACAAGATGAAATTTCCCCATATCCTGACCCGCCATGAGCAGGGGGCGGTGCATGCGGCTGACGGCTATGCCCGGGCCACGGGCAAGGTGGGGGTGGTCTTTGCCACCTCCGGCCCCGGTGCTACCAACCTCATCACCGGCATTTCCACCGCCAGCATGGATTCTGTGCCCCTGGTGTGCATCACAGGTCAGGTGGCCAATCCCTACATTGGCAAGGATTCCTTCCAGGAGGCTGACGTTTGCGGCATCACCACGCCCATCACTAAGCACAACTATCTGGTGAAAAAGGCCAAGGAGCTGCCCCGCGTGCTGAAGGAGGCTTTCTTCATCGCCCGCACGGGTCGTCCCGGCCCCGTGGTCATTGATGTGGCGAAAGATGTTTTTGATACTGAGATTGACTTCAACTATCCTGAGACGGTTTCGCTGAAGGGCTATAGCGGCGAATACGAGGGGGACGAGGCTGAGATTGATGCGGTGGTCCGGGCTATCCAGAAGGCCAAGAAGCCGCTTGTCTTCACCGGCGGCGGTGTGAATACCTCTGATACGGCGCAGGAACTCAGGGACATTGTGCAGCGTCTGGGCGTGCCTGTCACCACCACCCTGTTGGGCATCGGCACTTACCCTGCTGACGGCGAGGGCTTCCTGGGGATGGCGGGCATGCATGGCAGCTATGGCTCCAATATGGCCATCCAGGAGTGTGACCTGCTGCTCTGCATCGGCATGCGCTTCTCTGACCGTGTCACGGGGAAGGTGGCGGCTTTTGCCCCCCATGCCAAGATCGTCCACTTTGAGCTGGATGCCGCCGAGGTGAACAAGAATGTGGAGGCAGACCTGCGTGTCCTGGGTGACCTGCGCTGGTCGCTGCCCCTTTTGAAGGATAAGCTCTCCAAGGTGCCTGATGATTTCAGGAGCCGCTTTGCTCCCTGGCTGGAGCAGGCTGTGACCAGGGCCAAGGAGAAGCCCTTCGGCTATGTGGAGGAAGGGGAGGCCATCAAGCCCGGTGCCCTGATTTCCAAGATTGGCAGCCTCATGCCCCGGGATACCATTGCCGTGACGGATGTGGGCCAGCACCAGATGTGGGCGGCCCAGTTCTTCAATGTCTACGAGCCCCGCCACTTCCTGACTTCCGGCGGCCAGGGCACCATGGGCTATGGCCTGCCTGCGGCTCTCGGTGCCAAACTGGGGAAGCCGGACAGCCCTGTAGTGCTCTTCACCGGTGATGGCAGCATCATGATGAACTGCCAGGAGTTTGCCACCATTGCAGACAACGACATTGATGTAAAAGTTGTCATCCTGCACAACTGCATCCTGGGCATGGTGGCCCAGTGGCAGCGCCTTTTCTACAGCCATCACTATTCCCAGTCCGAGCTCAAGGGCAAGACGGATTTCGTGAAGCTCTCCGAGGCCATGGGAGTGAAGGGATATCGGCTGACCAAGAAGGAAGAACTGGAGACAGTCCTGCCGAAACTGCTCGCCGAGAAGGGACCCCTGCTCATAGATGTGATGGTGCCGGAAGACGAAGATGTGCTGCCCATGGTGCCGGGCGGCAAGCGGCTTGACCAGATGGTATTGGGAGGTAAGGACTGATGGGAGACAAAGTTCAGATGGAGAATATGCAGAAATATCTTTTGGCCATCCTGGTGGACAACAAGCCCGGCGTCCTTACACACGTTTCCGGCCTGATCAGCCGCCGTGCCTTCAATATCGAGAGCATTTCCGCAGGCTATACCGAGGAGCCGGAGGTTACGAGAATAAATATCGTAGTGTCCGTGGAAAGCGACCGGGAGCTGGAGCAGGTGGTGACCCAGCTGGGCAAGCTCATAGACGTCATCAAGATTGTCAACCTCACCAAGCTGCCGAGCATAGCAAGAGAGCTGGTGCTCATCAAGATCAAGGCGGGCAAGGAGAGCCGTGCCGATATCAAGAACATCGTGGAAATCTTCCGCGCCAAGATTGTGGACATCAGCCCCGAGAACGTGGTGGTGGAGCTGACAGGCCAGCAGAGCAAGATAGACGGCTTCATTGATATGTTCGCAGATTATGAGATCATCGAAATCGCCCGCACGGGTGCCATCGCCCTCTCCCGCGGCCCTGTGCCTGTTAAAGAAATGTAAAAAGCTGGAAGGAATTTTTCTCCCCTTGGCGAATAGACAAAATGACGGGTAAGTTGTCCGGTGCATATACGTGGAAGGGAGCGATAATTAATGGCTGGAAAGGTAAAGAATTGTCCTCATTGTGGCAAGCTGTTCGCTGACTATGGCGCACATATGTGCCGTGATTGCGAAGACAAGATGAGGGAGAAAGAAGCTGAGGTCGTGAACTATGTCCGCGATCATCCGAAGGCCAAGGTCTTGGAAATCACCGAGGCCACGGGCTGCAGCGAGCAGCTCATCAAGAAGCTGATCCGCGAGGGCCGCTTCGAGCAGGTGGGCGTGAAGATGACCTACCCCTGCGAGAAGTGCGGTGCTCCTATCCTCACCGGCAAGTTCTGCCAGACCTGCAAGGAGGCCATGCAGAAGGAGATACAGAGCCAGGCGGCAGGCATCGTGGCAGCCCGTCAGGCAGCCAACGCCAACCGCGGCCAGGGCATGCATTCCAAGGATAAGAGCCGCAAATAGTTGGTTTAGCGAGAAAATCGAAGATAAACGGAGATATCGACAGATAATCTCCTATAAATGCCTAAAAGCAGGAGTTAAGACTCCTGCTTTTTTTTTCGATAGATAGGGCAGAAGTAAATAGAAGGTGGTGAATACAATGTATGTCAGCAATAACAGCGCTCTCCAAGCCCTGGCCAGCCTTTACAACAACGAGCAGGTGAAGAGTGTCCGTCGCACCCAGCAGGCAGAGGGCACGAGCTTCAAGGATGAACTGGTTCTCTCTAGTGAGGCCCAGAGTTTCAGCGATATGCTCAGCGAGCTGAAGACCATGGACGAAGTCCGCAGCGAGAAGGTGGACAGCCTGGCCCAGAAGATGAAATCTGGCTCCTATGAGCCTGATGTGTCAGCCGTGGCAGAGCGCATCATGAACCTCCAGTTCTGAGAGACCGGATTTAGGCTTTGGGGAGGCATTATATGTGGCAGGAGTTATTGAATATTTTACGCAAGCTGAATAATGACTACGGTGTTGTGGCAGCCCTGGGCAAAGAGAAGCATGCGGCTCTGGTGGGGGTGGATATGAAGACCCTGGACAGGCTTATCAAGCGTGAGGCAGATATTGCCGCTTCCATTCAGAAAACCGAGTCTGCCAGACAGGAATTATGCTTAAAAATCATCACAGCATATCCCTCCATCACTCCTGGAATAAAGATGCAGGATGCATATCAGTTCGCGGGACCCCTGGCCCGCGAGCTGAAGAATGCCCACGAGGCTCTGTCCAAGCTCGTTGAAGAGGTGAAGGCACAGGCCGAGATCAACAATATTCTGGCCATGGGCGCGCTCGGTGCCGTGAACCAGCGCCTGGGAAGGATTGGCGGCGTATCAGTTGACCCGGTCTACGGACGTGGCGGCAGGGAGAATGTCAGCCACAGGCAGAATTTTGAATACGATGCATGATATATTTCAGGAAAGGCAGCAATCATCGAGGTAAAGCCTATGGATAATAGCAAGGAGAAAGCAGCAGCCATGAAGGAGGCCGTGGCTCTCCTGAAAAGGCAGCTGCTCCTGGGAAATAACTGCGTGGAGTGGCTGAGTGGCATGAAAGAAGCCTTGCTGCATAACAGCGGGGCAGAGCTTTCGGGGACCGTCAAAGCGCTGGAGCCTGCCCTGGCAGATTATGCCCGCCTTGAAGAGGAACAGGCAGCCTTTCTCCGGCAGCAAGGCTGCCCCCGCATGTCGGCCTTTGTAGCCAGCCAGCCTGACTCTGTGGAAAGGGATGTGGCCTCCCGGTTGGTGGGCAAGGTGAATGCCCAGGGCAAAGCCCTGCGGGAGAGCATAGCCCTGAACCAGCAGCTCATGAGCCGCAGCAAGGAATACATAGACTTCCATGTGAATCTCATGAGCGGCGTGCAAGCCGGCACCATCTACTCAGCCCCCGGCGGGCCGGGCAGGGATGGAGGCCGTGACAGAAAGATGTTTGATTCCAGCGTGTGATTAAGCGCTGTATATAGAAAGAGGGATGAAAATGCGTTCCACCTTTGCAGGTCTCAACACCATGGTACGGGGCATCAATGCCAACCAGCTTTCAGAAAACACGGTTGGCCATAATATCTCCAATGCCAACACCGAAGGATATTCCCGTCAGCATGTGAACCTGGCAGCCGTGGATGCCCGCAAGGAAGCCTCCATCTATGGACAGGTGGCGGTAGGCCAGGGCGTGGACTCCACCTCCCTCACCCGTGCCCGTGATATTTATGCAGACAGGCAGTACTGGAGCGAGAATTCCACCAGCGCTTATTATACTTCGAGAGCTAAGGAATATGATAAGATAGAGGCAATCTTCAACGATACCTCCCTTGAGAACATTCAGGATTCACTCCAGGACTTCTACAAGGCCTGGTCTTCCCTGTCCTCTAATGCCAGTGATTCCTCTACTCGTATTACGGTGGTAGAAAAGGGCAAGGTTTTCGCCGACCGCATCCATACGGCGGCTCAGAAGATGCAGGAGCAGATTGAGGCCAATTATAAGGATGTTGAACTGAATATCACCAGGATCAATGATTATACGGATCAGATAGTCCAGTTGAACCGCAGCATCATGAGCACCGAGGCCACAGGAGCTATGGCCAATGACCTGCGCGACCAGCGAGATTTGTTGGTGGACAAGCTGTCCTCTTTCGTGAATCTGAATATTTACGAAGGGGCCAATGGTATGTACAGCGTGGTGTCAAATGGCGTGTCCTTGGTAAATGGCATCAACAAGCTCACCTTGGAGCTTTCAGACCCGGTAGCTAATGATACTTACGGCATCAACGATTACACAGTGCTCTTGAAGGAATCGGGTATCTCCTATCAGCCCACCAACGGCACCTTGAAGGCACAGCTTGACCAGATTGAAGAAGACAAGGCCTATATTGACTACCTGGCCAAGATGTCAGCTTTCATGCTCACCACCTTCAATCATCAGCATATGCAGGGGGTGGGCATAGATAGCTCGGCATGTACTGCCACATATGGTACTGAAGATACCAGCGGCAATATCACAGAAGATACAGACACTAATACAGGAAAGCCGGTTAATGTTGTCACGGCAGCTGGAACGGAACTGACGGGTACATCCGGCATCAATTTCTATGGTGCTTCCGACATTGTCTACACCTGGGATGAAGCGACTCAGACTGTGAAAGCTGATAAGTACAGTGCTGGCTGGCATATGGTAGTATCTACTTATGACAAAGAAGAGGCAGGCATCACCAACTATTACAGCAAGGCTACTGTGAAAGGAAATGACGGCAATACCATCTCTTCGGAAAATCTGAAGGCCATTGATATCATCAAAGCCTTGGAACTCAACAGCCTGCTCACGGCAGAAAATGGGCAGAATAAGGTGGCTGCACGCAACTGGGGAACCACTACTACCAGTGTTGATCCTGCGACCCATGTGGCAACGGAATTGGGACTGCATAGAGCCGAAGCCAATGGTACCGGCGATGGTACTAATGCGGTGGATTTGAGCACCCTTTTCAATATGAATCAGGAAAATACGGTGGTAGATTTTATTGCCAAGCAGTTTACGGGCACCCAGGCAACTGGCACAGATCGGCGCTCTATGGGCACCATTTCCCTTGAATCCTACTATAACCAGCGCATGACCGCCCTGGGCAGCGATGCCGAGACCATGGATTCCAAGGTCAAGGCACAGGATGAAGTGCTGATACAGGTGGACGAATGGCGTAAGTCTGTATCAGCGGTGAACTGGAACGAAGAACTCACCAATATGATCATGTTCCAGCAGGGCTACAGTGCCTGCTCAAGATGCCTTACTACCATGGATGAAATGCTGGATAAACTCATAAATAGCACAGGCACAGTCGGCAGGTAATGAATACAGCAAGAGCCTCAGCAACCGAAAGGATAGGTGGAAGCAATGCGCGTAAGCAGCACTCAGATGATAGGCCGCTACCAGAAGCAGCTTAATGATAGCTATGCAGACCAGGCAAAACTCATGGAACAGTCCGACGGCAGCAAGCTTCATCGTCCCTCAGATGACTCCGTCAATTATTCCAAGTTCCTCCGCTACCAGAACAGCGATACGGAGAATGATCAGTACCAGAGCAATGTGAAAAATGGCATATCATGGATGAAAACCGCTGATTCAGCCATGAGCAACATGAAAGACCTCTTGACTACTATCCATGAAAAGACCGTTCAAGCGGCTACCGACACCAATGGTACGACTGATATTCAGGCCATTGGCAAGGATGTGATAGCCAAGATTCGTGAACTGGTTTCCCTGGGAAACACTCAACAGGGTGATCGCTATATGTTCGCAGGCCAAAGCGACCTGACTCAGCCTTTTACTATAACCAGTGAAAAGGTGGATAGGGGGCTCACCAAGACTTTGGATGATCCGCAGAAGAATTTTTTCTCCACTATAGCGGATGATAAGGGCAATACCTATGCAGACAGCAAGGGCAATATGACCCAGATGCTGACGCTCAATGACGCTGATGGCAACACCTATTATCTTAGTACCACTACCGGCAAGGTCTATACCAAGGGATTCATGGATGAAGGATATAAGAGAATGGTGGGTAATGGTCAGACTCAGGTCAAAGATGGGGATGATCTTGGTAAGCTTTCTGGATGGGATAGTTCTAAAGATGTATCCAAGTATTTTGACAAGAATGGTCAGATAAGGCCAGATGGTATGAGTGATTTTACGATCGCATGCAATGATGGCAGTACTACTACGGTCAAATTTGCCACCATCAAGCAGTATGTGGTGGAATACAACGGTGATGACAAGAAGATTTCCATGGTCAAGCGCAATGGCACCACCGACCCCACGGCTGATACGGTGAATGTCACGGGGCAGGATCTCTTTGGCTCTGACATTTTCGACAATGAGAACTCTGGCAATCAGGTGAATGGTTCCTCCGGCGGCACCGCTGCTCTCAATGATCTGTTGCAGGTAGTGGCCAAGATGGAGGCTGGGGACGTGAGATGGCTTTCCTCCGATGGTCTCACCAACACTGATCGTGCTCATGTGCAGGTAGTGGAGGCGGAAACCTCTGCCGCTGCCCGCCAGAATGTTTACGACAGCGTCTCCACCATGCTGGACAAGCAGAACGAGACCATCACCGAGGACATCAGCAACTGCAGCGATGCGGATGTGGCCCGCCTCGCCATCGACCTCATGACCATGCAGACCATCTATAATATGTCCTTGTCGGTAGGCTCGCGCATCCTGCCTCAGTCGCTGGCTGATTACTTGTAATTTTAATAATGGATTAGCAGGAATTTCCCAACGGAAGGGGGAATAAAGAGATATGTTGCGATTGAATATCCGTCAGACATTCACGCAGATAGGAATTCGCACGCAACCGTCCACTCTGTCAACGCGATATATCAAGCCTGAAGCACACACGGAATATGTGGCTCCCAGGTCGAATAAGGGTACAACTCAGCCAAAGCTGGATATCAATAGCTATCCCAGCCGCCACTCGTATGGTCACAGCACCAATGATGACCTTACCCGTGCGGCTGGGCAGCGTGGCTTGCAGGACTTGCAGGCGGCTATCAAGAAGCACAACCATGATGGGCTGGCCATGGCCAATAGCGGAGCCAAGAAAGGCAACGATGAGATAGTAAACCAGGCCAAGCAGCACCTCGCCCAGTTCGCCGCCAAGCGGCGCTATCTGGAAGCCAGATTCATACCGAATCCCGAGATTCACTATACACCCAGCCAAGTGGTGGGGACGCCTGACGAGGGCAAGTATGACTGGACAGTGCAGACCCAGTTCAAGGCAGATGTGCAGTACAACCCGGGCAAGGCTGAGACCTATATTGCGCAGCAGGGAGGCGTGCGGCAGTGGACTACCGAAGGAAAATATGATATCTATGCATGATGCTTCATGCTAAGATGGAGGCGCACTACACTATGAGAAAAGTCGACACCCTGCGTTTTGGCACTATTGAGATCGAGGAGGACAAGATTGCTCATTTTGCTCATGGCATACCTGCCTTTGAGGATGAGAAGGAATTTGTCATCATTCCTTATGACAGCGAAAGCCCCTATCTTTTCATGCAGTCCCTGTCTACCCCGGATCTGGCCTTTCTCATCACCATACCTTTCCTGTTCTTCCCAGATTATGAGTTTGAATTAGATGATGCAGTCCAGAAGGAACTGGGTATCAAAGACCAGGAAGACATGCTGATTTATGCCATCATCACCATACCACAGGGCAAGATAGAGAACATGACCGCTAATCTCACGGCACCTGTGGTTCTGAACAAGAAGAATATGCAGGCTAAGCAGGTGGTGCTGGAAAAGGGTGGCTATACTACAAGGCACAGATTGTTCCCGGAAAAGAAGAAAGCATAACAGCACAAGACGTAGTTGCCTACACACTAAGGAGGATGCCACTATATGCTAGTACTTACCCGCAAACCAAGACAGCAGATCATGATAGGTGATGACATTGTCATCAATGTAGTGGAAGTGCAGGGCGAGAATGTCCGACTGGCCATAGATGCGCCGCGTGAGATCAAGATATACCGTGGGGAAATCTACCGTGCCATCCAGGAAGAGAACCAGAAGGCCGCTGCCCCGGTGCCTCAGAACCTGGATTTCAGCTCGGTGATGCCTCCGCGCGAGCCCTAAAGGTTTTTTCCTGCGAGGAGGCCGTCCAGGCGGCAATGAGAATCTGAAGGTTAGGGACAACTTTTATTATCTATGGAGGGATAAACCATGATTGGGAGAGTCAATGATGTGGTTTCCGGCGCTGTAGTGATTGGCGCCATGACTCAGGACAACGCTGCCGGGACGGCAGCACAGCGTCAGGAACAGAGCGGCGCTTTGGCTTCTGCGGAATCCTTGCAGGACAATCAGCAGGATGAAAAGATGGGCGTGCAGGAAACTGTAGAAGCCAACGCCCAGAAGAAAGAGGAACCCAAGGAAGAGGATATGCAGGAGATGATGAAGGAACTCAACGAGCTCATGAGCCGCATCAACTGCAATCTGGAATTCAGCTATCACAAAGAAGTGAACGTCATGTCCGTCAAGATGATCGACAAGGCCACCAATGAAGTCATCAAAGAACTTCCGCCTGAAGAGATGATTGACAACATGATCCAGGCCAAAGACTGGATAGGCGCGTTCCTCGACAAGAATGCCTGAGGAGGTGTGATTCATGAGTGCAACAGGTATTTACGGTCTTTCAGGCTCTGGCATCGATGTCGATTCCATGGTAAAAGTCGGCATGCTGACCAAGCAGAATGAGTATGACCGCATGTACAAAAAGGAAGTCCGGCAGGAGTGGACGAAGGAAGCCTACGCCAACCTCTACTCAGATCTCACCACCTTCACGACTTCTACTATGTCGAAGTATAAGCTGTCTTCGACCTTGAACCCGCAGACGGTAAGTTCTACCAAGTCTGAAGTGGCTACTGCCACGGCTAATGCTGATGCGCCGGCTATGACCCACTATGTGAATGTCAAAAGCATGTCCTCCAATGCCTACCTTCTGACAGGCAACGAGGGCATCAAGCGCCCTGACTCGGAAAAAGACGGTAGCATCTATCTGCGTGACTTGATAGATACTTCCAAGCTGGGGGAGACGGGCCTGAAATTCACTGTAGCCGATGGCAGCAAGGTGACCGATGAAGAAACTGGTGAAGAAAAGTTAAAGACTGTCACCGTCGAAATCACCTATGACCAGATCATGAAGAACAACCAGACCCTAAATGACCTGGCCTCAGCCTTCAATAATGCAGGGCTGAATATCAAAGCCGTCTACGATGCCAACAACGACAGCTTCTCCCTGTACAACATCAACGGCGGCAGTGACAATGGTGTCTATATTAAGGCCGATGACGATGCTGCGGTTCAGATGCTGGGCAATCTGAACCTGCACAGGATGAATGTGGAGGCCGATGGTACCAGCAGCTTGGGCATTGACGCGATGAAGTTCACTGGAACTTACGAGGAAACCCTGTCGGAGGAGTCCCTGAACATAGATGCCTCTGCAGTCAGTTATGATGAAGAGAGCAGGACTTACTCCGGGCTTACCATCAATGGCAAGGAAGCTACAATAGAACTGGATGCGGGTGAACCAGATGTTGCGACTGTGACTATAGATGGAACGAGCTACGCAGCAAGTTTCTCTAGGGGTGAAGATGGCTCAATTTCCTTCAATATGAATTACTCCGTTGACACTAAGGGCACTGCAACCACCACTGTAGCTTACGCTTTCACCCTTTCGAATTCTGATGGAGGCTACAGTGCTGAGGGTACCGCAACCACGACCTTGACCGATACGGACAAGATGAATGGCATGGCGGGCAAGGATGCTTCCGTCACCGTCGACGGCAAGGAATACACCACCAATACTAACAAGCTCACCGTCAGCAATGTGACATACTCCTTCATGGGTGTGGGCACCTCCACCATGACGGTTTCTCAGGACACTGAGAAACTGGTGGAGAATGTCAAAGCTTTTGTAGATGACTACAATAAACTGCTGGATAAGCTCAATGACATGTACAATGAGCAGAAGTATTCTGACTACGATGTGCTCACCGAATCTCAGAAGAAGGGCATGACGGAAGAGCAGATTGAGAAGTGGGAGGAAAAGGCCAAGAGCGGCCTCATGTACCACAATGAATATGTAGGCAAGCTCATCAGCGACCTGCGCGAAGCTGTCTACACCCCGGTGGAGTCTGTGGACGGCAAGTACCATACCATGATGTCCTTAGGGATAGAGTCCAAGACAGATAGAGGCCATCTGAAGATTGACGAAGACAAGCTGAGGAAGGTCATTGCCGAAGACCCGGATATCGTCTATCAGATGATGGGCAATCTGGACAAAGATGATGACTACAACAAGAACGGTGTCGTCCAGCGTGTCAGCGATGTGGCCAATAAATCCATGAAGTCCATCAAGTCCTACGCCGGCAGCACTACGGAAGTGGCAGACGGCAGCTCCTTGGGCAAGCTGATTCAGGACATGCAGCAGAAGATGAGCAACTTTAAGGTTATGATGAATGCCTTTGAGAGTGCTCTGTATAAGAGATATGACAAGATGGAGTCCGCCATCCAGAAGCTGGGCATGCAGCTGGGCTATATCACCGGCGGACAGTGATAGTATACTGAACATCAAAAGCGGTGGCAATTAGCCTTCCCTTTTGGGTAAGGTGCCCCGCAGGGGCGGATGAGGTGGGACATTTCAAGCTATGTTAGCTATACGAGCTTGGTCGCACCTCATCCGTCAGCCCTTCGGGCTGCCACCTTCCCCTTAAGGGGAAGGCTTTGTAGGATACCGCCAAAATAACAAAACATGGGGAGGATACTATGGTAAATGCAGCTGAAGCCTATCGCAGGCAGCAGATTATGACCGCAACGCCGGAGGCGTTGACACTGATGCTTTACAACGGGTGCCTGAAGTTCATCAACGAAGGCACCGAAGCACTTGAACGCAAGGACTATGAACAGGCAAATATCTCGCTGCAGAAAGCGCAGAATATCATCTCCGAGTTCCGCATCACCTTGAACATGGATTACGAGATATCTCATCAGCTGATGCCCCTGTACAACTACTGCTACGATAGACTGGTAGAGGGCAACCTCAAGAACGACACCAAGCAGATAGGGGAGGCCAAAGATATCATCACGGAGCTGCGGGATGCCTGGGCACAGGCCATGAAGAAAGCCCGTCAGGAAAAGAAGCCCCAGATGGCAGCAGGAGGCGGGGGCTATGTCGGCTGAGCAGGAAGCACAGGCCAGGAAAGACTGGGAACTCTATAGGGTGCTGACCCATGAGCTCATCAAGTTCATGGACAAGCAGGACATAGACGAGTTCCTCCAGATAGTAGACCAGCGTGGAGTGCTGGTAGACCGCATGAAGGAAAATCCCGCCTGCGAAGAGTATCGTGCCACCCCGGAGTGCCAGACTCTTATCGAGGAGGTTGTACCACTCGACCGGCAGATTATGTATAAGGCCCAGTCCTGGCTCAACAAGAGCCGCCGCCAGAACGCCGCCGTGCGTTCCTACGACCTGACGGCTCCTAAATTCGGTGCGGTGGGGAATATATTTAACAGGAAGATGTAAAAAAAGCCTTCCCCCATGGGGAAGGTGCCCCGAAGGGGCGGATGAGGTGCTACCTAACTAGTTATGGTGTCACGACTTGTAACGCCCCACCTCATCCGTCAGTCCTTCGGACTGCCACCTTCCCCAGAGGGGAAGGCAAAAAAATCTAAAAAACTTTAAAAAAACACTTAAGTAAATCGGAAATCCTCCGATAATATAAGTGTAAGGCCAAGATAATAAACCGAACACAAAAGGGAACAGGTAAGCTAGCAACCTCTACCTGCTGTGCGAAAGGTTTATTATATAAGTTTTTGGCAATGACGGTCACGGATGGCCGTTTGCAGATAATTTATTTTCACACAATCAGGGAGGAAAATATCATGGCAATGGTAGTAAAGAACAACATGTCGGCAATCAACACTCTGAATACCTTGAACACCAACTCCAACGCTCTTTCCAAGAGCTTGGCAAAGGTATCTTCCGGCATGAAGATTAACGGCGCAGCTGATGATGCATCCGGGTACGCAATATCCGAGCGCATGAGAGTCCAGATCCGCGGTTTGGACCAGGCTAACGCCAACACCCAGAACGGCAGCTCCATGATGAAGACTGCTGAAGGTGCTGTGAGTTCCACTGTTGACATCCTCAAGACGTTGAAGGAAAAAGTCATCAGCGCAGCCAACGATGATAAGACCGATGCAGACCGCGCAGCTATCCAGAAAGAGCTCGACCAGTCCATCGACCAGATCAACGACAACGCAAACATCACCTACAACGGCAAGTACCTCGTTGATGGTTCCCACAACACCTCGGTTATCCAGACCACGACTGCGATGACTAACCAGATGCTGAATACTAGCACGAAGGCTACGACTGCGTTCACGGACATGACGGATCGCAACGGCAACCGCTTGAACATCCAGTCTCTGGATACGGTTACGGTTTCCTTCGTGCATCAGGGCGTGACTTACACCACCAGCTTCCGTGCCGGTGCAACTGTCAAGACAGATGGAACGATTGACAAGGCTACGACTCACAGCATGAGCTCCCTGCTCACGTTGGCAAATGCTGAGTTCAAGGCTAAGGCTGAAGGTGCTTTCAAGGGCAAGGAACTCTTCAGCACTACAATTCAGACATCTTCCTACATCGGCAAGGATGTTGCTCAGGATACTGTAAAGACGGCTTCCGGAGAGAATGCATTGACCATTAGTTCTGCGTTTTCTGGTATTTCTGGTCAGGTTTCCGGCTTCACGGTTTCTGTGTCCAACACCAAGGGTCAGATTCAGAAGAGCATCAACGCTGTGTTGGATAACTTCGATGAATCCATCCGTGCTCAGAACAAGTCTGAGGACAACCAGATTACACTGCAGATTGGTACCAAGGCTAACCAGAGCATTCGTGTCGGTCTCACCGATATGCGTGCTGAGGCTCTCGGTCTTGCTAGCTCCACCGGTAAGACCCTGCAGGTTGGTACCCAGGCTCAGGCTAATGCAGCCATCAACGTGCTTGACAACGCCGTTCAGAAGGCTCTGGATCAGCAGACCACCATCGGCGCTATCCAGTCTCGTCTGGAGTACACCAGCAGCAACTTGACGACTTCCAGCCAGAACGTCCAGGCTTCCGAGTCCACGATTCGCGATGCCGACATGGCAAAGGAAATGACCAACTACACGAAGAACAACGTTCTTCTGCAGGCAGCTCAGTCCATGCTGGCTCAGGCCAACCAGAGCAGTTCCTCTGTTCTGTCCCTGCTCCAGTAAGACTAGGCAGCAAAGGTCTTTCAGGCCAGACAGGTTCACTATCGACCATGAAAACCCTCCCCTTCGGGGGAGGGTTTTTTATTGCCTGTGTCGAACTTTGAAGCATGGAGGTGTGTCTCATGCGTATTTCAGCCTGCTATATAGTAAAGGACGAGGCAGAGGAACTGCGGCGCAGTTTGGAGGGGCTAAAGGGCCAGGCGGACGAGATTATTGTGGTGCAGACGGCGGAGTCTCAGGCGGTGCGCCAGGCAGCGGAGCAGGCAGGGGCGCGGCTTTTTTATTTTGCCTGGCAGGATGATTTCGCTGCTGCCCGAAATTTCGCCTTGGCTCAGGCCACAGGGGATTGGCTCGTGCTGTTGGATGCGGATGAGTATTTTACGGAAGAGACAGCGGGAAACCTGCGCAAGGTAGTAGAGGCACACAGAGAGGTGGAGGGGCTGCTGGTCCCTTTGACGAATTTGGGGCAGCAGGGGGAGGATCTGCTGACCGCCCCTGCCCTGCGGCTGGCTCGCCGCCAGTCGGGGCTTAAATACGTGGGCCGCATCCACGAGGAACTGTGCGTAGGGGGCAAAATACTGGAAGATGTGCAGATCCTGACCGAGAAGGAACTTCATATCCTGCATACGGGCTACCGCCCGGAGGTGAATAAGTCGAAGGCGGAGCGAAATCTGCGCCTGCTGAGGCAGGAAATGAGGGAACGGCAGACCAAGGGGGAGGCGGTGGGCAGCCTCTATATGTACCTGGCGGAGGCGTGCTATGGGCTTGGACAGGTGCGGGAGGCAGAGCATTGGGCCAGGCTGGACATAGCTCAGGGCAGGCGGCAAGTGCCCTACGCCAGTCGTTCCCATCATCTTCTGCTGGCCATGCTGGCGGGGCAAGCTCGCCCGGAGGACAGGCTGCAGGCAGCGAAGCGAGCTGTAAAGGATTTTCCGGAGCTGGCTGAATTCCGGGCGGAACTGGCGGCATGCAGGGCAGCATGGGGAGATTTCGCGGGAGCAGCCGCAGATCTTGCAAAAGCCATGGAGCTGGCAGGCAGATCCTCCGCTTTTGAACCTCAGCAGTTTGGGCCGGCAGAGGCAGAGCAGGCAAAAGGGCAGCTGCAGGTCTGGCGTGAGTTGGCGGCAGAGGCGGAAAAGCTGGATATCTCCGTCTGCATGATCATGAAGGATGAGGCAAAGGAACTGCCCGCTTGGCTGGCTAACGCTCAGACTTATGCCAGAAATGAGGAAATAATCGTCGTAGATACCGGCTCACGGGACGGCAGCCGTGAACTGGCAGCTCAGTCAGGGGTGCGGCTCTATGATTTCCCCTGGCAGGATGATTTTTCCGCTGCCAAGAATTTTGCTCTGGAGCAGGCCGGTTTTGCTACGGATGTCGTAATATCGCAAAATCCAAGTCCGCCCCCAAGGGGGGCGGGGGACCGCGCAAGCGGTGGTGGGGGGACATCATCTGCACCTCACGACCAAAGCTGGCTCATCTTCCTTGACGCAGATGAAACATTCTACCACCCGGAAGGCGTGCGTGGCTTGTTGCTACAAGCCATCCGGCGGCACCCGCAGGCACATGGCTTTCAGGTGCTGATGCGCCATGTGGATACGGATGCGGCTGATCTGCCTATAGGCACAGAGCCTGTTATCCGTATCCTCAGACTGCAGCAGGGACTTAGTTATCAGGGGAGAGTGCATGAGGCACCGGGCCTGCAGGGGGAGACATTAGCCGGTGTGCCGCTGGCAGAGGGACTCATCCTGCGCCATACAGGCTATGCCTCCTCGAAGGTACGTGCCAAGGCAAGGCGCAACCTGCGCCTTTTGCGTCAGCAGGAAGAAAGAGCCCAGGATTATCGCTACCTGGCGGATGCCTGCTACGCGCTGGAGCGGTATGAGGAGGCCTTGCACTATGCCCGGCTGGCACTTGCTTCCGGCTGGCAGGGGCTGGACGGCAATAAGTCCCTGTATGGGACAGCATTGCATTCCCTTATCCGCTTGCGCCGTCCTCTCAGTGAGCAGCTTGCGTTGTTAGAAGAGGCAAGGAAGTCTTTCCCCACGGCTGCAGATTTCCTGGCTTGGCAGGGTCTGCTGCTTTGGCGGCTGGGCAAGCAGCCGGAGGCCGGAAATTTGCTGGAGGCTGCCCTGCAGACGGGAGGTCATGGGGAACTGGAGCCAATGCTGGCTAAAGTCCGGGCGGTGCTGGGGCTGCTGGCCTTGGAGCGTGGACAGAGGGAGCAGGCAGAGTCAGAACTGGCCGAGGCACTGGGGCGGGATCCCTTTGAGGGTATGGCGCTGGAGCTGGCCGCACGGCTCTGGCCGGAGCCGGAGGAGTGGGCAGCGCATCTGCGGCCCTTCTATCAAGGGGAGGCAATGCAGCAGCAATTCCTGCCACAGCTGGGACGCTGGGCCGCCGAGGCAGGGCAGCTGCCATTATTGCTTTATGTGCAGCAGCTCAGGCAGGAGGCAGGGCAGAGCGTGCCTGAGGCGGAGTTGTGCAGGGCTTTTGCGCGTCAGGAGCAGGGCACAGGCCATGATCTCTTTTTGCAGGTTGCACAGGATATGCAACGGCTGTTCGTGGCCTGCCTGCAGCTGAGCTGTCCGCGAGATGGCAGGGAGGCGGAGGAAATCCCTTATGACTGCCTGGAGCTGCTTCCTTCAGAACTGCGTCAGGTGGCAGAGGCGTGGCAGTCAGGCGAGGCGTTGCCTCCGGAGGCAGGAGAGCCTTACTCCGTTGGCCTGGGGATTGTCATGGCGGGGCAGGCTGTTTCTCTTTATGAACGCTATGCGGCTTTGGGACTGGGGCTTGCCCCGGCGCAGCAGCGGGAGGCAGCAGACAAATTCTTCGGGCAGCGGGCCTGGCAGGCGGCCTTTGTCCTTTACCAGGCCCTGCCATCAGAGGAAACAGGGGAACTAGGCAGCTTCTGGCATCATCTGGGGGTTACGCTCTATCATCTTGGTGAGTATGCAGCCGCAGAGGAATGCCTGGAGAGAGCAGTAGCAGCAGGTTCGTCTGAACGTGATATTGTCGCCTATAGCAAATGGGCGGAAGAAAGAATCAGGCAGTTATTGCCATCTGAGGAATGATATCGTATGAAAAAGAAGTACCCTGAGGCAATGCCTCTGCCGGAAACGGAGGGGGAAAGGGAGAATGAGGCATTTGCCGAGATTATCAGGCTTTGTGAGCAGGATGACTGGCGCATGGCTTCGGACAGATTGGAATATCTAGTAGCCAGGGCAGGAAAACCAGAGTGGGAATGGCTGGTTGAGGCACTTCGCTCATCTATAGCCAATGGGTTGGGAGACACAAAGCAGGCTGTTGTGCATCTTTGGAATATGCTTCAAGCCGGCAGGGACAGTATCCCTTTCAATCAACATTGCAGCCGTTACAGTGATTTTTTGTTTCTGCAGCATTACGATGAGGAAAAGAGCGATGAGCAGCGGCGCAGGGAGGCTTTTGCCTACGGTGATTTCGAGCGGGGGTTGCGACATTATGTCCATGACCGCAGCAAGCATGGTCAGCATGAACGCCTGCGGATAGGATTTATAGCTTCGTCGTTCGGGGACAGCGTGGTCGCCAATTTTTCCATCCAAATTCTGTGCGGCCTTGATAAGCAACGGTATCAAGTATTCTGTTACGCCTGTCGCAGAGGGGATGATGCTACCTCGGATTTCATCCGTGAGCATGTGCAGGGCTGGTGGCAGCCTCCAGAGGGGGAAGCTTATACGCCGAAGCGTTTGGCACAGCAGATTTATGAGGATGAAATAGATATTCTCTTCGACCTGGAGGGGCATAGCGCAGGAGGGGCGGGCCTGCAGGCGGCAGCATTAAGGCCTGCGCCGGTGCAGCTATCCGGCATCGGTTATATGAGCACCACGGGTATGGGCAGCATGGATTATTTTCTGGGTGATCCCTATTGCGATCCGCCTGGCAGTGAGGAGGATTTCAGTGAGCACTTGCTGCGTTTACCACACAGTCATTTCTGCTATACGCCAACAGAACTGGCCTTTCAGGAAAAGAGGAACCGTTTGCCCCATAAGGGTATTGTTTTCGGCAGTTTCAATAAATTTGAAAAAATAAACGGGAGAGTTTTGGCCTGTTGGGCCGAAATCCTGGGGCGTGTGCCAGAATCACGCCTGCTGCTGAAAAATTGGCTGACTAGTGCTCAGAAGCAGAGGGCTTTCAAGCGCAGGCTTAGGGAGGCTGGGCTGCCCATGGAGCGGGTGCTGCTGGAGAACAGCAGTCTGCAGTATATGGGCAGGTACAATGCGGTGGACATTGCCCTGGACACCTTTCCCTATGTGGGTGGTGGTACCACCTGTGATGCCCTCTATATGGGGGTGCCGGTGGTTTCCTTGTATGGCCGCAGGCATGGCACCCGCTTTGGCTACAGTCTGCTGATGAATACTGGATTGGGGGAGCTGGCGGCAGCCACGGAGAAGGAGTACGTGGAGAAGGCGGTGGCGCTGGCCGGAGATAGGGGGCTACTCTCTGCCCTGCACAGGGAGATACCGGATATGTTCAGGAAGTCCCCGGTTATGGATGCGGCTGCTTATCTGCGGGATATGCAGGCTGCCTTCGAGCAGATTTGGCAGGAATGGCTGTCAGGCAAGGCATAAGCAGGGAGGGATTGGCATGGCTCATATCAAAATATCTGCTTGCGCCATTATGAAGAATGAGGCCAGGCAGATAGGGGGGTGGCTGGATTGCGTGCGGCAGGTGGCCGATGAGATCATCGTGGTGGATACGGGCTCGACAGATGAGACTATTGCCTTGGCAGAGGCAGGAGGGGCAAAGGTTCTGCATTTTGCTTGGCAGGATGATTTCGCAGTGGCGAAGAATTTTGCGCTAGGGGAGGCCACGGGCGACTGGGTATTGTTTCTTGATGCGGATGAGTATTTTTCGCCAGAGAGCCTGCCAAGGGTACGTCCACTGCTGGAGCAGCTGGATGCGGATAAGCGCGTGGGGGGGGTTCTCTGTCGCTGGGTGAATTTGGATGCGGACGATGGCTTTCGGGAGCGGGATGCATATCTGCAGATGCGTGTTTTTCGCCGCCGCCGGGACATACGCTATGAAGGATGTGTGCATGAGGCCTTGAGGATGCCGCCGGTTCTTGAGGCCAGGCTGACCCGTGAAATAGTGATTTGCCATACCGGCTACTCATCCAGCCGTGTAGCGGCCAAACTGCGCCGCAACGAGAGGCTGCTGCGACAGCAAATCGCATCCAGGGGAGGGCAGCCTACAGTGGCAGAGCTATACTACCTTCTTGACTGTGCCTACGGCCTGCAGGAGCACGGACAGGCGCTGCAGCTGGCAGAAAGCCTGGTGAATGATGTGCAGCTGGCCGGGCTGTTGCCAAATCTGCAGCTGCGGGTGTGGGAGATTTACCTGAGCCTGCTGCAGGAGCAGGAGGCGGTGGTGGAATTGCCCCAGGCCTTCCGCAGGGCAAGGGAAGCCTTCCCTGAGGCACCTTCACTGCTATTCATGGAGGGTGCCTGGCTGTATGCACAGGGACAGGTGCGGGAGGCGGAGGCAAGCCTGAGGGAAGGGCTGCAGCTGCGGGAGCAGGAGCATTTTTCTGCTGTGGGTGTGGCCGATACGGCGGAGAGCATGCTGCCTGTCGTAGCAAGAATCTTGGACAGGATCAGCGATGATAGCGTGGGGGGAAGGAACGTGCAGCACAGCAACAAACAGGTGGCTTCCTTGCGCATCTCGGCTTGCGCCATCATGAAGGATGAGGCGGAGAACCTGCCGGCCTGGCTGGAGTCCGTGAAATCTTTTGCGGATGAGATCATCGTGGTGGATACCGGCTCCCAGGATGACACCCGTGCCATTGCAGAAGCCGGTGGCGCTCGTGTCTGTGACTTCGCCTGGATTGGAGATTTCGCGGCAGCCAAGAATTTCGCTATCGAGCAGGCCACAGGAAACTGGATAGTTTTTCCCGATGCGGATGAGATCTTCTCCGTGGACTCACGCTCCAAAATCAGGCCTCTGCTTGAGGGACTGGATCAGCGCTGGGATGTGCTGGCAGTTTGCTGCCACCTGGTGAATGTGGACAAGGATGACCACAATAGGTATATGGAGACTATAGAGCAGATTCGCTTGTTCCGAAATAGGCCGGATCTGCGCTACATAGGCCGCATCCATGAGGCGCTCGATGTGCCGGAGAGAAATATTTGGTACGACAGGGAGCTGACCATCTACCATACAGGCTATTCTGCCAGCGTGATTCCTAAGAAGAACCGGCGCAATCTGGACCTGCTCCGCCAGAGGGCAGAGGAGGAAGGCAGGGTCAGGCCGGAAGACTGGCATTACTACATGGATTGCTATTATGGCCTGCAAAATTACGCTGAGGCTGTTGCCTGGGCGCAGAAGGTTATAGCCGACAGGACGCAGCCAAGGGATATTTGGAAGAATGGCTGGGAGACTTACCTGAGTTCACTGGTGCGGGGTAATTTTCCTGCGGACAGGACTGTCGAAGCCATGGAAGAGGCCAGACGGGCGGTGCCGGAAATGCCCCGTTTCACCCTGATGGAGGGGTTGTACCTGTTCAGTCGAAAAGATTACCTGCGGGCTGAGGCGCTGCTGCGGGAGGGTCTGGCCACTCCCGTGAAGCAGGAGTTGGACAATATACGCCGTCTGCAGCCCCATGCTCTGTCCAAGCTGGGAGAGATGGCTCTATGGCAGGGACGGGCAGGGGAAGCCCAGGAGAAATGGCTGCAGGCCCTACAGGTGAACCGCTACCTGTCTGCTACCGTGCGTCTGCTAGTGGACTCGCTCCTGGAGGAAGGAGCAGATGCGGCAGCTGTCATAGAGCTTTTGTCCCATATTTACGAGCAGGAGGATGCGAGTTTTCTGGCGGGAGCCTTGCAAAGGACTGGTGGCAGCCTTTACCTGTACTATGCCCGCCGACAAGGTCTGGCGGCAGACAGCATCGAGTGCTATGAACAGACAGGGCACTGGGGGGCGGCGGCAGACAAACTGAGCCAGCGACTGGCTCTGCTGGAGAGACTGGCTATCGCTCAGGCAGAGAGGGAAGGAGATGGGACTTTGGAGGCATCCTTGAGCCCGCTCCTGGGCATGAGGATGCGGCAGACGTGGCAATGGCTGCGGCAGGGGGAGGCAGCAGCCAGGGGTGATGAGGAGACGGCAGCGCTGCACAGGCTGATACGGGAGGAAGGGCAATGGCAGATATGAGATTGGACAGGGTTTGGGCAGAGCATGTCAGGCGAATGCAGGCCTTCAAGCAGAGGGTAGAACCTGCCCTGGATTTATTGGAGAAGCATGAGCCACAGCTGGCTTTGGACAAGCTGACTTATTTGCTGGAACAGGCTCCGGTGGAGGAGCCGGACAAGTGGCAGGCCTTGCTATATAAGTCTTGGTGCTATCGCGACCTGGGGGAGGCCGCCAAGTGTATAGCTTATGGCATGGAAGCAGTGCACAGCACAGAGGGGCAGATGCTTTTTACGCAACAGAAAACCTATGGGAGCTTGATTTTCTATATGTACGAAACCCGTATGTCAGATGAGGAATTGAAGCGGGCCACCTTCGCCTTCGATGAGCTGAACCGGGAGACGCAGGTCTATGAGCATGACAGGAAAGCCCACCGCGGTCATGAAAAAATCCGGGTGGGCTATATTGCCAGCCGTTTTACGGAGAACGTGCTCAGCCTGTTCGCCATCCAGCTGCTGTGTGCCTATGACCGCAGGCGCTTTGAAGTGTATTGCTACAGCTATGCTGATAAGGAAGACCGGGTGACGGAATTCATAAGGCCGCTGGTAAAAAAATTCTATGTGGGGCCTTATGGACAGCACACGCCGCCGGATATAGTGGCGGCTGAAATTTATGAGGATGAGGTAGATATACTCTTCGATCTGTCAGGGCATACGGAGAACAGCATGGGGCTGATAGCGGCCTCCTACAAGCCTGCTCCGGTGCAGATGACAGGCATCGGCTTCATGGGCACAAGCGGCATGGGAGCCATGGATTATTTCCTGGGTGATCCGTACTGTAATCCGCCTGGGCTGAATGAGGATGATTTCAGGGAGGAAATCCTGCGCCTGCTCCACAGCCATTTCTGCTATACGCCCTCGGAGCGGGCGCAGCATATCACCAATCAGTACCGCCCCAAGCGCCCAGGGGAGGAAATCCTGCTGGCCTCCTTCGGCAACTTCCGCAAGCTGAATGAGCAGCATATCAGCCTTTGGGCAGAGATATTGCATCGTCTGCCCCAGGCCAGGCTGTTGCTGCGCTCCTCAGATGATAACCGCTATATACGACGCAAGGTCAGGGAAATGTTCCGAGCACAGGGATTGGCAGATAATGGGCGAGTTATTATTGAAAGGCCGGATTGGAATTACATGAACCGCTATCAAGATGTGGATCTGTTGCTGGACACTTATCCCTATGTGGGCGGCGGCACAACCTGTGATGCCCTTTACGCTGGGGTGCCGGTAGTTTCCCTGTACGGACGCAGGCATGGGACGCGCTTCGGCTACAGCCTGCTGACTAATGCCGGGCTGGGAGAGCTGGCGGCGGCTACGGAGGAGGAGTATGTGGAGAAAGCGGTGGCGCTGGGAAGCGACCCGGTGCTATTGGCCGCGCTGCACGAAAAGATACCTGGGATGTTCCGGCAATCTCCGGTGATGGACGCGGCAGGCTATATGCGGGATGTCCAGGCGGCCTATGAGCGTATCTGGCAGACATGGCTGGCAGGAGAGAGTGGCTCTTCGGAAAGGGGGCGGGAGGCTAGTGGCGAAAAGCAATTACGGGGACAGTGATATTTTGCTATGGGACAGCATGAAGGCTTTATGGCATGGTGACATAGCACTGGCATGGCAAGCCTTTGATGGATTCGCCGGCGACAGCGTGGATGTATCCAGCACCCGGGAACTCTTTCTATATCAGTTGATGGGTGAGTTGCAGCTAGCGTCCGAAAACGATGGCGAGGCCGAGGAGTGCTTTCGGAAGTACAGGGAAAAATTTCCGACCATCGCCGGAGAGAATGAGACGGTGTTTTTTCATTTGGGCAATATATGCGCTCATAGGGGGGATCTGCCTCAGGCACTGTCATATTACCAGGAGGCACTGCGGGTCAAGAAATATTATCAGGAGGTATTCATCAATGTTGCCCTGCTGGCTGAGCAGCTAGGAGATCAGGAGCTTGGGCGGCAGCTGCCACTGGATGAGAAGGGCAGGAAGCTGCTGGACAGGCGGGAACTGCAGGAGCGGCGCTGGAGGGAGATACCGGAAACTGACCCCTGGCAGATTCCCATCTTCATCAATGCCAGGGACAGGCTGGGCTGCCTCAGGCAACTGGTGGACTGGCTCCGGCAGGCCGGTTATGAAAAAATTTATATACTGGATAATGCGTCAACATATCAGCCCTTGCTGGACTATTATAGCAAGCTGGAAGAGAAGGGGATATGGGTTCTGAAGCTCCGGCAGAATCTGGGGCATACTGCGCTGTGGCGAAGCGGCATTTTGGAAAAGCTGGATATCAGGACACCATACATCTATACTGATCCCGATGTGCTGCCTCTGGAGGAATGCCCCGGGGATTTTGTGGCGGAGTTGCTGGGGCTGCTTAGAAAATACCCCTGGTTGGAAAAGGCTGGGCTGGGCCTGTACTATGAGGATATAACCTATTTTGATGCCGCAGCCAAGCGGGATTGGGAAAAGAGGTTTTATCAGGCACCTGTAGAGAAGGAGGTTTATTTTGCGCCAGTGGATACGACACTGGCGCTCTACCGGGATGCAAGGCATTACTGCATAGAAGAGGCTGTGCGCACAGGTGGCCGACTCATGTGCAGGCATTTGCCCTGGTATTATGACTATGAGCGGCTACCAGAGGATGAGCGGTATTATCTGGAGCACGCCAATGAGAGCAGTACCTTGAGAAAGGACTGGGACAAACAATAGCTGGTCAGGGGGCGGGAATAGGGCATGTACAAGGCAAATCGTGTGGCTGCCATCACCATGGTTAAGAATGAGGCCGATATCATCGAAAGTTTTGCCAGACACATTTTATGCCTGGTAGATGTGCTGCTGGTTGTAGATCATATGAGTACAGATGCCACGCCGGAAATCATGACCAGCCTGCAGAAGGAGGGCCTTGCCCTGCACTGGGAAAGATACCACCAACCCGGCCATCATCAGGCAGAGGTCATGACAGGTCTCTTATGGAAGGCAATACGGGAAGAACAGGCAGATATCATCTTGGCCTTGGATGCGGATGAATTCCCGGTGGCAGAGCAGGGCGGCACCTGGCTGAGGGAATATCTGCAGGGACTGGACAGGGAGCGGGTCTACCAGCTACCCTGGGTGTGCTATAGTTTGAGCCAGCCTGAGTCCGGGCAGGACAGGTTCCTGCTGTCAAGGCCCATGCTGCGCAGGTCTGAGGCGGAGCCGCTAGGCAAGGTGCTGCTGGGAGCCGGAGCCGTGCAGGCACGGCAGCTGTCCCTGAGTCAGGGCAACCATGTGGCCAAGACCCCGGAGCAGATGGGGACGGTCTTTGGCGTTCCGACCGTGCCTGTCGCCCAAGGTGTGCATCTGGCGCATTTTCCCAAGCGAAGCCAAGCGCAGCAGATTTCCAAGACGCTGTGCATGTGGCTGTCCAACCTCAGCAGCTTCACGGATTATACCTCCTACACCATCTCCTACCGAGAAGCGTTCAGGGCTATCACAGAGGGCAGACCACTGCCAGAGGAGGATGCCTCTGATATGCGGGAGGTACGGCTGGCTGCCTATGCTGACGAATGCAGTCTGCGCTATACCGAACGGGAAATTCAGCCCTATGCGAATGCCCTGCGCCAGGCGGAGCAGATAGCGGCTGACTGCGGGCTTATGCATGCGCTGGCTGGTCGCCCTTTGGTAAGCGTGCTTCTGCTCTGGGACGGAAGGCGAGAGGAATTTCTGTCTTCGCTGGAGGGCATCAAGCATCAGTCCTACAGGCCGGGACAGCTGATAGTGCTGGATCTGCAGGGGCGAGGGCTGGGCGGTCTGGCGGAGGAACTGGAGGAGTCCGGCATACCCTGGGGGAGCGTGACGAGCGTTGGAGCAGCCACACTTGGGCCGGTGGTCAAAGGGGAATATGTGCAGTGGGTGCTGCCGGGTGATGTGCTGGCAGAGGATAAGCTGCGCGATATGACGGCGCTGCTGCAGGCGAACAGACAGGCACGGCTGGCCATCAGCACAAATCTCAGGCAGGAAAGCGGCTGGGCACCGGGTTGCCTGGGGCTGGACAGCGGCCGTCTGGCACATTATTTTTTCGGCAGGGAGCTGCTGCGGGCCATGCTGAGTGAAGGGGAGTTCTGCCGCAGCAATTTGACAGGCATGCTCTTTTGCCGCAGCCTGCTGGAGGAATGTGATTTCCTGCAGGGAGCATTCCTGGAGGGGGCACTGCTGCCGGCGGCGCTATGGCAGCTGTGCCTGTCTGCCAACCATCAGACAGCGTTGGTGCAGCGTGATTTTGTCAGGGAGGTGCCCAGGCAATGGACAGCGGATGAGCGCATCTTGCATGAGTTGGGGATTTATTATCTGTTGGATGCGGCTCTGGCCGGGCATATTATTTCGGAAACAGAGTATGAGCAGGATGTTATGCGGTTCCGGCAACGCAGGGCAGGTCTGCTGCCCGTGCTCAAGGCAGAGGCGGAGCCGAGCCTGTGGGCGGCTTATGCGGATGTGTGAGATGCTGGAGGGGGGAATGGTGAATGAACAAGATTGTCTTAGTCACGATGGTGAAGAATGAGGCAGATATTATCGAGAGTTTCGTGCGGCACAGCCTGACCTTTGCTGATGAAATAATTGTTGCCAATCATATGAGCAATGACCGCACGGGAGAGATATTGGCCAGCCTGGCGCAGGAGGGGCTGCCCCTGACTATCCATGAGCTCCATGAGGTGGAGCTGGCTCATGGACTGGTCATGACAAAGCTGATGTGGGAGGCTATAGAGGAGCACGGCGCAGATATAGTGCTGCCTGCAGATGCAGATGAGTTCCTGGTCAATACGGAGACGGAGGAATCCTGCCGCTCCATCCTTGGGCAGCTGGACACAACCAAGGTGCATCTGCTGGAGTGGCGGCTATATGAGCCAAAGCATCAGCACGAAGGCGAAGAGGAATTCCTGCTGACCAGGCCCTGCAAGCGGGGGCGCGATCTGGCACCGGGCCAGAAATGCATAGTGGGGGCCAAGGCGGCTCGTGAGCAACATTTTCGGTTGGTACAGGGCTGCCATTTCGCGTACTGGGGAGAGCCGGGGGGCGAAATGAAGCCGGTGCCTATGGAGCCGGTGCCGCACCTCCAGGCCGCACATTTCCACTGGCGCAGTGATGAGCAGTATGCCAGCAAGATCGCCACCAGCTGGCTCAACAATGTGGCCAAGTACACCGTGCATACGTCAACGGCGGGCTTCTTGAAGGTGTGCTTTGACAAGATTCGCGCCCATGAAAGGGTGGAGCCGGATGATATACTGAAGGATGGCGAGGAGTTTGATCTCAGTCCCTATGTCAAGGGTCAGATACTGCGCTACAGCAAGGATGTAAGGCCGGATGTGCTGGCCAATCTCATGGCGGCTGGTGAGCAAGTGGCTCAGTCCTATGCCGAGTACAAGGTGCTGCAGAGGCGCAAGAAGGCAAGCTTCGTGGTACCGTATCTGGGAAGCATGGAGGCGTGGGAACAAGCCTTGGAGCAGGCTTTGGGGCAGACTTATCCCTGCAGGGAAATTCTGGTGCCGGTTATCCGTGGAGACGGGCAGACAGTGGAGCAAAGGCTGGCGTCTCTGGGGAATGAGGAGATTCATGTCTTCAGGGGGAGCGAGATTTGGGCGCAGATGTCAGCCAAGGCTCAGGGAGATTACGTACAATGGGTGATGCCGGGGACTGTATGCAGCCCGGAGCAGGCCATACGGCTCATCAGCTGCCTGGAGTCCCAGGATTTTAACTGCATCCTTGCCATGTCAAACGGGCAGGAGGTCTTCCCCCCCTGGTCTGTTTATTATGACATCATCGAGGAAAAGCCTTTTTCCATGTTTGCGCGCAGGGAGGCATGGCAGGATTTTCTCAGGCTGGGCAAAAAGCCCTCGGCGGGGCTGTCGGGTGCCATGGTTTCCCGGCAATTGATGGAGGAATGCGGCTGGCTGAGGGAGGGATTCCTGGAGGGGCAGCCCCTGTATTTTACCATGTGGCGCCTCTTGCTGATGAGTGGCCGTGATGGAGGAGATGATGGCAGGCTGCTGGGGAGTGTTAGGAGGCAGTATGTGAAGCGTGACTGGCAGAATGTGGATCCGGAGGAGTGGCTCTGGCACCAGCTGGAATGGGTCAACCTGCTGGAGCTGGATGGTGCTTTGCTGGAGGAAGAAAAGCGGGAGCAGGCATGGCAGGGCGTAAGGCGCAACTGGGAACTGCTGGGCAGGCGCATGCAGGGGGTGCCCGGCACAGGCAACGGCCTGTGGGAGCAGTATGGGGAAATGATGCGGAAATTTGAGCAAAGTGATTGGAAGGTGGGCGGTAAGGCATGAGGATGCATGAAGGCAGTGAAGCAGCTGACTCCCGACAATGGCTGGACAGGGTCGCGGAGGTATTCCGACAGCTTCAGCTCATGGACAGGGCGGGAGATTATGGTATGGCCTTTATAGAGACCTTGGAGCTGTATGAGGGACTGAATCCGGATACGGCGGAAGGGCATTATTGGCTGGCGCGCTGCCTGCGCGAGCGAGGCGAAATGAAGCTGGCTCTTGCACAGGCGCGGGAAGCCTATGCAAGGCGCAGACAGCAGCCCCTGATCTGGCAATTTTTGGCAAAACTCCTGGCAGAGCTGGGCGAGGAACGGGAGTCGTATTTCTTCCATGCTTTGGCACTGGCTGTCAGGTCCGACGAGGAGCCACTGGAGCTACCTGAGCAGCAGGACAGGCTCAAGCTTTTGCAGGAGCTGAAATCTGTATCGGCACCTTTCCAGGTCAAATACCGCTCAATTTTCTCCGATAATGATCAATATGGCGGACACTTGGTGGGGCAATTCCTGGATAGTGATTTTTTCGGACAGCGGAGGCCGGGTTATCACGAGTGGTGCGGTATTTATAATCCTCACGGTTGGCGCGAGGCTAGGAGCACACAAGCTGATCTCTGTGAGTTGACGGCTGTGAACACGATGGGATATACGGATTTTGTTTTTGATATTATGAAAGTGCAACTGGCGACAGAGGTTAGGTTTTCCCCGCCACCCGGGGAAGCAGCGGTGGTTCCAGTGGCGGGGATGGAGAGCTGTCAAGAGGCGCATTTTAGCGATGGGCAGCATGGTGGCGAAGTGACGCAGCCGCGCTTTGAGTTTAATTTCTACAGGTTCAGCGAACCACTGACCATACGCTCCGCCAAGCCCCTGGCCATTGGGGAGCCGATTCTCATGCAGCACGGGAAGGGAAGACTGCGGCTGGTGCTGAATATACTGACAGATGGACTGAGCTGGAAGCAGATGCAGAAGGAGAATTTCCGCAGGTTGCCAAATATTCGCAGGTTCTTTGCCTCCGGACTGACCTTTGGCAATCATTATAGTGTGGCTGAGTATACTTACCCTTCGCTGGCCTCTATTCAGACAAGCATGCATATGCATCATAATAAGATTTTCCATGATAAGCGTTGGGAGAGGCTGGAGCCTGGGATTGCAACCTTGTCGGAGAAGATGAAAGCGCTGGGCTATTACTGCGTCACGACTATGGGGGACTCGAGTGGTATATACAACGGGGTGATGCGCGGCTTTGACCGCAAGATCATCCAGGGTATCTATCCCTGCGCATATGAGGGTGTGGACAGGACTATGCGTTTTTTAGAAGCCTTTGGCGAAACGGATGCCTTTGTGTTTATGCATATGATGGACTCGCATCCGTATAACTCGAGTGTCCCGTCGTCGGTGCAGGCACAAGCACAGGTGCCCTGGCATGAGAGCCTGGAGAGCTTGGAGGATTCCTCTGTGTTCTTGCCGAGCAATCCCATGAGCCTGGCCAGCAACGGAACGTCTATAGAGATGATGGATCGGCATCTGGGTACCCTGTTCAGTTACCTGGAGGAGCATTACCGGCCCGAGGAATATATTGTCTGCTTGTACTCCGATCATGGAGCCTCCATATACTCAGAACCTCGCTATTTGCTGAGCGAGGAGCAGGCTGGCTCGGCTTTTATGCTGCGCGGCGCTGGTGTACCGCAGTTGGGCGATGTGGAGGAATTGACCAGTGCATTGGATATTATGCCTAGCCTGGCCAGGCTGGTCGGCTTCGAGTCGGAGCCGTATTGGGACGGGCAGTTGCCTGCGGCACTGGGCGGCAAAGCCAGGGAATACGTCATCAGCAATTCTCTTTTCCCTGGCCAGACATATAAATTATGCCTCAGGACACAGACACATGAGTTCAGGCTGGAAACGGCAGAGCCGACGCGAGAGGATGGTACCGTGGATTTGAGTGCATTTGAAACTCACATTTACACACGGGATGCGAAGCATGAAGAGGTTGAAGACCCTGCCCTGCAGGAATTTTTCATGTGCCGTGCTGTCAGGCACATGAAATCTTTTTGCCATGGGTTGGATGAGCACATGGAATGAATGTCTGGCTTGAGGGGGAAGGGGAATGTATTTTTCATGCGGCAAGGAACTGCCTGTGCGCAAGGACATGGCACTGGTGCTGGCCAATGAAGCCCAGGCGGGGCCTGTCAAGGGAGAGACGGGCATAGAGGGGCTGCGCCTGGATTTCAATGCTGGCTTGCGTTTGGATGTGCCGGAGGGCAGCTGGCGTATCCGTGTCGAGGATGGTATTTCTGGGCAAGTCTTTTTCGAGGGCGAACTTTCCGGGGACAGATTGCAGTCCTTTGAGCAGTATTATGTTCCCTGGCAAATATCCGTGTGGAGGGATGGGGAACTGATATTCCAGCACGGGCTGGATTGCAATGAGCAGAAAATTTGCCTGTACATTGATGGTCATGCGCCAGGCATGCTCCCGCCTTTGGGCGAGGCGGTATTGATGGTTTCCTGTGCGCAAGCCTTTGCCCGGGAACATGGGGGCCGCTTGGCAGTACGGACAGGCGCTGCCTTGGCAGAACTGGTGGGGGAGTGCTTTCCAGAACTGGATATCGTTGAAGACATACCGGAGGACTGCTATGCGACTTATCATTTAGGCATGTACCAAGGAGAGCCATATTCTTCTCCATATGATTTGAGGGCTGTTCCGTGGGATGTTTACGTATGCGGTCTGATGGGGCTGAGGCACCTGCCGCAGCTCGAGCGTTGGCACTTGCCGAGACAACACGGGACGTTGGTGCGAGGACGCTATGTCTGCATCGCCGTGCAGGCTTCGGGTGGGCGCAAATGCTGGCTGTATCCCGGTGGCTGGGATGAAGTGGTCGCTTACTTGCGTGGCTTGGGGTATCGGGTACTGTGCCTGGATAAAGAAGAATTCGTGCAGAGTGACGGTCAGGAGATCAGGAGACCTTCTGGTGCTGAGGATTTTACGGGAAACAGGCCTCTGAGGGAGCGTTTCGAGATGTTGGCCCGGGCGGATTTTTTCATAGGCCTGTCCAGCGGCCTTGCGTGGCTGGCCCAGGCCGCTGGCTGCCCGGTGGTGATGATAAGCGGTATCACTTTGCCACAGACTGAGTTCTATACGCCTTACCGTGTCAGCAACGATTTTGTCTGTCATGGCTGCCACAATGATCTGCGTGTGAGCTGGAATGATCCGGCTCGTCCCTGCGCCCGTCACCAAGGAACGCAGCGTGAGCTGGAATGCTCGAGAGAAATCACTCCCGCTCAAGTCATAGAGGCTGTCGAGCGCCTGCGGCGCGATAAGGGACTAATAGGCTGTGCGTTATGAGGATGTGACAGTGCAATAGGTGAGGTGTATATGCCCTATGGTCAATCATATAGCGGCCATCAGTATGGTCAAAAATGAAGCGGATGTCATCGAAAGCTTTGTGCGCCATGCGCTGCTGATAGCTGATATTCTGCTGGTGACGGATCATGACAGCACGGACGGCACCGGAGAGATATTGGCGCAGCTGCGGGAGGAAGGGCTGCCGTTGGCGGTTGAAGGCTATACGGGGGCGGGCCATGATCAGGCCGAGGTCATGACAGCATTGATGTACCGTGCCATAGAGGAATATGGGGCCGATATAATCATTCCACTGGACGCAGATGAATTCCTGGTTTCTCTGTCCGGCAGTTCGGCCTATGTAAGGTATATCTTGCAGGAGTTGCCAGCAACGGGAATCTACCAGTGCCAGTGGTTTCGCTATGAACTTGTAGCACCGGAGGAATCTCAGGAGGACTATCTGCTATCCCGTCCAGCCAGGCGCTCAACGATGCCGGATTTGCCAGGCAAGGCAATAGCAGGCAGGTTTCCTGTGATAGAGAGGAAGCTCAGCCTGATGCAGGGAAATCATGCTCTGCGCCTGCCGGGGCATGAGGGCAGATTCCTTTGTGCAAAAGCAGAGGAATTGCAGGATGTGCATCTGGCGCATTTTCCCCTGCGGAGCAGGGAGCAGCTCATTTCCAAGAAACTTTGCTTGTGGCTTTCCAACTGCGCTAAGTTTACGCGCTACAGCTTTTCGGCAAGGGGGAAATATGTTCCGGGACAGGCTCAGGCCGATGGGGACATGAATTTCTTCCATGCCTTCTGTGCCGGGGATGAAGCGGCCATGCAAATGCCTGTTTTGACTGAATCTGTATCTGCAATGCTTAAAGAGTATGAGACGGAATGTACTTGCCGCTATACCAGGACTGTCCGGCAGCCGTTGGTCAATGTGCTGAAGCTGGCTGAGAAAATTGCAGACGCCTATGCGCTCCAGAGCATTTTCATGAAAAAACCTTCTGTAACAATGATTTATCTATGGGATGGTGATCTTGATAGTTGGCAAAGGACTATGGCTGGCCTGCAGCTTCAGTCGTATAAGCCGGACGAGTGCCTGGTGGTTGACCAATATGGCTATGGGCAGGGCACAGCCTGGCATGCTGCCAGGGAAATTGCCGGGCATATGGAAGAATCTGTTCGTTGCATTTTTGCAGAGGTGGCCGACTTGTCCGAGTTGGAGGAACTGGTAGGCGGGCAATATGCAATGTACCTGCTGCCAGGGGCTGTGCTTCACGCAGGGACGCTGGACGCAATGACGGCTGTACTGGCAGGCCAGCCACTGATAAAAGCTGTTCTTGCACCGGTCGATTTGCAGCCTAGTGCTTGGAGGCATGATACAGACTGGCTGGACAGGGGCAATGAAATCATAGTATATATGACAGGGGAAAGGCTGGCAGAGCGTTGCCTGCGTTTCGGTCTGCCGGGGGATTGGTCCCTGTCGGGCATTTTGTTCCGCAGGGCAGATCTATCGCAGCTGAACTGGTTGAAGAACCTGTTCTTTGAGGGACGCTGTATGCTGGCGACGCTCTGCAACATGCTATTTGACAATGCGAGCATGTTCGGCATTATGTGCGAGTCCGCGCTCGATTTGCCCCCAGAGACAGCGGACATGGCAATCCTGCGTGAAATGGAGCGTTATTATCTGCTGCAGGGAGCCTTGTCCGCCGAAACATTGCCAAGGGGAGCTTGCCTGTCTGCTCTTTCCGATTGGGAGGCTTGGCGAGAAGGACATATAGGCAGGCTTCGCGCTGAGGCAGATAAGGGATTTTGCGATATGTATGAGCAGTTGGGGTAGGGATAGCGGTAAAAAGTAAAATTTGAACGAGTTTTTATCTGAACAAGAAATGGGGCAGCGGCAATGGTAGAGCATGGCGGCAGAAAATATTTCACAGATATGGAAAAAGATGAACTGCGGGACGGCTTTCTGGTGACCGGCAGACGAAAGAGAATATGGAATGCAGAGCTGAATCTGCTGGTAGAATTTGCTGATATTTGCCAAAGATATAGTCTTCGCTGGCAGATAGATTATGGGACTTTGCTGGGGGCAGCCAGGCATGGAGGATTCATCCCTTGGGATGACGATGTGGATTTGACCATGCCACGGGCAGATTACGAGCAGTTGCAGGATATTATGGCTGGCATGGAGAAATACCAAGATTGCCGAGGGAAGTTCTTTTTCCAGACCTGCCATACGGACAACACGGATAATACTATTGCGAAATTGCGTGACTGCCGAACAACGGCAATCTGCCGTGATCGCAGACAGGAGGGGAGATGCCAAGGGATCTGGATTGACATTTTCCCTTTAGATGCGGTTCCTGACGGAACTTCGCGGATGGATCGCATATGGGAAATAATGCGCTGGCTGATTATGGCGGTATCAGATCCGAAGCAGCTGCAGCAGCTTTTGGATAGTAGTGCAGAGCCGCCGATTGCCAAGAGCACGGTAGAGAGGATTTTGAAGCTCTCTGCACTGGAACGTATGCGTGAATATGAGAGATTTGCGGCACGTCACTTTCATGAATCCGCAAAAATCAATTACTTTGTGTATGAGATGGCACAATTGTTTCCTTCGATGGATGCAGCTTGGTATGAGAAAACGGTGCTTTTGCCATTCGAAGGAATGCATCTTCCGGCTCCGGCTGGCTATGAGCAAGTGCTGACAAAGCTTTACGGTGACTGGCGCACTCCGGTTAAGGAAGCATCCAGTCACGGTGAGGTCTTATTTAGCCCAGACATTCCTTATTATGAATTGCTGGCGAAGGGCGAATTGGCATTGTTGTTCTGAATTTGGGAGGAGGATTTTTTATGCAGGCAATTATTTTGGCAGCTGGTATGGGCAAACGCTTGAAGGAATTGACGCAAGATAATACTAAATGCATGGTTAAGGTTAACGGCGTAACTTTAATAGACCGTATGCTGCATCAAATAGAAAGGCTGCACCTTTCGCGTATTGTTATTGTTATTGGCTATAAAGGAGCTGAACTGGTTGAGTACATTCAGACCCTTGGCATACAGACGCCAATTACATTTGTGAATAATCCAGTTTACAATAAAACGAACAATATATACTCTCTGGCATTGGCAAAAGACTATCTCTGTAGGGAGGATACTTTGCTCTTTGAATCGGATTTGATTTTTGAGGATGATGTCCTGGATGCACTTGTGTCAGACCCGCGTGAGACGCTGGCATTGGTGGATAAATATGAGAGCTGGATGGATGGTACTTGTGTCAAGCTGAACGATGATGACGATATAGAGATGTTTGTGCCAGGGAAAGTGTTTAAATTTGACGAAATCAAGGATTACTATAAAACTGTAAATATTTATAAGTTCAGTCAGCATTTTTCAGAGAAACTTTATGTTCCTTTTTTGGAGGCGTATTCCAAGGCCTTGGGCAATAATGAATATTATGAGCAGGTGCTACGCGTCATCACTATGCTTGATTTGCCTGAGATTAAGGGGAAGCGCTTATCCGGGCAACATTGGTATGAGATAGATGATGTACAGGATTTGAATATTGCAGAGTCAATATTTGCAACTAATCTGGAGGAAAAAGCCGATTCGATAAAGAAACGCTATGGCGGCTACTGGCGCTATCCGCATATGTTGGATTTTTGCTATCTGGTGAATCCGTATTATCCGTCTCAGAAGCTTATGGATGAGATAAAAGCGAGCACAGAGAAGCTGATAACTCAATATCCTTCCGGAATGGACGTGAATTCATTGCTGGCCGCTAGGAACTTTGGCGTGCATCGTGAGAATATTGCAGTTGGCAATGGTGCTGCAGAATTGATCAAAGTATTGCTGGAAAATATAAATGGAAAGCTTGGGATTGTACGTCCGACATTTGAGGAATATCCTAATAGATATGAGAATGTATCGGTTTTTTGTCCTTCAAATAGGGATTTTTCTTACTCTGTAGATGATTTGATATCTTTTTTCTCAGATAAGGATATTCAGCATCTATTGCTAATCAATCCAGACAATCCTTCCGGAAATTACATAATAAAAAAAGATTTGCAGAAACTAATTCGATTCTGTAAGGAAAAGGAAATCAGCTTTATTCTGGATGAGAGTTTTGCCGATTTTGCCGACGAGGAAGATAATACTTGCATAAGTCAGAAAATGTTGGAGGAAAATCCTCATCTTTTCGTTATAAAAAGTATTTCAAAATCTTATGGTGTGCCTGGATTGCGCTTGGGGGTTATAGCATCTGGTGATCAGGAAATGATCGCCAACATAAAGAAGCAAGTATCCATTTGGAATATAAATTCTTTTGCTGAGTTTTATATGCAGATTTCTGAAAAGTATAAAGGAGATTATTATGAATCGCTAAAAAGGCTCAGAAAAGAGCGTCAATGCTTCCAAAAGGCTCTAGTTCAAATACCTGGCATCCGCGTCGTACCTTCCCAAGCCAATTTCTTTATGGCTGAAGTCATGGGTGATATGTCCGTTGACAATGTAGTAAACATTTTATTGGATGAGCACAATATACTTGTAAAAAGTCTTGCTGATAAGCTGGAGGGTAAGAATTATCTGCGAATTGCAATAAGAAATGAAGAAGATAATACAAGACTCGTGAAAGCAATGCATGATGTTATGCGTTAATTGCGTACTGTTAAGATGGCAGATAAGGAAATATGTTTGAAGAGAGGCAGGAATGAAGAATGAGCTGGAAAGATATCTGGGAGGAAAAGGGAACGGATATTGACAAACTTGATATGGAGGATGTGGAGTCTGTTTTTTTGGAATTAAAACGAGTCGATGGATTCGATCTGGAAGGTGGATTGTCATACGCAGCATTCAGAGCTCAATATGAAGATGCTAAAAGTAATTTAGGACTAAAAAGTGGTGATAGTGCATTCGAGGTTGGGTGCGGGTCTGGGGCAAATCTTTTTCTGCTCTCCAGAGAGGGTATATCTGTAGGGGGGATGGATTATTCGGAAAAATTATTGCAAATCGCACAGAGATTGTTGTCCCCGAAAATCATAGAATGTTTACAAGATGAAGCAAAAAATCTACCTGTAGATGTTAAGTATGATGTGGTTTTTTCCAATTCTGTTTTTGCTTACTTTGAAAATTTGTCTTACGCGCATACTGTACTGGAAAAAATGTGGGTGAAGAGCAGGCGGAGTGTAGGCGTAATTGATGTTTATGATGAGAGCTTAAAAGAAGAGTGTATAAGGCACAGGAGGGCATTTATCAAAGATTATGATTTGAAATATAAGGACTTGCCTAAAATGTTTTTTCCGCGTATTTTTTTTGAGGAATTTGCAGATGAGCATAATGCGAGAATTATGTTTACGCCCAATAATCTTGAGGGCTATGAAAATGCACCTTATACATATAACTGCTTCTTATATAAGGATTAGTTAACAGCCAAATGGAGGATGGAATATGGAAGAGGCATCGGTTTGGCAGGGGATTTACGGGCAGGGGTATGATGCAAGGGGAGATCTGTTTGCCAGACTGCTGGTCAAGGCAAATAGGCGTGAATTTGATGACGAATATCTAGGTCTGGTTGTGGAGTATGGCAAGGCATCGCCCCAGCCGGAACGCTTTCATGTATTCTATGCCTGGTACGCACTGGCCCACGGAAATTATGAGGTGGCGCTGGCAGAGGCTGAGAAAGCGGCAGAAATCAGGGCTGTGAACGGAGTTGTCTGGAAAATACTTGTGACTTGCTATGTGCATTTTGGCAGGTATTTGGAGGCAGCCTGGTATCAGGGCCTGCTGATTAAATTTTATCAGGGAACTTTGAAGATGCCGGTACCTGCTGAGCATCAGGAAGCGTTTTTAGCACGGCTGTCAATAGGCCTGGGAGTCAGCGGTTATGCACCTATTGTCTCGCGCCGCATATATTTAGATGAGGAGCGGGAGTTGTGTGAAAAGATGTCTATTTTTCTTGGTGAGCCCATAGAAGAACAGCGACCTGAGGGTGATTTGCTGTACTGGTCGGGGGTTTATGGCGGCTGCCAGGGGGCACTGAACCATCGCGGTTTGGCCTTGGCGGAGGTGCGCGAGCAGCAGGGATTTGTATTCAATAGTGCTGCTGATTTGGAATTTGAGCTTATCAGGAGCACTGTGCAGAGAAGTTATGAGTTTGATCCGCAGGGCAGTACATATATACTGCCTTTGGCAGGAACGGAGAAAAGTCAGAAATTGGATGTACATGGCCCTGATGTACATAAGCCTGCCTGGCTGGGGAAATATGCGTTCAGTTTTTATCGGGTCAGCGAACCTGTGAAACTGCGCTCGGGGGCAGATTTTGCCGTGGGGAAACCCATTCGTCTTGGACATAGCAGCAAACGACGCAAGTTGGTGCTGCATATACTTGTTGATGGTCTTTGCTGGCAGGAGATGCGCGAGGAGAATTATCGCCTGGTCCCCAATATCATCGATTTTTTCCAACATGGCGTGATTTTCGGCCAGCATTTTTCGGCTTCAGAATATACATATCCGTCCTTTCCCAGCATAGAGACCGGACTGTATCCCCATCATACTCAGGTTTTTAACGAGCAGGCCGCTATTGGTATGTCGACAACGCATAAGACATTAGCAGAACAGATGCGTGACTTGGGCTATCATACGGTCAATATCCAAGGAGGGGGAGATTCTGTCTATAACAGTGTGGGACGTGGCTATGACCGACGTCTGATTGCTGGTGACATGATGCCTGCTGCAGAAGGGGTGGAGCGGACAATCCAACAGCTCGAGGCTTTTGATGAGTGCGATCAATTTATTTTACTGGATATTATGGATACACATCCCTGGGATGTCCACGATTATCAGGTGGCAGTGGCAACCCAGACGCATTTGGAACTGGCAGAACGGCTGCGGGGGATGGAGGAAAAGCAGGCCAGCGTGAGACTGAAATGTACGCCGTTTTATATGGCTGCCAATCGGATGGGGATAAAGAATGCGGATCGAAGCTTGGGAACGCTTTTTGAATATTTGAAGAAACATTTTAATGAAGATGAGTATCTGGTGGAATTATGTTCTGATCATGGGGTGTCAATTTATGATGAAAAGCCATATATGCTTAGTGACAAGCATACGGGCGCAGCATTGATGCTGCGCGGAGCCGGGGTACCACAGTTGGGATTTGTTGATGATGAGCTGACCAGTACGCTGGATATCTATCCTATTATGTCCAAGCTTTGCGGCTTTGATTTGCCGGAGGGACTGGATGGTAATTTGCCGGCGGCGTTTGGAGGCAGGAAACGGGAATACTGTATCAGTAATGCCATGTTCCCTAAGCAGACTTATAAAATGAGATTACGTATGGAGAACTGCCAGATGGATTTGGAGTCAAAGACTTTGGTACATCAGGATGGCACGGTAGATCTGACTGGAGCTCATCTGTGGGCTAGCAGACGCGATGGCAGATCGGGTGGGGTTAAGGAGACAGAGCTGAGTAGACTGTTGGAGATTGTGCGTGAGCATACAGCTTCATTTGATAATATGGGCATACAATGGCCGATGCTGCAGGGAGAGGTGCTATAAGAAGGGGATTTGAAAATTGATACACACGATGATTTGCGCATAACGGAGGGACTCGTGGTAAAGGAGGCTTCCTGGAGGCAATGTTTCGAGGGGAGTTTCTGAGGAAAGGAGTAGCCGACATGTCCTACATAAAGGATATTTCCCATGATGAAGTGCGCAGTGGTTTCTTGGTTACTACTGACAGAAAAAATGTGGGAAAGATTATTGGAAATTTGACATGTTTTTGATAGGATATGCCAGAAACATAAAATTCCATATTTTGCGGATTCCGGTACCTTATTAGGGGCTGTTCGTCATCAAGGATTTGTGCCATGGGATGATGACTTGGATTTTATTATGTTGCGGCCGGACTATGAGCGCTTTCAGGAAGTTGCGATGCGGGAGGTAGAGCCACCATATTTTTTGCAGAATACTTACACAGATACAATGATTTTAGCATGGAGCAAACTTTGTGATTCGCGTACTGCGGCTATAGAGTGGCCAGATGAACCGAATGTTAACCAGGGCATATTCATAGATATCGTACCGCTTGACCATGTTTCTGATGGTAGCCCAGCTTCTGTCCTTGCATACAAATTGCAGCATGAGTTGTGGGGGGGGGGGGGGGATTCAGCCGGATGCAGTCAAGGAACTAATGGAAAATGGAGGCTCTCAGTTGGGAGAGGATATAATTCGTCCCCTGCTGGAAAAATCAACAGAAGAACGTATGAAAGTCTATGAAGGTTTTATGTTGGATATTTTTCCTAGAGCAAGTAAAGTAAATTTTTTCATGTTGGATGTGATTGGCACGTATCCTTGCAGTGACATTTCTTGGTATGGCGCAGGTGGCTGCATGCCCTTTGAGCAGGTGCAATTGCCTGTGCCATCCGGCTATGATGCTATCCTACGCAATTATTATGGAGACTATAGTAAGCCCGTCAGGGGGACTAGCCTGCACGAAGGAATGCTGGTTAGTACAGATATTTCATATAAGGATCTAATAAAGGAAATCACATGGACTTGAGATTGCTATGCAGTTTGGAAAGGCGGTTAGCTTATTAAGGAGTCGGGGAGACACACCAAATTGTCAATCAGAAAAATTGGGTGAAGGAGTTAGGTGGTATAAACATGAAGGACAGAGTCGGGCAGATTGCTTGTATTCGACCTGAGTATGTGGGAAGGTTCAAGTGCGATGGGCAAGCTTGCGGCGCGGAATGTTGCCGCAAATGGACTATAACCATCGATGAAGATACCTATCAAAAATATAGGAAAGTGAAGCTGAAGAATCTGCGTACCAAGCTCAAGCAACATTTGGTTACCAAGGAACATGAGGGTAGTTTGCAGCATTTAATCAAGCTGGATCATAAAGGCTCTTGTCCCTTCTTGCAGCCTGATGATTTCTGCAAAATACAGCGTGCTTGTGGCGAGGAATATCTGTCAAAAACGTGCCGCACATATCCGAGGTCGTTTACGCAATTGGCAGAAAAACTGGTGGAAGAAACTTTGACGCTAAGCTGTCCTGTTGCAGCCCGCTGCTGCTTGTTGAACCGTGAGCCGTTGAGATTTGAACAGATAGAACGGGACTTGTCACGTATGTCTGTGTCCTATTTCAGTGCAGACATGTTATTGCAGTCTGCGCTTTTATCCATGCAGGGGCCCGCGTTGGGAATCTTGCAGCGGTATACTGAGGAGCAACCTGATTTAAGATTTGCCTTGCTGGGATTTTTCCTGGACAGGGCAGACGAGCTGACACAGTCGGACAGGGCAGGGGAGATTGATAAATGCGGGCAGCCGTATTTATCTGGTGAGTTGGACGGGGAAGTAGGGCAGACATTGCGGCTCTGTAAAGGAGACGCTAAGGCCTATATTCGTCATATGTTGATTGTGCTGGAACTTTTCTATGGCGACGAAAACAGGCACTTTGAACGTATGTCTGTGCAGCCATATCTTGATAATGTCATGAATGCTTATGGAATCCAGTCGGAAGAAGTGGTTCTGAGTGAGGTGGCAGAGCGCTACGAGCGTATACGTGAAGCATATCGTGACAAAATATATGGAGAATACGGCTATATTTGGACGAATTATTTTCTGAACCATTATCTTTATATGTTATACCCTTATGGTGTGCATGAAAAAGTTACCGTTGCGTATGAATTTTTTGTAACTGTCTGCAAGTTGGTCGAGTTCTTTGCTTTGGCATTATTTGATAGACGTAAAGACGAAGCCTGTGAAGATGATGTGATAGAGCTGCTAAGATATGTCGACAACAAGATTATTCATAGTCCTAATGACAGAATGAAGCTGTTGCTGATGATAGAAGATGGGGGGCATGGGTTCCTTGATGTGATGCGGTTGCTGCTGGATAGTGGTTGCAGATAAAGCTATTTGTAGAGTTAAGGGTGAGGGTGCATGCAGACGGTCGTAATTGCCGTACCAATTTACAGGACGGAACTGGCATGGTATGAGAAAATCAGTCTGGCGCGGCTTTATGTGGTCCTGCCCCATTATCATATTGTTTTTGTGTCACCTGAGGGACTGGTCTTGCCGGAAGAGGTCAGGCAGGGCCACCCGGTCATGGAGTTTTCCGGGGAGTTTTTCACCAGCGTCGCATCTTATTCCCAACTGTTGCTGTCACAGCAGTTTTATGCTCGTTTCCGGGACTTTGAGTACATGCTGATTTATCAACTGGATGCTTTCGTTTTTGTTGATCTTTTGCAGGAATTCTGCTCTCTGGGCTATGATTACATAGGCGGTCCCTGGCAGCTGCAGAATAGCTTGCAGCAGGTCAGGCCGGGAAAATATAAGATCTACCACGTGGGAAACGGTGGCTTTTCCCTGCGCAGGATAGAGGCTTGTTGTCGTTTGCTGGCCAAGTGCCAGGGCAATCCCAGGTATGATGGCTGGGGGGAAGACACCTTCTGGGGCATTGCGGGATATGAGGACAGTGAGTTTCGACTGGCACCGTCGCGGATTGCCTATGCTTTTTCCATAGATACACTGGCAGAGCGTTGCTACAGGAAGAATGGCAGCCAATTGCCCTTTGGCTGCCACGGCTGGCAGCGCTTCAGCCGGGATTTTTACCTGCGGGCTATGGCGGTCTGTGGCATTGATTTGTCGGCATACTACGAGGAGATGCAAGAGCAGGACAGGGAGGATGAGCAGCTGTATTGGCAGCAACAGACTGTCAAACGGCTGTTGCTGCATGTGGCGAAGGACTGGCCTGTCAGTGGCTGCCTGTCTGCAGACTTGGACATAAAGACCGTGCGGTGCTGGGTGGTTGGGACAGATTCCCTGTCCCTATATGACAAGCTGCGGCAGGAATTGGGGGAGGAAGCGCTTAAAGGCGTACTTTACGATTACAGCGACGGAGCTGGTTTTTTGCGAGAGTTCCGGCGTAGCTGCAGGTCAAGCAGAAGGGCAGAGGATAACCTTTTGATAAGCTGGCGTTCGGAAGAGATAGTTGCAAGCTGCAAGACAGTGGGGTTGATTTACGGCAGGGATTATGTTTCTTTTTATCATTGCTTCAAGGAGAATCAAGGCAGGATTTTGCGTATGATTATGTCAGGAGGCTGCTGATTTATCAATACGGCGGTACATGTCATTGTAGCTGTGGCTGTTTTCGATGTTGCTAACATGACAGGAATTGTTGATTAAGTCACTTAGGAACTGTAGACTTATAAACTAGACATCTTGCTGGTCTAGTTTATTTAGCTACAGTTTCAAAGCCGTAGTTTCTGGTGGCTTTCTGATAGGGGGCGTTGCTGTTGAAAAATTTATCTACATCAATCTATACTTTTGAGAAATTGCGGCAGGAGAACTGTGTTTATGTGGATAAGACGGAGTACTTGCACAAACTTATAACAGGCGCATCACAGCAGGTCTTCTGTGCTCGGCCCCGCCGCTTTGGCAAGAGCCTGACTGTGTCCACGCTGGAGGCGATTTTCCGAGGGAAGCGGGAGCTATTCGAGGGGCTTTATATCGGGGAGCAGGATTATGACTGGCAAGAGTATCCGGTGGTGCATCTTGACTTTGCTAGAAGCGTTATGGACAATATAGATATTCTCAAGCACTCCCTGGCCTTGCTGCTGATGGATATAGGGCGAAGTTACGGCGTGGAATTCCGAGAGGACGAGCCAGCGCTGCTCTTCAGGAGTTTGGTGGATAAGCTGCATGAAAAGTTTGGGCGTGGCGTGGTGATTTTGATAGACGAATACGACAAGCCAATCTTCGAGCATATTGAGGACAGGGAGGATGCAGAGGAATTTAGGAAGTTCTTGTCCTCTTTCTACCAGATTATCAAGGGCGCAGAGGCCAAGGAGCGCTTCGTGTTCCTGACGGGTGTGACCAGGCTGGCTAAGCTCTCTATCTTCAGCAAGCTGAATAATCTGTTTGACATTACCATGGATGAAGATTATGCAACCATGATGGGCTATACCCAGGCTGAGATGGAGAGTAATTTTGCAGGCTGGCTTGATAAGGCCATGGCTGAGCAGGTGACGGATGAGTTTGGCGAGCTGCTGGATAGGGCGGGACTGCTCGGAGAACTGAAACGCTGGTATGATGGCTACTGCTTCGCACCTGGCTGTGAGACCGTCTATAATCCGGTTTCTGTTGGCAATTTTTTTCTGAAGAAGAACGCTTTCCGAAACTATTGGTTCTCTACTGGCACGCCCCGTTTTCTAGTTGAGTTGATGCAGCGCAATAAGATGACGCTGATGGATGTGACCGGGGCAAGGCTGCCTGCAAGCTCGCTGGATAGTTTCGATGTGACCGAGCTGGCCGGCAGCGAGGTCAGAAACGAGCGAATCGTAGAGCTGATGCTGCAGACAGGCTACCTGACGCTGGATTATGTTTTGACAAGGCCACAGCTGGCATATGTGATGCGCTTCCCGAATGCGGAGACAGAGAAGTCCTTTGGGGAGAATCTGCTGAATGCATATGTGAAGCAAAGGACTCCAGCAGCTTGGAGCGTGGATATCTGGGAAGCGGCGGAGCGTGGCGATACGGAGCAGTTCATCAAGATGTTGCAGGGCTTTTTTGCAGATATTCCCTACACTATGCAACTGGACTATGAGAAGTTCTATCAGACGGTTGTGTACATCATCTGCCGGATGTGCGGTATGGACATTCAGGCAGAAGTCGCGACGAATATAGGCAGGATAGATGCAATCCTGAGGGCAGGGCAGCATCTCTATATAATGGAATTCAAGCTGGACAAGACGGCAGGAGCAGCCCTGGTACAAATAGATGAAAAGAAGTATGTGCAGAGGTATATTCTGCCAGCCAGGAAGAAGGGGCAGGTCATCCATAAGCTGGGCATCAATTTTTCCTATGCCAGGGAGGACAGGAACATTACGGAATGGCAGGAAGAGTTAGTGCGGTAAGTTACTATGTTGTCTGTGGTTGATTGATGAGGCGTGGAGCCTGTTGGGACATAGGCAGACGAGTAGCAGAGGAGTATGTGCAGAAGGGTGGCAGTTTTCAGATAAGGGGGCAGAGTGGTGTTTTTTTCGTGCAGCAGGGAAGAACCTACCAAGAAGGACAGGGCTATCGCTTACAATGATGGCGTACTGGCGGGAGCGGTAGCAGGGGAAACGGGCATACCGGGGCTGCGGCTGGATTTCAACGCCGGCCTGCGGCTGGAAATACCTGCGGGGGACTGGCATGTGCGCGTAAGTGATGGCGTGTCCGGCCAGGTGTATTTTGACGGGGATATTGCGGATGTGCAGCTGCAGTCATTGGAGCAATTTTATGTGCCCTGGCTGGTGGAAGTCTGGCTGGAGGGTCAGCAGGTATTCCGGCATTTGCTGGACTATGAGGGACAGAAGGTTTGCTTGTACATAGATGGCAAACTGCCTGAGCAGCCACCCCCCTTGGGGGAGGCGGTGCAGATGCTGTCGGTGGCCCGTGCCTTTGCCCGGGAGCATCCGGAGTGCCAGGTGGCGGTGCGGCCAGGCGCTGCCCTGGCGGAACTGGCCGGGCGCTGTTATCCGGAGCTGGAAATAGTGGAGGGTATCCCGGAGGATACCTATGCGGTGTACCATCTGGGTACCTATGCGGAGGAACGCTTCTCTGCTCCTATGGACGGGCTGGCTGCGCCCTGGCAGGAATATGCCCGGGAGATTCTTGGTCTGCATGGCCTGCCTGAACTGGATAAGTGGGCACCTTCAGGGCCGAGGCCGGTGGGGCTGGAGGCGCCTTATGTATGTATTGCGGTGCAGGCTTCCGGCGTGAGCAAGGGCTGGCTGCGGCCCGGCGGCTGGGATGAAGTGGTGGCTTATTTGCAGGGGCTAGGCTACCGGGTTTTGTGTCTGGACAGAGATTTCTGCGTGGACGATGGCGGCTATCATGTGGAGAAACCCTCAGGAGCGGAGGATCATACGGGGAACCGCCCTTTGGCGGAGCGGTTCGAGATGCTGGCTTATGCGGATATGTTCATCGGTGTTTCCAGCGGCCTGAGCTGGCTGGCTAATGCTGCCGGATGCCCGGTGGTGCTGATAAGCGGCCTCACCCTGGCCTATACGGAGTTCTATACGCCCTACAGGGTCAGCAATCCCCATGTGTGCCGGGGCTGCTATAATGACTCGCGCATACTCTGGGACGCAAGGCTTTGCCCCAATCATGGCGGCACTGAGCGTGAATTGGAATGCTCCAAGAGCATTACGGCGGCACAGGTCATTGGGGCGATTGAGCGCTTGCGGCGGGATAGAAAATTGGGATGAGAAAATATTATGGAATATTGGAGGGCAGGGCTGATGCAGAAGATTTCCGGCTACAAAGAAATATATAAGGCCTTTGGCAAGCTGAAGCAACTGATGGAGGCCGTACGTTTGCCGGAGGCGGTAGATTTGGCGGATGCTCTGCGGGCCAGCGGCACCCGTGATAAGAATATCTGGTGGGCTATGCTGGCGGCGTATATTGACGGTGGTGAGGCAGAGAAGGCTTTGGAAGCTGCCCGGCAATATGGGCAGCTTTTCGGCAGGGATGGTGTCGGACTGTTCCTGCTGGGCCGCGCTGAGATGATGAATGATGACTGGGGCGGGGCAGAGCAGCGTTTCTTGGAGGCCTTGCAGATGGATATGCCGGACTGGTACCGGGGGGCGACGCACAGCATTTACGCGACCCTTTGCCGCAAGCTGGGGAGGGCGGAACAGGCGGCAGAGCATTACCGGGAGTCTGGCCGCTATAAGGATCTTTCGACAGGAGCCTTGGCTGAATACAGCAATTATTTGTTCAATCTGCATTACCAGGCCAAGCCCCAGGACTTTATGTTGGCAGCTGCTCAAGGCTATGGCAGACTGCTGGCAGGGGTGAAGCCTTATCAGCATAAGAAGCCCTATGGGCATAAAAAGCTGCGCCTGGGCTATATCTCGCCGGATTTGCGCTTTCATGTGGTGGCTTTTTTTTGCTATGCCATGCTGAAAGATTACGACAGGCAAGCTTTTGAAGTTTATTGCTATACGAATTGCGAAGAGGATGCAGCCAGTGCGGAATTCCAAGCAGCGGCAACGGTCTGGCATAATATGCGGGGCTGGCCGGATGAGAAAGTAGCGGCACTCATCAAGCATGAGGAAATAGATATTCTGGTGGAACTGGCCGGGCATACGGCGAATAATTTCCTGCCGGTGCTGGCTTATAAGCCTGCGCCTGTGCAGGTTTCAGGCATCGGCTACTTCGATACTACTGGCCTTGAGGCAGTGGATTATTTTCTGGCTGATCCGTATATAGACCCGGTGGAATCAGATGGGGGCAATGACAGGTATTTCACGGAGCGTTTGCTGCGTTTGCCCCATAGCCATTTCTGCTATATGTGGCACGACAAGCCAGGGCCTGTGTCTGGGGCTCCTTGTCTCAGGAAGGGCTATGTTACTTTCGGTAGTCTGAACAATGCCGCTAAGCTCTCGGATAAAATCCTGAGCCTGTGGGCGGAAATTTTGCGCCGGGTGCCGGGGAGCCGGCTGCGTCTCAGGGCGGAGATTTTTGGCAATGATTACGGGCGGCAGGAAATGGAAAAGCGAATGCAGGCGGCGGGAATTGAGCTGGCGCGTGTGGAGGCCTATCCCTTATCTCCCCATTATCTGGAGGATTACAGGGAGATAGATATAGCGCTGGATACCTGGCCTTATCCCGGGGGCGGCACTACCTGCGATGCCCTTTATATGGGGGTGCCGGTGGTGACGCTGGTGGGGGAGCGGCATAATGCCCGCTTTGGCTATAGTCTGCTGATGAATGTGGGCTTTACTGAGGGCTGTGCGGCTACTGCGGAGGAGTATGTGGAGAAGGCAGTGGCGCTGGCAGGCGATGCAGAAAAGCTGGACTGGCTGCATCTGACCTTGCGCCGTCGCATGCGCGTATCGCCGCTGATGGACTCGGCGGCCTATCTGGGAGAACTGGAACTGCTATGGCAGAAAATCTATCTGGCTTATGAGAGGGAGGTTATGCCGGAGAGGGATCTGGCGGCGCGTCGCGGAGTCTGGCTGCAGAAGCTGGATGAGGCCTATCAGAAGGAGGACTGGGCGGAAACAGCGCGGCTGGCAGCGCGTTTGAAGGCGGATGAGGCAACTGCCGCCGATGCCTGGCGGCTGGCAGGCATTGCCTATTACAAGCTGAGAGACTGGGGACGGGCGGCCTGGCACTTGCGGCAGGCTGCCAGGTTCGATGCGGAACATGATGCGGAATGCTTGCGGTTTTGTGGTTTGGCAGAAATTGAGCGAAATCGTTATTGGGCGGCGTACAAGACATTGAGCGAGGCATGTGACTGTCTGGAAAGAACAGGATACATTACAGATGAGGAAAATGCGTTTGTCACAAATGTTTTGGCCAAGCGCGGACAGACGGCGGTGGGGTTAGGCCTGACAGATGAGGCCGTGTCAAGTTACAGTGCAGCTTCGGCTTGTGCCAATACGCTGTCAGACAGACTGGGGATGTACAGTTCGGCCTTGATGGCCCGGCACGCCCTGCCCTGGGAACGGGAAAGCCTGCTGGAAGCGCATCGTGGGTATGCAGCCCTGGTGGACAAATTGGGCATAAAACCATACATAGAATGGCCACAGTCGCGTTTAGCCCGGGGGCAGGCAGGCCCCCTGAGGGTGGGGCTGATTTCGCCGGACTTCCGCCAGCATGTGATGTTTTACTTTTATTATCAGTTGCTGGCAGGGCATGACAGGAAAAAATGGGAGGTTTACGCCTACAGTCTGGGGGAAATCCATGATTGGTATACGGAACAGGTGGAGCGGTCTGCGGCAGTATTCCGTGATATGCACGGGAAGGAGCTGCAGGATATTGCGGCGCAGATCCGTGCGGACGGCATTGATGTCCTTGTAGACCTGGCAGGACACAGCGCAGACAGCGGCCTGCCTGTGCTGGCCTTCCGTCCTGCACCTGTGCAGGTATCGGGACTTGGCTATATGGCAACCACCGGCCTTAAGCAGGTTGATGCTTTCCTGACAGACAGGTGGGCAGATCCCCCAGAGCGGGAGCCTGAACTGGTGGAGCGTCCTCTGTATCTGACGAGCCAGTTCTGCTATACGGGGCGCAGCGATGTGCCGGAGCCGGGGGGAGCGCCCTGCCTTGCCAAGGGCTATATCACCTTTGGTTGTTTTAACCAGTACCGCAAGATCACGGATGAGATGCTGCAGCTGTGGCGCGAGCTGCTGCGTCAAGTGCCCAGGTCACGCCTGCTGCTCAAAAACGGTTCTTTTCGTGACGATGAGACTGTGCTGTTGGTGCAGGAGCGTCTGCACCGGCTGGGCCTGCCCTTGGGGAGGGTGGAACTGGAGGCTGACAGCTCAGATTATATGACGCGCTACCTGGATGTGGATATAGCCCTGGACACCTATCCCTATACGGGGGGCGGCACTACCTGTGATGCTCTCTACATGGGGGTGCCGGTAATCTCCCTTTATGGACAGCGGCGGGGTTCGCGCTTCGGCCTCTCCATTTTGCAAAATGCCGGGCTGGGGGAACTGGCCTGTGCTGATGCGGAGGCATATGCAGCGAAAGCTCTGGCCTTAGCCGGGGACAAGGACTTGCTGGACGCACTGCACAAGAATCTGCGGCCGATGATGCTGTCATCTCCCCTGATGGATACGCAGAATTACATGCGGGAAATGGAGGCAGGTTTCCGGCAGCTGGCAGATGAGATGGCTGTCCGTAGATGAGGCATGGCATTCCAGGCAGGATTTTTCCTTCAAGGGACGAATGTTAGGGAGTAAAAGCTTTGATTCTAAGAATTTTCGAGGAGGATGTCCCTATGAGCAGGAGCAGCAAGAAGATACATAAGAAGCAAGCAGCCGCGGCACAGGCAAAGAAGGCCGTGCGGGCTGGGGCACTGCGGGAGAAGATGAAGCAGCAGGTCGAGGAGGAGCAGTACGCGGAGGCACTGGCTACGCTGGTGGAACTCGTCGAGAGCAAATCATATGAAGCGGATGATTTTTATTTGGCAGCCTATAGTTACTTCATGGTGGGGGACTATGACAGAGCTGCCAGATGGGTTGACAATACCCTGGGGATGGCTCCCGGTCATGTGGCGGCCCAGATACTCCTGAGCCGTTTGTGCATTCTGGAGGATCAGACGGAAAAAGCACTGGCCGTACTGGATAATATGCTCTCCATCAGCCGCAGCCGTCTGACCCAGGAGCAGCAGGAAGAGCTGGCGGATATCCTGGAGTATTATGGCCGCGAAGATCCCGAGCATATAGAAAAGGATTATCCAGCCATTGCCGCTTTCCTGAAGGCAGAACTGACGGGACTGGGAATGGACGGGGCTGCGCCGGTGCAGCCTGCGCCGCCCCAGCCGGAAGCTCCCGCGAGCTTCATGCCTGATACTGCTCCCGCAGAGCAGTCCGGCGGAAGTGCTTTGGCGGCGCTGCAGAAATTGAAGAGCAGGCTGCAGTCATCCCTGCCGGAGCAGGAGAAGGCCGAGCCGCCTGTGCCGCAGGCCGCACCGAAGCAGGTGGCTCCGCAGGTGCCGGAGACAGAAAAGGTGCAGCCGGCACCTGCCCAGAGCAGTGCAGAGATCAAGGCGAAACTGGAGGAGATCGCCGGAAAGCCGGTGGCCCTGGCAGCGAAAGTGCGTTTGTACAATACTTTTGCAGGCGCATATTTCTTTAAGCGCGATTATGTGTCAGCCCAGGCTTTCCTGGAGGCAGCGGCAGGCATTGATCCCCAGGATGCGGAGACGCTGCGCAATCTGGCCATGCTGGCTCATGAACAGGGGCAGCAGGAGCAGGCACTGGCTTATGCTTCGAAAATGCCTCAGACGGATTTCGTGCTGCTGGCGGCTTTGCGCTGAGAGGGGGTGTTGAAGCTGGCAGTCGTTTCAATGGAGGAACTTGGGCTGTCTTTGGCGAATGAAAAAGCAGTGGAGTGTACTGTTTTGGGGAAGTAGGCGATAAGATGGACAATAAACCGGTCATGCTCATTGTTGATGATGTGAATATTAACCGCACTGTGCTGGCCCAGTTTTTCCATGACGAATACCGCATCGTGGAGGCGGAGGACGGCAAAGAAGCCTTGAAGATGCTGGAGGAGGAAGCTGCCCATATTGTCTTGGTGGATCTCATGATGCCTGTGATGGACGGGCTGGAGTTCATGAGCGTCATCAAGAGCAATGACCAGTACAAGGGCATGCCTGTGGTGGCCATGACCACCAACGGCGACCAGGACGGGCAGACCTGGGCCGTGGAGCTGGGGGCGGCGGACTTCATCACCAAGCCGTTCAATCCTGCCATTGTCAGGAGCCGCATCAAGAACGTCATGGGTTCCTCGGAGAATGAGTGGCGGCGAGTGGCTCAGCTGGCAGCTGACAAGCAACTGGCCGAGGTGGCCAGCTACGTGGACAATGACAGCCTCACGGGCCTGTACAATCGTGAAGCCTTTTACAGGAAGGCTTCACGGCTCATCAGAGACAATCAGGAAACCAAATATGAAATCATCTACCTTGATGTATACTGCTTCAAGATCATCAATGACTTGTTCACCATGGAGACGGGCAATCTGGTCTTGAAGACTGCAGCCTATTATTTCAACGTGATCACGTCCAATGGCGGCATCTGCGGACGGGTGGAGTCCGACCATTTCGTCCTCTGCGTGCCCAAGAGCCAGGTGAATATCGAGCACCTGCTGGAGGGCATTGACAGCACGGTGGTGTCTTTGGGCATCAGCCACAATATTGTCTTCTATGCGGGCATCTATGAGGTGGAGAACACCTACATGGCTCTGGATCAGATGTGCGACAGGGCGCGGCTGGCCATGAACACGGTGAAGGGCAGCTACATGCACCGCTATGCTTACTACGATGAAAAGCTCAAGCAGATGATGCTGGAGGAGCAGATGATAGTGCGGGACATGGAATTTGCCCTGCAGGAAAGGCAGTTCAGCATTTACCTCCAGCCTGTCTACAACGCGGAGACAGGGAGGATCGTCAGCGCCGAGGCGCTGGTGCGCTGGCAGCACCCTACCCACGGGCTGATTTCTCCGGGCAAATTCATTCCTCTGTTTGAGCGCAATGGTTTTATCGTGCGGCTGGATCGCTATGTCTGGGAGAGGGTCTGCGAATTCATGGCAGAGCTGAGGGAAGCCACAGGGATGTTGCTGCCGGTTGCCGTCAATGTGTCCCGGCTGAACCTTTACAACCTTGACCTCTTGGATTTCCTCATGGGGCTGATCAAAAAGCATAGCCTTTCGCCTGAATACCTGCATCTGGAAATCACGGAAGAAGCCTACACCCAGGATTCCTGCCAGCTGGTAGAGGAAGTGGAGCTTTTCCGCCAGAACGGCTTCAAGGTCACCCTGGACAATTATGGCAAGGGCTATTCTCCTCTGAGCATGCTGAGGGATCTGCCCGTTGATACCCTGAAGGTGGATATGGACTTTATGACCAAGGGAGACAAGGCGGAGCGCGGCGCCCGCATCATGGGTGGCGTGGTAGAGGTGGCCAAAGACCTGGGGCTGGATGTCATCATCGAAGGGGTGGAGACCAAGGCGGACAGGCTGTTTGTGGCCAAGATGGGAGCCAGGCTCATCCAGGGCTACTGCTATGCCAAGCCTATGCCCAGGGAGGATTTCGTGGAACTCTGTGCCAAGGACTTCCTTGAGGGAAAGTAAGCAAGTTTTTTGATGACAGTGGTGAAGAAATTGAGTGAAAAGAAACTGCAAGCCTTTATTTTCGACATGGACGGTGTCATCATCGACAGCGAGCCAATTCACAGCCGGGTGAAGATGGAGACCTTCCGCCATTTTGGCATTGACTTTGACGAGTCGCGCCTGGCCAGTTATATGGGAGGCACCAGCGGCCTGATCTTCAAGGATGTGGTGGCGGAAAGCGGCCGCAGGGACATCACTCCGGAAATGCTGACGGACTACAAGCACAAGCATTATTTGGAAGTCCTGCAAAGTGGCGGCATCGACCCGGTTGAGGGCACGCGGGAGCTTATCCGCGCCCTCCACGAGGCAGAGGTTCCTTTGGGCCTTGCCACTTCCTCCCATCCGCCGGTGATGAACACGATATTGGACAATTTTGAGATCCGCAAGTATTTCACCTCCGTCATTTCCGGGGGCGAGCTGCCTGAGAGCAAGCCCAATCCCGCTATTTACCTGATTTCTGCGGAGCGGCTGGGAGCAAAGCCTGAGAATTGCTGTGTTTTGGAAGATACCACCAATGGCATACTGGCGGCCAAGCGGGCAGGCATGTACTGCATCGCCTTCCGCAATCCCAACTCCGGGGCACAAGACCTCAGCCTGGCTGATCGGGTGGTGGAGAAGATAGCTGAGATCGATGTGAAGGAATTATTGTCTCTCCCTTTGGGGAAGACTGCTGAAAACTTGACTTGATATGACGGGATAGCTAGAATAGGGAATGGAGGTGACAGTAGTGGAGAATTTGGAAAAGAAATTCACGGTGTGGCTTCTGACCCGCAAATTTGCCCGCAATCTGGAGGAGGCTAATGCCTTTGCCAAGGCGGTCATGGCGGAGAATTGTCCTGAGGACGTTGCTGCTCAGATGGCAGAGGCCAATCGGGGCAATATGGATGTCATGATGGAAATCGGCAAGGTTACCCCGGAGAAGATGATGCCTTTTATGGCAGGGAAATTCGATCTGGCCAAAAAGTGCATCGGTTTCTGGGAAGAACATGTCAAGGATACCAATGCCATTTTTTTCCGTCGCAAGTACGAGGAAAATTATGGCGAATATAACTGAGAAGGGAAGATAAGGTTGATGCAGGTAGTGGTGCTGGCCAGCGGCAGCAAGGGCAATGCGGTGATGGTGGAGATGGACGGGGCAAAGCTCCTCATAGATGCCGGCATCAGCGCCACCCGCATCAAGAAGGGGCTGGCCTCCTTTGGCACGGTGCCGGAGGAAATCTCCGGCGTGCTCATCACCCATGAGCATCGCGACCATATTGCAGGCCTTGCTACCCTCAGCAAGTGGTATCATTTGCCTATCTTTGCGCGGCGGGGCACCCTCGCCGCTCTTTCCTGCGCCGTAAATGTGCCCCGGGAACTGCTGAACCCTGTGGAGGGGGAGTTTGACCTTGGGGGACTGAAGGTGGAGAGTTTCTCTACTTCCCACGATGCAGCTGAATCTGCGGGCTGGCGCATAGGCGGTTCTGAGTGCTTTGTGCTGGCCACGGATCTGGGCTTTGTCACCAGCAATGTCCAGCAGGCGCTGGAGGGGGCTGATATCCTTGTGCTGGAGGCCAACTATGACCCGGAACTGCTGCAAAACGGCTCCTATCCCTGGCCCTTGAAGCGCAGGATCATGTCCAACCGCGGGCATCTGGCCAATGCCGATGCCGCCTGGGCGCTGGCACGGCTCAAAGAGAGGCCGGGGCAGGTGGTGCTGGCTCATCTTTCTGAGGAAAATAACAGGCCGGAGGTGGCGAAGGAAACCGTTAGGAAAATCCTGCACCGCCAGGGCATCGAGTTGCCCCTCTCCGTAGCCAGCCAGAACGAGCCATTGGTTCTCAGCACAGAAGATTATATGTATCAGTGCTCATAAAGTTGATTCTTGCATTTATTTTTCAGAAATAAGCTATAAGATATTCCCATCGGGGAAACTTGATGAATAAAACTATTTTTCAAAAAGATGTTTAGAAAGTGGAGGGATTCTCATGCAATCGCTGATGTCACTTTTGAACCATAAGAAGAAAGCTGCCGTTGTGGCTTCTGTGCTGGCCTTGTCGGCGCTGACCTTTTCCGGGTGCGATGCCAGCAAGGAGGGAGCTGGAGCAGCCTCAAGTTCCGGCACAGCTACGGTAGCTCAGACGGAGAACGCTCCTGCCGCCAAGGTAGATACGGCTGGTCTCTCTGCCGCCCGCAACACTCCTGCTGTGCGTGCCGCCAAGGCTGTCGGCCCCTCGGTGGTGGGCATCACCAACAAAGCGGTGGTCAGGGATTGGTTCAACAATCCCGTGGAAACCGAAGGGGCAGGTTCCGGAGTGGTTTTCCGTGCCGACGGCTATATAGTCACCAACAACCATGTGGTCAGCGGAGCCAAGGAAATCATCGTCTCCCTGGCAGATGGCCGCAGCCTCAAGGGCAAGCTGATTGGTGCTGATGAAGTCACGGATCTGGCTGTGGTGAAGGTGGAGGCAAGTGACCTGCCTGTTGCCACCTTCGGCGATTCTGACGGCATTGTGGTGGGCGAGCCTGCCATTGCCATCGGCAACCCCCTGGGCCTGGAGTTCCAGGGCAGTGTCACCAGCGGTGTCATAAGCGCCCTGAACAGGACGCTGGATATCAGCGACAAGCGGGTGAAGCTCTTGCAGACGGATGCCGCCATCAACCCCGGCAACTCCGGCGGCGCATTGGTGAACGCTGACGGCGAGGTCATAGGCATCAACAGCGCCAAGGTGGCAGCGAATGGCGTGGAGGGCATGGGCTTCTCCATTCCCAGCAATACGGTGCAGGCCATCATCAAGGAACTGATGGAAAAGGGCTATGTGGCTCGTCCCTATCTGGGTGTTACTATCTTTGACCCCAATACGGCTGCCCGCTATGGCTATCAGCTGAACATTGACAAGGGCGTGTATGTCTTCCGCCTGACTTTGGGTGGCCCTGCCGACAAGGCCGGCCTCCAGCGGGGGGATATCATCCTCAAGCTTGATGACGCGGAAGTGAACTCCGTTTCCGAGCTGCGCCAGAAAGTTGGCGAGCACAAGGTGGGCGACAGTGTGAAAATCACCTTTGACCGCAATGGCAGCACCCGCAGCGCCGACATTGTCCTGGAAGAAATGCCCCAGGAGGATAGATGAAGATAACCATAGTCTGTGCGGGCAAGCTCAAGGAGAAGTACCTGACCGCAGGCATCAATGAGTTCCTCAAGCGCCTGAAGCCTATGGCTCAGGTGGAAATCCTGGAAGTCCATGAGGAAAAGATGCCGGATAGCCCTTCCGAGGCTGAGAAGCAGCAGGTGCTGCAGAAGGAAGGCGAAAAGCTCTTAAAGCTGGTGCCCGCCGGTTCTTACCTCTTTGTGCTGGACGTGTACGGGGAGGAGATTTCCTCCGAGGAACTGGCAGAGAGGATTGACAAACTGGGGGTAAGCGGCAGGAGCAGCCTGACCTTCCTGATTGGTGGTGCTTTCGGCCTCTCCAGGGAAGTGAGGCGGGCGGCGGATATGAAGCTTTCCTTCTCCCGCATGACTTTCACCCACCAGATGGTGCGGCTGCTTTTAGTCGAGCAGATATACAGGGCCTTCAAGATCAACAGAGGCGAGAAATATCATTGGTAGCAAGCAGGCCTCCCCTTTCAGGGGAGGTTTTTTGCATGGAAAAAGAGAAATTATCAGACAGGGGCAGGATTTGCCTAATATGTGGTAAAATTTCTTTAAGAGAATTCACATCATGATGGTCAGGTGAGATGATGGAAAAATCTTTTGTAAAGCGCAACAGGCTGCTTTGGCTGATCATGGCGGCATCTTTCCTCACGCCCTTCACGGGCAGTGCCCTGTCCCTGTCCCTGCCGGATATCGGGCGGCAGTATGGGCAGGGGCCGGAGGCGCTGGCCTGGGTGCTGGGCAGTTTCCTTATAGGTGCGCTGGTGTTCTTGCTGCCCATGGGGCATCTGGCTGAGAAGTGGGGCAAGGCAAGGCTCTTTACCTTGGGGGCGGGCATCTTCGCCGTGACTTCTTTTGCCTGCGTCTTTGCCGACTCCCTGGCCTGCCTGATTGGGGTAAGGGTGCTGCAGGGCATGGGTTCGGCTATGAATTTTGCCACCAACAATGCCCTGCTGGTCCTGGCCTACCCCAAGGATAAGCGGGGCGGGGCCATGGGCTGGATGATTGCCATGGTCTATGTGGGGCTTTCTCTGGGGCCTGTGTTTGGGGGCGGTCTCAATCATTATTTGGGCTGGCAGAGCATTTTCGTCTTTATCGGCTTCATCGCCTTGGGGGTCTGCCTGGCGGCTCCCGTGGTGCTGCGGGAGGTGCCGGGAGCCAATGAGAAGGGGGAGCCCAAGGGCTTCATTCCCCTGGAGGCCTTCAAGGAGCGCACTTTTTCCTATTCTTCTTTGGCGGCCTTGCTGAACTACATGGCTACTTTTTCGGTGGGCTTTCTGATGTCCTTTTACCTGCAATATATTCTGGGCTATCCTTCCCATGAGTCCGGTTTGTTCCTGCTGTTGCAGCCGGTGGTGATGGCCGCCCTGTCTCCCGTCATGGGAGCACTGTCTGACAGGCATTCCCCGCAGCTCCTGTCGGCTTGGGGCATGGCTTGCATTTCCGCAGGGCTGCTGGGGCTGGCTTTTCTGGTGCATGGGGGAGGTTTCTACGGTCTGTTCCCCTGCCTGCTGCTATTGGGTGTGGGCTTCGCTCTCTTTGCCGCCCCCAACAACAATGCCGTCATGGGCAGCGTGCCCAAGAAATTCTACAGCTTCGCCTCTTCCTGGCTGGGCATGGTGCGTCTTTTGGGGCAGGTATTGAGCATGCTCATCGTGACGGTTCTCTTGTCCATCGGCCACGGCAGCCTGGCCGGCACAGAGCTGCTGTCCCTCAATATGCAGATTTCTTTCGTGGTGCTGAGTGTTATCTGCTTGTTGGGAGTATCGGCCGCCAGAGTGCGGTGAAATATTGAAGGAGCAGGGATAGATATGCCAAAATCCAATCTGACCACCCTCTGCTATCTGGAAAAAGATGGCAAGTATCTGATGATGCATCGGGTGAAGAAGGAACATGACATCAACAAAGACAAATGGGTAGGCATCGGTGGCCACTTCGAGGCTGACGAATCCCCGGAGGAGTGCCTTTTGCGGGAAGCCAGGGAGGAAACGGGCCTGACCCTTGCGAATTATAAGCTAAGAGGCCTTGTCACCTTTATCTCAGACAGGTGGCAGACGGAGTATATGTTCCTCTATACCGCGACAGAGTGGGAAGGGGAAATTACAGATTGCAACGAGGGCACGCTGGAGTGGATAGAAAAAAGCAAGGTTTATGACTTGCCCCTTTGGGAAGGGGACAAGATATTCTTTAGGCTCATGGAAGAAAATCACCCGTGTTTTTCCTTGAAGCTAAAGTATGTGGGAGAGGACTTGGTGGAAGCTGTATTGGATGGGCGGGTGGTTGGCGAAGATGAAAAAGGCAGACGAATATCCCCATCAAAAAACTGAAATTGGCAAGGTGGCAGAAATTTGCCAGCAGTATGGATTTTGGGACTTAGTAAGTTTTTGGGCAAAGGAGTGGGCAAGGCATGGGCATCTTTTTGAATCCCGGTGGGGGGAAGCTGAAAATATCCCAGAACAGCGAGATATATGTAGACAAGAGCGGCATGCTCTCTGTCCTGAACAAGAAGCTGAACACGGAACAGCGTTTTGTCTGTGTCAGTCGTCCCCGGCGGTTTGGCAAGTCTATGATAGCGAACCTCATCAGCGCTTACTATGACTATACGGTAGATGATTCTTTGTTTGAGGGGCTGAAGATTGCGTCTGATGGCAGCTACGCTCGTCATCGGGGGCAGTATGATGTCATAAAGATCAATATGCAGGAGTTTTTGAGCAATGCCGAGGATATGGCGGAACTTTTGCAGCTGCTGAAAAAGGCAATTTGCAGGGAACTTCAAAAAGAATATCCTCATATTAACTACATTTTTCCAGATAAGCTTATGTTCACCATGCAGGACGTTTATGCGGAAACGGGAAGACAATTCATAATAGTCATTGATGAGTGGGACTGCATCTTTCGGGAGAAGAGGAACCACAAGGCTGAGCAGGATGCCTACCTGGACTTTTTGAGGGACTGGCTGAAGGACAAGGAGTATGTGGCTTTGGCTTATATGACGGGAATCCTGCCCATCAAGAAATATGGCACCCACAGCGCCCTGAATATGTTCTCTGAATTTTCCATGCTGGATCAAGGAGAAATGGCCGAGTACACGGGTTTCACAGAGACGGAGGTGCGTGAACTATGTGGGCGCTATGGCATGGATTTTGAGCAGACCAAGGAGTGGTATGACGGCTACCACTTTGAGGAGTGCGGCTCTATCTATAGTCCTCGTTCTGTGGTGGAGGCCATGGAGCGCAGGAAGTTCAGCAACTATTGGAATCAGACTGAGACTTTCGAGGCACTGCGGTTCTACATAGATATGGACTTTGACGGCCTCCGGGAAGCTGTTCTTTCGGTGATGGCGGGAGGGCGGACGCAGGTGGATGCCCGTTCCTTTGTGAACGATATGGAAACCTTCCAGGCGGCAGATGATGTGCTGACCCTCCTGGTGCATCTGGGGTATCTTGGCTATGACTTCCCTAGCGGGGAGATTTATCTGCCCAATAAGGAAATCATGGATGAGTTTGTAACCGCCACTACCATTTCCAAATGGTCGGAAATCATGAAATCTGTAAAGGCCTCCCAAGCCATCCTGCAGGCCACGCTGGAGGGGGATGAAATGGCAGTGGCGGCGGGGCTGGAAGCGGCACATCTGGAAATGAGCCATCTCCAGTACAATGACGAAAATGCCCTTTCTTATACGGTGTCCCTGGCTTATTATGCAGCCAGGCAGCAATATCTTATGTTCAGGGAACTTCCTACGGGCAAGGGCTTTGCAGATCTGGTCTTCGTGCCCAAGAAGAGATTCGCAGATCTTCCTGCCATAGTGGCAGAACTGAAGTGGAATCTGGAGGCGGATACAGCTATAGAGCAGATAAAGAGGCAGGAATATCCCAAGGCTTTGCAGGATTGGGGAGAAAGGGAGATTATTTTGGTGGGAATCTCCTATGACAAGAAAAGCCGCAAGCACAGCTGCGTCATAGAACGGCTGGGGTAGCGAAAAACTTTTTCTTTAGCCCGTCAATGTGATATGATGTAGTATAGAACTGTTCGTGCAAAGGGATGTGCAGCGTGGAATTTTTCTTTTGGGTCTTAGGCGACCTGATATTTTTGCTGGGGGTGGATCTTGTTTTGTTTGTGGTTGAGAATTATGGAGCGATAATTGCGGGGGCTGTGGCTATGGCGGCGGCTTCTTATGGCTATAGGCGCTACAAGCTGGGGAAGGGCAAGGCTCCGTCCTTTGACCTGACTGCTCTTTCCGAGGAGCAGCAGGGCCTGGCTTCCGAGCTGTTTGACAAGGCGGTGGCGGATTATAATGCCATCGAGGCTCTGCGGGATACGCTGAAGGATGAGGCGCTGGGCACTCAGCTGGCCACCATGCAGGTGACGGCTTACCGCCTGCTGAAATATCTGGAGGAGAATCCCATGAAGGTCATTCCTGCCAGGAAATTCGTGGACTACTACCAGGACAGGGCTCTGACTCTTGCCAGGCAGTTCTGCGACCTGGAGAAGACCGGCCTGGAAACCGCCCAAGTGAAGGAAACCAAGCAGAAGGTGCGACAGACCCTCATGACCTTCGATGAGGCCTATGAGGCAGAGTTCGAGAAGGTCCTTTCTGACCAGCTCATGGATATGGAAGCAGAACTGGCGGTGCTCAAGCAGAATCTGAAAGCCGAGGGCTTGCAGGATGTGGAGGGGGAGGTCATTTCCTCAGAGCCTGTTTCTGCCATGGATGCTGCCAGAGCCGAGGCCAATGCGGGGAATCTGCCGGAGAAGCGGGAGCGTCCTGTGAACCGGGGGGGGCGGAGCAAGGCTCGGCTCAGGAAGCGCGAGGAGCTTGACAAGGAAAAAGCCGTAGCCAAGTCCATGCGCATGCCTGAGGCGGTTCGTGGGGAGGTCATCAAGCAGAAAGTCATCAATGCAGGGCTGGCTGCTGTCCTGGGCACCGTGGGCGCCCACAAGTTCTATCAGGGCAAGACCTTCCAGGGCGTCATGTATGCGGTCTTCTGCTGGACAGCCCTGCCCACGCTGATCAGCTGGGTGGAGGCCATCCGCTATGCGGTGATGCCTATGGACGATTTCTACAAGCAGTATTACAGGGATTGAAGCTGAATAAGGATTTCAGGGAGACAGGAGGTTTTTATCATGGCAGAGATCAATCTTGACGATTTGCTGAAAGCTAAGCGGGCACAGGAAGGGGCAGCCGCTGCCGAGACCGGCAAGGAAGTGGTGACGGTGGAGCAGGTCAGTGCGGCGGTGGAGACCCTCAGTCCCGAGGAAAGGGCTCAGATTGCGAAAATCAAGGATGAGCTGGACCTCACGGATTCCACGGCGGTGCTGTCCTATGGCGCTCCCGCCCAGAAGCACATTGCGGAGTTCTCTAACAATGTGCTGTCCCAGGTTCGCACCAAGGACAGCGGCCAGGTGGGGGAACTGCTGCAGGGACTGGTGACCCAGGTCAAGGGCTATAATCCCGAGGGAGGTTCCTCCGGCGGCAGTTTCTTGAAGAAAATACCCATCGTGGGCAGCCTGGTGGAGAAGGCCGAGGATGTGAAGGAAGGCTATACCAAGCTCTCTGTGCAGGTTGACCGCATCCAGGGGGGACTTGAGCAGGCCAAGCTCAAGATGATGAAGGACATTGCCCTCTTCGACAACCTTTACGAACAGAACCTGGCGTATTTCAAGAATCTCCAGCTCTATATCCAGGCCGGCGAAGAAAAGCTCAAGGAGATGCAGGAAGTGACCCTGCCCAAGCTCCGGGCCCAGGCTCAGGCCAGCGGAGACCCCATGGCTGTGCAGGTGGTGGCAGACTTCGAGGGCAGCGTCCAGCGCTTCGAGAAGAAGGTCCATGACCTGAAGGTCAGCAAGACCATCGCCATCCAGACGGCACCTCAGATCCGCCTGATCCAGAACAATGACAAGGCTTTGGTGGACAGGGTGCAGACAGCCATTTACAACACTATTCCCCTTTGGAAGAACCAGATGGTCATTGCCCTGGGCCTGAAGGCCCAGCAGGACACCTTGCGGCTACAGCAGGCGGTGACCAATACCACCAACGAGCTCTTGAAGCGCAATGCAGAGATGCTGAAGCAGAATACGGTGGAAGTGGCCAAGGAGAACGAGCGCAGTATCGTGGATATTGAAACTGTGCGCGAGGTGAACGACAAGCTCATCTCCACCATCGAGGAAACCCTGCGCATCCAGCAGGAGGGCCGTCAGAAGCGTGCCGCTGCCGAGCAGGAGCTGGTGCAGATCGAGGGCCGCTTGCGGGATACTTTGCTGAAGCACAGCGGACGAACGGAATGATTTTGGGGGCAGTGAAAGAATGAAGATGGATCGGCAGAAGGCCCAAAGGAATATAGGCAAATTGGGCCTTGCCATGCTGGCTGTGCTGGCGGTGGTGGTGTTCCGCTACGCCTGGTTGCAGCTGGTGCAGGGAAGCGAGCTGGCTGCGCGCATGCGGGCACAGGTGGGGGAAAGCTATCTGGCCCAGTCCACCCGCGGGGCCATCCTTGACAGAAGCGGCAGGGAGATGGCGGTCAGCACCATGACCAAGTCCCTCTATGTTGATCCTAACCATGTCAAGGAGCCGGAGGTGCTGGCAAGGGAACTGGCGCCCCTGATTGGCCTGACTGAGCAGCAGATTCTGGATGATATCGCCGAAGGGGGCGGCTTCCAGTGGGTGAAGCACCATCTGGCTCAGGATGAGTACGAGGCAGTGCGCCAGCTGATGAAGGAAAAAGAGTATACGGACTGCTTGAACTTTGTCGATGAAGCCAAGCGCTATTACCCCAATGATGTGCTGGCAGCCAATGTGCTGGGCTTCGTCGGCACTGAGGACAAAGGGCTGGATGGGGTGGAACAGGCCCTGGACGGGCTGCTCAAAGGGGAAGTGGAGGAGGAATACCTTCAGACTGACCGCAGCTCACGCCCCATACTCAGCTCTATCTTCAGCCGGCAGAAGCGCTATAAGGGGGACTATTGCAAGACTGTCACTCTGACCATTGACAGCTCTATCCAGTTCATGGTGGAGCAGGAGCTTGACCGGGCTATGGCGGAAAACGGGCCCAAGGCCATCACCTGCATAGTCATGGATCCCAAGACCGGGGAAGTGCTGGCTATGGCGGGGCGCCCGTCCTACAATCCCAACAAGTTCTGGGATTATTCCCCGGAGAGCTGGAAGAATCGGGCGGTGTCCTTCATCTATGAGCCAGGCTCCACTTTCAAGGCCATGGTGGCGGGGGCGGCTCTGCAGGAAAATGTGGTCAGCCCCAATCAGGTCTTCGTGGATCCGGGCTATGTCATGGTGTCCGGGCGTCGCATCCAGAACTGGAGCGGCGAGAGCTTCGGCACCGTCACTTTCACGGACGTGGTGAAGCAGTCACTGAACACGGGCTTTGCCCAGGTGGGCTTGTCTCTGGGAGCGGAAAAGCTCACGGATTATGCCAAGCGCTTTGGCTTCGGGGAGCAGACGGGCATCGACCTGCCCGGCGAGGAGTACGGCATCCTCTTCAACCCCGAGGACATGAGGGATTCGGATATCGCCACCATGTCCATCGGCCAGAGTATTGCCGTGACCCCCCTGCAGCTGGTAACAGCCATGTCGGCGGTGGCCAATGACGGGGTGCTCCTGAAGCCCCATATCGTGAAGGAAATCCGCAATGCCGATGGCTCCCTGTATCTGGAGAACCAGCGCACGGAGGTGCGGCGGGTGATCGAGTCCTCCACGGACAAGACCCTGATGGGCCTTCTGGAGCAGGTGGTGGCCACCGGCGGCGGCCACAAGGCGGCTGTGAAAGGCTACCGCATTGCGGGCAAGACGGGTACTGCCCAGAAGATCCGCGAGGACGGGGCAGGCTACATGGACGGGCGTTACATCGCCTCTTTCTGCGGCTTTGCCCCCGTAGAGGATCCTCAGGTGACGGTGCTGGTGATCATCGACGACCCCACTCTGGGCAGTTACTACGGCGGCCAGATTGCGGCACCTGTGGCGGGGCGGATTTTCTCCCAGCTCATGCGCTACCTGCATATCGAGCCTAGCAGCGACCCGCTGGCGGGCATGGATATCGTTCCTGCGGAGCAGCCCAAGCACAAGCCACAGAAGGTTTTCCAGGGCGAAGTGCCAAGCGGCAAGGTGGTCATGCCCGATTTCGTAGGCCTGAGCCTGCGCGAAGCAGCCCGCAAGGCAGCGGACAGCGGCCTCACCTTCGAGAGCGAAGGCTCCGGGGTGGCGGCATACCAGAGCATAGAGCCGAATACATTGGTGGATGCGGGCACGGAGATTACCGTGTACTTCCAGCCGTGATAGAGATAGTGGCCTCCCTCTCAGAGGGAGGCCTTTTTACGTGCGAAAATATTTCATGAAAACAAGTATTTTGTGGAAAATATGAAAGGGAATAAGGCTATTTATGACGAATAACTGAATGTTGATGAAAAAAGTATCATAACTGAAACTTTCCTCTGGGGGTGATGGACATGAAAGAAGAGGAAGGTGTAGTTATAAAGCTCGAGGCCGCGGCCGGGACTGCTACGGTGAAGGTGGGCAGGCATGATGAATGCAGTGCCTGCGGAGCCTGCGCCGGGAGCCGCCAGCTGACGGTGGAGGCAGTGAACGGGCTGGGGGCTGCTGTAGGCCAGCGGGTGAAGTTTTCCATGCAGGAGGAGCAGATGCTCAAGGGTGCCTTTGTGGTCTTTCTCTTGCCGCTGATACTGGCGGGAGTTGGAGGTATCATTGGCTGGCAGCTGGGCTATGGCGGGGAGGCCGAAGACCTGTATCCCCTGGGACTAGGCTTCTTGGGCTTCTGCCTGGGTTCGGGGGTGGTCAAGTGGTATGACAGGCGCACTGCTGCCAGGCAGAAGGAACAACCTGTGATTACGGAAATTATTTCTTAAAATATATTGTATTTCAGGAGACTGACGAGGTGATGTCAATGCTTAAAAGATTCTTTGGAGGCATACACCCAAGGGATGGGAAGGAGCTGGCAAAGGACAAGGCCATTGAGGCCATGCCGCTTCCCCAGGAACTGGTGGTGCCTTTGAGCCAGCATATCGGGGCGCCCTGCAAGCCTGTGGTGAAGGCGGGGGATATGGTGAAGAAGGGGCAGCTCATCGCCACCAGCGAGGCCTTCATGCACGCGGATATCCATGCTCCCACCTCCGGCAAGGTGGCAAAGATTGAGGACAGGCCCCACTCAGGGCGCGGCATGTGCCAGGCCATTGTCATCGTTCCTGATGGCAAAGATGAGTGGGCCGAAGGGCTGCCTTTTTCTCGCAACTGGGAGACCATGAGCCGGGAGGAAATCCTCACGGCTATCCAGCAGGCGGGCATTGTGGGCATGGGGGGCGCGACTTTCCCTGCTCATATCAAGCTGAAGCCCCAGAAGCCTGTGGATGCGCTCATCATCAATGGGGCGGAGTGCGAGCCATACTTGACGGCGGACTACCGGCTCATGCTGGAGGAAGCCCAGAAGGTCATCACGGGGGTGCAGATTCTCGCCAAGGCCTTGGGTACCAAGAAGAACATGATAGGTGTTGAGGATAACAAGCCCGAGGCGGTGAAGGCACTGGATCAGGCGGCAGAGGATACGGATATCGAAGTCGTGGCCCTGCCCACCCGCTACCCTCAGGGGGCGGAGAAAATGCTCATCTACGCCCTCACGGGGCGGGAG
>CACZHK010000002.1 GCA_902780915.1 Pseudoselenomonas ruminantium | reverse complement strand
GCTGATTGCAACACCAGCCCCTTCAATGGTGCTCTTATCCACGTTGACATGGCTTGCGTCACCATCAGTGCCCACGGTAGTTACATTTACATTGCCGCCCGCAGTTATGCTGCTGGTTGCGATGTCCGTCTTGCCGCTCTTTGCAGTCACGGCTCCATCAGCATTAAGGGTGATATTGGTTAGCCCAAGTGCGTTATTTTCTATTGCGCTCCAACCATTTGTGCCTTCACTGCCTGCCAGCAAGTCAATATTGCCGCCGTTTCCTGCTGTGGTCGTGAATGTAGCACCAGACACAGTAATTCCTGCATTCTCTGTTTTAAGGGTAATGTCCTTACCCGCAGTAATGCTGCCGCCGGTAACACCAATGGCATTGCCGGTCTGAACGGTGATATTGCCAGCAGTTGCATTTTCTGCGTTCATCGTTACGCTGGTCAGGGTCACATCAGAATCAGATGCCGTTGACGTAATGGAGATTCCCTTATCCGTTGCCGTAACACTGGTATCTGCCACATCAATTCCAGTCACGGCCACCAGGTCTGCTTTGCCTTTCGCAGTAATGGTTGCCTTGCTTACCGCGATATTCGTATCCGTTGTAAGAGTCACGTCGCCAGTATTGGCCGTAAGGGTCGAATTGTTATTCTCCACTTCTGCCTGGTCTACCTTGATGCCCTTACCGCTGATTGCAACACCAGCCCCTGCTGATTGCAACACCAGCCCCTTCAATGGTGCTCTTATCCACGTTGACATGGCTTGCGTCACCATCAGTGCCCACGGTAGTTACATTTACATTGCCGCCTGCAGTTATGCTGCTGGTTGCGATGTCAGTCTTGCCGCTCTTTCCAGTCACGGCTCCGGCAACACTAAGGGTGACATTGGTAAGCTCAAGTGCATTGTTTTCATTTGCACTCCAAACATAACCATCTGCATTACCTGCCGACAATTCAATATTGCCGCCGTTTCCTGCTTTGGTCGTGAATGTAGCATCAGTTACGGAAATTCCTGCATTCTTTGCCTTAATGCTGATGTCTTTGCCCGCAGTAATGCTGCCACCGGTAACATCAATGGCATCGCCGGTCTGAACAGCAATATTGCCAGCAGTTGCATTTTCTGCTTTCAGCGTTACGCTGGTCAGGGTCACATCAGAATCAACTGCCGTTGACGTGATAGCGATTCCATCATCCGTGGCAGTAACACTGCTATCTGTCACAACAACTCCAGTAACAGCGTCAATGTCTGCCTTGCCTTTCGCAGTGATGGTCGCATTGTTTACCGCGATATTCGTATCCGTAGTAAGGGTCACATCACCAGTATTGGCCGTAATGGTCGAATTGTTATTCTCCATTTCTGCCTGGTCTACATTGATGCCCTTGCCGCTGATTGCAACTCCAGCCCCTTCAATGGTGCTCTTATCCACGTTGACATGGCTTACATCACCATCAGTTCCCACGGCCGTCACATTTACATTGCCAACCGCAGTTATGTCGCTTGATTCAATGTCAGTCTTGCCGCTCTTTGCAGTCACGGCTCCATCAACACTAAAAGTGACACTGGTAAGCCCAAGTGCGTTATTTTCTGTTGCACCCCAATCAGTACCAGCAGCATTGCCTGCCAACAATTCAATATTGCCGTCGTTTCCTTCTGTGGTCGTAAGCGTAGCACCAGACACGGTAATTCCTGCATTCTCTGCTTTAATGGTAATGTCTTTGCCTGCAGTAATGCTGCCACCGGTAACATCAATGGCATTGCCGGTCTGAACGGTGATATTGCCAGCAGTTGCATTTTCTGCGTTCAGCGTTACGCCAGTCAGAGTCACATCAGAATCAGCTGCCGTTGACGTGATGGAGATTCCCTTATCCGTTGCCGTAACACTGGTATCTGCCACATCAATTCCAGTCACGGCCACCAGGTCTGCTTTGCCTTTCGCAGTGATGGTTGCATTTTTCACATCGATATCCGTATCCGTTGTAAGAGCCACGTCGCCAGTATTGGCCGTAATGGTCGAATTGTTATTCTCCATTTCTGCCTGGCCTACCTTGATGCCCTTGCCATTGATTGCAACACTATTGCCCGTGATGGTGCTCTTGTCCACGGTGATATCCGTCCCAGTGGATTTTACCGTCAGGTTTCCACCGGTAGTCGTCAGGATGCTGTCTGTTATCTGCGTTTCAGCAGAAGCCAGCAACAAATCCTCTTCCGTTTCAATTTTAGCATTGTTCAATGTGACAGACTTCGGCGCAACAACAGTTATCGTCTTTGCCGATACAGTATTCATGCCCTCATTGCCGATTAGGATGGTTCCCTTAGCACTTTCTGCTCCTGTTGTAAGCAATATACTGCCAGCTTTTGCTTCATCATCATCTACGACAATGAGGTTCCCCTTCACATCGATGGTACCATTTTCTGCCGCTAAAGTTATATTTCCATCAGGTGCTGTCGCTTTTATATTCCTGCCGGATAAAACTGTTATGCTAACTTCTTTGTCTTTTTCATTGCTTGCCGTAACTTCGATGCTTGGCGCAAACAAATTGCCAACCTCGACATTACCTTCTTTGGAGGTTATATTTATTTCTTCACTGGCTGTATCATTCATTGAGTAAACTCTGCCCAATGCCTCTATGTTTATCTTCTCTGCCGTCTTCTTGGAGGAAGCGCTAACCTCACCTTTAATAGCATTGATGCTGATATCTTTTTCAGCTGATAGCACGCTATCTATAGTAATTTTTCCATCATCAGCCTTGATGTTGACATTTTTGGCAGCCAAGGCCTCATCAGGATCAGAAAAAGAATGACGCCAAATATCTATATCACCTTTTTTAGCCTCAATGCCTATATTTCCGTTTTCAGCCTTGATATTTCCAACTATATAAACTCTTGTTCCTGAATTTAATGCAACATTCCCTCCTGCTTCCATTTGAGCTCTGCCTATATTCAAAACACCGTTATTTGTAGTAAAAGTAATGTCATTATCTGCGGTCATTCCAGTATAGTTTCCTTCGATTCCAAACTTCGATATGAGTGTTATATTTCCATCATTCGCATTCGTTGTTCCTGTTGCCTTGAAGGAATTGCTGAACCTAATCTCTCCATATTCGCCTGTTGCTTCCAGCTTTAGATTTCCGTCTGTAGCATGCCACCGGGTACTGCCAGACTCAACGGATGCACCTTTCACATCGATGTTTTTTGCTTTTACATCATAATCAATGGAATTATCAAAGGCTTCATATACAGATACATCTACCCTTCCCGCATTACCGCTGTGGATGGTGATGTTACCATTTTCAGCGTACACAGAACCATTGCCGCCAACTTTAATATCACCGGTAGCATCAATGCTCACATCTCCCTGCGCAGCATGCAGTCTGCTGCCATTTGCGCTGACCGTTCCACTGGAAAGGTTAATCCCATTTGCCCCTGTTACCAAAACATTAGCATTCTGGATTGTAATGGCATCAGTTGCGTTGATACTAAATTCACTCGATTTGATGGTTATAATGTTAGGATTTTCCGTATCATATTCTTCTTCCGTCACAGGGCCAAGCTCCACTGCTGCAGTGCCAACTACTTCATTTCCCGCAGCATGCCCCAAGGTTATACTGCCACTTTCTGCCAGCATACCGCCTATCGCAGTAATCTTTGCGCCACCAGCACTATCAATAGCAATATCCCCTGCCGTAGCCGTCAGGCTGCCAGCAGAATACACTTCACCTGCAGTGGCAGTAAGGCCGATGTCATTTCCAGCGGTCATGTTAGCAGATGCCTTGATGGCATAAACAGCATCGCTACCTTCTCCACCTTTAGCCGCAACCGCCGCAAGGCTGATATCTTTCCCTGCGGTCATGCTGCCACCAATAGCCTGAATAGCTTTGCCGGAGTTTATGGAGATATTGCCATTGGTTGCATTATTGGCCGTCAATACAGTGTTGGTCACAGCAACATTGTTTTCTCCATTGGAAACAGCCGTAACCCCCCCAGTCGCAGCCGTGATGGTGGAATCGCTGACACTTATCCCTTTGCCACTTACGGTAGCGCTGGTGCCTTCAAGGGTGCTGCCTGTGATAGTGGTTGCATTATCCGAACTGGCAAGGGTGAGAGCCTCGTCCGTAGCGACGTTGCTGCTTGCCACAGAAACCTTTTTGCTCCCCAGATTCAAAGCACTGTCAACATCAATCGTAGCAGACTGAATGCTGATATCTTCCGTTGCGTTGACCAGCAAACCAGCAGCCTTGATGCCTTTGTCAGTCGTCCCGGAATTGATTTCGACAATGCCAGTCTTATGCTCTCCATCCGCATGCCCCAGGGTGACCGTGCCGCTTGCTGCAGCCAAATCACCCATCATGCTGATTTTCGAGCCATCAGCGCTGTCCATAACAATATTGCCATTTGTGGCAGTGAGGCTGCCGGAGGAAGATACTGTGCCAGTCGTAGTCTGCAGCTGAATCCCAGTCTTTGCCGTCATGTCGCTTGAAGATGTGATATTTCCATTAGCAGACACTCCAACAGCGCCATTAGCGGCATTAAAGCCAGAACCAGTCAGCGTCACATCATTGGCACCCGTGGAATTGACAGCAATTCCCCCGGTCGTAGCCGTAAGGTCGGAACTGCCGACGCTTATTCCCTTACCGGTTGCGGTAACAGCTGTTCCTGCCAATGTGCTGCCCGTGATGCTGACAGACGGGTTCGCTGCATCTTCCGTGCCGTTAAGAGTCAAACTGCCTTCAGTAGTGACAGAACTGCCCGTGATGCTGACTTCCTTGCTGGCAAAATTCAGACTGTCAGCTGTCTCCATGGTGACCCTGTTCAGGCCAATGGTGTCCGTTGCATGCACGTTGACAGTCTGCGCCTGTACCGCCTTGTTTGCTCCCGCTGCAGGCCCGATTGTTACAGTTTTCGTACCAGCCTTTGCCGGCTCATCAGAAGGAGCGTGACCAAGGGTAATCGTACCACCTGCAGCATTCAATGCACCTGTGGCGCTGATTGCTTTCCCGTCACCGCCGTCCATAGTAATGGTGCTGGCCGTTATATCTGCCGCAGAGTTGATATCGTTTCCTGCTGCCAGGCTTACGGAATCAGCCGTAATAGTCCCTGCTGTGCCAATGTCATTTTCCGCCGTCATGCCAACGGTGGCTGCAGTGATAGTCCCATCTGTAGCAATATCTGTTTTTGCATTCATAGTGATGCTGTCATCAGCCGTCAGGCTGCCATTGGCATTGATATTGCCATTATTTGCCGTGATGCTGATGGCATTTGTTGCATCTTCACCCGTAGCATTCAGGGCAGAACCACTATTCAAGGTGGCATCATTTTCCTTAGCCGTCAGATTTATCTGCCTTGCTTGGATGGTGCCATCTACGGTGATGGATTTGCCGCTGAGGGAAATGCCCTCCGCGCCGGTGACATTAACCTGGCCGGAAGCCACGGTGATGCTCTGGTCACTGGCCACAGCCAAAGAATTTGCCTTGAAGGCCTGGGCATCCGTTCCGCCACCGCCAAAGGTCACATTGCTGCCTGCCAGTTTGACGTTCTCAATAGCGCTCTCGCCGTTCTTGCTGAGCACGGTGGTATTGGTCAGGGTAAGGTTGTTGGGATTGTCAGTATCGCCAAATCCAGCCGCCCAGGTGCTTCCATTAACCGTATTGGCAGCAGCAATCTGCATGTTATCTGCGTGGATTGTACCGTTTTCGATGGAAGTAGTCCTGGCCAGGGCCGTCACGGTATTGCCGGTAATATTCATCTTATCGGCAGAAATACTGCCACCTTCGGTGGTGGTATAAACACCCGCAGTATTCGTACCGGAAATAAGCAGGACATCACCAATTTCACTGTTGATAGCAGATGACGTATAATAAGATTCATTCGTCCTAATGGTCTTACCGGTTACAGATACATCACCAGTAGCAGCCGTTACATTCGCTCCGCTGAAGGTGACATCCTGGGCCGAAATCGTGATGGAGGGCGCAGTTATTGCGCCGTTTATTGCAGCATTGCCGCTGCTGCCGCCCTGCAAGGTCAGCGCATTAACTACATGCACTACTCCGCCTACAGTAAGGCTGCCAGTCGCGCTGATGCCAGTGATATTCAGCGTATCCGCAGTAATATTGCCGGAAGCAGATACACTGTCAGCACCGCTCATATTTACAGTATCAGCCGTAATCGTTCCCGAAGCAGACGCACTGGCAGTACCCGTGATATTCACCGTGTCGGCCGCAATAGTACCGGCAGTATTCACGCTATTGCCGCTCATGTTTGCAGTCTTCGTGTGCAAATCCCCGGCAGCCTCAACGCTATACCCGGCCACAGTAATGCTCTTTCCTGCCGCATTGGCCGTCAGGGCAGCATTCTGTATATTGACTGTATTGGCATCCGTTCTGCCAGCATCTTCGCCAGCCTTGATGGTGATATTGCCAGCATCGGCTTTGATGGTATTTTCCGTATCATTTGCCACGCCTATAGCAACTGATGCGCCCTTCGCCGTAAGCTCTCCCGTCTTGGCTTCGAGGGTGCTGCCTCCTTTCACCGTCAGTGCCCCCGCTGCCGTAACATTGAGGTCGCCAGTTTCAGCTGTAACATTACTGCCGCCCTGCACAGTCAAAGCACCGTTTGCCCCAATATTCAAGTCGCCAGCAGTTGCCTTTACGGTGCTTGCCCCCTGCACATCAACACTGCCAGCAGCGGCAATATCCACAGTGGTATCACTTATAAGCGAGCTGCTGCCAGAAAGGGTCAGGCTGGCAGGGGTAAGGTTGATTTGGGGCGCACTTATTGCGGTATTGTTAAGGGTAAGGGCCACATCATTTCCGACAGTAGGCGTTGTATCCGCCTTGGTAACTGTCAGATTGATGTTCGTTATGCCAGTAGTATTGGACGCACTTTCCCCATTCCCCAAAGTGAAGGTTTCAGCCGTCCAATCAGCACGATTTCCCGACTGGCTGACATTCACCGTTTTGCCCGTAAGGACAACATCATCAGCCCCTGTAACAGTGCTGTTGCTCACCGTAACAGCGCCATTTTCGCCAAGGCCGGACATGGTAAGGTCATGAGCCTTATTTTCACCGTCAAAGGTTGCTCCGCTCACACTGACACTCGTGCCAGCCAGAGTCAGGTCACCGGTGTAAGTCCCGCCATTGATGCCCACAGTGGTTCCCTGGACAGTCACATCACCAGTATGGGAAGTGACTTCCATATTGACCGTTGTGCCTTTTAAGTTGGTGTTCCCCGTATAACTGCCGCCGGAAAGAGTCAAACTTCCCCCAGCGCTATCCAGGTCACTATTGCCCTCAAGGGCCCCGGTATATGTGAGATTGGTCAAAGTTGCTGCAGTTGTGGCGTCTATCTTCAAGGACTCCGCCTTCAGCGTATTCTGAGCAACCGTTACGTTCCTGCCTGCCAAAGCTAACTTCTCAGCTTCATTGCTAAAAGTTATGCCACTCTCTAAATTCACATCACCTGTGGAGGCAGTATCATAGGCCACCGCACCAGCAGTCGAAAAATTGCTCAATGCCGTATCCGTCATATCCAGCCCGGAAAGGATCAGATTCGAGGCATTGATGGTTGCCCCCTGATACACATGAATGCCATGGGGGTTCACCAGTAGCAAGGGATAAGTCCCCGTGTGGTTAAGGATCCCCTGCAGCCAGGATTCATAATTGCCCGTGACACGGTTCAAAAGAGCGCCATTTGTCGTGTCAAAGTTCAATACACCACTTAGGCCGATATCGAAGGTATTCCAGTTGATGATGCTATGGCTATTGGCCGTAATGGTATCATCGGAAGCAAGATTGAAATAGTAATTGCTGCTTGCGTCGTAACTGTTGCCTTTATAGCTGACGCTGCCGGAAATAACTTTGCCATCAGTGGGCATATCAATCATGGCCGAAGAAGCACTGCCATTAACCGTAACCACAGAAGCCGTATCACGGCTGAAACGCCCTCTGGCAGCATTGGCCTCACGAACCAAGGTACCTGCGCTATTGTTGATGGTCGAGCCGGTAACGGCATTGATTTCCGTTGCCGCAGTTATGCTGCTGCTATTCGTGGCACTGCTAAGGTCAGCGGAGTACCCGGCGATATGCACCTTATCTGCGGACACAGCTGCCCCCTTCTTTATGGTCACGGCATTGCCATCAGCCGAAGTTATAACACCATTAGCATCTGCACTGTCCGTGGCTGCTGCCGTCTTTATGCTGTTTCCAGCCAGCAGCCAGGCAGAATTCGTCACGGCATTGACCGTACCGCCATCAACATCCACCGTACCACCGGCCACGACAATATCACCGCCGGAAAGCGTGCCTTTTACAGTAGCTTTATTGTCGGAAGTTGCCGTTACAACGCCATTTTCAACGCTGCTGCCAGCCAACAGGCACACTTTCCCTGCTACCGTTTCTTCATTCTCAACAGTGCTAACTGCATGGATGGCAGCACCGTTGGCCACTTCCACCGTTGCGCCTTCTGCCAATATATCATGGCCAGTGATAGTCCCGCCTGTGACATTAGCGGTCATACCTCTAGTCATAGTGTCTGCACTGAAGTCAAAATCACGACCTGCCAGCAGGCGCACGGTCTCCGTGCTTGCATCGCCAATGGTTCCGTTTGCATTCACAGCTATTCCTGTCAGGCTGATATTTTTCCCCTGCAAGACAGAGCCCGTTATCTCTACCCCGCCATTAGAAGTAGTACTATTCTGACCGGACACAACTTTTCCGTCAGATATGGTAATATCAGGTGCCGCAACTATTTGCATATCATTAGTTGCCGTTAGTTCACTGCTGCTTGTAACGGTTACGTCATTCCCGGCCAAAGTCAGATTGCGCCCCTGAATTTTTGCATTACTAACAGTGACAGAGGTATTCATCCCAGAATCTGTTGTCAAACTGCCGCTCTGCAACGGCACATTTTTACCAGAGGCAATAAATACATCATTCACTGCAGTTATGGCAGCGCTTTCACCTTCTTTTTTGCCGCTGATATCCACTGCCGCAGCCGCAATGATTGCATCATCCGCCGAAATTACAGACGAATTGTTCATCGTCACCTTGTGGTTCACTATATAATTGTTATTAGTAACAGTAGTATTGCTCAGAGTCTTGCCATCCTCTGACAAGGTCCCGGACAAAACTTTGACATCCCCCACCGTGGATGTTAGCTTGCTGTTAGAAACAGTGATTGCGCCATCCCTGATTACCGTAACTACGGGAGCCGTTATTTCAGCATTCTGCAAACTTCCGGTACGGATATCCACCGCAGAATTCGTTCCCGTAAGAGCGATTTTCTTATCTGCCGACATCGTGATTGTGTCAGCACTCACACCCAAATTAGCCATGTGGCTATCATCAACCAGAGAACCATTAAATGTAATGCTTCCGCTACTGCCGATAGAATCAACACCCTCACCAGGCGTAACCGTTATGGACTGATTATAAGGGGTCTTTCCAGCCAACAACTTCAGGGCTGTGTCTCCAGAAAAAGTAATGCCATCCGCCACGTTAATTGTTTTCGCCATCAGCGTCACGTTGCCATTTACAGCTACTGTCCCCCCAATATCGATAGTAGACCTGTCACTGTAGTTGTAGTTTTGCATAGTTATGCTATTGTTTGAGGGCTCGGCCCCCATAGCAGCCAAAAGAATACTGCCACTATTAATCACATTGAGTTGCGCACCATTACCCACAGTTATGCCATTGGGATTCGCCAATATAAAATGTATATTCTGAGTATTCAGTGTGCCGTAAATCTCCGAAGCTGCATTATTCCAGGGAACCCGATTGAGAATATAGTTGCTGCCCTGCCCTACAAAAGTCAGCATTTTTCCGCTGTCTATATCAAAAGATGACCAGTCAATAACACTATTCCCCACCACGGTAAAAGTCTGTCCCGTGGCAGGATTGATATAAACCTTCTGCTCTTCCGCCCCCACAGGCACATAAGTAGTATCGCCCACAGTCACCTGCCCGGCAACCACCTCGCCGTTGACGGGCAATTCTGCCGCAAACACTCCCGTAGAAGACAACGCCAGGGCCACCATTGCGGCCAAGGCGGTTTTCTTTGCGTTATGATGATACTTTTTCATGGCAGCTCAACTCCTTAATGGCTGTCGTAAAATCAAAACTTGTAGCTGCAATTCACATTCCAGCGTCTATAGGAACCATCCCTGGTCCCTTCCACATCATCAATAATATTGGCATAGTCAATGGCAATCCCCAGGCCGCTCTTTTCGTTGTTGTAGCGGAGGCCCAGGCCTGCCGAGGCAATCCTTTCATGTCCAAAACATAAGGTTTCACTGCTGGTATTGTTGGACAGGGCGGCAAAATCTGTGAAAGCCACCAGCCGCAGCCCCTTGCACAGTTCCGGGGTGTAGATTTCCAAGGAGCCTATTACTCCGTTATCTGCGCTGATGATACGCTCCTCAAAGCCTCTCACCGTACGCTGTCCTCCTGCCCCCAGCTGGGCCAGGGATACAAGGTGCTGGCGGGTGTACTGTCCCTGCCAGCGGGTGCCGAAAATCCAGTTGGACTTTGTGCGGTACTGATACAGGAGATTCCCGCGGAACAGGGAGAATTTCTTTGCACTGCCCGGGGTAACTTCCTGATAGACGTCATTGCCTTCATTCAGGCTGCCAGCCACCCCCGCATCCCAGTAGAATACATGATGGGGACCTCTGTCCAAATGCTGGAAAGCCACGCTGGCAGTAGTTACATGATAATCCTGCTTCCAGTCTTCCGAAAAGGGCACGGTGGAATAAAAGGTATAACCATACTTGCCCACGGAACGCTGATAATCCAATCCCAAATCCCAGTTCTCCCGCACTGCCGAGGTGTAGAGCTTGTATTGCTGATAGTGCAGGCCTGCACTCATGCTCTCGCCTTTGGCTGTGTAATCCAGTATCCCTTGCAGTTCAGCCGGTGAAATATTGCCCAGATCCACCCGGGAATAGCTGCCACCAAGGCTCCAACTGCTCATGGTCTTGGGCTGGAAGCGGCGGTAGCTCACTGCCCCCTGCTGCACATCCTCCATCTGGTCCGGGGAAGTCACCCAGGCCACCCCCAGGCTGTCCAGGGAGCCGGAAAGGTTACTGTTGATATAACTTGCAGTGGTACGCCAATCCCCGGTGTACTCGCTGCCCGTATTGCTGACGGAAATAATGCCATGCTGGGATTTTTCTTCCTTCACCGTGAGGGTCACTGCCAGATTGCCCGGTTCATTGCCCTCATGGAAGTCCGCGTGGAAGCTGGCTGCACCGGATTCATTGGCCATCTGCAGCTGCTGGGACAGAGTATGTATGCGCACCTGCCCCCGGAAAAGCTCCGGCAGGATACGGCGCACATCGCGCTCCCCGAGTTTCTGCACCCCGCGGATTTCCACTGCACTCACAGGCACCACCATATTTTTCATCTGCAGGCTCTCAGCCTTTCTGGCTGCTTCCTCCCGCAGCGCTTCCTGTTCCCTGTTCAATGTCTCTTCAGCAGAATTGCGCTCCATATCTGCAGGAGCCGCCAGAACCGGGCAGGAACCAGCCAACAGCAGGAAAAACAACAACGTCTTCTTCATAGTCAAATGCTTCATCTCAAAGTCCCTCGGCTCACCAGTCTTCCGCCCTTTCCGGCGAAAAAGCAAAATAACCCCATTTCCTACTTTAATTATAAAACAGAAGTCCCCCCCCACAAGACAATTTTTCTAAATTTTTCTCATTTTTTGTAAGCTATATATTACTTTCAGGTTCACACAGCTATCCCAATTTGTACCTTCAGTATAAGGTATCTGTCCCCCCTGCAAGACATTTGTAAAAAATGCTTCCCCGACATCGAGGAAGCATAGATAAATAAATATGTGCAGCTATCTCAAATTCCCATTATCCACATCAGCAAAGGCACCACCACCAGCGCCGGCAGATAATTTATCACCTTCAGCCTGGTCAGTTCCAGCATATTCAGTCCGATAGCAAGGATGAGGAGGCTGCCTGTGCAGGCAACTTCCTTGATAAGTTCCGTGGAAATAAAGGGCGCCAGGCTCTCCGCAAAGAGCACAATACCGCCTTGAAAGAGCAAGGTGAAGATTGCCGAGCCCATGACCCCCACTCCCATGGCCGCCCCCATGATGGTGCCGGAAACAAGGTCCAGCAGGGACTTGGTATAGAGCAGGGTGTAATCAGCCGAAAGGCCGGCATTGAGAGAACCAACTATCACCATGGCTCCCACATTCATAATGAGGCAGGAGGTCACAAAGGCATTGGCCATCTTAGCCCCCTCTCCCTGGCCTGCAAAGCGGGAGGTAATCCGCTCCGTAAAGCGGTTCACATGGCCTTCCCAGTCCAGCCATTCACCTATGAGCACCCCCAGCACGCAGGCCACGATCATGAGAAGAATCCTCTCTTCTGCCACCGCCCCCTGAATACCGATGATTACGGTACAAAGCCCCAGGGCCTTCATGATGGCCTCGGAGATATGCCTGGGGATGCCCCGCCTCAAAAGGAGGCCCACGGTAGTGCCCAGGATGATAGCTAAGGTATTGACTATGACTGCAAACATGACAGGCCTCCTGATGTGTAACTGGCGCGAATATTTCCTATGATACAGTGCAACATTGTAACATGAAAAAAAATTTTCTGCACTATTGACATAACCTCCCTTCTCCTGTATAATTTTTAACTGTCGATAAGACATAGGGGTATCGCCAAGTTGGTAAGGCACGGGATTCTGAATCCCGCATGCGTTGGTTCGAGTCCAGCTACCCCTGCCATTGAGAATATAGCCGCAAGCTCTGCTTGCGGCTTTTTCGTTGCCATAAGCCCTCCCTCCGGGCGGTGGCTCGCCGTCATCAAACAGTAACAAGAAAGGCTTTGCGGATAATGGCAAGAATCAAGGACGTTGCAAAAGAAGCAGGAGTAGCAGCCAGCACTGTTTCCCTGGTCATGAACAAGAAGGGCTATGTGTCTGAGGCCACCCGGGCCAAGGTTGAAGCCGCCATGAAGAAGCTCAACTATGTGCCCAGCGAAGTGGCCCGGAACCTCTCCCTCAGCCGCACCAACACCATCGGAGTCATCATGCCCTCCCTCTCCCATCCCTTCTTCGGGGAGGTGGTGGAGGCCCTGGAGGCCGCCCTCTATGAGCAGAATTACAAGATGATGCTCTGCTGCACCCAGCACAAAGAAAATTCCGAGCGCACCTTCGTGGAAATGCTGCGCCGCCGCACCATGGACGGCATCATCATGGGCGCCCACTCCCTGGACGTGGCTCTCTATGATGATCTGAAGCAGCCCATCGTGGCCTTTGACCGCTACCTCAACGACAACATCCCCATCGTCCACTGCGACCACCATCAGGGGGGCCAGCTGGCAGCCAAAATCCTCCTCAGCCATGGCTGCAGGCAGGTAGTGGAAATCGTGGGCTATCAAGGAGTCAGCACCCCCGCCAATGAATACCATTGGGTGGCAGCAGACAGGCTGCGCCACCACGGCGTGCAGGTAGAAATGCTGGAAATGCCGTGGAACGCTTTCAGCTACCGGGACTTCATGGCCTCTGCCAGGGAACTTTTCCAGAAATACCCTGAGGCTGATGGCATCCTGGGAGCAGATCTATCCGTCTCTGCCTGCCTGAATGTGGCTGCAGAAATGGGACGCAGAGTGCCAAAGGATTTGAAGCTCCTGGCCTACGACGGCACTGCCGCCACCCGCATGGGCCTGCAGCCCATCACTGCCATACGCCAGCCCATAGAGGAATTGGCGCAGCTGGCCGTGAAGAAAATCATCAGCATGGTCAATGAAGAACAGGACGACAGCCCCTGGGTGCTGCCCCCAAGTATTTTGGAAGGAAAAACCTGCTGAAGGACATATTGAGAGCCTCCTCTGAGGGGGCTTTTTTCATGCCCTTTTATTACTTCCCCACTATTTTCTATATTTTTTTCCGAAAAGATATTGACAAACTCCCATTGTTCCACTATTATAAACATATCGAACCGATTTGATATTGGTTCGATTCTCTAAAAGCTTTTGTCGAACCGATTCGACACAATGTGAGGGATGGAAAATGCAAGAAACGATGAAAGTAACCAACCAACGCTACCGGCTGGGGTACCACCTGATGACCAAAGGGGGCTGGATGAACGACCCCAATGGTTTTTCCTGGTTCAAGGGCTATTACCACATGTTCTACCAGTATTACCCCTACGCAGCAGAATGGGGGCCCATGCACTGGGGACATGCTCGCAGCAAGGATCTGGTACACTGGGAGACACTGCCTGTGGCTCTTGCTCCTGACGAGCATGAGGACGGCTGCTTCTCCGGCAGCGCCGTGGTCTATGATGACAAGCTCTGGCTCATCTACACCGGCCACCATGTCACGAACCCCAAGGACAGCGAAGAATTCTACCAGGATCAGAATATCGCCTGGTCTGAGGATGGCATCACCTTCCACAAATATGAAGGCAACCCCGTGCTCCGTGCCCCGGAGGGCAACACCAAGCACTTCCGCGACCCCAAGGTCTGGCAGGAAGGCGACACCTTCTACATGGTGCTGGGCAGCCAGGGCAGCGATGAGCTGGGCCGGGCCCTGCTCTATGAATCAACGGACTTGAAGCAGTGGCAGCCCGTTTCGGTGCTGGACAAGGCCGCTACCCTCGAGGATGAGGGCTATATGTGGGAATGCCCGGACTTCTTCCGCCTGGACGGCAGGGATATCCTGCTCATGTCCCCCCAGGGACTGGAACCCCAGGGAGACCGTTTCCGCAATCTCAACCAGACGGGCTACCTCTTGGGCAGCCGGGACGAGCATGAGCATCTGGTGCGGAAGAATTTCACGGAAATCGACCGTGGGCATGACTTCTACGCCACCCAGACCATGCTGGCCCCGGATGGCAGGAGGCTCATGACCGCCTGGATGAACGCCTGGGACTCCCCCATGCAGGAAAAAGAAGATGGCTGGGCAGGAGCCCTGACCCTCCCCAGGGAATTAAGAGTGGAAAAAGGCAGGCTCTATCAGCAGCCCGCCAGGGAAACAGCCTCCATGCGCACCAGGACCCTGCTGGAAGGAAGCCTGGCCCCAGGCAGCCGCCTGCCCATCCCAGCCACCTCCGAGCTGGAACTGGAGTTCCGGGAGGCAGGAGACTTCAGCGGCAGCCTGCTGCGAATCACGGGCGGCACCCAGCAGCTGGAAATATCCCTGGATGCCAAGGGTGGGCGCATCATCGTGCAGCGCACCACCAAAGATGGCTCCAGAGCTGCCCGGCTCCTGCCCTTCGAGAATCTGAAGCTGCATATTTTCGTGGACAAGAGCTCCGCAGAAATCTTTGTCAATGAAGGCGAACTCACCTTCACCGAGCGCATCTACTGGCAGGAACCGCTGGAACTTTCCCTCAGGGAAAAGGCAGCGGAGACAGCCCGCGTCTACGCTTTGGAAAAGGAAACCAATCAATATTGATTTTGCATTCATGAATTAGGGGGATTTGATCATGAAATTATTGCAAGCCTTTGGCAACCCGTTCTACCGCATGGGTTCCTTGCAGATGCTGATGTTCTTCGCAGGCTGGGGCATCTGGTGGTCCTTCTTCCAGATCTGGCTCACCACCAAGCAGGGCTTTTCCGGTGCCCAGGTGGGCACCATCTTCTCCTTTGGCTCTGCCGCAGCCCTCATGCTGATGTTCGTCTACGGCTCTATCCAGGACAAGCTGGGCATGAAGAGGACTCTCCTCATTGCCCTGATCACCTGCCAGGTGTTCCTGGCTCCCTTCTTCACCTGGGTCTATGTGCCCATGCTGGAAGCCAACTTCTATGTAGGCGCCGTGGTGGGCGCCATCTACCTGGCTGTCTCCTATCTGGCTGCCTGCCCTGTCTTTGAGGCCGTGACTGAGCGCATGAGCCGCCGCTTCCACTTTGAATTCGGACAGGCCAGGGCCTGGGGTTCCTTCGGCTATGCCATCTCCGCCTTGGCCGCAGGTTTCCTCTTCACCATCAGCCCCTACCTGGTTTTCTGGACCGGCTCTGCCGTCTCTGCCGTGCTGCTGGCCCTCCTGCTCTTCATGAAGCCCGAAAAGGACGAAGCGAACCTTGCCCGCTACGAGGACAAGGAAGAAAGCCAGAAAGACAGCAAGACTCCTTCCATGAAGGATATCCTGGGCGTGTTCAAGATCGGTGACGTGTGGAAAATCATCGGTTTTGTGATCATGAGCTGGACCTTCTACACGGTCTTTGACCAGCAGATGTTCCCCGAGTTCTTCACCCGCTTCTTCGATACTCCCGAGCAGGGCCAGCAGGCCTATGGCGTGCTGAACTCCATCGAAGTGTTCCTGGAATTCCTCATGATGGGCCTGGTGCCTGTCTTCATGAGAAAGATTGGCGTGCGCAAGGCCATCCTCCTGAGCTGCGCCATCATGGTAGTGCGCATCGGCGGCTGCGGCCTGGCCTCCAGCCCTCTGGGCGTTGGCATCATCAAGCTGCTCCACGCTCCCGAGACCGCCCTCTTCATCTTGGCTATCTTCCGCTACTTCACCCTGCATTTTGACACCCGCATCTCCGCCACTCTCTACATGGTAGGCTTCCAAATCGCCGCCCAGGTGGGACAGATCATCTTCTCCGCCCCCCTCGGTGCCCTCCATGACCAGATTGGCTACCAGCAGACCTTCCTGGTGATTTCCGGCATCGTCTGCGTGGCCAGCCTCTACGCCTTCTTCATCCTGCGCAAGGACGATCAGTGCGTAGAGGGACAGCCCTTGGAGATGGAGCCTGTGACCGAATAAAGATACCTTACAAAAAGGTATTTGGCATTGCACACTGCACAAGAAATGGCTTGTGCTTGCTAAAATTTCAGACCCAAAAGGCCCGCCAATCGGCGGGCCTTTTCATTCTATGCAAGCCTATATGCAGTTCCTCATTTCCCATCGTAAGCCTGCAGCACAGCATCTATCAAAGCCTTCTTCCGATACTCAGACAGATTGCTGCGGTTGATGGCGCGGCCGAAGCCCATGAGATACTCGATTTTCTGCAGATGGGTGAGGCCGGTATTCTGATTGAGAATCTTGGTGAGACGATAGACTCCCGGCTCCGATGCATCCTGGGAGAGCTGATAGCGCATGGCGTACTCGCCCGCCATGATATGACGCACCACCTCATCGGAAATTCCCTCGTACTCGGGAGGGCGCTCCACTTGAACCTGCTTGGGCAACGGCTGCTGCACCGGCTGGGCAGGCGGCAAAGGCCTGGCCACTCTCTCATCCTGGTGCGCAGGCGGTTGGACAGCAGGAGCTTCCGCCTGCGGCCTCTGCCGGCGAGAGGCATAAAGCCCCTCCGGGTGAATCTTCACCATCTGACGGGGTGGCTGAGCCACAGGAGCAGATTCCTGCCTGGGAGCAGGCGGCGCCACCGGCTGCGGCTTATACTCCGGCACCGGCTGAGGCTTTACGGGCTGGACAGCAGCCTGCGGCTTCACTGCCGGAGCCACGGGCTGGGCCGGAGGCATTGCAGGCTGCTGTGCCTGGACGGGCGCACTATTGGCGGGCCTTGCAGGCTGCATTGCCTGGGCGGGCGCACTATTGACGGGCCTTGCGGGCTGCATTGCCTGGGCGGGCACACTATTGGCAGGCTTTGCAGGCTGCATTGCCTGGGCGGGCGCACTATTGGCAGGCTTTGCAGGCTGCTGTGCCTGGACAGGTGCGCTGCTGGCAGGTTTGGCAGACTGAACGGCTGCCGCCCTCTTTTCCTCCTTGCGCTTGGCCTCTATATCATCTGCCGTGATGATGATGGGTTGAGCCTTCTTGACCTGCTCCTCCCTGGGCTTCAAGGCAGACCAGTAGAGAGGCATGCTGTGCAGTTTGGCAGACATGACGGAAGGATCTTCCGCCGGGACACTCGCCTGCTGCTTCGGTGCCTGTGCTTCTGCCTTGCTTGTTTCCGCATAAGAAAAATCTTTCGCTGCTTTCTGCTTCGCCTTCTCCTTGGCCACCACATCTGCCACGGAAGCTTCCGCCAGACTGGTGGCGCTCTCTCCTGCGTTCTGCTGGACGGCAGGCACCTGCACCTCTGGCACAGCCGCCCAGGCCGTGCCTGAAGACAAGGCCACACAGACCATTGCCGTCAGCACAGAATTGCGTGTCTGCTGTTTCATATCCATAGACTCAATCCCCTTTAGCCCTTCCTGTGATAAATTTTCTAAATATATCAGCAAGTAAAATACTTCAAAAATCGGACATTTGCCCTTTCTATTTTACCATTTTTTGCCTATAATATAAATGTCAGTTTGAAGAAATTTTCCATATGCAGACATGCAGAAAGAGAGGCTTCATCATGAGTACACCACATATTGGCGCCGAAAAAGGCCAGATTGCTGAGCGCATCCTCCTGCCGGGTGACCCCCTGCGGGCCAAATTCATTGCCGAGAATTTCCTAGAGGGTGCCAAAGAATACACCCATGTGCGCGGCATATTGGGCTACACCGGCACCTACAAGGGGGTTCCTGTTTCCGTTCAGGGCACCGGCATGGGCATGCCTTCCATCTCTATCTATGTCCATGAGCTCATCAAGGAGTTCGGCTGCAACAAGCTCATCCGCGTGGGCACCTGCGGCGGCATGCACAAGGATGTAAAACTCCGCGACGTGCTCATTGCCCAGGCAGCCACCACGGATTCCGGCATGATGAAGAGCATCTTCGGCTCTGCCATCAACTATGCTCCTATCGCAGACTTCGACCTGCTCCGCAAGGCTGTGGAAAATGCTGAGAAACTGAACATGCCCACCAAGGTAGGCAATATCTTCTCCGCTGACCGCTTCTACGATGAGGATGTGGACAGCGAGCGCCTCCGCAAGTACGGCATCCTGGCCGTGGAGATGGAGTCCGCCGCCCTCTACACCATCGCCGCCCAGTTCCACGTCCAGGCCCTGGCTATCTTCACCGTCAGCGACCATCTGCTCACCGGCGAGGCCTGCAGCGCCGAGGAACGCCAGACCACCTTCACCGATATGATGAAGATCGCGCTGGAAACGGCTATTCAGGATTAAAGAGTAAAAACAACCATAGATCAAGCAAGGGGCTGTTGCACGTAGTGTTACGCAACAGCCCCTTTTCATATTTCTATGTGTTTTCAGGCTTATATCAGCCGCACACACGAAAACGACCCCCCGGTTAACGACTCCGGGAGGCCTTGTCCATGCAATATCCTACTTAACCTCTTGCATATTTGAATTATAGCATTTATTTGTCAGAAAGGCAACATTCTGCTAGAATATATTCCGTTGCGGGACCGCCGCCGAAAGGAGGTGGAGTTCGTGTTAATCCTACTTAACCTACTGCTCTCGATAGCTGCAAGCATTGTAGCACACTACATTTGCAAGTGGCTTGACGAGCGACAAAATTCCCGCGACTAGTATCCCCGCCTGAGGGAGTAACGAACCCACAGGCAGCCCGGCTCAAAAGGCCGGGCTTTTCTATTTTACAGTCTCTCTGCCAGCATATCCGCTGCCGCAATGAGGCCTGCCATCATCACATTGGGCCTGGGTGGGCAGCCGGGGACGTAGATATCCACGGGAACTACCTTCTCTGCCGGGCCTACGATGGCGTAGCTTTCGCCGTAGACGCCTCCGTTTATGGCGCAGTCGCCGCAGGCCATGACCAGTCTTGGCTCCGGCATGGCTTCATAGGAGCGCTTCAGGGCCTCAGCCAGATTCCTGGTGACCACGCCGGTGACCATCAAGAGATCTGCATGGCGGGGACTGGCATCGAAGTGGATGCCATAGCGGTGCAGGTCGTAATAGGGATTGGACAGCGCTCCCATCTCGAAGTCACAGGCGTTGCAGGAGCCTGCGTCCAGATGGCGCACATGCAGGGAGCGGCCCAGGCGGCTTTTGATGATATCCGCCGTCACCACCGTGCCGTCCGGCAGGTAGGGCATGGCCTCCCCCTCCTTGAAGGTGATGGCCTCCGTAGCCACCTTGTCCTTCAGAAGGCGTTCTAATAATTTCAGCATATTTTCCTCCTACCTGTCCAGACAAGCGTAGCAAAGCTCGAAGCTCTTGTTAATCAAAGGGAAATCCGGAATGATATCCCCCTGCACGGCAATGGGCAGCGCCGGCCAGTTGGCATAGGAGGCGCTGCGCACGAAGATGCGGTCAAGGCGCCCCTCGTTATCAAAGGCCACATAGCAGAAGCTGCTGCCCCGGGCGGATTCGCTGAGGCCTGCGGCCTCCCCTTGGGGAGTGCCAAGCTCTGTGCGATGCCCCCCCTGCTCCCTGCCCAGCATTTCCATCAGAGCAAAGGCCAGGCGGAAGGATTCCTTCAGCTCACCGATGCGCACCAGGATCCTGGCCGCCACATCGCCGCTGTTTTCCGTAACCACCTTCAGCGCCAGCTCTGGATATACGCCATAGCCAAAATCTGCCCGGCTGTCATGGGCATAGCCGCTGGCCCTGGCGCCTACGCCAACCATGGCCAGATCTCTGGCGGTCTTGTTCCTCACGATGCCCGTGGTGCGGACACGGTCCTGGAAGCCATCCTGCTGGGCGAAGATGCGCGCGAGGTCCAGGACATTCTTCTCCACTTCCCGCAGCACCTCGGCTGCCCGGGCACAATCCTCGGCAGTGAAATCCCTGGCTGTGCCGCCGGGGACGAAGAAGCCCCTGAGGAAGCGGTTCCCCGTCAGGCTGTCCTGCAGGCGCATCATCATTTCCTTGGCCCGGGTGCCGATGCTCACCGCAAAGGAGAAGCCCACCCCGGCGGGGATATTGCCCAGATCACCTACATGATTGGTAATGCGCTCAATTTCCAGCACCAAGGTGCGAAGGATTTCTGCCCGGCGGGGCACAGCCGTACCCGCAGCCGTCTCCACCGCCTGGCAGTAACTCCAGGTATTGGCTGCCGTGCAGGCACCGCAGATACGCTCAACTATGGGCAAGACTTCCAGGGCAGTCTTGCCCTCCATGGTCTTTTCCAAGCCCCGGTGGGTGTAGAACAGCTTGGCATCCAGCTGCAGCATACTCTCTCCCGCCTGGCTGAAGCGGAAGTGCCCCGGCTCGATGATGCCTGCATGGATGGGACCTACCGGCACCTGGAAGGTACCCTCGCCGCTTACCGTGTGCATATGGGTGTGCTTACCCTCGATAAACTCTATTTCCTTGGGCGCATCCTTCCGCAGGGGATGAACGCCCTGGGGAAAATTCTCGTGCAGTACCAGGGGGCGCGGGTCAGGGTGATTTTCCGCCTTCAGGCCGAACATATCCTGTATCTCCCGCTCAAACCAGGAAGCAGCGGGGATAAGGTGGCTGAGGCTGGGAAAGCTCATGCTCTCCCCCACCGCAGCCTTCAGGCCGCGCAGCTCCCTGCTCTCGGGGAATTCAAATACCGCATAGACGGCAAAACCGCCCCCGGCACTTCTTTCATCCCTGCCGAACATGGCCGTCAGCGGGTGTCTGCCCCCCTCGCTATAGGCCTTGGCCTCTGAAAGGAGCTCACCGACAGAGATTTCCTTGATATGAAGTTCCATCATGCCACTCCTTTCATGACAATCCTGGCCGCCTCGCTGAGGAGCTGGTCAAATTTTCCCAGCTCCGGCAGCAGGGCGCCGCATACACCGCTGACAGTCAGCAGCAGGGCCACCACCGCCGTGTCCAGACGGCCCAAAAGCTCCCCTGCCGCCTTGCGGTGGGGCTTTCCTCCCACCATGCGCAGGGCATGGTAGAGAATACCGATGAGCATGCCCGCCAGCAGGGCCAGGGCCAGCACTCCCAGCGCCGGTGAGCCTCCCATAAAGAAGCCCTGCAGCAGGTAGAACTTGCTGAAGAAAATGCCCATGGGCGGCATGCCCAAGATACCAACGATAGCCAGCAGGAAGAAGAAGGCCGTGCGTGGCGCCTGGGAAATCATGCCGTGGATGCGCATCATATTCTTCGTAGCATAGGTTTCCATGATAGTACCTGCCAGATAGAAAAGGGCGTACTTGATAAGGGCATGATTCAGCATATGCAGCAGGGCTGCCTTGGCAGCCAAGGGCAGGAACAGGCCGAAGCCCGCAGCCATGAGGCCGAAGTTCTCCATGGAGGAATAGGCCAGCATGCGCTTGATATCTCTCTGCACCACCACGAAGGGCACCGCCAGGGCAATGGTGAACAGGCCGAAGAACAGGAACAGGCTCTGCATGAAGTCCACCCCCACGGCGGGCAGCAGGATGATCACAGCCCGCAGCAACACATAGAGGGCGCAGATGCAAAGTGCCCCGGAGAGCAGGCCGCTGGTGAGAGCCGGTGCCTCGGAATGGGCATCCGGCAACCAGGCATGCATGGGCGCCAGGCCAATCTTCGTGCCATAGCCCACAAAGAGGAAGGCGAAGGCAATCTTGGCAAGGCCCTCAGGCAAGTCTTTGCCATGCTCGGCCAGATGGGCAAAGTCCAAAGCCAGCTCGGAGCCAAGGGCCTGCAGCTGGGCATCGTAAAGGAGGATGGTGCCCAAAAGCGCCAGGCAGATGCCCACGGTGCAGACCATGACGTATTTCCAGGCCGCCTCCAAAGAGGTGCGGGTGAACTTGAAAGCCACCAGCAGGGCGGAAATCAGGGTGGTGGCTTCGATGGCTACCCACATGAGCCCCATGTTGTCCACCAGCACCACCAGCATCATAGTCCACACGAACAGGTGGGAAAGGGCGTAGAAGCGCCCCTCCAGATGGGAAAAGCGGCGCAGATACCCATAGCGGATATTGGTATCACGCTCCAGATAGGCCTTGCTGGTCCAGGAAAAGGCCACATAAAGCAGGGACAGTATCAGGAGCATCCAAAGGCTCAGGGCATCCAGATAAATAAAGCCATCATGGATAGCGCTGTCCACAGGGAACAGCACCACAACCTGCCACACTGCCAGAGCCACCAATGTGGCCGTCAGGCGGTCAGCCCAGTGCAGGATGCCCCCCTTGAAAAAACCGGAAGCTGCCAGCAGGCTGAAAGCCAGGGGCAGAAGGAGCACGAAATCCAGAAGCTCCTGTATCGAAAACATAGATTCCATCATATCCCCTTTCCTTTAGCCTTTCAATTTCTTCATCACAGTGGTGTCCGTAGTCATGAAGGACAGGCTCATGCGGCTCGTAAGTATCACCAGCACCACCACGGCAATCAGCACATCCAGGAACACGCCCAGTTCCACGATCAAGGGCAGCCCCTCGGTGACGAACAGGCCCAGCAGGTAAATGCCGTTTTCCATGGTGATAAGGCCGCACATCTGCATGATAGCCCGCTTCCTCATGACCATCAGGGAAAGTCCCGTGAGAATCATGAAGATGGAAGCAGCAATGACATCACGGCTGGCAGGAGCCGCCCCTATTCCATCTATCAGCACATAACCTACCACTAAAAAGAAAGCAGCTGCCAAAGTGGAATAATTTACATTGATATCAGAAACTATTTCCCTTTCATCCGTAAGCTTGCCAATCAATCTCAAGATAGCCCCGGGAATAAAGACAACTTTGATCAGCAGGGTCAACAGCGCCGGCACCAGATGCACGCCTCCATGCACCAGCCCCACGATCAGACAGGCACAGGCCAAAAGGCCGGACTGGAAAGCCAGGCAGTACACCGAGCGCCGCAGATCCATGATCCTCGTCTGCAGCAGCACCGCAAGGATCAGGAAAATAACTAACTCGTTCATCATTTCTCCTTCCTCCTTACCACGCTTCCGCCATAAAGGCCACCATCAAGAGCACCACGGCGGCAGACAGATAAATCCGCACCTTGAACAGGCGCATCTTGTTCACCAGGGTCTCAATCAGGCCGATAAGCAAGGCCCCTAAGAGCACCTTCACTGCCAGAGGTATCGCCAGCGGCAGGTAGAGATTCCCCCACAGCACCAGGAACACCACCAGGCGAACCATGCTGCCCAGATGGATGTAGCTGAGGAGACGCCCGGAATACTCCAGCGTCATGCACTCGTGAATCATGGTCAGCTCCAGATGAGTGTCCGGGTTATCCACCGGCAGGCGGCAGTTCTCAGCCAGCATGATCAGGAAGAAAGCCACACAGGCCAGCACCGTAGGCAGGGTGAAGTAGATATCCCCATAGTCGATAGCCATGCGGGAAAGAGTGGTAGAGCCGTAGCGGGAAGCGTTCAAGAGCACCGCCAGCATCACTGCCGGCTCCACCAGCACGGAAATGTAAATCTCACGGGAACTGCCCATGCCCCCAAAGGCCGTGGCAGAGTCCATGGAGCCCAGGGTCATGAAGAAGCGTCCCAGGGCCAGGATGCAGACGAAGATGAAGGCATCCCCCATGGCAAAGCTGCCGTCAAGGTATCCCACCATAGCCGCCCCCATCAGGCTGGTCAGGAGGTAAAGCACAGGAGCCAGGATAAAGATATAGCTGGTATAGGGAGTGAGTATCGTCTCACGCCGCCACCATTTATATAGGTCAAAATACTCCTGGAAGATGCTGGCCCCCTGCCGCTTCTGCAGTATAGCCTTCACCTTGTTGATGATACCGGCCACCAGCGGCGCCAGCAAAAGCAGGGGCAGGATCTGCAATAATTTCACTCCCAGCAGGAATCCTATTTCATTCATCACTTAGCCCACCCCCAGATGAGTACCAGCACCATGGCCAGCATAGTATAACCGATATAAAGGCGCACGCTGCCCTGCTGCACCACCCGCAGGCCATCAGCCAGGCGCACCAGCAGGTGCTCGGCCGGCTGATAGAGCAGCCGCTCGAAATGCTCCGGCAGGCTCAGGCGGTATTCCAGCCTCCTGCCGAAATAAGCGTGTTCCTTGGTGAGGAAAATCCTCTCCCTGCGGGGACGCAGGATAGAGGTGAAGGCCCGGCGCAGGGGCTTGGAAAGCCCCGTGGCCGTATACTGCTGACGGCGGGTGGGCAGAGTGCCGCAGTTCCAGGTGATGTCCCGCTGCGCAAAGACCTTCGACCCCATGAGGGGCAAAGCCAGGACAGCCAGCAGCACCACCGCCAGGACAAGCAGCAGCGCCGGGCTGTAGACTGCCACATCCGTCATGCTCCGCAGCCAGAAAACACCCCAGACACTGCCCCGCAGGCTGCCGAAGTCAGTTCCCAGCGCATGCATGGCAGCAGAAACCAGTTCCCCCGGGAAAAGTCCCAGGAAAACAATGAAAGCAGCCTCAAGGCCCATGCCGATTTTCATGGAGCAGGTGGCCTCATGGGCATTCAGCACTGCGCCGCTTCTGCGGCGGCCCAGGAAAGCCACGCCAAAATAGCGCACAAAGCATCCCAGAGCCAAAGCCCCGGTAAGCCCCATCAAGATAAAGCCTACCAGTACAAGCAGCCGCAGCCCCTGAGTGCCCGCACTGTCTGCCAGGGACATGAGGGACTGGAGGGTCAGCCACTCCCCTAAAATGCCGCTGGTAAAGGGCAAAGAGGAAAGGGCCATGCAGCCCACCAGCGTAAAGGCTCCCGTCCAGGGCATCTTCTTCAGGAGCGCCCCCAGCTGCTCGATATTCTTGGTGCCCGTGGCATGCATGACCGCCCCGGCGCTCATAAACATCAAGCTTTTCATGATGCTGTGGCTAAAGGAATGCACCAGCACCGCCCCGAAGGCCACCAGGGAAAGCATGGTCTGCCCCAGAGAAAAGAGCAGCATGCCCGCCCCGAAGGCGGTGAAGATGATGCCCATGTTCTCCACAGAAGAATAAGCCAGTATCCGCTTGATATCCTTTTCCATGGTGGCGTAGAGCACCCCCAGGAAAGCAGAAACAAGCCCCACCAGCATGACAACAAGGCCATAGGCAAAGACCTCCGCCCCCAGGAACTGGAAGACAAAGCGGCCAAAGCCGTAAACAGCCACCTTCAGCATGACACCACTCATAAGGGCGGACACATGGCTGGGAGCCGCCGGATGGGCGTTAGGCAGCCACACATGCAGGGGCATGAGGCCTGACTTCAGGGCAAAGCCGATGAAAGCAAAAGCAAAAGCCACATGGCGCAGGTTTTCCGTCAGGCCATTCTTGGCCAAGTCGGCAAAGACAAGGCTCTCGGAAGCGCTGCCCAGCAGATAGAAGGAAGCCATGATAGCCGCCGTGCCCAGATGGGTCATGACCATGTACTGGTAGGCCGCCTGCACGGTGGCCTTCTTCTCATTCTCATGGTACACTAGCATGAATGAAGCTAGAGCCATCACTTCCCAGGCCACCAAAAAGGTAAAGCCGTCCCCGGCGATGAGCACCAGCACCATGGAGAGGATAAAGAGATTCCAAAGGCCAGTCAAAAGGCTCAGCCGCTGCCCCTGGTAATGGGCAGCATAGCCCAGGGCGTAAATGCTCACCGCCGTGCCGGAAAGACCTGTCAGAGCCAAAAAGAACCCGCTCCAGAGGTCAGCCGCCAGACTGAACTGCCCCAGGGAAGCGAAGGGAATCAGCCCTGCCTGGGGCAGGGAGAACCGCCCCCAGCCCAGCAGATAATCCACCGCCGCCAAAAACACCAGAAAACTCGCCCCCGCCGCCAGAAAAGTCCCCGCCCTATGGGCCAGAAGCTCCCCTCTCGCAGGCAAAAGCAAAGAGCATGTCCCCAGAGCATACAGCCCCAGGGCAATAAAGATAAGTTCCATGCCTACCCCCTAAGATAATACCTAAAAATTAAAAAGCAGACATGCCCGAACTTGCCAGCGTGTCTGTCCATAACGGATATATACTGTGCCCTGAAGAGCGCACAATAAATTAACTCCATGAGTATACTACAATTTATATGGTATGAAAAGGAGGAAACTGAAAACTGTATGAAATAAATCATAAACATACCGCAAGCAATATCTAGCAAGAAAAAGCCCCGGCCTGCCAAAGCAAGCCGGAGCTTCAAAGCTATGCTGTCATTCGAACTCGATGGTAGCAGGCGGCTTGCCGGTGCAGTCGTAGAGCACGCGGTTGACCCCCTTGACCTCGTTGACAATGCGGCTGGTGACCTTCTGGAGGACTTCCCAAGGAATCTGGGCGCTTTCGGCTGTCATGAAGTCGCTGGTCATCACCGCCCGCAGGGCAATGGCGTAGTCGTAGGTACGGCCATCACCCATGACACCTACGGAGCGCATGTTGGTGAGGGCAGCGAAATACTGGCCCAGGCCCTTGACGCCGGCCTTGTCCACCTCTTCACGGTAGATGGCATCTGCCTCCTGGACAATCTTCACCTTTTCCTCAGTGACATCGCCGATGATGCGGATGCCCAGCCCCGGCCCCGGGAAGGGCTGGCGGCTCACCAGATACTCGGGGATGCCCAGCTCACGGCCTGCGGTGCGCACCTCGTCCTTGAAGAGCAGGCGCAAAGGCTCCACGATTTCCTTGAAGTCCACGAAGTCCGGCAGGCCGCCTACATTGTGGTGGGACTTGATGGTGGCGGAGTTGCCCAGGCCGCTTTCGATGACATCAGGGTAAATGGTGCCCTGCACCAGGAAGTCCACAGCCCCGATTTTCTTGGCTTCTTCCTCGAAGACCCGGATGAATTCCTCGCCGATGATCTTGCGCTTCTCCTCAGGCTCTGTGACACCCTTGAGCCTTGCATAGAAACGATCCTTGGCATTGACCCGGATGAAGTTCACATCATAGGGACCATTGGGACCAAAGACGGACTCTACCTGATCCCCTTCATCCTTTCTGAGCAGGCCGTGGTCAACGAAAACGCAGGTGAGCTGCTTGCCGATGGCCTTGGACATGAGCACTGCTGCTACAGAAGAATCCACGCCACCGGACAGGGCGCAGAGAGCGCGGCCGGAGCCGATTTTCTCCTTCAGCTCGGCGATGGTCTCCTGCACGAAGGAGCCCATCTGCCAGGAGCCGGAGCAGCCGCAGACCTCGTACACGAAGTTCTTCAGCATGGTCTTGCCCTGCACCGTGTGCATGACCTCGGGATGGAACTGGACGGCGTAGAGCTTCTCTGCTTCATTCTCCATGGCCGCCACGGGGCACACAGGAGTGTGGGCCGTGACCTCGAAGCCTGCAGGAGCAGCAGCGATATAGTCCGTATGGCTCATCCAGCAGATAGTCTTCCCAGCCACTTCTTTGAACAGCTTGGATGCAAACTTGTCCACTTGCACCTCAGTCTTGCCGTATTCGCTGGTGGGAGCCGTCTCCACCCTGCCTCCCAGCAGGTGGGACATGAGCTGGGAGCCGTAGCAGATGCCCAGCACGGGAATGCCCATGGCAAAGAGTTCCTTGCTGCAGGTAGCAGACTCAGCCTTGTAAACGCTGTTGGGGCCGCCGGTAAGGATGATGCCCTTCGGCGCCATCTCTCTGATCTTCTCCAGGCTCAGAGTATGGGGATGCACCTCGCAGTACACATGCTCCTCACGCACCCGGCGGGCAATCAGCTGATTGTACTGTCCACCAAAATCCAGCACCAGAATCATTTCTTTTGCAGGCATATTCAAAATGGTTCCTCCCTCTCTCACTATCAACAACTATCTTTGCTAATCATACCATAGTGAAGGGGAAAATAAAAGCAAGTGACAAGATGCGTGTTTTTTTTATCGCACACAGCAGGAAAATCCTCCCTCGTAGACGAAAAAATAGGTATATTTCTATTCAGGCTTCAGAAGGCGATCACCCGTCATACAGACTTCTGCACTACAGTAAAGGAGCGTGCCCCATGGAACTCAGATCAATCAAGACAAAACTCACCCTGTTGCTCGTGGGCATCAGTGCCGTGCCGCTGATCATTTCCATCATCATCACCCTGAACACTATCTCAGAGACCAATGAAGCCGCCCATCAGCAGGTACTCACCACGGCTGGTCTGAGCCTCCTGCTGCTGGCACCAGTGGCCTTCATAGCCTTCACCCTGGCCAACAGGATAGCCGCCCATATCACCGCCATCAGCCACACCGCCACGGAAATCGCCAAGGGCAACCTGGCTATGCCGAAACTCCCCATCACCTCGGACGATGAGCTGGGGCAGATGGACGCCGCCTTCAACAATATGATGGACAAGCTCTCCGCCGCACTCAAGAACACTTCAGAAAGTGCTCTTTCTGTGGTTTCCTCTTCAGAAGAACTCCACGCCACATCCGAGCAGTCAGCCGCTGCAGCCAACCAGATCGCCACCGCCGCCAGCTCCGCCATGGAACGCGTCAGGGAGCAGAAAGAGGCCATGGAGAATGCAGGCTTTGCCATAGCCAATATGCAGCAGCTGCTAGTGGTTATCTCCGACAACTCTGACAACGTGGCCAAGGCTTCGGAATTGACCAACGACACCGCTACAGAAGGCGTGAAAACCATCGAAATCGCAGTCAGCAACATGGCAAGCCTGGAAAGTTCGGTCAATGACTCCGCCAATATCATCCAGTCCCTGGGGACTCAGTCACAGGAAATAGGGCAGATAGTGGACACCATTTCCGCCATAGCCGAGCAGACCAACCTGCTGGCCTTGAACGCCGCCATCGAAGCTGCCAGGGCCGGAGAGCATGGCCGTGGCTTTGCCGTGGTGGCTGACGAGGTGCGCAAGCTGGCCGAGCAGTCCGCTGCAGCTGCTGAGAAAATCGGCCTGCTCATCAAGGAAATCCAAGACCAGACAGACAAAGCCGTGGAGGCCATGCACGCAGGCCGGGACATCACAGAAAAGAGCGCCCAGTCCGTCAGCGAAGCAGGCAACGCCTTCCGTGCCATTGCCAGTCACGTGAACTCCCTGAAGGAAAAAGTAGCCCAGACCAACAATGCCATCATCGAAGCCAACGATGGCAGCGACAAGATTGTGGAAGCCGTCATCAACATCGACTCCACCTCCAGCCGCCTGGCCATGGAGACTGAAACCGTCTCCGCCGCCACGGAAGAGCAGGGTGCCGCCATCGAGGAAGTCTCCACCGCCAGCCGCCAGCTGGCCGACATGGCCACCAAGCTGCAGCAGACAGTGGCAGGCTTCAAGCTGAGATGAGTTTCCTGGCATAACCCGCACCACGAAAAAGGCTCCCGAACGGGAGCCTTTTTCGTTTATATGTCAGAAACCCAGGCAGTCACGGAACTTGGCAAAGTCAATGAAAGTTTCCTCTTCCAGATGGCACTCCAGATAGTGCTGGTGCTCCGCCTCTGCTTCGTGAAAACTCCGCAAGGGTTCCGCCAGTACATGGCAGTGGCGAGCCAGCTTGGGATTGCTGTTGGGGTCGTTGAGGGTGAGCCCTCCTTCGGCCACCGCCGAGGGTTTGCCGCGATTGGCGATGAAATTCAGATGCAGCTGCACCTGGGGTTCGTCTTCGCCGGAAGTGTAGAACACCCCTGCCCTGTACTGCTCCCCCCTGGCTTTGCCCTGACCATCAGGCACATAGGGATTCACCACGGCAAAAAGCACATCCATCAGCTGGGACAGATCTGTTTTCTTGGGGTTGAAGGTTACCTCCACCCCCATATAGGCGCGGGTGCTGCCGGAAGAAACGGACTCAAAGTCCGTCTCCCCCTCCCCGTTGATATAGCCTGTGCAAGTATCCATCACTCCCGGCAGGCTTCTGAACACCTCCTGCAGCTCGTGGAAGTCTCCCCCGGAAAAATAGATTTTCTTGGTATACATGCTACTTCTCCTTTTCCGGGTGAAAAAGATCCACCTGCCGCATGGCGGCCCGCTTCACATCAAAGAGGTTGATGAGCTCTGCCACCGCCTGGGTGGGGGAGACCACCCCCTGCAGCACCGCCTCCCGGATCTCGGGCATGCGTCCTGTCACCACTGCATCCTCAAAGAAAAGGTTGTGCAGGTGCTCGTCAATCATGCTGTGCATCCAGTCCAGCAGCTGCCCGTCACGGCGCTTCTGCCAGATGCCGCTTTCCTTGGTCATCTTCTGAAAGGCGCCTATGACCTCCCACAGTTCTTTCAGCCCCGTCTTTTCCAAGGCGGAGCACAGGTAGGCATGGGTGGGCCAGCCCGGGGTGGCAGGGCGGATATACTCGATCATGCGCTCGTATTGTCCCCTGGACACCTTGGCCTTCACCAGATTGTCACCGTCGGCTTTGTTGATGACGATGGCATCTGCCAGCTCCATGATGCCCTTCTTGATGCCCTGCAGCTCGTCCCCTGCTCCTGTGAGCACCACCAGCAGGAAGAAATCCACCATGGAGCGCACGGTGGTTTCCGACTGGCCTACGCCTACAGTCTCGATGATGATCACATCGTAGCCCGCCGCCTCGCACATGAGCATGGTCTCCCGGCTCTTGCGGGCCACGCCTCCCAGGGTCCCCCCTGCGGGAGAAGGACGGATAAAGGCCTCAGGCCGTCTTGACAGGGTCCCCATCCGGGTCTTGTCTCCCAGTATGGAGCCCTTGGTGACGGAGCTGGTGGGGTCAACCGTCAGCACTGCCACTTTGTGCCCCTCATCGCAGAGCATATTGCCGAAGGCTTCTATCATGGTGCTCTTGCCCGCCCCCGGCACGCCGGTGATGCCTATGCGCAGGGCCTTGCCCGTCCTGGGCAGGAGCCGCTGCAGCACCCGCTGGGCCTTGGCGAAGTGGCGGGGGCTGTTGCTCTCGATAAGGGTGATGGCCCGGGATAGGGTCATGCGGTCCCCCTTTGCCACCCCTTCCACATAGTCATCCTCAGACAGAATCATCTTCCGCCTGGGCTTCAGCTTCCCACTGGCCAGAGCCGGGTTGATATTGCCCACGGTAGTGTCCTTGATGCCCTCAATGCCGCTCATGACAGAGCAGGCGAATTTGTCATTCGTCTCCTCAGGCACCCAGCTGGGCTTGCTGGTAGTATATTTCTGTTCCATGGTCACTCATCTGCCAGTTCTTCTTTGACACGATCCATCAGCAGGGTCAGCAGCTTGATCCCTGCCTCCGGGATATTGGTGCCCGGGGCGAAAATCGCCACAGCCCCATGCTCGTAGAGATTATCATAATCCTGTACGGGAATGACGCCGCCAATGGCCACCATGATATCCTCGCGACCCAGCTTCTTCAGCTCCTCCACCAATTGGGGCAGAAGGGTATTGTGCCCTGCAGCCAGGGAGCTGAAGCCTACCATGTGCACATCGTTGTCCACGGCATCCTGGGCGGTCTCGGCAGGAGTCTGGAACAGCGGCCCCACATCTACATCCCAGCCCATGTCCGCAAAGGAAGAAGCGATGACCTTCTGGCCGCGGTCATGGCCGTCCTGGCCCATCTTGGCCACGAAAATGCGGGGACGGCGGCCTGTGAGCTTCTCAAACTCATCTGCCATGCTGCGGGCCTTGTCCAGCTCCGTCTTATCCGTGAACTCAGAAGAATAGACCCCGGAAATGGTATGAATCACAGCCTGGTAGCGTCCAGAGACCTTCTCCACCGCATCGGAAATCTCGCCCAGAGATGCCCTGACCCGGGCTGCCTCCACGGCGCACTCCAGGAGGTTGCCGTTGTCCCGGCTGTCTGCGGCCTTGGTGATGGCCTCCAGAGCCCGGCGCACATCGTCCTCATTGCGCTCACGACGCAATTTCTCCAGGCGCTCCACCTGGGCATTGCGCACAGCGGTGTTGTCGATGGCCAGGATTTCCAGGGGGTCTTCCTTTTCCAGACGATACTTGTTGAGGCCCACGATAGTCTCGTTGCCGGAGTCGATCTGGGCCTGACGGCGGGCTGCCGCTTCCTCGATGCGCATCTTGGGCAGGCCGGTAGAAATGGCCTTGGCCATGCCGCCCAGCGCCTCCACTTCCTGGATATGCGCCCAGGCCCGACGGATGATCTCGTTGGTGAGGGCCTCCACATAGTAGGAGCCGCCCCAGGGATCGATGATCTTGCAGACGCTGGTCTCGTCCTGGATGTAGAGCTGGGTATTGCGGGCAATGCGGGCGGAGAAATCCGTAGGCAGGGCGATGGCCTCATCCAGCGCATTGGTGTGCAGGGACTGGGTATGGCCCAAAGCCGCCCCCATGGCCTCCATGGCGGTGCGGGAAATATTGTTGAAGGGATCCTGGGCCGTGAGGGACCAGCCGGAAGTCTGGCTGTGGGTGCGGAGAGCCATGGACTTGGGGTCCTCTGCCCCGAAGGACTTGACAATCTTGGCCCAAAGCACACGGGCAGCCCGCATCTTGGCCACTTCCATGAAGTAGTTCTTGCCGATGGCCCAGAAGAAGGACAGGCGCTTGGCGAAGGCATCCACGGGCAGGCCTGCCTTGATGCCTGTGCGGATGTACTCCAGGCCATCTGCCAAAGTGTAGCCCAGCTCGATATCTGCCGGTGCCCCTGCCTCCTGCATATGGTAGCCGGAAATGGAGATGCTGTTGAATTTCGGCATGTACTTGGTGGTGTACTCGAAGATATCGCCAATGATGCGCATGGACATTTCAGGCGGGTAGATGTAGGTGTTGCGCACCATGAATTCCTTCAGGATATCGTTCTGGATGGTGCCGGCCATGATTTTCTTGTCCACCCCCTGCTCTACGCCGGACTGGATGAAGAAAGCCAGGATGGGCAGCACTGCCCCGTTCATGGTCATGGACACGGACATCTGGTCCAAGGGTATGCCGGAGAACAGGATGTTCATATCCAGCATGGAGCACACGGACACGCCGGCCTTGCCCACATCGCCTACCACACGGGGATTATCCGCATCGTAGCCGCGATGGGTAGGCAGGTCAAAGGCGATGGAAAGACCCTTCTGGCCTGCTGCCAGATTCCTGCGGTAGAAAGCATTTGATTCCTCTGCCGTAGAAAAGCCCGCGTACTGACGCACCGTCCAGGGACGGAAGACGTACATGGTGGAGTACGGCCCCCGCAGGCAGGGAGGAATGCCGCTGGCAAAGTCCAGATGGTTCATATGATCATACTCGTCATGGCCATAGAGGGGCTTTACAGGCACGTGCTCCATGGTGCGGCGGGTGAGGGTCTCAAACTCTGCCCCGGCCTGGGCCTCAAAGAGCTTCTTCCAGTCCCCTGCCGCCCCCTGGGGAGCACTTTTAAGGCTTATCTGAGTGAAATCAGGATTGTTGTAAGCCATTATGCAATCATCCCTTTCTTCTTCTGCAGGAGCTGCAGGATCTGGTAGCAGTTGGCACGGACATGGATATACTCATCAATGCCCGCCTGATTGTAGGTTTCCAGCATATCCTGGGGAGCCGCTCCTGCCAGGAATACCGTAGCCTGGGGCAGCACCTCATGGAGTTTGGGCGCCAGGGCCGGCACGATTTCGGGATAAGTGGCATCCGTGGAGCAGATGACCACGGCATCAGCCCCGGAGGCCTTGGCAGCCTCGGCAGCTTCCTCTACGGTCTTGAAGCCATTGTTGCCCAGCACCTCGAAGGCGCCTACCTGCAGGAAACCCGTGGAAAAGTCCGCCCTGGCCTTATGCTGGGGGATGGGGCCCATATTGGCCAGGAAAATCTTCACATTTTCCCCATGCTCTGCCTTGTAGTCCTCCGTGGTCTTCCTGAGGGCCTCAAAGCGCTCGCTCCAGCGATGGGGAGCGATGGCGGTGACCTGTTCCTCCCATTTGGCCTCCCCGTGCAGAGCCTCTGCCAGTTCCTCGATGGTGGCACCAGCCCGGGCAGCCTCAACGGCAGCCTTGACCAGCCCTTCCTTGGCAGAGGAAAGCTCTGCCAGCTTCTCCTCCTTGAACTGCTCATCAAGATCAGCCAGGTAGCTCTCAACTTCCTCCTGACGAAGCCTCTTTATCTCCCCAATATCCTCGGGACGGGGGTCAAGCAAAGTCTCGGTCATATTGGGATACATATTGTTGCCCACGATGCGATCCTTGCGGGTCTCTGCCGCCTTGAAGCGGGCAGCCAGCACCTTGGCAATCTCCTCCTGGGGATAGCCTTCCTTGAGAGCTGCCAGCATGCCGCCCTTGCCCTCGATTTTCTGGAACTCCTCCCAGATCTTTTCCTTCATCTGCTTGGTCAGAGTCTCCACTGCCCAGGAACCGCCGGCAGGATCTATGGGCTGCAAAAGGCCAAACTCCTCCTGCAGGATGATCTGCACATTGCGGGCAATGCGGCGTGAGAACTCATCACCCTTGCGGATAGGCTCATCAAAGGGGCTGCTCTCGAAGGAGTCAATGCCCCCCACTACCCCGGAGAAGATTTCCGTGGTATTCCTGAGCATGTTCACATAGGGGTCATAGACGGTCTTGAAGAACAGGGCAGGCCGTCCGTGGATATGCATGCGCCGCGCTTCCTGGCTGCCGCCGAAGGCCTCCACGATCTGCGCCCAGAGGGGACGCAGGGCACGGAGCTTGGCAATCTGCAGGAAGAAATTAGCCCCCATGGAAAAGCCGAAGACAATCTGCTGCGCCGCTTCCTCAATATCAAGTCCCCTGTCCAGCAAGGCACGCAAGTACGACACTGCCGTAGCCAAAGTGTAGGCCGACTCCTGCACATCATTGCAGCCGCCCCGGCTGAACACATCGCTGCGCACGAAGACTGTTTTGAGGTCGGGGGCATTTTCTTTGGCCCATTTGGCAGCCTCTGCCATTTCATCATAGTACTTTTCCAGAGGCGCAGGCAGCCCGCCTTCCTCTGCCAAAGCTCCCAGGGGATTTGCCCCCACGAAGCCCTTGAGCTGCTTCAGGTCCTGCCCGGAGGATTTCAGAGCACCTGCCACCAGGGAAAGCAGGGGCAGGGCAGAAGCCCCGGCATAAATGTAGAGAGGGAACTTATCCAGCTTCAGCCCCTCAAGCAAGGTATGCACATCCTCAAGGGTGGTGAGGGATACCCCCTCATCGCCGGGAGTCTCTGCCGTTCTCACATCTTTGGCATCAAGGGTTGCCCTGTCCAGGCGGATATTGTAGACCGTGGAGCCCTTCTCCTGCTCATGGCGCAGCAGCTCATTGTTCTCCTTGGGCAGGGTTTCGTCACAGCTCTGGGCAATGCCCCAGGGCTTGCCCACATAGCCGCTGGGCTGCGCCCCCCTGAGGTAATCCCCCATGCCGGGGAATTCCCCCTTGGGCAGGATATCCTCCGTATTCTTGCGGAAATACATGGGGTCGAAGGTGATGCCCTCATAGGTCTTGGTATACATCTTCTTGTCGAAGGGCGCTCCCTTCAGGAGAGTGATGCAGGCTTCCTTCCATTCCTCATAGGTGGGAGGAGTGAACTCGTCCAGGGGCACATCGGGAAAATCCGTCTGTTGCTCGGCCTTCTTCAGGATAGCCTGAAGGTCAAGCTCGCTGCTTTTTTCCAGCTCATTGCTCATACTGCAGCCTCCTTTGAGATTGGTAGAAACAGAAAAGGCAACCCACCTGCAAGCGCGCAGACGGATTGCCTAAAAATGGCCACAGCAAACAAAAGCCCTAAGCCCAATCCCCTCCCCATCGCTCGCAGGTACGGCGTGAGCTGACTCACGCCACGGTGATGACAGAACAGGCAGTTCTCCTGGCTCGGCTTCATCATCCTGCGCGCCTTCCCAAGGTGAGCATATCCACCCCAGTGACACAAATTGCGCAGGACTCCACCCTACAGTGGCGGGACCGCTCCGGACTTCACCGGATTCCCTATTAAGTACCGTAGTACACCTGTTCCCAATCATATTCAGTTGCTATGTAAATATTAGTAGAATTTATAATTTTTGTCAAGTTTCAGGCTTCTTTGTTCTTTTGCAAAAGTCAGCCCCCCTCTTTCGCATACAATCTGCAGTTGCCCCGTTATATCTCTTAAAAGAATATCCGTAGACTTTACATAGTCTATTTTTAGGCACAATTTAACATATGGAAGCAATTTTTTCATATATGCACGCCGCTCTTGTTATGCTAGAATAAATAGGGATTTTTCCAAAGGCTTGGGAAACTGCATAGTTATTCATAGAATTGGAAGGGGATTTGCAATGTATGAACTTATAGGCAGTATCTGTGCCGTGTTCCAGGAGCTGGCCGACCTGGTGTGGGGTTTTCCCACCAATCTGGAGTGGTATGCCAGCCTCCCGATCATCGGGGAACTGCCCCTGGTGATCATCCTGCTGGTAGGCACAGGCATTTATTTCACTTTGAACCTGCGCTTTGTGCAGGTCAAGTATTTCAAGTATGGCCTGAAGGTCTTGATAAACAGCCACCGCAAGGAAGAGCAGGGCATCAGCCCTCTGGCTTCTTTCCTGCTGTCCACGGCCATGCGGGTCGGTCCCGGCAACATCCTGGGGGTGACGGGTGCTGTTTCCACCGGCGGGCCAGGTGCCCTGTTCTGGATGTGGCTGTCTGCCTTCTTTGGCATGGCCACAGCTTTTGTGGAGTCTACCCTCTCCCAGATTTACAAGGAAAAACAAGGCGATGAATATGTAGGCGGCCTGCCCTGCTACGGCAGGAAGTTGCTGGGAGGCGCTGCCATCGTAGGCGGCAGCCTGAGCCTGCTCTACATCATCTACGCCCTGCTCTGCATTCCAGCCCAGGGGTTCAATACCATCTCCGCCATGGTGGCCATCACCCGGGATGTGACCGGAACGGAACCGGCAGCCGATGGTGCCCTGGTGTGGGGCTTCTTCCTGCTGCTGATGGGGCTGACTGCTTTCTCCATCTTCGGCGGTCTCAGGCGCATTACCCGCATCACCGATGTGCTGGTGCCCATCATGGCTGTGATTTATGTCTTGGCGGTGCTGGTCATGGTCGCCATGAACCTCGAGCTCCTGCCCTGGTTCTTCTATGTGGTGGTGACAGAGGCTTTCCACCCCGAGCCCATCTTCGGCGGTGCCCTGGGCATCGCCCTTTCCCAGGGCATCAAGCGGGGCCTCATGAGCAACGAAGCCGGACAGGGCACCCTCTCCATGCCCGCTGCCGTCTCCCACGCCAAGCACCCCTGCGAGCAGGGCATCATTCAGGCCATCGGCGTCTTCCTCGACACCATGGTCATCTGCACTCTGACAGGTTTCGTCCTCATCATGGGACAGGCCTGGCTGAAAGACGGCTCCGCCGCCTGGTTCGAGCTGGGGCGCCTGGAAAAATTCCTGGCCTCCTGCGCGCAGATGCTGGGAGATGGAGCAGGCTACGGTCTGGCTACGCTGGTCATAAGCATCTGCTTCGGCATCTTCGCCTTCACCTGCCTGCTGGGCTTCCTGTCCTTCTCGGAGATATGTGCCAGACAGATTTCCGTCAGCAGAACCTTCATCTCAGCGGTCAGGCTGGTGAATCTCGCGGTGCTGGCCTTTGGCATGGTTACCAACATTGCAGGCTTCGATCTCAGCGCCCTCTGGAACCTCAGCGACTTTGCCAACATCGTGATGGTCTGCTGCAACCTGCCCCTCCTGTATCTTGGCTTCAACAAGGTGCAAAAGGCCTTCGAGAATTTTGAAAGCCAGGAGGAGAAATTCGACTCGGAAACTTTCGGCGATCCTCTGCCAGTCTGGGATGAAATAAACTGAATGAAATAGCAAACATTAAAACGGCCCCCGGTCACATGACACCGGGGGCCTTGCTTATGGCCTCAAATTGGCTTTAGCAGTCTTTAAGAGAAAAGACTTCAGACTACGGCTTCCTGATTCTCTTGCCCGTACCCTTGATGGCATCGTTGGGGCAGACCAGCACGCAGAGATGGCAGCCCACGCAATTCCTGCCATTCAGGACAGGCTGGCGCTTTTCGTTCAGCTTGATGGCCTGATGCCCCCCGTCTGCGCAGGAGATCTCGCAGCGGCCGCAGCCCATGCACTTCTGCCGGTCAAATTTTGGAAAAACCACCGTATCCCGTTCCAGACTGTCGGTGGTAGGACTGACACTGTCAAGGGCCTGCCCCACTATTTCCTTCACCTGCCGAATGCCCTTGTCACGGAGGTAGTAGTTCAGCCCCGCTTTCAGATCATCAATGATGCGGTAGCCATACTGCATGACGGCAGTGGTCACCTGGATGGAACCTGCCCCCAGCAGCAGGAATTCCAGGGCATCCCGCCAGGTCTCCACGCCTCCCATGCCACTGAGGTGCATCCCAGAGAGCTTGGGATTCTGCCCCAATTCTGCCAGGAAGCGCAGGGCGATGGGCTTCACTGCATTGCCGCTGTAGCCCCCTACAGCAGACTGTCCCCGCACGGCAGGACTGGAAACGTAGGTATGGGGATTCAGCTGCATGATGCTCTTGATGGTATTGATGGCGGCAATGCCGTCTGCCCCTGCCCTTTGGGCTGCCTCGGCTGCAGGGCTCATGGCGGCCACATTGGGGGTCAGCTTGGCCAGCAGGGGCAGTTTGGTGCCACGGCGGGCGGCCGCAGTGAAACGCTCCACCAGTTCCGGCACCTGGCCGATGTCCGACCCCAGCCCCTTTTCCATCATATTGGGGCAGGAAAAGTTCAGTTCGATGCCGTCGGCACCGTTTTCCTCGCAGGTGCGGGCCAGTTCCTCCCATTCCCCTTCGTTTTGCCCCATGATGGAAGCCAGAATAAATTTCGTGGGATAGCCCTTCTTCAATCGGCGGAAAGTCTCCATATTCTCCGGCACGCTGTGATCCGAGAGCTGCTCGATGTTCTTGAAGCCTATGATGCTGCCGCTATCCCCTTTGATGGAAGAAAAGCGCGGGGAAGCCTCGTGGATGTCCAGGGTGGAGATGGTCTTGAAGGCAGCCCCTGCCCAACCGGCCTCAAAGGCCCGGGCGCACATCTCGAAGTTGCTGGCCACCACCGAGGAGGACAAGAGGAAAGGGTTCTCCAAGGGCACGCCGCAGAGATCCGTCTGCAGGGCAGTCTCATCGGTGGGCAGGCCTGTATCCAGCAGGGGCCAGACTTCCGCTGACAGACGGGAAATGATGCTCTTGACAGGCACCTGCCCCGACCGCAGGCAGGCCGTTTCGCAGGGAGCCGGGCAGTCACGGCAGGCATCCTGCCCGGAAAGGCTCAAGGCTGCCGTTTCCTCATTGGCAAACCACACCGAGCGCAGCTTGCGGGCAGGTTCCAGTCCCCTGGGGCAAGCCCTGTCGCAGGGAGCATCTTTGCACAGGGCGCACTTGATCATATCTCCACGTTCTAAGATGCTGCGCAGTTTCATGGCCAGGCTCCTTTCTCTAAAACGCAAGTAACCTTTAGGATATTATTCTCCACCAGATGGATTTTTCCCTTCCCCCTTGCCATGTATATATCGCTCATGGGGAAAAGATAACATGTTTCATATGAAAGCAAATTCACTTCGTATATATATTTCTAACAGATTATTAGAATCATATTTGCTTTTGAAATCTATCTGCAGTGAAGCTTATGAGAACTGCATCGCTGGCAACGGATTTTATTCCGTGATACAATGGAGTATGAGTAAATTATCTTGCATGGAGAAAAGAAATGGCTAAGGATACAAGAAGAACCCCCTGGCTTGAAAAAACCGATAAAATCATCCCCCGCTGGGTAAAGTCCAAGGGTACTGAGTTTGAGCTGGAGTACCGCAAGCGCTGGGTGCTGACTTATTGGCGGGATATTGCCGGCGATGCCATTGCCAAGCACGTTGAGCTGATGGGCATTCGCAAGAAAACCCTCCTCTACTACAGCTCCAGCCCTGCCTGGAACAACGAGATGCGCCTGCTCATGCCACAGATTGTGGATAAGATCAACCACTTTGCCGGGTGTGAAATCATCCGGGAGATCAGGCTCACGCATCGTTGGGAAAAACCCGAGGCAGGTGATTTGCTGACCTTGCGTGCCCGGCTTCGCCAGGAGGAGAGCAGGATGCCCGACTTTAGCAAAGAACGGGAGCGCACATTGCTCACCTCGGAAGAAGAAGCCAGTGCCAAGGAGTTGGTTTCCGCTTCCGATGATGGGGATCTGGGCAAGCTGCTGGGGCAGATTTACAGGAAGAATCTTCAGCTCCGCAAAGTCAAAAGCCAGCATGGCTGGGTTCCCTGCAGCGATTGCGGCACCCTTGCCGAGCCTGGTGCGAAGCCCCATCTCTGCCCTGCCTGCCGTTCCAGGCGGGCAGCGGATATGCGGGCAGCTATCCGGCAGGTGCTTACGGACATGCCCTGGGCCAGGCCGCCGGAAGTGGCAGAGTACGTGCCCGGAGCCACCCCGAAGCTCGTCTCGGAGCAGAGGGCACTGCTTGTTCAAAAACTGGCTGCCGAGGTGGACGTGAATGACAAGACCAGCCTCAAGGCCATGCAACTCGTCATGCTCTACAGAGTGCTGCCACCGGATCAGCTTACGGAAGACGCGATGGACAGAGCCATGTACGCCCTGCGCTTCGACCTCCACCGCCCCAAAGATTACGTTGCCCCCAAAAGATACAGCGTCATCAAGCGCGGCAAGGAGGGCAAGGCTGCCCAAGAGAAGCCCTTGGCATCAGCGCCTGGGGCTGACCAATGAGAAGAATTTTGCCTAAAAAATATCCCCCTCTGGCCAAAAGCCGGCGGGGGATATTTTTTTACCATCATGCCTGACCAGAAAATCAGGCTTTGGTCAGCGCCACCTTATCAATTTCCCGCCCATCCGGCAGGAAGCATTTGACTGTTATCTCCTTATTTGTCACCTGCATGGTGAGATAGTTGTCCGTTTCCGGCTGAGGAGCCACTACCTCATCCAGCTCATGGTCAATCCAAAGGCCGGGATAGCGGACATTGCCTGCCACCCCCGTAAGGATGTAGAGAGGACCCTGGGGGTCCCGCTGAAAGCTCTTGATATGCCCCCGGTTGCGGTAGGTGTGCAAGTGGGCGGTAAAGACCAGGTCTATGCCCAGTTCGTCAAAAAGGGGCATGAAGGCCTCCCCCACCTCGGAGATGCCCTCCTGCCTCTCGGGACGGTTGTGGATGCGGTATTGCAGCACATCCTTATGGATCAGCGCAATCTTCCACCTCTTGCTGCTGCGGCCGGCATCTTCCCGCAGCCACTCCAGCTGCTCTGCCAGCAGCCCCGGCTTGAACGCTTCCGTCTCATCCCACTGGCTGTTGAGCACTATGAAATGCACCTCGCCATAGTCAAAGGAATAGTAGTAGCGGGAAAAATCCCGGCTGCCATTCTCAGGCACCACAAAGTATTTCAGATAGGCCTCCGGCAGACGCACCTGCCAATTCTGGTCGTAGGTTTCATGATTGCCCATCAGGGGGACAAAGGGCATGCGGTCAATGAGGCCCTTCACCCCGTGGAACCAGGCTTGCCACTGGGTATGGTCCTCGCCATTGTCCACGATATCCCCCATGTTGATGAAGAAGGCGGCTTCAGGATGGCGCCGGGCGGCACCTTGTGCCAGCTCTTCCCAATCGCTGTAATCACTGGACTGGGAGTCGGGGAAAATCAGGCACTCGAAATCCCCTTCTCCCGCCGTGCGAAGGGAGTGCCACTCACCTGCCGCCCCACTTCCTGCCACACGGTATTCATAGTCTGTATCTGCCTCAAGATCCTTCAGTTCTGCCCTATACTGGTTATTCTTCACCCCGTCATCGGTGAAAAAATCCTCCAGGGCAGAAACCCCTTTGAGATTTTCCTGCCCCTTGCGGCGGTATTCGATGACGGGATTTTCCAGGACATTCTCGGCCTGCCACATGATGGTCCGGCTATGGGCAGGGTCTGCCGTGACCAGCTGCCGCAAAAACTGCTCATCCACCTCCCCGGTAAGGCGGCGCACTCTGTTGGTCGCTTTACGGTACAGGGACCCCTTGGCGAAATACATGCCGCCTGCCAGCATGGTCAAAGCCCCCAGGCCGCCCATGATAAAAGTTCGCCTGTTCATATTCTGCTTCATAAGTTCCCCCTGCCAGTAAGACTATCCTGCCGCAAAAATCTTCTTCATCCCGGACTTCCCGGCCTGCCGCTTGCTCAGAATCCCAAGCCGGCAAACCAGCTCTTGATTTCCTGCTCACCGGCACGCGGGCTGAGCAGCTTGCCCGGTTTCCAATTGGCCTGGCCCTTGGTGAGCTTCTGCAGATAGTCAGCACTGGAGCCGATATCGCTGCCGCCAGAGGTGCAGATGGCCGTCATATTCTTCCCCGTGAAATCATAGCTTTCCACAAAGGTGTCCATGAGGCGCGGTGCCTGGCCCCACCAGATGGGATAGGCCAGCACGATGGTATCATAATTGGCCACCGGCGCATTTTTGTCAGCCAGCTCCGGGCGGGCCTGATCGTTCTTCTGCTCTACGGTTGCCCGTGTGCTCTCGTCATTGTAGTTCAAATCCTCGCTGGTGTAAGGCTTGGCAGGACGGACTTCATAGAGATCCGCGCCCAAAGCCTTGGCGGCACCTTCTGCCAGCTGCTTCGTATTGCCCGTGGCCGAAAAATAAGCCACCAGGATTTTGCCCTTGGCGGCAGGGGCCGCCGTCTCTGCCACTTTCTGCGGTGCAGGGGCAGACGCCTTCTGCTCTGCCTTGCCCGTATCGGAACCGCAGCCCAAAAGACCAAACATCATCAGCATGCTTAAACCAATCAGCCATATTTTTTTCATTTTCCTGCTCCTTTCGCTTTCTGAATGTCACTCTAGCACTTGAAGTTCACTTCAAGTCAAGCAAAATTTTTAAGGCCGCCTGTATCTGGCGGCCTTGCCTATGACGATGCCTGCCAGCACATAAAGGCCCAGCATGCCAGCCAGCAAGAGCGCATAGACTTCCCCTGGCTGATTGGTCGCCTCTGTCGCAAAGATATGTTTCATCAGCAACCGATCCCCCACCCGGTTCATAAAGGAACCCCACACGCCCATGACCAGCACCACAGCCACAGCCCCCCAAGACAAGAGCCGCCCAGCCAGTGGCGACAACGACAGGTTTATCTTCTTCTGCCACTGCTTTTGCCACCCCTGCCAGTGCAGGCCCCAGTGCAAGCCGCACAAAATCAGCAGGACGTAGGGCAGTGAAACATGATATTGATGCAGGGCAATGCTGCGCTGGATAGCCAGTGGCATCACCTCTTTGAGCAGGTAGTTGGAAATCCCCAGGCCGGACATAACCACCGCCAGCACACCTGCTATAAGCAAGGCATTGATGACTGTGCCCAAAAGCCGACTAAAGCCCCAGCTGCCCTGATGCAAGTTTCTCAGCCAGCTGCGATTCTGATACAAATGCAGCAGAATAAGCAGCAGCCAGGCCACGCCCAGGATTTCATGCAGCAGCTTGGGAAGGTACTGGAAGCACATCACCGCCACAAACAGCAGTGGCAAGCAGGTCGTCACCCCTAAGCGCTTCATTTACTGCATCCCCTTGGGCGCATTTTTCATCCAGACCTGCTCCTTCTTATTGCCGCCACTGGTATTCTGTGCCATTACCCCCACCAGCTTGTGCGGGATATAGAGTTCTTCCAGATAAGCAAGATCTGCCTCCGTCAGTTCAAGGTCTGCCGCCTTGACTGCGCCATCGATGTGGTGCAGCTTGGTAGCTCCTGCCACCGGCGCCGTCACCTTGGTCAGGAGCCAGGCCAGGGAAATTTCCGTCATGGAAACTCCGTATTTATCTGCCAGTTCTGCCACCCGCAGGATGATCTTTTCATCGGCCTCAGCCATGCCATCGTATTTCAGTTTGGCATAGCTGTCCTCTGCCAGACGTTTGGAAGTTTCCCCGGGTCTTCTGGAAAGCCGCCCGCTGGCCAGGGCGCTATAGGGGGTCATGGCAATCCCGTCCTCCTGGCAGAGCTTGGCCATTTCCCGCTCCTCCTCGCGGAACAGCAGGTTGTAATGGTTCTGCACCGACACAAAGGGAGCAAAGCCCTCCTTATCTGCCAGGGCATTGGCCTTGGCCAGCTGATAGGCATAGCAGTTGGCAATGCCGATATAACGGACTTTGCCGGCCTTCACCTGCCGGTTCAGGCCCTCAAGAATATCGTAAAGAGGGGTCTGGTAGTCCCACATATGGTAGATATACAGGTCCACATAGTCCATGCCCAGATGCTGCAGGCTCAGATCCAGCTGTTTGGCGATATGCTCCTGGCCGCTGACCCCCGCCTCGATTTCCTGCTGGCTGCGGGGCAGGAATTTGGTCGCCACATACACCTTGTCTCTGGCAGCAAAATCTTTCAAAGCCCTGCCCAGGTACTCCTCACTGGTGCCGTTCTGGTAGGCAATGGCGGTATCAAAAAAATTTATGCCCTGCGCCAAAGCATGCCTGACAATCTCCCTGGTGGCAGCTTCGTCCACCGTCCAGCTATGCTGTCCCGTAGCCGCATTGCCAAAGCCCATGCAACCCAGGCAGATGCGGGATACTTCCAAATCACTCTTGCCAAGTCTTGTATATTTCATTGCCACACGCCTCCTAAATCCACTTTAGTGACACCACGTAACTTTTCTTGTTATCATTATATATTCATAATGACACTATGTCAATATTATTTATGAAGCCAGCTTCAATTTTCATCACTTGGAGCACACCTCAAAACGAGAACAGCCCTTGGCAAGCAAAAAGAGCCTGCCCAAGCAAGCTCTCCCTTTTGCCTCTTACGGCAACTTATTGTACTCTTTTTCCTCTACCGGTTCGCACCATTCGCTAGAGGCATTCTCTCCCGGAACTTCTATGGCCAGATGCTGGAAGGCGGAATCCTTGGCCGCGCCATGCCAATGCTTCACATTGGCAGGAATATGCACCACATCGCCGGCCTTCAGCTCCTGCGCCGGCTTGCCCCACTCCTGATACCAGCCACGTCCGGCGGTGACCAGAAGCATCTGCCCGCCGCCCTTGTCAGCATGATGGATATGCCAATGGTTGCGGCAGCCCGGCTCAAAGGTCACATTGCCGATGACCACCTGCTCGGTGGAAATCATATTGAGATAGCTCTTGCCGTCAAAATACTGGGCATAGTTGACATTTTCACCGCCCACTGGGAACATGCTGGTTTCCTGGATGGCTGCCAGATCCATACCAGCATTTCCATTCGTTTTCGCATTCTCAGCTGCCGGCTCGTTATAAACCTCTTTCGCCAGATTGAAGGCCGCCCAGGCCTTGGGCCAGCCGGCATAGAATCCCAGCTGGGTAATGACTTCAGCCATCTCTGCTTTGGCGACGCCATTCTTCTTGGCCGACTGCAAATGATATTTCAGGGAGCTGTCCACCATCCCGCTGGCTACAAGCGCCTATACCGTCACAATGCTGCGGTCATGCAAGGACAAAACATCGTTCTTCGACCAGACCTCGCCAAAGAGGATATCGTCATTATAACGGGCAAAATCCGGGGCAAACTCACCGAGCTGCTGCCGTCCTGCCGTCTGTGTTACCTTCACTGCTGCACGTTTATTCATATCTCCCATTGCTACTGCCTCCACGGTAAATAAATTCACTGTCATAAAAGTTGCGGCTGCCAGTCCTGCCGCAATGATTTTTTCCTTCATCCAGGTCTCCTTTTCCTGCTCCTTTCCCCCTCTGACTGCCACTCTAGCACTTAAAGTTCACTTCAAGTCAAGCAAAATTTTCGAGAGCGCAGATATTTCGTCCGCTGATTGCCCGTTTCTGTCGCAGGGATATGTTTCATCAACCACCAATCCCCTGCCAGGTTTATAACGCAGCCCCAATTTTATACGCCATATCGGCAAAGGAAGATTTCTCCACCAAGGAACGTGCCCCGCAGCCGGTAGCCATCACCTGGCCCACATCCTGCCACTCCATGTAGCGTACCAGCGTTTCATAGTGATTGACCAGTGCCTCCATCGTCCAGTCAGCACTGTTGTAAGCCGTAGCCATCATGATGGATTTCTTGCCATGCAATTTCCCCGTGCGGGAATAGAATCTGTCCACAATGATTTTCCGGCACCACATTTTTCTTGGCCTCACCCTCGGTCAAGGCTGACAGACCGCAACCTGACAAAAACAAGGTTATAGCGCCCGCAGTGGTGACTTTCAAAAACTCTCGTCTATTCACACACACCACTCCTGTAAATAAATGACACCATGTAATCTTTCTTGCTTACTATTATATGTTTATAATGACACAATGTCAATATTATTCGTAAAAAAATGACCGTCAACATAACGGTCATTTTTTCTCGCTTCTGTTGCACAAGGCAGCAGCAGAAACCTCGCCACCAATCAGCGAATAAAGTTGGTGGCTTGCCGCGGCTCTTTTTCCGGCAGGCCAAACTGCTCCTTGCCCAGCTGGATGCTCTTCATCAGGAAGGTCATATTGCGCGCCAGCGTCCGCATGGTCTGCAGGCCCTCGGCATCCTGTGCAGCCTCGCCCGGCGCACCCCCATGGACGCTGTTCCAGTACTGGCTGGCTGCAATGGGCATGCCCGAGATGGTGAAGAACTTATTGAGTTCATCAAAAGTTGCCGACAAGCCACCACGGCGGGCCACCACTACACTTGCCCCCACCTTCATGGTCTTGTCAAAGCTGGTGCTGAAGAACAGGCGGGTCAAGTAAGCCACCAAGGTAGCATTGGCCGAAGCATAGTAGACCGGGCTGCCCACCACCAGGCCATCACACTCGGCAAACAGGGGCGCGGTTTCATTGACGATATCATCAAAGACACATTTCCCCTTCTGAGCGCAGGCCCGGCAGCCTATGCAGCCACGAACAGCCCTATTGCCCACCTGAACCATTTCGACCTCTACACCATTTCCCTCAAAGACCTGCTTCATCTCCTGCAAGGCCATTGCCGTATTGCCCTGGGGATGAGGAGAACCATTGACCATCATGACTTTCATCGCAATCACTCCCTAAAATACACAACATTTTCCTAAAAATTACCCTTTGGTAGCATTTTACCAAAATTTTCCTCGTTTAATTATACGCGCCGGGCTTTCCGGGATGTCCAGTCCCAGTATGCTACTTGCCCGAACATACGGCATATCATCTGTGCCATCTCTTCCGTCTGGACGCAGAAAGATACGTGCGGAACACCACCATGGAATACCCCGATTTCTGGCGATGCACCGGTGATGTCCTGCAAGTATTCCGTCAGAGCCTGATATTCGCTCTCCGTATATTCCTGTCCGATTTCGTGGAAGGAAACCTGAAAGCCCCGTTCGTGGTACACTTTCTTTCCTGACAGGGCGTATGTCCCGTCAGAAAATGACGAGAACCTTTCCAGCCATGCAGGGGAAACCACGTTTGTCGTGATTTTTATCAGTTTTTTTGGGATCAGATGAGAAACTGCTTCTTTTTTTAATTCTTCCCGTATTATATTCAGCGGTGATCACTTCCTTTTCTTGCTTATCGATTTTTTCCTGCTGCTTTCCTGCTGCCCTGACGACACAGAAGCAATTGTTCGAGACGTGGTCAGATGCCAGGAGAGATTTCGCCCAAATATACTCTTAGCACATTGGGAATAATTAAATCCCAAGATCCTGCGCCGTAAGCAATACGTTCCACGAGGAAATCCTTGGGCATATTTTCCTCATAAGTTGCCAAAGTATGCACAAGAGCTGCGCCTGTGGGTGTCGTGAGTTCCTTTTCCGCGCCCTGATGATAAGTAGAGAATCCACGCAAAAGCTCCGCCGTTGCAGGTGCGGGAATTGGTATGAGGCCGTGGGCGCAATTTACAAAACCGCTTCCCGTATTGATACGGGAGACCATGACTTTTTCGATGGAAAGATAATCAAGGCAAATGGCAGTTCCCACAATATCCACGATGGAATCCACTGCCCCGACTTCATGGAAGGTTACCTCATCCGTGGGACGATTGTGGATTTTCCCCTCGGCAACAGCCAAGTTCTCAAAAATAGCCGTGCTCTGCTTTTTCACGGCTTCCGACAGGGATGATTCATCAATCATTTTGCGGAGGTCTGCCCAGGCACGGTGATGATGGTGATGTCCTCCATGATTTTCTTCGTGGTGATGTTCTTCCATACATACTTCCACATAGAGGGCAGAAATACCGTTTTTGCTTACCTGGCTCACCCGTAACTCGTAAGCATCAGGAAGAGGCACTTTGTCCAGTTCTGCCTGCAAATATTCTATCGGGACACCTGCCTGCAGGAAGGCTCCCAGCATCATATTGCCGCTGATTCCTGCAAAGCAGTCCAAATACATCGCTTTCATATAAACCTCACATTCTTGCTTCTGTCACGGATTGTTTGGGGGCAAACAACCATCTGGCAGACACTCTTTTCACGGTCATACCGAAAAGCCAACTCCAGTACACCACTTTCTGATATTCGCTTGCAACTTGGATTTTCCTGCCTATACCATGAATCCGTTCTGCTTCAAAATTCATAACCGCCTCAGAAATTCTTGATGCACTCTCTTCCTGAGAACTTGATTTTCCCTTGCTCCGCCATGGAACTCAATCCCCTCACAGCACTTTCAGCCCTTGCCAGCTTCGGAAAACTGCCCCCCCTATTCCACTGACGACGCTTTCCGGGTTCTTCATGCACTCCATGTACACGCCCATTTGCGTCGCGCTTAGGGGATAAGAAGTCCAGGCCTCGCTCCCAGGAACCGCCGAGACCCTTGCGGACTTTTTGGGGGCCATCCATTCCCGCAGGATCTCATTTTCTACCCCCAGCAGACTGATGCCCTTGAACTTCTTGGCGGGAATGCTGATGCCATACTGCTTGTAGATAAGAGCCGAAAGACGGATGAAACCAATGCTGATCACCCCTAAGAGTTCCAAAGGAAGGCCTGCAGGCACGTCATCACGGCCGATGATCTCGCCCACCAGCTGCCTCAGCTTTTCTTCCAGGATGTTGGCCGGATGGCTGTCCGCCTCCAGTTCAGCGCTCATCAGCTCAGGCACCGGCAGGGCCCGGCGATTCACCTTTCTTTCTAGTGAACCAAACGCGGCCCCCATACGCTGGGCATATCATCTGACAGACCAAACTCATCCGAAAATGCTGCCAGAACCGCCTGACGTACAAACAGGCTCCCCGAAGGAAGCCTGACATTCATTTTTGCGGCATACTGCAATGCAAGATTTTCATGACAAAAAAGCGGTTCAGAGCATCAAGAAGTTCCGACTTCCGCATGGATTTCAGCAGATATCCGTCCGGCTTCAGATTAACTACGCGCATGACGCTGGCACGATCATCGACACCCGTAAGAAAAATAATCGGAATTTCCGAGGTCTGCGGTGTCCCGTGAAGCAATCTCATTACATCGTAGCCATCGAGATCGGGCATTTCGTAGTCCAGCAAAATCAAATCAGGCGGCGTGTTATTCTTAAGATACCTGACGGCATCGATTCCGGAATGTACACCGACGATGTTATAGTCCTTTTTCAGCCAATGCTTCATTATCATAAAGAAATCTTCGTCGTCATCCACAACCAAAAGCGTCTTCGTCCTGCGGAATTCTTCGTATGTTTTTGAAAGCTCCGTCAGGTCATCGACTATGTCAGTCATGTTGAGGGGGCGCGTATAGATGTGCGTCGCCCGCTGCGCACTTTTCATCTTCATGACCTGCTCATGGGCTGCATTATCGACGATCAAGCACATGGACCGATGCTCGTCACTGCAGAGATCGGACAGATAGTGCATGACGGCTTCCGTTTTCGGGCTGCTGCAGTCAGCGTAGCAAAGAAAAATATCAGCACTGTCACGATGCCTGTTGATTTCGTCTATGTCCGGAGGCAGCGAGATGACTTTGAGGCCTACCTCCGGCAGACGATTTTCAACTGCCTGTGTCACAACATGCTTCTCCGGCCCGATATAAACGATACTTCGTCCTTCACTGATCATGTGTCGTCCTCCTCATCATCAGCAAGCAATGCAAGATGCTCGGCAAGCGCCCGATATGACTCAAGAAACTTCGGTGTTTTCTCCTTTATGGTTTCAATATCGCCGTTCTTTCCTGCAGCCTCAAGTTCGACAGCAAGGGCCGAAAGGTTGAGTGCGCCGACAAGCTTAGTCACAGTTTTCAACGAGTGGACTTTGAGCGTGAAATGCTTGTAGTCCTCGTCCTTGAGCAGCTGCTCAATTTCATCTGCCTTGTCGTTGGCAGACGCTGCGAAAACAGACAGCACTTCCATATAATCATCTGTTGTCTCGCAATACTCCATGCCAAGGGAAATATCCAATTCCGGCACCCCAGAGAGCCACTCCGGGAGTTTTTCAACCTCCCCTTTCAAGCGGGTATTCTCATCTTCGCGTCTTTGCTCTTCTTGCGCCCTGACCTTGGGGAGATACTGCAGCAGCACTTCCGAGATACGCTGAGGCTTGATTGGCTTGATCAGCACGTCAGCAAACCCCGCCGCCTTGTAAAGGTTGATATTATCCTTTGAGGCATCTACAGTATGACAGACTACCGGCACATCGCGCCCCTGCTCCTTGAAAATCTCTTTGAGCTGCACAAAAGTGTCCACCCCGTCAATTCCCGGCATCCGATGGTCAAGCAGGATCAGATCATAATTGTTTTTACGGCAAAGCTCAAGGCATTCTTTCCCGCTCTCCGCCAGGTCTGCAGCCACTCCGTTCGAGACCAGGAGCGAAGAAAGTATCATGCGGTTAACACGCATATCATCCACGATCAGCACACGGGACTGCGATTTCGTATCCATAGAGGCACAGCCTTCCTTCCGAAATAGATTGTCTAAAATTATATGACGAAAACTGGTCAATCAAAGAATGTCGCAATCCCCATCAACAAGCCTTTCTTGCCAAGCGTCTTGATGAGGAACCCTTCCGGGTGGAGCTGTTCTGCCTTCTTGACGTTTTCCCTGTCTTCCGTCCCGGTCAGGAAAACCACCGGCAAATCCTTGCAGTTCGACATCCCACGGATTTTTTCCAGCACGACAGAGCCATCCATTTCCGGCATTTCGTAATCCAGCAGCACAAGGTCGGGACGCTCCTTTTCCAGATATTTCAGCGCTTTCTTGCCGGAATTGACCGCCGTCACCACATAATCCTTTTTAAGCCAGTGGGTTGTCAGGGCGAGAAAGTCATCGTCATCATCCACCAGAAGCAGCCTGCGGCGCCGGTCGGTGACGAGTTTCTTTTCTGCGTCCGTGCCACCTGTTTTCTTCGGCTGCTCCTCCGAGAGCCGCTTCAGAGGCTCGGCCAGGCTGCGATAAAGGGAGAGCAGCACCTCTGCGCCTGCGGTAAGTGCGGCGATATCGCGATTCTTGCCCGCTTCCTCCATTTCTGCCGCCAGCTCGGAAAGTTCCGACGCGCCTATGGACTTGGCCATGCTCTTCAGGGCATGGACCTTGACCGTATAGCCCTTATAGTCGCGGATCTTGTAAAGCTTTTCCAGTTCGTCGGCGCGCTCCTCAATGGAAGCGGCAAAAATTTTGAGCGCATCCAGATATTCCTGATTGCCTCCGCAGAACTCCACGCCACGGCGCGTGGAAATCAGCGGAATATCACTGAGCCAGTCAGGAAGCGGTGTCTCCTCCGTCTCCTTCTCCTCCGTCGATGTGAATACGAGCTTATCCGCAGGCAAATGCTTCAAAAGTGTCGCATCCAATGCATCCGGCATGACCGGCTTGGAAAGATAGTCCGAAAAACCAGCAGCCAGGTATTCTTCCTTGGCGCCGAAAACCGCATTTGCCGTCAAAGAGATAATCGGCGTGTCCTTGACCTTGCCAGGATACAGGCGTTTCAACTCGTCCAAGGTTTCCATGCCGTCCATCCCCGGCATCCGATGATCCAGGAAAACAAGATCGTATTGATTCGAGCCGAATTTCTCGACCCCCTCCTCCCCGCTGGAGGCCGTATCCACAAAAATCTTTGTGCGACGCAGGAGACCGGAAATAACCGCTATATTCATTGGCGCATCGTCTACCACGAGTATTCGTGCGGTTGGGGCGGTAAAGCCCGTGTTTCTTTGGACGCGCCTCCCCTCTACGCGTTTCATAGCTTCGGTAATATCGCCGACGCCTTCCCAATTCACAACCTTCTGCCTGAGCGAGAATGAGAAGGTGGATCCCTCGCCGAACACGCTCCGCACCTCAAGGCGGCTTCCCATAAGAGTCAAGAGCTGCTGCGTAATGTTCAGTCCCAGGCCTGTGCCCTCTATTTTCCGGGTCTTTTCCCCGTCGAGACGATCAAAAGCGACGAAAATCTTGTCCAGTTCTTCTTCCCGAATGCCGCGTCCCGTATCTGTGACAGACACGTCGAGGGCAATCTCGCTCTGTCCCGTTTGATGGAAGCTGACCGAAAAGGACACGGAGCCCTTTTCAGTATATTTCACCGCGTTGGTCAAGAGGTTGGTGATAATCTGCTTGACGCGAATCTCATCACCCAGCAGTGTATGGGGCGTATCAGGATTGACCTTGACATACAGGGCCAGCCCGTGCTCCTCCGCCCGCAGACGCACAAGATTGACAAGGTCGTTCACCAATGAGGGCAGCGCATACTCCGTGGGGAATATGTCAATCTTGCCCGCCTCGATTTTCGAGAAATCGAGGATGTCGTTTATGATGGAAAGCAGGCTCAAGGATGCGGCGTGGACGTTTTCAGCGTACGTCAGCGTGTTCTCTTCGCTGCTCTCCCGCAGGATCATCTCATTCATGCCGATGATAGCATTTATAGGCGTCCTTATCTCATGGCTCATCATTGAGAGAAACGCTGTTTTCGCCCGGTTGGCCGATTCTGCCGCTTTGCCTGATTCCTCCGCTGCCTGCAGAGCATTTTCCAGCTCAATTTTCTTTTGCAGCGTGTCCCGCATCTCCGCATCTATGTCAGCAAAACCTACGCAGATGGCGTGGATGGTCTTATCTTTCTCATCGGACACATTAGTATTCGCGGCAGAAATGCGGAGCTGGCCATAGCGGTCCTCTCCGTTGCGGTCAGACAGAAAGCGAAAAGTGAACACCGGTTCCGCCGCAATGCGGCGGCGGATCTCATCCGCATCGATGCACTTGAGGAACTCGTGCCGGTATTCATGTTTCACATACTGCTCGGCGTAGGCTGTGAATCTCTGATGAAAGAGGAACTCATCACCGACCTCCGGCGCATTCTCGATCATCTCATCTGCTCGATAGCACACTGCTACACCACTGTCGAGATCCACATAGTAGACGCTGCCGTAATTGGCTGCCAAGGAGTTGATCACGCTTTCCTGCTGTGCCTTTTCGTGTTCCTGTGCCAAAAGCTCCTCTTGCATCGCCAGCTGTTCTTCCAGCTCCTGCTGTTTGCCGCGATTTTCGGCCTCGGATATCTCTTTTTCCAGCATCACCTTGGCGGCATTCCGCATCTGCAGGTACAGCAAAACAAATACCACGATCAGCACAATTGCCGTAAGCGCGGACTGTGCAAGGCTCCGCCTGGCAATCCCGTCGGCAATCGAACTGATCTGCTCGTTGATGACACTGTCCCGCACCAGATAGGTAATCATCCAGTCCGTATCCTTGATCGGCACGTAGCAAATGGTCTCGCGAATATTGTTGTAAGTAAACATGGCCACTCCAGGCCTGCCCTCAGCGAAATCCGCCGCCACCGACTCGAAGTTTTTCCCACGGCCGAATTCTGCGTTCGCCAATGCCTCCAGAAGATTCGTCTCATTGGCAAGCCCGCCGAGGACCATGTTGGTCAGCGCTTCCCCCCTGCGGGTGTATATATTGCAGAACGTGGTGTTCTTGTTGTCTGTCTGAAGGGAAAGGCTATTCAGCATCCGGTTCATGTCGATTTCCATGAAGCAGGCGACCAGTGTTTTCCCTTCCAGTGCCAATCTGTCCACCGGCATGGCTATGACGACTTTTTTGGCGCCGTCCACATCCTTCAATGAAACTTCAGATCCCCCAATGGTGTTGTAGTCGAAGCGGTAAAACTGCACGTCCGTCCTCGTCCCACGGGAAGTGTAGATCAGGCCGTCGCTGTCTACGAAGGCAAATTTTTCCAGACCATAAAGCTGCTTCATACGCGCCTGATACGCTTGCAGATTCGTTATGCTAGCGAGGTCTTGGGGCGTGAGCAACCCGACAGCGGCATCCATACTGGCGGCATAGTTCGACAGCGTGGAGGAAACAACCTGGGCACGCCTCGCCGCCAGTTCGTCAAGGTACATCAAGCTCACCGCGTGAACGGCGGACTCCGTATCCTCGCTGGCATTCTTGCCCGCAACGAAGGTTCCAAGCAAAAGTATAGTGGCCACAATTACGGCACCGATGACAATCTCTTTCATGAATCCTTTACTTCCCGAAGATTTCAACGAACTCATCTCCCGTCAAAAAAGGGATATCAAGTACTAAACACCTCACCGGCTTAAGCCGTCTTCTCGTGCCTGACTAAAGTCAGCCTTATCACCTTAGGAACTGTTGACTTATAATGCTATAATGCAGCCTACGCCACAGCTTCCCTTGTGGATATTTCGAGAAGCAGCTATGCTTCTCCTGCCGCTTTGTAGATATTCTTTTTGCTTATCAGCTACTCCCGGGACTGAACAAGAGCTTCAGCCTCTCCCTCAGGTTATCGCTGAAAATTTATACCATAGCAGAATAATTCTATACTTCTCTTTGATATCCCTGCTTCTAAACTTTCATTTGGTTTTCATGGTCAACCATATTCTTTCCATTTACTTATGCTACACTTTGCCTTGTACACAGAACTTGACATACCAAGACTGGAGGGAGCAGACATGAACCAAATTAAAAAGATCCGCAAAAACATCTCCGATAATGTTGCACACAGCATATACTTGCAATACGTCCGCCACTCCCTGACCAAGCTCACGACAGTAGCTGTCATGACTATGACGGTTCTGGCCCAGAGCCTGATTGCCGAGGCCCAGGCCGCTGAACCCGACGTTACCAGAGATGTCAGGGCACTGGAGGTAAATGGTGCCTATCTAACCGGCCTCCCCCATCGCATAAAGGCAGAAGACAGACTGATGCAAAAGATATTAGCCGATGCGATAAAGGACAATGTGAATCTGGCACAGGCTGCTGACAGCATCAGCGATGTACTGCGCTACACCCTCATCATAAGGGATGAGGATTATAGCCGGCAAGTACCCGATGCCATGCAGAAGCTCACAGATAGCGGCTATCAGGTGGTGAAATTCCACAATGCCTGGGGAGGCAAATTCTATCAAGGCATCAATGTACAGCTTTTAAGCCCTGCCGGGGTAAAGACTGAGCTGCAGTTCCACACCCCCAACTCCTACGCCATAAAGCAAGCATCCCACGAAGTTTACGAGATTCGCAAAAATCCTTCCTCTACTCCCGAAGAAGTAGCCGAAGCCACAGCCCAGAGCATAGCTTACAATAATCAGGTAAAAATGCCGCCCGGTGCCAGAGACATAGTTTGGAAAACTATATAGCATACAAAAAAGGTGCTGTGATGAAACGTGAAAGCATTTCATCACAGCACCTACGATGTATCTCTTAGAAATAGTTTTGGCTAAGTTCCACTAAGCCCTGCTCCAGCAAGCGCCAGAACTCTCTATAGGTCAGATTTTCACCACTTACAGAAAAAAGCATATTATTGCATTTCCAATGAGCAGCATAACCAACAGACTTGCTTTGTTCATCAGGAACCTCTGCTATAGCTACAGAAAGTCCATTAAGCTTTTTATTCTCCCACTTTGCTCCATATACACCACTGATATTATCATTCATCAGCTCAGTGCAACGGGCTGTGCGAAGACGGAACTTGCCCACAGGCTGGCTGTCTGACACATACTCTATATCTATTACATCACCTGCTATGACCCAGACCTGGTTCACATGATACCCGCTTATGGACGGAAGGTACAAAGGCTGGAATCCTGCTGCTGTTTTTGCAGCTGCCACACTGTCATAGGCTGCCATAGGATTAGGCATCCCCATGGTTTTCTCGGCTGCCTCAACAGTGTTGAACCATACAGTTCCAATGGCCAATACTGATAATAGACTCATAAATCTCTTATTCATTTTCATTGCCCCCTTACATTTTCTTAAATCAACATGTACCGTAAACCATCCTCAGTCATTCGAGGTTGCAGAAACTGCCCTTTATGTTGCCCCTCCAGCGACCTCGACTATTACACCCGGGATATTCAAAACGCCCTATCATAATTATACACCTTCATTTACTGTGCTCAAGGGTCAATCAGCATGCCTCCACTAGAAATCTTATTTCTGTTTGCCAGTACCGATCCTCTCAGAAGTTGATTCTCTGCATTCAAAGTAAAATTACCGTCCAATCGCTTCATTTGCACATCCTGGCCAGCAACCGATGAGGCAGCAGAGACGCCAAGACTCTATGGATGCTGCTCACAACAGCAATCTGCTTCATCTTGCAACCACAAACCTTTCCTCTGTTCAAAATCCCATCACTGCTGCGCTCCCGTCAGTCCACCTTTTACAATACACGCTCAAAACTCACTTGTAAAACGCTGCCAGCATCGACCTCCGCCCTCTTAGCGTTTTGATGAACTCTGTCAGCCTCCTCTCTTGGCTGGCATCTCAGTAACAGCCGCTTATACTATTTCACAGCATAACGTGCATGGACAAACATCTCAACATCGTCGGCGATTTCTCTTAACTCTGCATCATCCCCGCAAAGATATGGCTCGATTTTTTCATCGGAATAATCGATGATTTCAGTGTTGCGCCTGTCAATCTCGTCAATTTCAGTCGTGCCGAAAACATTGAGCATAAACTCTCGATGTTCCTTAGTGATGTATTCTCTCCAGTTTTTCCTAGACACTGCCATGATAACATCTCTCTTTAATGTTTACATTCTGCCTCGCAGTACAATGTGTCCTCCTGCCCAACAGTCACCGTCACAGAGTATACCTTCACACCTTCCACATCGAGAGTCATTATCCCCATTTGGTGATCTTCCTTGGCAATTAATTTGCCAACGGACACCAAATACTCCTCCAAAGCGGATTGATTCTCCTCGATACCATCGGCGGCAAAATAGTAAGTCACATTAGTTGTTCCTTCCCATGCCCAATGCTCTGATACATAGCTTCGACCATCGGAGAAAAAATCCTCATTGACACGAATGTTTTTTACAGAATCTTCGTGTAGCATAGATTCTTTTAGAATGAGTTGCTCAGACATAATATTTTCCCTTTACGCGCATTACATATCTTTCCGTAATAAATATCCACGCACATCGAACTCCTGAAACTCATGAGTGAGAGACATATAAAGAGGATGGCGGGGATTGCCATGCTTGGTTAATTTGCCGAAGCTGTACCATTTGACGTATTCACCAAGAACATCATAAATATTAGCAAGCGCATCATACAGAAATCTCTTGCCTGGTATATCAATCATATTGCCCCATGCACACCATACGGAGTGTATCTGAAACTTTCTCATCACGGCCTTTATAACCATCGAATTATTTTCACTCCAAACAGCTTTCTCCTCCATTTCTTCAGGATGGGGAGTTCTCTGCGGATGAAGATTCATCATAATCCAACCATCAAAGCCTTTATTCTCTGCAATCCTGCGTACATTTCTGATAGTGGGGTCATCGTCTCCTGGCTTGGCCGTGCTAGGATTTACGCCCAGGACAAGAATGTTGCGCTCTCTAGGCTGCCCAAGCACATACCGTTCGCTATCGTTGCCCAAATAAATCCATCCGGCAGGAATTCCCTCACGGTCATTTTGATAATCACTTATGGTATTCAATATCTCATCGTTAATCTGCATGGGTAAAAATGTCATTTATTTTCCCTCCCTATAAGCTCACATATTGTCTTATACGCATCATCAGGACTCCAATCCCAATACTCGGTCTTACCCGTCTTTTCCTGATAGGCAGACAGCACATCCTCATGAATCATCAGCACACAGCTCCCACCAACATAACCCCATATCCATGCTCCCATCCTGCTACTCTTGCTTTTCCGAAATTCACGGAATGCCGGGAAAGCCTTGCACAGCTTCTTGTAACACCCATAGTCATCGAGATTGACCGAATATACTGCACCATTCCTATGATAAAGCTCACAGTAATTAGCGTAATCATGGCTGCAGATAAAGCAATATCTAACGCCGCTTATCAATTCCTCCGTGATCTCTTTGACCGCCAGCTGAACCTGTAGTGGATGATACTTTAGTCTTGGCTCAATAGGTTTGAATAGGCCTTCCTTTTCTCCGGCCAGAATCCTCTTTGCCATGTCCCGATCCAAGTAGAATTTTTTTGCGTAGTTGATATCTACGCCCGCATCCTCATCCGTTGCCTTAGCAATAAAGGATAGCAGATCAAAAATTTTTATCTCTGTGGTATCATTTCCGTCCTCTTCGTCTAAACCCATGAAGAATTCGCGATCCGAGGTATAAGCCTCAATACTTATTGAGCCATCATAATCTCCGTTTGCAACACATTCGTCAAATACCCGTACTTCGCTTGACGGGAGCAGAAAACAGCCATCTTCCTTCATGCACATATAAATCGAATTCAGCACCGCCATTTCATTTTCCGGGGAACTATTCTTATGATAACGAAGAATCGCAGCTTCGATAATGGGTTCGCCTTGGATTGCCTTTCCCCTGACGCGATCAAAACGGTGCAGTACAGTTTTCATTTCCTCAGGGATACGCTTTAAGCATTCTTCTTCCAATTTTGATGGTCTCCTTGGATTCTCCCATTCGTGCGAGATAAATGGCACTTGCTATAGACTCTGCGCCCTTAATACCTTCAGGGTGATTATGAGTTACCTCTGCCGTCCATCGAGCAACTTCTCTCGTGCGCTCTATAGAGTCGTAAAGCCAACCTACGGGAGACACTCTCATTGCCGAACCGTTGCCGAAACTGCCGTAAGGCATGGGGGTCTTCTCCTTAAGCCACTCACGGAATTTTCTGCCGTAACCTACTTTGGGATATTTCCCACCCCAACACTGCATGGAGGAAACTACTGCTGAGTTAACCTTGTCCTCCCCGCCCTCTTTCCCTGCGCGGAGCAAAGCATCCGCCACAGCTACGGTCATCACCGTGTCATCGGTGAAACGAGATTTTTTGACAAACAAAGGAAATGACTTGTTTTTCGTGCCCCGGTCGAATTCGTAGGATGAACCGATAATGTCGCCCAAAATCGCTCCATACATAATTTTCGCTCCCCTCGCTCACCATTCGGCGTATTTCTTTGCCATATCTAAAACTATCGTCTTGACGGTCTCACGCAAACTTTCAGGCTCCTTGATTTCAATATGCCCACCATATTGCAATGCCCAATATTTCATAGCCCGTTCATTACATTTAAGCGTCACGAGCATTTTATTTTCAGATTCCATTTTGATGCGAAAATCCCTTCCAAACCAATCAATCAGTTCATCCATCAAATCAGTATCGGCGATAAATTTTACCGTCACACTGTCCCCGCTGTACATATAAATATGCTCCGCCATATGCTTGGGAAGACTCCACTCCGGGGATAATTCACGAACTTCCTTTTGGGGCTTGACTGGCTCGGACAAAATTGTAACAGAGGTGATACGGTCAATACGATAATGGGACAAGTCATCGTATTTGTCGTAATTTCCGATAAGATAATAACGCCCGTTGTTAGCTACCAGTTGGTACGGATTAACGATATATGGTTCTTCCCGCCTTGGGTGTAGTTTGAAGTCTGTGCCATAACGATTGTAAATGAAGCTGACCTTCTTCTTTTCTTCAATGGCATCATTCAACGCATCCAATGCCAGCATGACCTGTTTGTTATCCGAGTGGAATAGTTCCGGCAAATTGCAAACATGAGCGACTTTAGCGTGAAAATAACGGTTGCCGAAGCCTTTGAGTTTCTTGATGAGTCTTTTAGCTTGCGCTCCCGACAAGTTTTTGGAGAATAGGACGCTGTCAATAAGCATCCGCAGTTCCGCATCGTCAAATTCTCGCTCTGCCAGATAACATCCCCGCTCCGTGGCTATTTCGTAGCCCATGTCCTTGAGGGAGCGGATATTGTTGCGGATAGAACGTCTGTCGCATTCCGTGCCATAGTTTAGCTTGAGTAGGTCGATGATTTCCTGTTGAGTCAGCCTGTGGTCGGCATCGGTGTATTTTTTCAGAATCTCCAGTATCAGCATGTTAAGCATCTTTTTGTTGTCCCTAACGTATACATCCATTTACATCCCTCCCATAGTTTTGCTACGCCTTTCCCTATCTTTGATTTCATTATAACATGAGTGATGGGTAAAAATTTCCCCATTAAGATAATTCGTCAAAAAATTAGGCACCCAGAAGTTGTTTGCAGAAAACGGCGAAAGATGTTAAAATCCATTCCTTCGCCGCCAAACAACCTGTCAGTGCAAAAAAATTGACCGTCAAACATAACGGTCAATTCTGCAGTATGATAATCAGTTGCCATCCGGCACCCAGGTGCCTTTGACACCCTTCACGGCCTCGGCTGCCGTGATAATCTTGTCACCGTTATCAATATCAACCAACTGATAGCGGTCATTGCCCATGCCCATTTCCTTCATATAAGTCAGCTGGCGCATGCTGTGGCGGGATTCCATGCGCTCCACCAGGTCATGCTTGCTTTCTTCGGGCAGAGCATAGACGCAGTCTACGCAAGCCTGGTCAGCAGCCAGTATGTCCAGGGAAGCCACCATGCCGATATCCGGCGTGACCACAGGCTGGGCCGAGGTTCCGGCGCAGTCACAGTCCACGCTCATATTCCGCATCACATTGATAAAGGCGATCTTATCCTTGAAATGGCTGACTGTGGCCTGGGTGGATTCAGTCATGCGCTCCATGAATTCCTCATTGCTCACACCCCACTTGGAGCCTGAATCGCCAGCGTGAATCATCTTCTTGCCAATCTTGCCATCGGCGCAGCCAATGCCTATATTCTTGTTGGAACCGCCAAAGCCACCCATGGCATGGCCCTTGAAGTGGGTCAAAGCCAGGAAGGAATCGTATTTCAGCATATCCTTGCCCACAGACATTTCTGAGAACCACTTGCCATGGGGCACAGGCAGCATGGCTGTGCCGTCTGCATCAATGATATCCACAGCAGCGAAATCAGTCCAGCCGTTGGTCTGCAGCGTCTGCCTGTGCTTTTCCGTGGTATCACGCCCGCCGCCATAATAGGTGTTGGTTTCGATGATGGTGCCCTCCGGCAGGCGGTCATTCAGCATTTCTTTCACCCAGGGACGGGGAATGATATTGGGGCCATGGGGTTCGCCGGTATGCAGCTTGATGGCTACCTTGCCGCCCAAGCTGTCCTTCACCCTGTCATAGAGCTTCAGCAGCCCCGCTGCCGACAGATCGCGGGTGAAGTACACCACGGACTCTGCCCCCTGCCTTTCGCTGTAGGGAATATAATGCTCCCCGCCGGTGCCGGCCACTTTCGCCTTCCCTGCCTGCTCTTTGGCCCCCTTGTCTTTCTCCACTGCATCAGCGGCAAAAGTAGCGCAGCCAGGCAAAGCGGCCATAGCCACCGCCGCCCCTGCCAGCTTCACAAATTTCCTGCGCGTCATCTTACGCTTCATGACATTGACCTCCTTAGCTGCTGTTTAAGCTGTCGCACTATCCTGCTCTCACTTTACCACTTGAAGCGGACTCCAAGTCAAGGCAGTATTTCACTTCTTATCGCCTTTATCCATTATGCTCTCCTGCAGCAGGCTGAAGGAAAAGGCAGAGCCTTCCCCATAGACGCTTCGCACCTCAAGGCTGCTTCCCATCAAGGACAGCAGCTGGCGGGTAATGTTCATGCCCAGCCCCGTGCCCTCCACATGGCGGTTGCGCTTTTCCTCGATGCGCTCAAAGGGTGCAAAGAGCTTCTGCAAATCCTCGGCCTTGATGCCGATGCCCGTATCCTCTACAGTCACTTCCAGGGCAATCTGCCCCTCCTGCACCTTCTTGAAGCCTGCCCGCAGTGTCACGGTGCCTGTTTCCGTATATTTCACCCCATTGGTCAGGAGGTTGGTGATGACCTGCTTCAGGCGCACCTCATCCCCGTAGAGGACTTTTGGCATGGCCTGGTCCATTTCCACCTTCAGGCTGAGTCCCTTATCCTCTGCCCGCTTCTGGATCAGGTTCACCAGGTCACGCATGACAGCTGCCGGGGAATATTCCACGGGAATGATGGAGAGCTTGCCCGCCTCGATCTTGGAAAAGTCCAGGATATCGTTCACCAGTCCCAGCAGGCTGCGGCCCGCGGTCTGGATATCCCTGGCATAGCCGTAGGTGTCATCCTCCTCGGTGCCGCGCAGGATCATCTCATCCATGCCCAGCACTGCATTGATGGGGGTACGTATCTCATGGGACATGCTGGACAGGAAAGCAGACTTGGCCCGGTTGGCAGCCTCGGCCTCCACCGCCATTTCCGAAAGCTCATGGGTGACCATGTGCAAAAAGTGGCTCATGCGGTAGGACAGGGGGATGATGCCATCGCCTTGATGATGGTAGGGCTGGCTATGCACCTCCGCAGGGGCGTCCTCTCCTGCCTTGCCCTCCCGGAACCCCACTGCCACGAAGGAGCTGTTCAGCACCCCGCCCTGTCCCCTTTGCAGGGAAATCTCAAAATGGCCGTGACAGTATACCAGCTCCGGGAAATAACGGCGGTAGTAGTCCCACTCCAGATGAGCCTCCTCTTGAAGAAATTGCAGGCGATTGCCGCAAAGGGACATGTAGACAGCTTCGGGCCCGAAGGCCTTCATGCGCTCGCTGCCCGCCAGTGTGGAGCCCAGCACTTCCTCTTCGGTGCCATAGGAAAAGCACAGCTTCTCCCCCTCATAGACAGGAGCAGAAAAATAAAGCGCCCCTGCATCGCTTTTGGCCAGGGCACCATGCAGATGGGCTTGCCCCGCCGCTGCACCATCAGGGGGAATTCACAGACATTGGCAACGAAATATTCATCCCATTCCACGCCAAAATATTTCTTGTACACCTCCAGGGCGGGTCTGCCGTCAATCTCTTTCACGCAGCCCTCCCCCACGGGCTTCCTCTCCCCCAGAGTCACCGCAAACTCCCGGCCCACAGGCTGCCAGCCCAGGATGTAGTCCATGTAGATGTCCAGTCTCTCCCCGGCGTAGATGGCCACTACAAAGCCGGAGGAAAGCAGCTTCCTGCCTATGGCATAGACCTCACCTTCCCGTGCCTCTCCCCGCAGGGACTGGGCGATGGTATTGGCCATGGCACCAAAGATGGGGACTTCCTCCCTGCCCTTAGCCACACTGTCCATGAATCTGGTGACTGACAAAGCAGGATTCACGGCAAAGAGCTGCAGCCCCCGAACATGCTTCTGCCGTTCCAATATTTCTCTTAGCTGCCTTGCTGCCGCTTCTTCCTCACCCGGAGCGCAGGGCAGCTCTGCCAACAAAATCTCTGCCTCCCTGGTTCCCAGGAGGTTCAGCTTGACCCCGCGCGGGCGCCCTGGGTCGCCGGAAATGTACTCGGAACAGCCTATCCGCTTCAGCCCCGGCAATTCCCTGTCCAGACTGCCCAAAAGCTCAGCCGCCTCCTGCCAGCCGTAGCCCGCCACAAAAATCTGCAGCAGGGCATCCTTAGAGGCCGATGCCTCTCCAATTCCCGCCGCAACTCCGGCAGGGCTTCTATTGCCTGAGGGATATCTTCGTATGTGTAATTTTTCTGCCACATAGCCGCGCTCTCCTGTCAACCTGCCATCAACATACCTTTTTTCTACTTCGCGGCCAGTGCTCTAAAGTCCTTTTCCCTAGCTCACAAAAAGAGGCCCCTGCGTTGCAAAGCTGAACCATGAGCTCTCTCAATTCAGATGCCGTCTGACAAAATCACGGATTTCTTTGAAGGAATCCACACTGTCCTGCAATTCTGGCAGCAACAGGGCAAAATCATGGGACATGGCAGGAGCAACATCTGCAGGCAGGTCTTGGCCCTTTCCAGGAGCAGTTCACTGCTTTTCTACCTCCAGGAGTTTGCACAGGCAGTTATAGCTTATCTCATAGATGGAATAATATTTGAACCCCACCTCTGCTTCCTCCATGGCCTGCCGCTGCTTGTCAGTCACCACCACATAAGGATAGATCCCGTACATGAAAGGGAAATAGGCATAGAGGAAACTGACTTTTTCCTCCTCAGTCATCTCCGGGCAAAACTTGTCCAGGCAACGGCGCACTGCCTTGATGGAAGCACCATAAGCTCTTTTGAATTCCACCAGATTCTCCTGTCGGCTGTTTTCTTCCATGTCGAAGTGATTCATGGACAGCAGCTTCAGGAGCCGCTGACGCTTTTCCAGAGATTGGGACAGGGCAGCGGCCAGCTCTCTGCGGCTCATGCTGGCGTGCTCTGCCAGCAGCCCCTCCAAATCCGCCACCCACAGCTCATACTCCCGCTGCAGCAGCGCCAGGAAGATTTCTTCCTTGGTGTTGAAATAATTATAGATGGCTGTGCGATTGAAAGTGGTGACCTTGCCCACTTCCTTCAGAGTGATATCCTTGAAGCTCATGGTCTCATACAGCTTGGCGCAAGCATCAATAATGCTCTCCCTCCGCGCCTGCAACTCCGCTTCCGAAATCTTGGGCATCTGCTTCCTCCTTTGGATGACATCGTGTAACTTGTATCAGATATCCTTATTTTAGCTTCAATAGTGACACAATGTCAATATAATTATCAAAACAGCCCTATTGGTGAGGGCTCTATCACTCAAAATCAGCCCTGGCATTCATATTCTTTCTGACAACCCTCCAGGCCGGATAGTACCTGTCCATCCTGGCCTTGAAGGCCGGGCCGTGGTTTGCCTCCCACAGATGGGTCAGCTCATGTATGGCCACGTATCTGAAGGCCTCCGGCGGCTGCTTGGCCAAATGAATGGACAGCCAGATGCGGCGAGCCTGCACATTGCAGGTTCCCCAGCGGGTGTGCATATCGCGAAAGCGCCACTCGGCAGCCTTTTTCCCTACCAGGGACTCCAGCTGCGCCTTTTCTCTCGCCACAGCCTTTTCCAGCTGATAGCGGTACCATTCATGCAAGACCTGCCGCCGCTGTTCCTGGGTGGCATAGCCTGGCATGAACAACAGCACTTTATCCCCCTGGCAGACAACTCTGGCTTTTTTCCCCGGCACTTCTCTTACCACCAGTTCGCAAGCCCTGCCCCAGACCTGGATTTTTTCCCCTGTCACATACTCTCGTTTAGACGGCTTTATGACCTTTCCTTTGATCAGTTTCTGCCTGGACAGCAGCCATTCCCTGCGGCTGTCCAGCACCTCCTCGATTTCCTGCCTGCTATACCCCCGGGGCACTGACAGCAAGATCCGCCCTTCCGGGGGCAGCACTTTGAGATATACATTTTTGATGGATTTTTTCTGCACCGTCACCATCTGCCCGCCCCAGGGGATGATGTTTTCCTCCAGCTTACCCTTTTTCATGGCACTTCCCCAAGCATTCTCCCAATAAAACAAAGTCTCATTGCAAGATATGGTATTACAATGAGACTCTGCTGTCAATTCGCTTGTATCTCCTCGCTGCCGCATCGTCAATGGTGATAAGCTCATTGCCAAAAGAATCAATCTAGCGTAAGATATTGTAAAACCCCAATACTGAGAGGAGAGTGGGCAGATTGAAGAGACGGGATTTTTTACGCTACAGCGCTTCCTGTTTATTGGGCATCATGCTGTGTGACGGAGAGCAGCTGCTGGAGGCGGCACCTAGCAGGCAGCCCATGATTTACAAGCGCTTCTTCAGATTCACCGAATACGAGAAACGCAAAGCCACGGAGTATCTGGTCATCCATCATACGGGATTTCCAGATATCGACAAGGACTCCACAGCTGCAGACATACACAAGTTCCACCAGGAGACCAACAAATGGGCAGGCATTGGCTACCACTACCTTATCCGCAAAGATGGAACCATTGAGCAGGGACGGCAGCCGGGAATGGTGGGAGCGCATTCCTATGGGCATAACCAAACCTCCATCGGTGTCTGCCTGGCAGGAAATTTCAACATAGGCAAACCGACAGAAGAACAGATGGCTTCCGTAAAGGAACTTTGCTGGTGGCTCTGCCAAAAATATGAGCTGGATCCCTCAAAAAACGGCGTTATTGTCGGCCACCGCGACCTCAACGACACTGACTGCCCTGGCAAAAACCTCTATAAGCGGCTGGGAGAAATACGGCGCTTCTGTTGCAGCGGAAACGACTGAAGGAACCACCGGGCAAGATATTTTTTGCCCCTATCCTTCACTTACGTAGCTGCGCTCGTCAGCCGGAATTTCATCCCACTTTATATCATGGGCCGCCACCTTGTTCCTGAGGCCCCAGGCAGCTGCGATGCCTGCCGCTTCACCCACGCTCATGCAGGTTGGCTGGATGCGGAAGGAAGCCTGGGCGGCGAAGCTGCCGCTGATGCAGCGCCCTGCCACAATCAGATTTTCCATTTCCTTGGTCACCAGCGCACGATAGGGAATCTCATAGTACGCATCCCTGGCAATCCTCTTGCTGACATTCAGCTTCACATCGTGGATGTCTATGGGGTAGGCTGTGCGGCAGACCGCATCTGGGAAATGACGTGCCTCAAAGTAGTCGTCTGCCTCCAGATAATATTTCCCGTGTATGCGCCAGGATTCACGCACCCCCAGCATGCTGGCCTCCCTGCTGATATACGCTTTTTCAAAGCCGGGAATGCACTTGATGAAGAAATCGGCCAGCCTGTGCATCATCAGCCTTCCGAAGCTGACAGCCTTGCTGCGGGAAATGGCATCTGTAGAGCTGTAGGCCAGGGGCGGCATCTCAGGGCAGTTCAGGGACATGGTATGAGGCTTGCCGATAACAGAGAAGCCCTGGATATACAGGATATCATCCTCAGTCAGTTCCCCCCTTGCCACAGCCGACTGGAAGAAATGCTCATTCCTGGGGATTTTGGCAAATTCAAGATAGGGCGGACATCCGCGGGCTGCATCTTCCTGAAATTTCTCCTTCAAGGGCACCGACATGCGCTCATCCTGCAAGACACCGTCAAAGAAATGGAAAACTTTCTCCACTTCCACCCCTGTCATTTCAAAGCGCAGGCTCATGGGCTGATTCCTGCCTGTCTTTTCAGAGCCTTTCTCCACAGGAACCCCGGCATAGCGGGACAAAACGGCATCCCCCGTGGCATCTATGAAGGTTTTGGCCCGAACCTTTCCCAGCCCCTCCACAGTGTGCACCACGCACTCTTTGAGCCTGCCATTTTCTGTGACAGCACCTGCCAGAGAAGCGTCATAGAGAATATCAACCCCTGCTTCCCCGCACATTTCTTCATAGACCAGGGAAAGAGTTTCGGGTGCATATAGTCCCTTGCCATCACCGTAAAACCATTCATCGGCATCCACCCCCAGCAGGGGAGATATGCCCTGCCTTTCCATGCGCTTGTTCAGTTCAGTTATATACGGCGTATCGCTGCCGTGCACAAAGGTTGGCATGCAGGGATAGACACATCCCAGGGTCTGCAGCCCTCCCAGCAGAATGCCTCGCTCCACCAGCACCACCTTTGCCCCCCCTGCGGGCAGCACTGATGGCCGCAGCTGTTCCGGCAGCCCCGCCGCCAACTACACATACATCCCTGTCATACAGCACGGGAAGTCCCTCTCCGCTGAAACCCGATGCAGAGGCAGGAGAGGCAGCAGCCATCGCCCTTCTCCTGTCACTCCCCAGCCCTGTCCCGTTTGCCGCTGCTCCCATGGATTTCATGAGACTGTGGCGGGATATCGGAAGCGAGAATGCTCGTTCCATCAGTACCATCCCTTTCTATCCTGTGGCATTTCTATAGGTTTTCGAGCTACTGAAAATGGCCTGTCTCCCCTGACAGGCCATTTTTCCTGCGCTCCTATATTCCTCTTGCTGCGGCCAAAGAGCAGGATGGTCAGAGCACCCACCGCCCAGACCACGGTCACACCTATCACCAGCCCGCCAAAGAGACCGCTGAAGGTCCTCCATTTCACGCTGGATTTCTGCAGCATTCTGTGCATCAATGTCTCCCTGAAGAAAAATAGTAAGGATTCCCTCACTGTTCTCGCTTCGCAATACCTCTCTCCCCTTTCGTCAAAATGTATTTTAGGGTGATAAATTCGCTAGGCAGCTTATTTATCCTGCTTTGGGAGCAACATATGAATCTTTCCTGAATTAAGTTCGGATATTCTACCATTCCCGTCTGGCCTGGTGCAGGCTTCAAGTGCATATCAGCTTATAGCAAATGCACATCTATACTTTACAGTAATAGATTCGCATAGTAAGATAGAGAAAAAACTGCCAAGGAGCTGATGACCATGGAGCTGCGGGTTCTCAAATACTTTCTCACCGTAGCACAGGAGGAAAGCTTTTCCCGGGCTGCGGAAAAACTGCATCTGTCCCAGCCCACTCTTTCCCGCCAGTTAAAAGATTTGGAAGACGAGTTTGGCAAGCAGTTGCTGATCCGTGAGCCACGGCGCATCCTGCTTACAGAAGACGGGCAGCTGCTGCGCCGCCGGGCAGAGGAAATCCTGTCCCTGGTAGACAAGACCACCGGAGAGCTATTGTGCAATGAAGAAATCAGCGGTGATATACGCATTGGTGCCGGAGAGTCCATTCACTTCGGCCTGGTCATGCATGTTGCACAAAAACTGCGGCAGAAATATCCTGGCCTGCGCTTTCATATTGTCAGCGGCGATGGCGCTACCACCATGACACGGCTGGAACGGGGACTGATTGATTTTGCCTTTGTCTACGGCAAGCTGGATCCGGCTAAATATCAGGAACTGCCCCTGCCCGTCCGCGACCGCTGGGTGCTGCTCCTGCGCGAAGATGATGAGCTGGCGCCAAAAGAGGTCATCAGGGCAGAGGATCTGTGGCAAGCCTCCCTGCTTCTCTCCCGGCAGACCCTTTCAACCAGCACGCATGGCGATGAGCTGTGCAGCTGGCTGAAAAAGCCCTTGGCCCAGCTGAAAATCACAGGTTCCTACACCCTGATCTACAATGCTTCCCTGATGGTCAAGGAGGGCATGGGCTATGCCTTGTCCTTCGACGGGCTCATCAACACCACCGGCACCAGCCTCTGCACCCGCCCCCTGGAACCTGCTATTTTCGCCGAACCCTCCATTGCCTGGAAGAAAAATCAAGTTTTTTCCAAAGCTTCCCAAGCTTTCCTTGCAGCCCTGCAGGAAAAATTCACCCCGTGACACGCAAAGGAATCCCCCTGCCAGCCCTAAAAACTTGCAGGGGGATTATTTTTGGAAAAAATGCTCCATGGTGCAGAGCAAATGCGGCGAGCTGAAGGACTGGCCGCAAAAGGAATCATCCTACTTTCCCACGCATTCAGCCAACAGGGCCTGAACCTTGTATACATCAGCATCCCTGCTGAAGGTGTAAACCAAAGGTTCTGCGCCGAGACCGGATACCCATATTTTGAGTTCCGCCTCCAAATCGAAGTGTCCTGTGGACTCTACGGCAAAATGACGGATGCTCCTGTAGGGAATCGAATGATAATCCACTTTCTTGCCTGTTGCTCCCTGAATATCCACCATGATCAGCCTGAAGTCTGTAAAAATCAGCAAATCTCTGACCCACTGATAGGCCTGGATGACATCCTCATTGCACCCCAACAGCTTGCCATAATCTTTTTTTACGTCCTCAATGCTGGTTTCAGCAGCATTGCCAATCAAACCACTGATAATGCTCATCAGCAAACGCCTCCTCTGTCATAGCAACATTCTTTTTTGATTTTGACCGCATACTCCTCTAAAGTATGAAATCCCCCAACTACATATACGATTTCCCCAGCCATCATGGAGCAGGCGTTCCCTGACATGGGGATTATCCATCTGGTCAGCCTTGTTGAAAACGTAGAGCACAACTTCTCCAGCCCTGCTGCATAGGCTATTTTATCATCATCCATGTTCCTGCTGTAATCAGGACTGCTCCCAAAGCAGATTTCATCGTAAATTCCTCATGGAGGAAAACTATCGCCAGCACCAGGGTCAGAACCACGCTCAGTTTATCTACCGCCACCACTGCCGAAGTCTCTCCCATCTGCAGTGCCTTGAAGTAGCAAAGCCACGAAGCTCCTGTAGCAAACCCCGACAGAATCAGGAAAATCCAGCATTTCCTGCTGATATCACCGATGCCATGCTGCACATTGAGCAGGAAGACCATTCCCCAGGCCATAACCAGCACCACTACTGTGCGAATGGCTGTTGCCAGATGCGAATTGACACCTTCAATCCCCACCTTGGCCAAAATAGCAGTAAGAGCCGCAAATACGGCTGAAAGCAGTGCTAATACAATCCACATCTACATTCCTCCTCACGGGAAAACTTCAATATAAATCGCGTCACTGCTAACATACTACGGCATCTTTCTGCAAAACATCTGCAAGCTTTCTTAATCTGCCCCCGCCTTCGCCTTGCAGATCAGCTGGGTCATGGTACCCATGGGGCAGTATACGCACCAGGAGCGAGGCTTATAAAACAGCATCGTTATGATGCCCAGCAGCGCCGAGGTGAGCATCAGGCTGTAAAAGCCATAGGCAAACTGCACCGCCCAGGGACTTGCTGCCGTGGAAGATGCCCATGCCCAGGGAACGCTGAAGGTCCAGAACAGGGTCACAAATTCTGCCACATCCCTGGCCCCTCCTGCCACCAGATAAGTTGCATAGAGCACATTTGCAAACATCAGCAGAAAGAAAATCAGGAAGCCATAACGAAAGCCACGGCTCTTCATCCAGGCCGGCATATCACGCTTCCGTGAAAAGCCTCTCTGGCTGCCCAGCATCCTCAACAGCTGCCCCCTGTCGCAGTAGCGATTGCAGAAATGCTTATTGCCAAAGCCAATGGCAAAAAACAAAGGCAGGAAAAAGCTGATCACCCCCAGCCAGGCAAAGAGGATATTGAAAAAACCCAGAGAAAAATATATGACCGACCAAATCCACAGGTAATTGTACCAATGCTGTTTCATGCTCTCACCTCCATGCTGATGGCAGAAGCCGGACATTCGGCGCTGCACCTCCCGCAGCCAACGCATAGTGCCCCATCCACCACCGAGAAACTCCCCTGCCACACAGAGACGGCTCCACGCGGGCACACTGCCTCGCAAGCCCCGCAGGCTGCACAGTGCTCACGGTCCACCATCGCATATCTTTTCGGCTTTGCGCCCTTTGCGGCTTTCTTTTCCATCATCTGCCACTCCTTACAAATTCCCGCAGGCAATCACGCTGCGACTCACTTTATATATTTGTATATTATATTTTTACGATTTACTTGTCAAGGCATTTTCGCTTTCTCCTATTTTGGACACACCAAAAAATTTCTCACCAAATTGACGGTCCCCATATAAACTGCAGCAGCAATCTGCGTCCTCAATATTTAATTTCAGCCAAATTCAAAATAGCAGTGCTATGATGGAGCAGCTAGATACGTTCATCCTGTTTTTGGAAACAGTTCCTGCAAGGAGATGGGTTAATGGCTATTGTGGAAAATGAATTTGAACTTTTGCTAGGACTAAACCAGGCACAATTAGAAGCTGTTACTTCGACTGAGGGCTTCGTGCGGGTATTGGCAGGGGCCGGTTCCGGCAAGACGCGGGCACTCAGTCATCGCTTTGCCTACCTGGTCAACGAAATCGGCATCATGCCCGGGAATATCCTCTGCGTGACCTTTACCAACAAGTCAGCTATGGAAATGAGGAAGCGCATCCATCAGATCACGGGGGACAACGATACGGGGTATATCAATACCTTCCACGGCTTCTGCGTGTCAGTGTTGCAGGAGGACAGCCATGCCGTGCAGTATCCCAAAAGCTTTCTGGTGCTGGACAACAGTGACATCGACGCCATGCTGAAACTCATCTACGAAGAACGCAATTTATCCCTGCGGGATATGACCTTTGCCAAGGCCCGGGATATGATTGAAATAAGGAAGATCTTCAAAGAGCCTGAATACTATCAAGACATGATTGCCATGTCCCAGGAGGCTGTCAAGGAGAAGTATGAGAGAGCCACAGAACCGGCAGATATTATCTTCTATGGCTATCTCTATCAAGAAAAGAAATGCTTCGGCCTGGACTACAATGACCTCATCAAGTTCACCCTGTATATCTTCGAGCAGAAGGAAGAGCTGAAGCTGAAATGGCAGCAGCGGCTGGAATACATCATGATTGATGAGTTCCAGGATATTGACGAGCTCCAGTACCGGCTGATGAAGATACTCTGCGGCTACCATAAAAACCTCTTTGTGGTGGGTGACCCTGACCAAACCATCTATACCTGGCGCGGAGCCAATATCCGTTACTTGCAGAATTTCGACCAGGAATTCAAGCCCTGCCAGACCATCTATATGATGGAGAACTACCGTTCCACGCCAGAGATAATTGCCGTAGCCAACGACCTTATCGCCCATAACCGCTATCGCATCGAGAAGAACCTCCTCCCCACCCTTCCCGCAGGTGACAGCGTCCTTTGTGCCAGTCACGCTTCACCGGAGAAAGAGGCAAAGTGGATAGCCCAGGAGATAGAGAAACTCCACGAAAAAGAGGTGCCCTATCGTGAGATAGCCGTGCTCTACCGCGCCCATTACCTGACGCGGCCTCTCGAAGAAGTCTTTTTGAAGGAAGAACTTCCCTATGCCATCTACAGCGGCATTCAGTTCTTTGACCGCAAGGAAATCAAAGACGCCTTGTCCTACCTCCGCATAATCGCCTATCGTGACGACCTGTCCTTCCAGCGAATCGCCAATGTGCCCAAGCGCAACCTGGGCCAGCGCCGCATGGCCTTCCTGCAGGAATACGCCGAGCAGAACAAGTGCAGCCTTTATGAAGCCTTGAAGGCAAATCTTGATAATGCCCTGCTGAAAGGCACCAAGGCTCATGCTTTTGTGGATCTGATAGAGGAATTTTCCTCGACGTGCAGTGGCAGGCCTATTTCGGAAGTGATCTCAGCGCTGCTGGATGCCAGCGGCTATGAAGAAATGCTGCGCACGGAAGGCAGCCAAGAACGACTGGACAATCTGGCAGAACTCAAACAGGCTATCTATGAGTACGAAACCTCCTGCGGGGAGGAAGCCATGCTGGAGCATTATCTGGCCAGGGTGGCACTCTTAACCAACAGCGACACCGCCGAGCAGGGGGACAAGGTCAAGCTCATGACCGTCCATGCCGCCAAAGGATTGGAATTTCCCTATGTGTTCCTCTGCGGCCTTAACGAAGGCATCTTCCCGTCACGGAAAACGAAGACAGAACAGGCCATGGAAGAAGAACGCCGCCTGGCTTTCGTGGCTATGACCAGGGCACAGAAGCGCCTCTACCTGTCAGCCGCCTCCGGCCTAAACTTCGATGCCTCAGTAAGATACCCCTCCCGCTTCCTGCTGGAACTGGACAACAACCTGCTGGAGTACGCAAAGCCCATAGCAGATAATATCAGGGAAGATGCGCTGGGCTATATACGCGATATGAGCAAATGGATAAAGCGGGAAAGCGCAGAGAAACAAGCTGCTTTGGCCCCAGGGGACAAAGTCAGGCACCGCATCATGGGGGAAGGAGAAATCCTCAGCCTCAACACGGACAAGGGCGCATATCTCATCAAGTTTGAGGGCCTAGACACACCAAGGGAAATATCCTTTAAAGTGAAAATGGAGAAATTGAAGTAAAGAATAAAGCCTTCATCTCAGCAGTCAGACTGATAAATCTCACTGTACTGGCTTTTGGCATGGTTACCAACATTGCTGATTTCGATCTCAGCGCCATCTGGAATCTCAGCGATTTTGCCAACCTCCTGATAGTCTGCTGCAACCTGCCCCTCCTGTATCTGGGCTTCAACAAAGTACAAAAGGTCTTCGAGAATTTTAATGACGGTCTCCATGAGAGCCTCGATAGATGCCTAGGCATCCTTCTTGGACAGGTCAGACTTCTCTGAGACCAGACCTGCGAGCAAATCTTTGCCGATTACGTTATCGTTTGCCATGATAATTTCCCCTTCCATAGTTAAATACCTCACAGAGTATAGCACGGGAGCCACATGTCGTCTATTACTTATGCTACTCAAGCAGGAAAATATAAACTTTCGTTGAATTCATAGGTGAGAATAATATTGATTGAATGAGGTACCGGAGAATGGATAATAACGAAAAGCGTATATGGGGAATACATACCAAAGATGATGAATTATTTCTGAAGCAAAATAAAATAGCTATAGGTTGGTGCGAAATTGGAGATTTGAAAAAAATCCCTGCCACTAAGAATGATTTCAAGGCTAAGTATGCTTCGACTTATCCAAACGATAAGAAAGGTTCTATTCCTGTCAGTTCTGGTATGTTATTCAGATTTTGCCACGAGGTACAGATAGGAGACTATGTGGTTTACCCATCTAAGTCAGACCACATGATTAACATTGGTGAGGTAATAGGGGACTATATCTATGAACCGTCCCAACCTAACTATCCACAGGTTCGTCAGGTTAAATGGCTTAAACATATACCTAGAACTTCATTCTCTCAAGGGGCTCTATATGAAATAGGTTCCGCAATGTCATTCTTCACTGTAAAGAATTATGGGGATGAGTATCTTGCTGCGCTAGAAAAAGGTTCTAAAATCAAGCCTTCACTTGATGAGGATGAAACTATCGGCGCAACTGCAGAGGAGATAGTTGAAAGCACTAGGGATTTTATCTTAAAAGAAATAAGCCATCATCTAAAAGGTTACGCTTTAGAAGAATTTGTAGCAAACCTCTTGCAAGCAATGGGGTATCGTACAACAGTATCTCCTCACGGTGGCGATAGCGGAATTGATATAAAGGCTTACAAGGATGAACTTCCTCCTCGCATACTTGTACAGGTTAAGAGCCAGGATGGTGCTATTAACGAGTCAACCCTTCAGTCATTGAAGGGAGCGATGCATGAGGGTGATTACGGTTTGTTTGTAACGTTATCTACCTACACAAAGAAAGCAAATGAGTATCTGCAGCATACTCCAATAATTAGAGGGATAAATGGTAATGAGCTTGTTGACCTCGTTCTCAAGTATTATAATCTACTCGATAAGAAGTACCAAAATATGATACCGTTGAAGATGGTTTACATTCCTATCCCAAAAGATGAGTCAGAGCAATAAGAGAAATTCCGAGCCTGTGAAGAAATCTCTGTAAATAAGGTCTTCTATGATGGTTAATGGATATTAAGCTGGCAGTCTATCAGGGTACATTATGGACAGTTCTCCCCGTACTTTGCCCCAATTTCTTATGGGCATAGTCCATTTCTTTGTTGCTTCAAATGTAGCCAGGTAAAGAGCTTTGAGCAGAGCTTGGGAACTAGGGAAAACACTTCTCTGCCGGTTTAACCTGCGATATGAAGAATTGAGACTCTCAATGGCGTTAGTAGTGTAAAAGGCGGTACGAACATTGGTGGAAAATTTGAAGATTGTCGTTATTACATCCCAATTGTCGTGCCACCGCTTCATAGCCGAAGGATAATGGGGCGTCCATTTCTTATCCACTTCTTCAAGCCTCTTAACGGCAGTCTTTTCATCAGGTGCGGTATAGATCGTACGAAGGTCTTTTGCAAAATCCTTCATGTCCTTATTGGCTACGTATTTAAGAGTGTTGCGCACCATGTGTACGATACAGCGCTGGTGCTCTGTCTTTGGAAATGCTGCGGTCACAGCCTCCTTGAGCCCTGTGAGGCCGTCGGAGCATAGGATAAGGATATATCCTGAACCCCGCGATTCTTGAGACTGTTCAGGACAGTAAGCCAATATTTGCTGCTCTCGTTTTCACCGATTTCAATATCCAGCACTTCCTTGATGCCATCTTCGTTAATGCCCATCACAACGTAGGCCGCCAGTTTGCTGACAATGTTATCCTGGCGCACCTAGAAATGGATTGCGTCGATGAAGACCACAGGATAGATGCTGGCCAGGGGGCGATGCTGCCATTCGTCAATTCTTGGCAGCATCTTATCCGTTACATCTGATATGAAACCTTCCGAGGCTTCAAAACCGTATATGTCGTTGATGGTTTCAGAGATTTGCCGCGTGGTCATGCCTTTGGCGTACATGGATATGATTTTATTGTCGATTTCTGAGATGTCCTTCTGGCGTTTCTTGACTACCTTAGGAGCAAAAGATGACTGTCGGTCTTGGGGGACATCGATCTGCAACTTGCCATAGCTGCTGTTCAAAGTCTTGGACTTGTAGCCATTGCGAGCGTTATCGTTGTCTGAACGCTCAGATTTGCTATAGCCAAGATGTTCATCCATCTCGAACTCCATCATTTCCTTGATGGTACCGCCAAGAAGATCCTTGAGTGCATCCTGAATATCCTTGGCACTCTCGATGTCATACTCTTGGAAGAGTTGCTGGATGATAGCCCGCTTTCCCTCAGTCATCTGTACTTTGTGAACGTCTTTTCTCTGTTTTGCCATAATAAAAGGCCTCCTATGATTAAGATTGTATCATAGAAGACCTTATGACTTCGAGAGAGAAGTTGATTTACAGAGAAACTTTCACAGTTTCTTACATGCTCCTCGCTTATTTATACATATCGTGCAAGGTAATCAGCTTATATTCTGATTTGTATGTTTCATCGCTGAACCGTATAGTAGGGGAGATCTATGACAAATTCATTTTGCATTCATCTCTGCAAGAATTTCTTCTTTTAATTTATCACGTTCTATTTCTTTTTTAACGCTTTCAACTAAAGCAAAACGTTCTTGCTCTTCGATTGTTTTTTGCTGCAATCTTGTCAAATTAGTTACGGTTTCGTAATCGACATCAAGCATCTTACATGCATGATGGAAACCTCGCATCATATCAGATTTCTCTTTTTTATCTTTCTCACCACTATAAAATAAATGGACTAATGCTCCACTGCCATCACTTATATATGCTGATTGTAATTGCCTATGATTTGACAATGCATATAGATTTTGTGGAGTTAGTATTACTATACCATGAAATTGACTTAAAACAGAGGTAACAAAAAGGCCTGAATTGAATTCTGCATCATGATTAACATTTCCAAGTGGTATTGTAATAGTATCGCCTTCATCAAAAACAAAATTAATGAATTTAGGCCAAAATGATCCCCAGTTTCCAGTAGAACCAATTAGCCATCCTACACTCGCAACGGGAGTTGAAGAGATATTTTCAAAACCATAATCAACAGAAAATCTTATTGCAGATGTATCACCTACACCTGTTATTGTGCTACCTGAATGATATAATCCTTTTTCGTTTAAAAAATCAAATATTCTATCACGATTTTTGTTGCCAAACCTGTCTTTAATTTTAGTAGTGTGATATGTTATATCATTAGGGTATCTCTTGCTGTATCTTTCTGCTTCTTGGAATGTCATTGGGGAAGGTATGCGAAGATTATTAGTGGGAGAAGTATTATTTAAGTATACATTTTTCTCTCTGCTAGGTTGCGTGGGAGTAGATGCTGTCTTGTTTTCTTCTTGTTTAGATGGAGCTACTGTTGTATTGTCAGCCTTTTGATCTTCTGTTTTTCGTTGTGAATTATTATTTGTCTCACGTTGTGTTTTTTGACTTTCTCTATGTTGTGCAGCTTCTTTCATGCGTTGTTCACGAGCAGTTCTATCTTGATAAGTGATAGATGAGGCAGTGGCTATTCCGTGGTTCTCCGGTATGAAGTTTGTTACTAATAGTGAAGTTGCTACCATTATGCATAGCTTACGCCTAAAATCATTCATTTGTGTACCTCCACATTATGTTTAATGTTTAGGAGGAATCTCTCTCCACATCGCATACATTTAAAACCATGTTTCCAGAAGTTGTTATCTTCCACTCCTTTTTTATAGCTTTCATTATGCATTATATTAAAGCCTCTTCCAGCCATAAAAGAACCTACTGTTAAAATAAGAAATATTAATAGTGCTGCAATACCATCGCTTTTGAAGTTAGCAATAGCTATCAAAAGAAAAAAAGAGAAAAATGCTGAAATTATATAACAGATATGTGATTCATTTTTATATGATTTATATGTTGGCCTAGGTTCAATAAGCTTCAATGCTTTAATATCTTCCGATTGACACTTTGGGCATTGATAATCTGGATTGCCGTGATTAATTATGTTGATATTGGCACCATTAAAATCATTCTTTATATACGTATTGTAATTGGTAATTGCTTTTTCTGTCACATAAGCAGTCCCACAAAACTTACAAATTCCTGCCTCTTTAGTATCATCGACTTCAATGTTTGCACCACATTGGGTGCACTTAGCTGGTATAAAAGCCATGATAACACCTCTTAATACTTATTGATGTCTGCAACAAAATATATTATACAACCCAACGATATATATATCGAACTTTATGCGAAAATAATTAAGTGTTTTTTTAATAAAATGCCTGAATTTACATGGTTCCGCTTGTGCGATAGGTTTATATGTATGAGTGGGCTTTTGACCCATACATAGGATTTTGGGATGATTGGTGACCCCATCCTCACTTCTCTTCCGCCAGCCAGAAGATGCGTCCATCTTTTCTGGGTGCAGCCTCTGGCACTTCGTCAGGGTAGCCAATGACACAGTGTCCAATGCCTTCATAATCCCCCTCTATGCCAAGCTTTTTGAGGATTTCCTTGCCTATTTCCACCTCAAATTCTTCCTTGGCTCTGTGAATCCAGCAGCTCCCCAAGCCTTCAGCATAGGCCGCCTGCATTAGCTGTCCCATCAGCAAGCTGCCATCGTAGATATAGGTAGGCCAGTCTTTAGGAGCCAACACGATAAGCACCACCGGCGCACCATAGAACGGATCGAAAGATGGATCCCAGCCGCCAATCTCGCAGTTCACCTTGGACAGTTTGTCCCGCATTGCCTTGTCGGTCACAGCAATGACAATTGGCTTTTGCTGTCCTCTGCCACTGGCAGCATAAAGGCCGGTTTCCATGATTGCCGCAATCTTTTCCTTGGGAACCATGTCCGGCTTGAACTTCCGTATGCTGCGACGCTCTCTCATTGCCTTTATTACCTCATTCATAGTACATTCCTCCTGTTTTTGTATACGTCAAATTTCAGCATCCAGGGCAGCCTTCAGCACCTTGCCAATAGAGTCATGAATCACAAGATCAGCCCACTCATCAGCCTTAGTTTCGCTCTTGTTGATCAGCACTAGCTTATTGCCACGGAAATATTTGACCAGCCCTGCCGCCGGATATACCACCAATGATGTTCCGCCAATAATCAGGTTATCTGCCTGGCTTATCTCCTCCACCGCATGTTCCAGCAAACTATTATCCAAGGGCTCCTCATATAGCACCACATCAGGCTTTACCAGCCCACCGCAATGATGACATCGCGGTACAGGTTTGTTATCCATGATGTACTCCATGCCGTATGCCCCATGGCAATCCATGCAGTAATTCCTTTTTACAGAGCCATGCAACTCGATGACATTCTTGGAGCCTGCCTGCTGATGCAGTCCATCTATGTTCTGCGTGACAATTGCCCTGAGCCTGCCCTGCCGCTCAAGCTCTGCCAGAGCCTCATGTCCGGCATTCGGCCTGGCCTGAGGATATAACAGGTGCTTGCGGTAAAAGTCATAGAACTCCTCTGCATGCTGGGCAAAGAAACTATGGGAAACCATCGCCTCCGGGGAAAAATGCTTGTGAAGCGTCTTGCTGTATAGACCTTCAGAACTTCTGAAATCAGGGATGCCAGACTCCGTAGACATACCTGCTCCACCAAAGAATACTATTCTTCTGCTATCCCTTATTATTTCTGCCAGTCTTTCGATCTCAGTCATTGACTATCCTCCTAATAGCTTTGTCATTCACAAACTCCACTACAATCTTGTGCTTATTATTCTACTTTGTTTTCCGCAATACCTCCAATTCCCCTCCTCCCCAAACATTTTACAGTAAATTGTCATAATTAATGCGGTTGCCATTTCCCACCTCATTATATATAATTATGTGTATAAAATCACACTTTTTTATATAATGAGGTGATGAAATGGAACGAACAGCCATGCAGCAGCTGATTGGCTGGAAGGAATCCCCCTACCGCAAGCCCTTAATTGTCAAAGGTGTCCGGCAGGTGGGAAAGACCTGGCTGCTTAAAGAATTTGGCCGCCGTTACTATGATAATGTTGCCTACTTCAACTTTGATGAAAACCCGGAGTATCGGGATTTTTTTGCTACGACAAAAGATGTACGGCGTATCATCCCCAATCTGGCTATGGCTGGAGGACAGGATATTACCGCTGGCAAGACCTTAGTAGTTTTTGATGAGATTCAAGACTGCCCTGAGGTACTGAACTCCCTAAAATACTTTTGTGAGAATGCCCCGGAGTACCATGTGGCCAGTGCCGGCTCCTTGCTGGGCATGGCCTTAGCCAAGCCTGCCTCTTTTCCTGTAGGGAAAGTTGACATCCTGGCTATGTATCCTATGACCTTTCAGGAATTCCTGATGGCCACCGGCAGCGGAAATCTTGCCGCTTACCTGAACCGAATAGAAGAAATCGCACCGCTGCCTGAGGCCTTTTTCAACCCCTTGGCTGAAAAACTGAAAATGTACTTTGTGACCGGCGGGATGCCAGAAGTTGTGAGCCGCTGGGTGGAAACACAGTCTGTAGGACAAGTCCAGTCTGTCCTGCTGGACATTATCAACGCCTATGAACGAGATTTCATGAAGCACCCTGAAACCAAGGAATATCCTAAACTCGCTCGGATCTGGAACTCGCTGCCTTCACAGTTAGCCCGTGAAAACAAGAAGTTCCTGTACAGTGTCGTAAGAGAAGGAGCCAGAGCCAGAGAGTATGAAGATGCCTTGGAATGGCTGGTGAATGCCGCATTGGTTTACAAAACCTTCCGCATAACAGCCCCAGGCATTCCCCTATCCGGCTATGAAGATTTGAGTGCTTTCAAAATTTATTTGGCAGATGTCGGTGTCTTACGCCGTTTAGCAAAATTAGACCCAGTGGCCTTCCGGGAAGGAAATCGCCTCTTTACAGAGTTCAAAGGGGCATTAACGGAGAATTTCGTGCTTCAGTCCCTTGTCCCGCAATTCGATGCAGTCCCCCACTATTGGTCGCGGCTTAACCCATCCTATGAAGTAGACTTTGTGATTCAGCATGAAAATGACATTATTCCCATTGAAGTGAAGTCAGACACCAATATCAAGAGCCGCAGTCTCAAAAAATATGCAGAAACATTTTCCTCCCAGACCAAACTCAGAGTGCGTTTCTCCATGAACAACCTGCGCATGGACGATGAAGTGCTTAACATCCCCCTATTCATGGTTGATGTGGCCGATAAGCTCATCAGATTAGCTATGAAAAATTTGTAATGTCACTTTCTCTTTATGTAAGGAGGAATGCCCATGAAAAAGCTCTTGGCCGCCTTGCTCATAGCAACTATGATGCTCAGCCTGGGTTGCGGCAGCAAACAGGCTGAAAAAGCCAAAAGAGTGCCGGACAGCAAACCCATTGAACTCCATGTGGCAGCTGCCGCCAGCCTCACCGATGCCATGAAAGAACTTGCGAAAGCCTATAAAGCAGAGCACCCGGAAGTTAACCTCACCTTCAACTTTGGCAGCAGCGGTGCCTTGCAGCAGGCCATTGAGAATGGCGGGGAAACCGACCTTTTCTTCTCCGCCGCCCAGAAGCAGATGGATGCCTTGGAGAAGTCTGGCAATCTGGCTGCGGGCACCCGCAGGGACTTGCTGGAAAATTCCGTGGTGCTGATTGTCCCCGCAGACAGCAGTCTTGACCTGAAATCCTTTGCAGACCTATCCAAAGCGGAACTGAAGCACATCGCCCTGGGCGAACCCAAGGGAGTGCCTGTGGGACAGTATGCAGAGGAAATCCTCACCCAGCTGAATATCCTTGACCAGGTGAAGGAAAGAGCCGTCTACGGCTCCGATGTGCGGCAGGTGCTGGCCTGGGTGGCTGCAGGAGAAGCTGACTGCGGCTTGGTCTACGCTACAGATGCAGCTATTGACTCCAAGGTAAAAGTTGTTTCTAAGGCTCCCGAAGGCAGCCATAAGCCAGTCATCTATCCCGCCGCTGTCATCAAAGGCACAAAACACCCGGAAGAAGCAAAAGCCTTCCTGGACTTTGCCGGTTCCGACCAGGGCAAGAAGGTTTTTGAGAAGTACGGCTTTATTTGCAAGTGATTGAGTGATATTGTATGGAACTTTCTGTTTATCTGGAAAAGCAGCTGCGTGACTTCAACTTGCAGGTTGATTTCACCGTGAAGGACGAAGTCTTTGCCCTCTTAGGAGCCTCAGGCTGTGGCAAGAGCATGACCTTAAAGTGCATCGCAGGCATCGAAAAACCAGATAAAGGCCGCATTGTGCTGGACGGAGAAGTGCTCTTTGACAGTGCCAGGGGTATCAACCTGCCTCCTCAGAGGCGGCAGCTGGGCTATCTTTTTCAGAACTACGCCCTTTTTCCCAATATGACCGTAGCGGAAAACCTGCGCTTTGTCATGAAGGAAGGCAACTTGAGCAAGGTGCCGGAACTTCTGCAGCGCTTCCATCTGACAGGACTCTCCTGCTGCTGGACGAGCCCTTCTCGGCTTTGGACAGCTATCTCAAATGGCAGCTGGAAACCGAGCTGATGGATATGCTGCCTGCCTACGGCGGCACAGCCCTCTTGGTATCCCATGACCGGGGAGAAGTCTACCGGCTGGCAGACAAGATTGCCGTCATCAATCGGGGACAGATGGAGACTCCCGCTGACAAGAAGGAACTCTTTCGCCATCCCCGTACCCTCTCAGCCACCCTGCTGACAGGCTGCAAGAATATCTCCGTGGCAAAGCGTGAGGACAAAAGCCACATCTATGCGGAAGACTGGGGACTTTCCCTGAAAACCTCAGCGGAACCGCCCTTGGGCACCAGGTACGCTGGCATACGGGCCCACTTCCTGGAGCCCAGGGACAGGGCAGAAGGTGAGAATGTCTTCCCCATGGAAGTGGTGCGGGTGATAGAGGACACCTTCTCTTTCATAGTCATGGTACGCCCCCCAGGCAAAGCTGCCGCCCCCATTCGCTGGGAACTTGAGAAAAAAGCCTGGCATGATCTTTCGGGCAGGGAATTATTCCTCTACTTCCCACCCGAAGCCATCATGCTGCTGGAAGATTAGGGAGGCTGAACACCATGGACTGGAGCCCTCTGATCATCACGCTGGAAACAGCTGTCACCGCTACTGTCATCACCTTCTTCCTGGGCATCGGCCTTGCCTGCTGGGCAGCGCGCCTGAAGCGGGGCCAGGGACTGATGGATGCGCTTATAACCCTGCCCCTGGTGCTGCCCCCCACGGTTGTGGGCTTCTTCCTGCTGCTGGCCTTTGGCAAGCGTAGCGCCATAGGGCAGTTCCTGCTGCAATTCGACCTCAGCCTCGTCTTCAGCTGGCAGTCCACGGTCATCGCCGCCGTAGTGGTTTCCCTACCCCTCATGTACCGCACAGCCCGGGGCACCTTTGAGCAGCTGGACGAAAACATCATCTACGCCGCCCGCACCCTGGGGGTGTCAGAGTGGCGCATCTTCTGGCACCTGCTCCTGCCCAATGCCCGCCACGGCATCCTGGCGGGGCTGGTGCTGGCCTTCACTAGGGCACTGGGAGAGTTCGGCGCCACCATCATGTTCGCCGGCAATATCCCCGGACGCACCCAGACCATGTCCACCGCCATCTACGCCGCCGTGCAGGCTGGTGACTACGATTTGGCAGGGAAATGGGCAGCCGGACTGGTTGCGTTTTCTCTGGTATTCGTGTTAGCTATGAATCTGTGGCTCAGCAAGAAAAGTGTTTAGGAGCATATGCTGATGAAAGAAATCAAAACCACCGAAGCCGTAGGCCATATCCTCTGCCACGACCTCACCCAGATCATCAAAGGTGTCACCAAGGATGCCCGCTTCCGCAAGGGGCATATCGTCACCCCGGAGGATATACCCGTATTGCTTTCCATGGGCAAGGAACACCTCTTTGTCTGGGAAAATGACGGCACCTTGCTCCATGAGGACGAAGCCGCCGAAATCCTCAGAAGCATCACCCAGAACCGGGGCATGAGGGCCTCTGCTCCCAAGGAAGGGAAAATCGAGTTCACGGCAGAATATGACGGCGTATTTGAGGTAGATATGGAGCGGCTGGACAGCCTCAATGACCTTGATGATATCGCCATCGCCACCCTGCCCCAATATATGCCCGTGAAGGCTGGCACGAAGCTGGCAGGCATGAGAGTAATCCCCTTGGTCATTGCCAAGGATAAAATGGAGCAGGCAAGGTCAAAAGCAGGCACCGCCCCCCTGCTGAAGCTTCACCCCTACCAGCCCATGAAAACAGGCGTGGTCACCACTGGCAGCGAGGTCTATAACGGTCTCATTGAAGACACCTTTACGCCGGTGATTGAGTCCAAGCTGAAAAAATTTGGCCTGCAGATGGACGAACACCGCCTGTCCGATGACGGAATATCATGCACCCTTGAGAAAATCAAGGAACTCATTGACTTGGGGCTGGACATGATCATCTGCACCGGTGGCATGAGCGTTGACCCGGACGACAAGACACCTGCCGCCATCAAAGCCACCGGCGCCAAAATCATCACCTATGGCGCCCCCGTCCTGCCTGGTGCCATGTTCCTGCTCTCCTACTATGAGCGTAAAGGAAAGAAAATCCCCATCCTGGGACTGCCCGGCTGTGTCATGTACGCCGCCACCACTATCTTTGATATTGTGTTGCCCCGGCTGGTGGCAGGAATAGAAGTGACCAGGAAAGATATCCGCCAGCTGGGAGCAGGGGGACTTTGCATGAATTGCCAGGTCTGCCACTATCCCAACTGCGGCTTTGGAAAGTGAGGAACCAATGGAAGGAATCGAACTGGAACAGGCCGTGGAATTGCTGCTGGCCAAGGCAAAAGTTCCCCAAGAAACGGAAGAAGTGCCCCTCACGGCAGCCCTGGGCCGCACCCTGGCTGAGGATGTGAGGGCAGATTTTGACAATCCCCCCTTTGACCGCTCACCCCTGGACGGCTACGCTCTCATCGCTGCCGACACAATTGATGCCACCAGGGAAAATCCTGCTCGCCTCCGCCTTGTGGGAGAGGAATGCGCCGGGGATTTCTTTGCCGGCACCGTAAATCCCGGTGAAGCCCTGTGCATTATGACCGGCGGTGCCATGCCCCAGGGGACAGATGCGGTGATACGGCAGGAAGATGTGACAATTGCAGATGGCATGCTGGAGGTTCCCTACCCCCTCAAGCACCACGAAAACTACTGCTTGGCGGGCGAAGATATCAAGCAGGGCACCCTGCTCATCAGGCAGGGGGAAGTGCTTGATGCCCCCCGCATCGGCGTACTGGCCAGCCAGGGTCATGCCAAGGTGAAAGTCTGCCGCCGCCCCCGCCTGGCCCTGGGCGGCACAGGAAATGAGCTCTTACAGCCGGGAGAGCCCCTGGCTCCTGGCAAGATTTACAACAGCAATCTCTATCTGCTGACCGCCCGCCTGCAGGAACTGGGGGCAGAGACAAGAATCCTGGGCATTATCCCCGATGACCCCCAAGGAGCGGCAGACCAGCTGCGCCGCTGCCTGGACTGGGCTGACCTGCTCCTCACCACCGGTGGGGTTTCCGTGGGCAAGAAAGACATCATGCACGAGGTCATCAAGCTTCTCCCCGCCCAAAGGCTTTTCTGGGGTGTGCAGATGAAGCCCGGCTATCCCCTGCTGGCCTATGAAGCAGAGGGCACTTTAGGCCTGGCCCTGTCCGGCAATCCCTTTGCCGCCTACACCACCTTCGAGCTGCTTGCCCGTCCCCTGATAGACAAGCTCTCCGGGCGCACGCCCCGCCCTTTCCCCAGGCTGAAGGCAACCCTCAAGAACGATTTTCCCAAAGCCAGCCGCGGCCGGCGTTTTATCCGCGCCTGCTGCGATATAGCCACAGGCACCGTCTCCATTCCCAGTCAGCACTCCTCCGGCTCCCTGTTCTCCGCCGTAGGCTGCAATGCCCTGATAGATTTGCCAGCGGGGACTGGGAAACTGTCAGCGGGGGATGTGGTAAAGGTTCTGCTATTATAGTAACTACTCGCCTTCCCCTTGAGGGGAAGGTGCCCGACAGGGCGGATGAGGTGGAGCGTCTATAGGTTAGGTACAATAACGAGTTCATCTGCACCTCATCCGTCAGCCTTCGGCTGCCACCTTCCCCTCAAGGGGAAGGCATGGAAATGACAACGGCGATTTTCCCCCACTACTTTTATTCTAACCACGAGGTGCCCTTATGTATGATAACTTTGGCAGGCGCATAGAATATGTGCGCATTTCCGTCACAGACCTCTGCAATCTCCGCTGCCGCTACTGCATGCCGGAGGAAGGCGTGTCAAAACTACACCATGAAGACATACTCTCCTACGAAGAAATCCTGCGTCTGGTGCATTGCTTCGCCCGCCTTGGGGCCAGGAAAATCCGCCTGACGGGCGGCGAACCACTGGTGCGGCCAGGCATTCTTGAGCTGATCAAGGCAATCAAGCGCATTCCCGGCATAGAGATCGTCGTCCTCACCACCAACGGTGTGCTGCTGCCTCAAATGGCAGGAAAACTCAAAGCAGTGGGCCTTGACTATCTCAATGTCAGCTTGGACACCCTGGATGAGGCTGCCTTTTTCCACCTCACCCGCCGCCGGGAACTGCCCGCTGTCAGGGAGGGATTTAAGGCACTGAAAGAAGCGGGATTCCGCCACACAAGAATCAACTGCGTCCCCCTGCGAGGAATCAACGAAGCAGATATTCCCAAGCTGGCAGAATTAGCCCGCGAAGAAGCAGTCAATGTGCGTTTCATAGAACTGATGCCGGTGGGCTGCGCCTATGAAGCAGGACTAGAAGGAATCCCCTTGGCAGAAGTGCGGCAGCTCCTGCAAAAATCCTTCGGCCAACTGCAGGAAGCAGAAGCCCATGAAAGTCTCCGGGGACCGGCAGAATATGTGAGGCCCGCAGGCTTCAAAGGCAAAATTGGCTTCATAGATGCCATGGAGCATAAATTCTGCTCCTCCTGCAACCGCTTGCGGCTCACTGCCGAAGGGTTCCTGAAACTCTGCCTGCACAGTTCAGCGGGATTGGATTTGCGGACTCTCCTCCGCCAGGGCATGGCAGAGGACGATTTGACTGAAGCCATTGCAAAAGCAGTCAGGAAAAAACCGGCTGAACATCTTTTCTCAGCTATCGAACAGGCAGAGCGGGACAGCCGCTATATGTATCAGGTAGGAGGCTAACCATGAGCACAGGAGAAATCAGGGCAATCTGCATGAGCGAAAAGAAGGGCACCAGCAAGCGCCCGGTAGAAGAAGCTCTTTTCATCACGGAACACGGCCTCAAGGGTGATGCCCACGCCGGGGACTGGCACAGGCAGGTGAGCTTCCTGGCCCTGGAGGAAATCGAGGACTTCCGCCGCCGGGGCGGCGAGGTGGAGTTTGGGGACTTCGGTGAAAACATCGTGGCTGAGGGCATAGCTTTCCACCAGCTGCCTGTAGGCACCAGACTGAAGGCCGGTGAGGTCTTCTTTGAAGTCACCCAGATTGGCAAGAAGTGCCACAGCCATTGCGAGATTTTTAGGCAAGTGGGCGACTGCATCATGCCCCGCAAGGGCGTCTTCGGCAGGGTGCTCCATGGGGGCAGGCTGAAGGCAGGAGATACCCTCACCATCACCGAGGAAAAACTGCCGCTGGAAGCAGCCGTAATCACCGCCAGCGACAAGGGCGCCAAGGGGGAACGGGAGGACAAGAGCGGAGACAAGGCAGAGGCCATGCTGAAGGAAGCTGGCTACACCCAAATCCATCGCGCCTTGCTGCCGGACGAAAAGGAGGAACTGGCCGCCCAAATGCGGGAATTTGCAGACATGGGGATTGCCCTCATCCTCACCACTGGCGGCACAGGCTTTTCCCCCCGTGATGTGACCCCGGAAGCCACCCTCGCAGTCTGCGAGCGGCTGGCTCCCGGCATTCCCGAAGCCATGCGGGCCCTGTCCCTGAAGATTACCCCCCGCGCCATGCTGAGCCGCGCCGCCGCAGGCATCCACAAGCGGAGCCTGATAGTCAACCTCCCCGGCAGCCCCAAGGCAGTGGAGGAATGCCTGGGCTTTATCCTGCCCTCCCTGGCCCACGGCATAGAAATTCTCCGGGGAGAGACCGGGGAATGTGCGAGAAAATGAATTATAGTGAATTAGCCTTCCCCTCTGGGGAAGGTGCCCCGCAGGGGCGGATGAGGTGGGACGTTTCAAGCTATGGCAGCTATACGAGTTAGGTCGCACCTCATCCGTCAGCCCTTCGGGCTGCCACCTTCCCCAGAGGGGAAGGCTTGATAAGCAAAAACGGAGCCTTAATGATGAATGCAAGCAATCTATCACTATTAGTCATAGCCGGAGGTAAAAGCACCCGGCTGGGCAGGGACAAGCGACAATTACAGCTGGGAGATAAGTCCTTATTGGAAATAACTCTCGCTAAAGGAAGAAACGCAGGCTTCACGGAAATCTTCCTCTGCGCCGAAGCCCCCTCCCCCTTTCTCACAGAACTGGCAGAAAAATACGGCGCCCTCCTGCTCTTTGACGAAAAGCAGGGCCTTGGCCCCGTGTCCGGGCTGGCTCAGGGACTTAAACACCTAACCACTTCCTGGGCACTAGCTATGGCAGGAGATATGCCTTTCCTGGACTTGGAGGAACTCTGCCGTTGGGGAGCGACTCTACCAACCAGTGAACTTGCTCTTGTGCCCGTAATCCAAGGCAGGCTTCAACCCTTGGCAGCTTTCTATCGACGGGAAACTGCCACCTATTTCCAAAAAGCTCTCCATGATAACATAAGGAAAATCCGGCAGGTGCTTGAAGCCTTCCCTTGCAACAAAGTGGAATACACAGGCTCCCCTTCTCATTTCTTCAATCTCAACACCCCCGCTGACTGGCGGCTGGCACAAGGCAGGTTTGCTAATCTCCGGCGCCGGTTGCCCCTCATCTCCATCACCGCCCCTGCCTCCGGCACGGGCAAGACCACCTTCATAGAAAAACTCCTGCCCCGCCTCAGAAAGCGAGGCATAAGGACAGGAGTAATCAAAAGCGACAGCCACGGCTTCAACCTGGATATGGAGGGCAAGGACAGCTGCCGTTTCAGCGAAGCAGGAGCTGAAAGCGTGGCAGTGATATCCCCCCAGGGCTGGTTCATCACCCAGAAGACAGCGCAGCGGGCCGACTTTGAAGCTGTTGCCAGCAAGATGGAAGGTATTGACCTGCTCCTCACAGAAAGCCGCAGCCACGGCACCCTGCCCACCCTCTCCCTATGGCGTGGCAAGGGAGAACCCTTCACTGGCGAAGACACAGCCGCACTCTTTACCTCCAGCCCGCAAGAGGACGCAGCCAGTCTTTACGAATATCATATCAACAACCTGGAAAAGGCGGTGGAATTATGTCTCTTTCTGATGGGAAGATAGCAAAAGAGCCTGCCCTCAATCATTTCGATGAAAAAGGACAGGCTCATATGGTAGATGTAAGCAACAAAGCGGAAACCCTGCGGATAGCCACGGCCACAGGCCGCATCAAGGTCAGCCCCCCTGTCTACGCCGCCATTGAGGGCGGCACTGCCCGGAAGGGTGATGTGCTGGGGGTAGCTAGGCTGGCGGGCATCATGGCCGCCAAGAAAACCTCAGACCTCATCCCCCTCTGCCATCCTCTGCCCCTCACAGGGGTCAGCGTGGACTTTACCCTGCTGCCGGAAGACTGCGCCGTGGAAGCCACCGCCACCGCCAAAATCACCGGCAAAACCGGGGTAGAGATGGAAGCCCTCACCGCCGTCAGCACCGCCCTCCTCACCATCTACGACATGTGCAAGGCCATAGACAAGGGCATGGAGATAACCGGCATCCATCTGGAAGAAAAAAGCGGCGGCAAAAGCGGGCATTACCAGCGGGCATAATTACTTATACAAGAGGCCTGTCCAGCAATTGGGCAGGCCTCTTGTGATTCAAGCCGTAATAACAACTTTTTTCCCACAAAATGCAATGCCATATTTCCAGATAGCATTTATCCCCTGAGCATATAATTCTTCAACATAATTCTTCTGCTCAATCTGCTCACGGGCTTCTCTTGCCTTTGCTTCCAAGTGCTTTTCCTCATCTGCCACCTTGAACTCCAGCAACACGCCTGGGGATTTTTTTTGCTTGGGAATCAGGGCCATATCATATGCCCCCAGGCCGCTTTCACGGTTCGAGCGGACATGGTGCGTATCCATCAGCAAGGTCATCAGCCCCAGCATCATGCCGTGATAGAAGGATTCATAGCCTGTGTCACGGTAGCTCGCATTTCTCTCCAAAATAGTTTGCAGATGCTTTTGGAACTCTTTCGCTTCTCCCTTCAGCATGCTCTGATACAAGAAGTCTGCCTGTCTTCTCGGCAGGCAATCCTGCAATGATTTCAGAATCTGCTTGCGGTAGGAGCTGCGGACTTCACGATTGGGAATCCGCAGCACGCCGCTCTCGATATCATGCTCCCCCACAGTCAGGTAGCCTGTGTTGAGCATAAGTGTATATAGTGCTTCATCATTCTGGCCGATCCGGTCATAAATCACGGTTTCATCGAAATATGTATGAATGGACTCGCCCTCATACAAAGCCCGCAAGTCCTCAGTTCTCTGCGTGTCTGCCTGGCTGACCAATTTGCCCAAGATACTATTTTCAGAAGTATTGGCCCAGTACGGTGCAGGCTTGCACCCGTCAGCGATGTAGTTCAGTATAGACCAGGGATTATAAAGCTCCATCGCTCCGAAGTGGTAGCCATCATACCAGGTTTTCGCTTCGGCTATCTTGTCAGCATGGCCTGTTTCTGCCAGCAATTGGCGGACTTCTCCTTCCGTGAAGCCACAGGCATCCGCATACCTGCTGCTCAGAACCGAATATACTTTGAAATTGTTGAGATCTGAGAAGATGCTTTCCTTTGTGATGCGCAATACGCCTGTCATCATCGCACGTTCGAGGAACTTATTGGTCTTCAGGGCATTGCCGAGGAAATTGCGCATGAACTGAATCATCTCATCATAGAAACCATGCTGCCAGGCCGACTGGACAGGTGCATCATACTCATCAATAAGAATAATGGCTTTTTGTCCAGTGGATTGATGAAGGAACTCAGACAGGCGGCTGAGACTTGTTTCCAGCTCTACTGCCTCTACCTGGCCACCAAGAATTCTTTGATAGTATTCCCGGTCAGTCTCCAGCAAGTTGTCATCTACTATCAGCCCACGGCAATGCTTGTATACCTGGGCCATGATACCGGCAATGCTTTTTACCGCTAGATCATATTTCCCCTGCTTGGCACCTTTGAGCGAAAGGAAAATAACAGGGTGGCTGCCAAAATTCGCCATAGCCTGCTCATCTGCGCTTATCTTCAATCCCTCGAAAAGAGCGCGGTTCTCCGCTGCATGCTCCATATCGAAGAAATAGTACAGCACACTCATGAGCAATGTCTTGCCAAAACGCCGCGGCCTTGTCAGCAGTGCGACCTGGCTGCCGTCTTGCAATAGCTGCCGGATGAAAAATGTCTTATCGACAAAGTAGTAGTTGCCCTGACGAATCCTTTGAAAGTCTTCTATGCCAATGGGGATAAGCCTCTCATTTTCCATCTGAGCCTCACGCTCCTTCCCGCCAAGAAATCGCCCCCGCCTTGCAATCAGGCATTCTCCTATTTATTGTACCATCAAAAGCCCCATTTTTCACCTCACGCCCCGCTCAAATTGCAGCAGCCATCCCTTCCGCCAAAGGCCGCCTCCATAGCCCGTCAGGCTGCCGTCCTTGCCTATGACACGATGGCAGGGGATGATGATGGCTATGGGATTGTGCCCCACTGCTCCGCCCACTGCCTGGGCAGACATTTTTTCTGTCTGCCTTCTTCTGCCAATCTCCGCAGCAATCTCTCCATAGCTGGTGGTCTGGCCATAGGGAATGGCAAGGAGCATATCCCAGACGGACTGGCGGAAAGCCGTGCCCTGAGGAGAAAGCCGAGGCAGGAAATCAGGGATTTGGCCTGCAAAATACATATCCAGCCAGCGGCGGGTGTCATTAAAAACAGGGAGCGGGCAAGCATTTTTCTCCATGCCTGAAGCATCCGCAAAAGATAATTCTGTAAGCGACGTTCCATCACTGATCATCAATATATTTCCCAACGGTGACCGATAGCAACACTCGCAAAGGGGCATAGACCTTCACCACCTTCTAACCAAAAGCAACTCCTTAGCAAAACGGCCCCCGGTTCATTCCGTGGGCCGTGTCATATTCTCATATCGCTTCCAAGGGCTTATACGCTTGCAACGCCGCCTCTACCAGTTTGTTAAGGCTTATGCCATTATTCTGTGCGTAAACCGCCAATTTTTCATGAAGCTGTGGCGTTATGCGTACGTTGAAGCTGCCCTTATAAGCCGTCTCAGGAGCCACGCCATCCTCTTCACACATGGAAAGATACTCATCCACCGCTCCATGAAAATCTGCTACCAACTCTGCCGCATCCCTGCCTTCATAAGATATCAGAGAGTGTATGCCCAGCACCTTGCCATAGAAAACCCCATCACGTTCCGAAAACTCCACCGAACCGATATATCCTTTATAGCGCATGGTATTGCTCATAGCAACCCCTCCTCCTCCAGCGTCCTTATAAGTTCCTTGACCTGATATTCCAGCAATTCTTTTCGAGGATGCGGCTTATGCAGCATGATAGTCTTGTGCTTCGGATTCTTAAACGCTATTCTAGAGCCGCTTGTCCGCCCTTTGTCATTTCGCACATAGCCAAGGCACTCCAACAGGCTTTCCGTTTCCGCAAAGGTAAAATCCCTCGGTTTTGCCTTCAACCGTTCAATCAGCTTATCTTTCTTGCCCATGATATCCCTTCTTTATGAAAATTATAACAGTTTCTTTACTATATAGCAACTAAATATAGTTGCTAATGAATGATTCATATGGCTTGTAAAAGATAACCTCCTTGGCTTCTCCCCTAAAGATTGCTTTCTTTTCTATTGACCTCTTTCCTCAAATAATTCCCTATGGAAGTCAGGGACAGCAACAAAGTTGCCAAAAAAACTCCCGGTATCAGTATAATCCACCAAGCATCTGTCAGCAGAGCTTTCTCCGACAGGGACAGCATACTCCCCCAAGAGATTACCGACAGAGGGAGCCCCAAGCCCATGAAGCTCAAAGTAGACTCGTAGACTATAGCCGAACGCACATTCATCACTACCATGAACATGATGGAAGCCAGGAAATTGGGCAGCAAATGTTTCCTCAGTATATAGAAGGTTCCCCCTCCCATGATGCGGGCCGCTGCAATAAAATCTGCCTCGGCCAGCTGCCTGACCTCAGTCCGCACCACCTTGGCAATGGCCAGCCAGCTGGTCAGGCCTATAACCAGCGCAATGCTGAAGACATTAGGTTTCCCCATGCAAGCCAGCAGCAGGATCACCAAAAGAAGACTGGGAATGCTCAGCAAGATCTCTGTAAGGCGCATCAGCAAATCATCGAGCCAAACGGGAGCCATGCCGCTCAATGCACCATAAACCACAGCGATGAAAGTGGATAAAACCGTAGCTGCAAGACCTATAAAAATAGAAACGCGTCCCCCATGCCAGATGCAAGAAAAAACATCCCTGCCCATGGTGTCCGTGCCGAAAAGGAATTCCATATCCGGGGGACGATTGTAGTTAGCCATATCCATGAAGGCAGGGTCCCTCACTCCCAGCCAGGGCACCGCCAAGCAGCCAAGAATCATGATTGCCAACACTAGCAGGGCAGGCCAGGGCAGGCCGGACAGATATCTGCGCCTCTGCTTTATCTGCTTGACTTCCTGGGCGCGGATGCCAACAATTTCAAAGGAATGATTCAAGACTTCACCTCCTGGTTTTTCTCCACGAAAGCCGTTGACCTCATGCGCGGGTCAATGGCTTCATTGATGCCCTGTGCCAAAAGATTGCTGAGGATGACCACAGCTCCGGACAGAAGGCAGATCAGCATGAGCAGGTTGTAATCCTGAAAGCGGGCGCTTTCATAGAAGAGAGTGCCAATGCCTGGATAAGAGAAAACTGCTTCCACCACATAAGTCCCTCCCAGGATATGAGGCACAGAAATAGCCATCAGGCTCAAATACGACGGAAGTACATTCCGCAAGGCATGAACCAGCAGGATTCTTTCCCTGCCCAGCCCCTTGGCCTTGGCAAGCAGGATATATTCCTCACGCACCTCCTCCAGCATCTTGTTGCGTATCATATAAGCGTAATACCAAAGGTGATTGACTACTACCGCCGTCATAGGCAAGACAAGATGCACGGCTCTATCGCCAATGCTGCCGCTTCCCCCCACATCATACGCTCCGGAACTGGGCAGCAGCCTGAGTTCCACGGAAAAAACAAGTATCAGCACCAGAGCCAGCCAAAACTCTGGTATGGCGCAGGTGATTGTCCCTACCTGACAAATCAGCCTGTCCAGCCATTTCCCCTCCTGCCAGGTGCAAAAGATTCCCAGCAGCAGGGCACCCCCAAAGATTAGCAGGAAGCCAAGCCCTCCCAGCAACAGAGTATTCTGAACGCGACTTTCAATCACTTCTTCAACCGGCATCTTGTACTTGTAGGAGATGCCAAAATCCCCTGCTGCAGCATTCTCCAGCCATCTTCCATACTGAACAGCGATGGGGTCATGCAGGCCCAGCCGCATCTCTGCTCTCATCCTCTCCTGAACACTCATCCGCTCCACCCTGTCTCCGTAATAGGCCTCCAAGGGATCACCCGGAGCCAGCCTGGCTACAAAGAATACGAAAATGCTGAGAAGGAAAATGCTTGCGCAAAAAACCAGCGTCTTCTGCCCAATGCTGCAGATCATTTTGTTTTTTTTCACTGATCCTGCCTCCCTGTTCGCACAAGATGCCCCGGCGCTGCTTCCAAAAGCTCCCCTGCCAGTTCCTCGCTGTCAGGCTCATAAACCGGGATTTTCCGCCCGCGTTCCTTCCGTGGATCCGGGATAGGTATGGAAGCCATCAGCACCCTTGTATAGGCATGCAAGGGGTTCTTAAAAAGTTCCTTTGTTTCCGCCACTTCTACCAGCCGCCCCCTATACATCACCCCCACACGGCTGCACAAGAACTTCACCATGGCTAAGTCATGCGCTATAAAAAGGAAAGTAAACTCCCTTTCTTCCTGGAGACGGTGGAAAAGATTCACCATCTGAGCCTGCATGGACGCGTCCAGGGAGGCAATAGGCTCGTCTGCCACAATCAGCTCTGGTTCCATGACCAGTGCTCTGGCTATCGCCACGCGTTGCCGTTCTCCGCCGGACAGATTGGCAGGATATCTGTCCAAGTACCATTCGTTCAGTCCGGCCTGGCCAAGAGCCTCACTGGCAGTCCTGCGATATGATACATCCGGTTTTCTCCCTGCAATGCGCAGGGGTTCCGTGACAATGTCTTCCACCTTCATGCGCTGATTGAGGCTTGTGCCGGAGTCCTGAAAGATAAACTGGCGCGAAGTCTGGAGCATGCCCTTATTCTGCCGGAATGCTCGGGGGTCTGCAGTATCAATCCCCTTATAGAATATCCTGCCGCTGCAGGGCTGATAAACATTCATAATCAAACGGGCCAGGGTGGATTTTCCCGAACCTGACTCCCCCACCAAGCCAAATATCTCCCCCCTCCTGACCGAGAAGGACACATCATCCAATGCCTTTATGAAAAGGTTCCCCGACAGGGGAAACACATAGGTCAAATGAGAAATTTCCAGCATGTTCTCAACTGCCACAAAACCCCCCTCCTTTCCGAAAGGATATCTTCGGAGCACCCGGTGCCAGCAGCCAGGTAGCTGCAAAGTGAGTATCCGTCACCTTGAAAAAAGGCGGTGCTTCTTCGTAGTCTATAGCCAGCGCATAGGGATTCCTGCAGGCAAATGCATCACCTTTTGGGGGATTTATAAGCGAAGGAGGACTTCCCGGCATCACCGGCAATTCCCGCTTCCCCCTGGCAAAGAAAGGCAAGGATTGCAAAAGTCCCCAAGTATAAGGATGGCGCGGATCGTAGAATATTTCCTCCGCTGTGCCAATCTCCACAATCTTGCCCGCATACATGACAGCCGCCCTGTCTGCAACCCTCGCCACTACCCCAAAATCATGTGTAACGAAAACTGTGGCCATGCGGAGCTTCTTCTGCAGGCTGGAAAGCAGATCCAGAATCTGAGCCTGAATGGTCACATCCAGGGAGGTGGTAGGCTCATCTGCAAAGAGCACGCGGGGATCAGAAGCTAAGGCTATAGCCATTACGCACCTCTGCTTCATCCCCCCCGAAAAATTATGAGGATAAAGCCGTTGCCGCTCCCTCCCCTGCTCAATGCCCACCAGGTTCAGCAATTCCAGAACCCGCTCTGACACCGCCTCCTCTGAGAGAGCAGGGGCATGGATCCTCACTGCCTCAGCAATCTGGCTGCCGATGCTCATAGTGGGGTTGAGCACCCTGCCAGGATCCTGGAAGACCATAGAAAACACCTTTCCCCGCAGTTTCTCCATCGCCCTTTCCCCAAGCCCTGCGATATCTTTTCCTTCCACCAGGATTTCCCCGGCCACCAGCCTGGCCGAAGGAGGAAGGAGCTTCATGATGGACTTGCAAAGCATGCTCTTGCCGCAGCCTGACTCTCCTACAATGGCCAATACTTCACCCTCTGCCAGGGAAAAACTCACATCCCGAACCGGCTCCACAATCCCTTCTTCTGTATCTATGCTGACCGATAAATTCTTCACTTCCAGGATATTACCCATAGCACCCTCACTTAGCAATCTCTGCGTCAAACCATGCACGCCCTCGTACTTGATTCACTGGCATTTCACAGCAAAAAAGGGGCTGATGACAGCCCCTTCCTCAAAAATCATTTGGCAATAGTCCACTCGTGGATGTTCCAGAAAATGCCCACGCCATGATGCCCCAGCACCGTGTCCTTGGCTATGCCATGGATACTGTCCTTGGCTATGTAATTCGCATCTATATAGCATATGAACGCATAAGCCGGATCCTTGGCAAGCTCTTCCTGGAAGAGGCTGTAATACTTGCCCCTCTCATTGCCATCCTTGGTCTGGCGCGCTTTCTTCAGGAATTCGTCCACCCTGGCATTGGAATAAGCAGAGTAGTTGGCCGCTTTCTTGGTACCAAAAATCTTATATGTATGATCATCAGCATCAAAAGGACTGCCCCAGCCGATAAGGAAAGCCTCCTGCCCGTCCCAGTCGATCTTGGCGGGAACCTCTACGGAGCAATTCACTCCTGCCTCGCGCAGCTGCTGGGCAGCGGCTTGGGCAATATCCAGCCGATCCTGCTCACCTGACTTGACGCTGATGACGAAGCCGATTTCCTGGCCATCCCGCTGGTAGAAGCCATTCGCCCCCAGGCTGCAACCCGCAGCTTCCAGCATCTCCCTGGTCTTCTGCGGATTGTAGTCATAATGCTCCACATTTTCATTGTTATAGGCATTCCGCTGCAACGGCCCGTAAGCCGCCATGCCCTGACCAAGCAGCACCATGTCTACAATGGCCTTGCGGTTGATGGCATAACACATGGCAGGAATCAGGTCTTTGTTCTTCTGCCAATAGGGATTCTGGAAATTGAACATAATGCCCCGATAATCTGCCGTCAGCATATCGTAGCAGCTGAAGCCCGCCTTGCCTTCAAAATTCTTTGCGTTCTTGGGATCCAGCAGAGCCATGTCAAGTTCTCCTGATTCCAGCTGCAAGGCCTCTGCATTATCATCGTCCACTATCTTGAATACCACCTGGTCAATCTTCGGCGCTCCCAGGAAGTAATCCTCATTTTTGACCATGATGATAGCCTGTCCTGCCTCCCATTTCTCCAGCTTATAAGGGCCAGTGCCGATTGGGTGGCGGAAGAACTCATCCTCCTGCATATTCTTCCCCGCCAAAAGATGCTCAGGAAGTACAGGCATAGTCATATAGTCGAGAAACGCCACATCCGGCTCCTTGAGTACAAAGGCCACCGTATGGTCATCTACCACTTTGATTTCCTTCACGTCCTCAAAATTGGGCGCATTTTCCGACTCATTCTCCTCATCCATGATGGCCTCAATAGTAAACTTCACATCCTTCGCAGTGAAGGGCTTGCCGTCATGCCATTTCACATTCTCTCTCAAGTTGAAGATGTAAGTATTGGTGCCCTCATCATAACTCCATTTCTCAGCCAGACCGGGCACCACCTGCCCCTTGCCATCATGCATGGTAAGGCCGTTGAAAAGCAACAGGTTGATTTCTCCGTGCTCATCAATGGCTGGATTGATGCGAGTGTAGTCATGGGAAGCATATACCAGCTTGGAGCCAGCCTCCTTCCCCTGCTCCTGCGAAGCATTTCCTCCGCAGCCTGCAAAAAGCAGCAACATCACAAAGGCTGACAGCATAAAGAAAATTTTTCTCATAGGGTCTCTCCTCCCGACAATGAGCAAACTGCCTTTTCCAGCGATTATCGCGCGTTGATTGATTCGCTATGCCTCAGACTTATCGCCTTGCAACTGACAGCCCATCCCTGCAAATCTGGGCAAAGTTCATCTAAATCAACATGCCTAATTTTACATCATGTTAAAAAAAAGCCGCAACCCTGCCTGGGGGTTGAAAAACATAGATTTTTTCTTTTGGTTCTTGTTCATAATCATTCCTCCGTAAGTCAACCAATAAAACTATTGCAATGTATGAATAATCATTCATACATTGTTTTAAAAATAGCACCTTGCCTAATAGTTGACAAGGTGCTATTTTCTGCCCCTAATCACAAGGAGCTATTCATATGAAGAGCAATGTCTGCATCTTACAGATACCGCAGATAAACATAAACCGTAGAGAGCAAGATTGTCAGGAGCATGACAGGGAAGCCTACCTTGAAGTAGTTCACGAAGGTAATCTTCACCCCCCGCTCTGCCGCCAGCCCTGCCACGATCAGGTTGGCCGAGGCCCCCACCAGGGTGCCGTTGCCGCCCAGGCAGGCGCCCAGGGCCAGGCTCCACCAGATGGGGTCGAGGTTGGATACTCCCATGGCCCCCATATTCTGGATAAGGGGAATCATGGTGGCCACGAAGGGAATGTTGTCCAGCACCGAGGACACGATGGCGCTGAGCCAGAGCACCAGCAGGGAAGTGGCTGTCACATCGCCGCCGGTGAGCTCCACGGCCTTCTGGGCCAGCTGGCTGATAATGCCCGTCTCGATAAGCCCTCCTACCGCAATGAAAAGACCGATGAAAAAGAAAATGGTGGCCCATTCCACGGACTTCAGCGAGGTTTCCGTCAGATGGTGGCTGCCTCCTGCCAGCAACAGAAGCAGGAAGGCTCCGGCCAGAGCCATCAGCGAAGACTCAATGTGGGTGAAGGAATGAGTGAAGAAGCCCAGAATGGTCAGCCCCAGCACAAAGAGGGAGCGTGACAGCAATTTCTTGTCCTTCAGCGCTTTTTTCTCGTCCATGGCCATGACTTCCTGCTGCAGTTCCGGCTTGGTCTTGAGACTGTCCTTATAAGCGAACTCCATGATCAGGATGACTATGATCATATTAAGGATGGCAATGGGAGCCAGATTCTCGATAAAGGCCATGAAGGTCAGTTCCTTCACCGCGCTGCCGATCATGATATTGGGCGGGTCACCTATGAGCGTGGCCGTGCCGCCGATATTGGATGCCAGGATCTGGGTAATCAAGAAGGGCATGGGCTTCAAGTGCAGCTTGCGGGTGATGCTGAAAGTCACCGGCACCATGAGCAGCACTGTGGTCACATTATCAAGCAGCGCCGAGAACACCGCCGTGATGGCCGCCAGATAGGTAAGCAGCTTTTTGGGCTCCGCCTTGGCCACCTTGGCTGCCCGGATGGCCACATAGTCAAAAAGCCCCGTGTGGCTGGTGATGCCCACCAATATCATCATGCCCGTGAGCAGCCCCAGCGTGTTGAAATCCACATGATGCAGGGCAGTCTCCACATCCAGGACCCCCGCCAGCATCATAATGATGGCACCTAGCATGGCCGCCACAGTGCGATGGATTTTCTCAGATACAATAATGGCATACATCAGCACGAATACTGTTGCAGCGAAAACTTCCATAAAATCGCCTCCTCGTCAAAAAATCTTCTATGTCATATAGATATGATATTAGTAAGGTATCCTATTCGTCAAGTACACATTTTCCCTGTCAAAAAAATGGATGTAACAAAATAAAGCAGGATTTTCCACTCAATTCCGTGAATATATACGCAAGACCGAAACAAAAGCATGCCAACATCTTCACTTAAATTTAGTAAGGAGGAATTACTTATGGGACTCATCAAAGCAGTGACCGGTGCCGCAGGCGGCGTACTGGCTGACCAGTGGAAAGAATTCTTTTACTGTGACAGCCTGAGCGAGAACATTCTGGCTGCCAAGGGACAGAAGCGCACAGGCAAGCGCAGCAGCAATACAGACGGCAGCGACAATGTGATTTCCAACGGCTCTGTCATCACCGTGAACAATGGCCAGTGCATGATGATCGTGGAGCAGGGGGAGGTCATAGAGGTCTGCGCCGAGCCCGGCGAATTCATCTTCGATTCCGCTGCCCAGCCTACCATTTTTGAGGGCAACCTGGGTGACAGCGCCAAGAAAGTCTTTGACGAATTCCTGCACCGTGTCACCTTCGGCGGGGACGCCTCCACGGACCAGCGGGTCTATTACTTCAATACCAAAGAGATTATTGGCAACAAATACGGCACCCCCAGCCCCATCCCCTTCCGGGTAGTAGACAGGAATGTAGGGCTGGACATTGATGTTTCCCTGCGCTGCTTCGGCGAATACAGCTACCAGCTGAAGAATCCTCTGCTTTTCTACAAGAATGTCTGCGGCAATGTGGAAGGCACTTACTCCCGCGACAAGATCGACGGCCAGCTGAAATCCGAGCTCATGACAGCCCTGCAGCCTGCCCTGGCCAAGATTTCTGCCCTGGGCATCCGCTATAGCGAGCTCCCCGCCCACACCACGGAACTGGCCGATGCGCTCAATGAGGTGCTCAGCAAGAAATGGGGAGAACTCCGGGGCATTGAAATAGTTTCCTTCGGTGTCAGCAATGTGAACATCAGCGAAGAAGACCAGGCTTATATCAAAGAGCTTCAGCGCGATGCCGCCTTCCGCAACCCCAACATGGCCGCTGCCCATATGCTGGGTTCCCAGGCTACTGCCCTGAAGGATGCTGCCAATAATGCGGCCGGCAGTGCCGTTGGCTTCATGGGCATGAATATGACAGGCGGGTTCGCCGGCACGCAGGCTGCCGACCTTTACAAGATGGGAGCAGCGCAGGCTCCCGCAGCCCCCGCCCAGCCTGCTGCCGGCGGCTGGACCTGCTCCTGCGGCGCTGCAGGCAATACGGGCAAGTTCTGCGCAGAATGCGGCAAGCCCCGCCCGGATGAGGGTTGGACCTGTTCCTGCGGCACCAAGAACACGGGCAAGTTCTGCGCCGAGTGCGGCAAGCCCCGCCCTGCTGCCGACTGGACCTGCTCCTGCGGCACCCAGAACAAGGGCAAGTTCTGCTCAAATTGCGGCAGCCCCAGACCCTAAAGAGATGAGGAGATAAATATGGCAGAATCTGCAGTAAACTATAAATGTCCAAATTGCAGTGCCCCCCTCTCCTATCAACCAGGCAAAGAGACCATTACCTGCGAATACTGTGGCGCAGAGCTTGCCACCAAGGCGGTAGAAGAGATGTATGCCCAGGCAGAGGAACGGGCCACGGCCAGGGCAGAACTTGAGGACAAGAAATGGGAAACCGAAAAGGCAGGAAATGAGTGGGCAGCCGAGGACGAAGCCAACCTGCGCGCCCTGGTGTGTTCCTCCTGCGGCGCAGAAATAGTGGCAGATATGAATACCATGTCCACCCAATGCGCTTACTGCGGCAATCCCACTATGGTGCCCCAGAAATTTTCAGGGCAGCTGCGCCCGGACTACATCATCCCCTTCAAGAAGACCAAAGAGGATGCGATAGCGGCCTTGAAGGAATTTTACAAAGGCAAGCCGCTCCTGCCCTCCGGCTTTGACTCCGCCAACAAGCTGGAACAGATACAGCCCATGTATGTGCCCTTCTGGCTCTTTGATGCCAAGGTCGATGCCCACGCCAGCTTCCACGCTACCAACGATAAAACCTTCGAAACCAGCGACGAGATAGTCACCATTACCAGCCACTATGAATGCAATCGAGCAGGTAAGATGGCCTTTGCCAATATCCCTGTGGACGGCAGCGAAAAGATGTCCGATGACTACATGGAAAGCATCGAACCCTTTGACTACGCGGAAATGGTGCCCTTCACCCAGGCTTATATGACCGGCTTTTTGGCGGACAAATACGATGTGGATGCAGAAGCCTCCGTCCCCCGGGCCGACAAGCGTGTGGAAGAGAGCGCCGTCGGCGTGCTGGCAGGCACCGTCACGGGCTATGACAGCGTAAACTGCAAGGCATCTTCCGTCTGCAAGGAAGATGGAGCCGTGGCCTACGCCATGGCTCCTGTATGGATCCTCACCACCCGCTATCAGGATCAGCCCTACACCTTCATGATGAATGGCCAGACAGGGAAAACTGTGGGCAGCCTTCCCATAGACAAGAAGAAGAGCCTTCTCTACAGCCTGCTGGTCTTCGCCCTCACCACTCCGCTTTTCTACTACATAGCCAGATATTTGCTGACAGAGATGTGGGAGGGATGAACATGACAAGGACTAGGATTTCCACCCTGCTTCTCACCCTTCTCACCTGCCTGCTGCTGACTTTTTCCACTGCTCTGGCCTCCTCTGTCCACGATGGGGCAAGGCTCCTGAAAGATGATCAGAAAGCAGCTCTTGAGCAGAAAATCCAGCAAGTAGAAGCGGCCCACCAGGTAAAGATTGGCATAGTGACCATGAAATCTCTGAAGGGAGCTTCCCCGGCCCAGACAGCCAACACCATCCTGGACAAGCAGTACGCTGGAGGCAAGAATGGCAGCATTGTCCTGTTGCTGGCCATGGACAGCCGTGACTTCCATGTATCCACGGACAACACCATGCGCCAGATTATCACAGATGACGGCGGCTTTCCCCATTTGAGGGAAGCCTTCCTGCCAGCCCTCAAAGAAAACCACTACTATCAGGCCTTCGATACCTATGTAGCCACCACAGATGAACTGCTGGCCTACTATGAAAAAGAAGGCGAACCCTTCGACCCCGCCAACCAGTTCAGCCCCCTGGCCCTGGTCATAGCCATACTCTTGGGAGTGCTGGCTGCCCTGGGTGTCAAGAGCGGACTGGAAAGCATGATGAGCAATGTAGCCTATGCCCCTTCAGCAGATGCCTATCTAAAAGATGACAGCGTAGACATCACAGAAAGCAACGACCTTTTCCTCTACACCACCGAGACCCGCCGTCCCAAGCCGAAGAAATCCAGCTCCGGCGGCGGTGGCGGCGGCAGCCATGGCGGCGGCGGGGGAAAGTTCTGAAGAAACCACGAGCACATAAACAAAGAGACTTTGAAGCCCGACACCTAGCAGGTATCGGCACGCTTCAAAGTCTCTTTTCTGCTCTTTGCATGCAGCAGCCACATTCTTTATTCTTTCAGCAGGGAGCTGCACCTTGAGTTTTGCTGCTTCCTGCTCAAGTTCTCCTGCCATCCTGGCCAGTTGCTGAGTGTTGGTGTTCAATGCTCATTCGTTGTGCCATAAGCCAGAGCCATCATAGTGATATCATCTGACTGGCTTGCCTCCCCCACAAAGGAAGATACTGCTTCCAGAACCATCTCCAGCTGTTCTCCTGCTCCCTGGACGGACTTGGCCGAGAGGGTCTCCTGCAGCCGCTGCTCCCCAAAGAAGCCTCGCTCTGCGTCCATGGCCTCTGTCACTCCATCAGTGTAGAGGAAGAGGGAGTCTCCCGGCTGCATGGTCAGGGTATCTGCCACAAAGTCCATGCCATCCCGCACGCCAAGCACGGGATTCTTCGCTTTGGGCAGATACTCAGCTTTGCCCCGCCTGCACAGCAGCGGCGGATTGTGGCCTGCATTGACATAAGTGAACTTCCCCGTAGGCAAGTGCAGTATCCCTATGAAAGTTGTCACGAACATAAAAGCAGTGTTGCTCTGAACCAGAGCATCATTGGCCTTTGCCACCGCTCCGGCCAAATCCTTTTCTTCCCGCCACAGGAGCACCTGATCCTTCAGCAAGGTCTTGGCCATGACCATGAAGAGAGCCGCAGGCACCCCCTTATCCGACACATCAGCCACGGTTATGGCCAGAAGATCCTCATCCAGAAAGTAGAAATCATAGAGATCTCCCCCTACTTCCTTGGCAGGCTGCATGAACGCTCTGAGGTCGAATCGCCCTGCCTGTGCCTCCGGCTTCAGAGGCACAGGCAGAAGCCCCGCCTGAATCCTGGCCGCCACTTCCAGCTCTGTCCTGGCCCTCTCTTCCTTGGCCGCAGCCTGGGAAAGCTTTTGGATATGATCCTTCAGATCTTCCGTCATCTCGTTGAAGCAGGAGGCCAGTTCCTCCACTTCGTTGCCGGTGTGGATTTCCAGCTTCTTGTCCAGATTGCCCTCCGCTATCTCCTGCACCCCTTTCGTCAGGGCACGGATAGGACTGATCAGGCGGTCAGCCAGGGCACCGCTGGTAAAGAAGGCTGCCAATGCCAAAGGCAGCAGCAGCAGCAGAGCCTTCCCCACACCCGCGGCAAAGGTTTGCCCCAGGATTTCATAGAAATACTTCATCTTCTCATGAACCAGGAGCGCCACCTCCTGAGCCGGTGCCATGACCTCATTCTGACCAACGAGGTTGCCAAAGCTCCAGCCTACACTTTTCATGGGAGCAAAAGCCAGATAGTATTCCTTTCCATCCACCAGCACCTTGACCACATCACTCTCTCCGGCAGCCATGCGCCTGGCGGCTTCTGCCAGAGTGGGTTCAGGATTATTCCGCAGGTCTGTCCCATGGAGCCTGGGGGCCAGCACCCCCTCTTCTACAGAAGACAGCACCACCTGCCCGTTGCCGTCCAGGCAAAAACTGATTCCCGTGCTGCCTATGGAGGCCTTGCTGACTTGCCGCTGCAAATCCTCGATGCTGCCGCCGATGCCCACCACACCTGCAAACCCGTCCTCATCGTAATAAGGTGCCACAAAGGAGAGATCCAGCGTGCCATCTTCTCCAAGGTAGACATCAGTATGAGCCAGCTTTCCCTCGGCCTGGGCCAGCTGATACCAAGGACGTTGGCGGGCATCGTAGCTTTCCAGGAACGCCTTTCTGTCCTCCATGGAGGGATAGATGCTAGTCCCCGGCTCACCGGGAATGAGATCTACACCGATGAAATAACCTTTGCGGGAAGCGACAAAGATATCGGTACGATAATCCAGATATGAGTCCCCCATAGGCAGCAGCACGTCCACGAAATTGGCAGCCCGTCCAATCTCCGCTGCCAGCTCCTCTCCTACTCCCTCAGCTGCCAGCTGCGGGCTATAATGTATATAGGGAGTACCGGAGGCAATATCCTCCACCTCACGGGTATTGATCAGCTGCCGCATTCCGTATTTATCCAGGGACTTCATCATCATGGTCATGCTGTCAGCCAGCATCTGCACGTCACACCCATTGATATACAGTTCCCAGTCCATATGTGCAGCCTCATTCTCCACCGAGTTCTTCAGCCAAGCCCTGGTGCGCTTCCCGGCAAGGTTGCCCACGGAATCGGCCACCACTTCCTCCATCCCCCGGCCTTCTGCCTCGAGCACTTCCTGCAGGCCATGCATAGAATACCAAAATAGCATAAGAGCAGCCAAAAAAGTGCCCAGGCCGCAAGCCAGCACCAAAAAGAACACCTGCCGCCTGATGCTGGCCCGGCTGTAGTCTGCCATCCGTCGAAGCCAGGTTCCTATCCCCTTCACGCTCTATATTCTCTCCTTCGCTTTTCTAACAGCAAATAAATTTATCCAATACATGTTCTCCTTGCTTATATCAAAATCCTGCCTCCGGCATGGGGAACCTGAAAGAATATATATCCCCAGTCACTGAAAGACTATGTCGGAGATATGCTGCTAATAGGCATAAACTATGAAAAAAACACCAAGCACCATGAATGCCTGATTGAACAGCAAAGTATCCCTTGACCCAGTCAACAAAAAGCCCCCTGAACTCACTGATTCAGGGGGCTTTATTTCTAACGGATCCCTTTTTCGTGACCATATCACACATTCATTTGATTATCGCGCAATTCCCGGTAAACTTCATCTGCAAAAATCCCCATAGCCTGATGCTTGATACCTTCATTGCTCAGAAGCAATGAAAAGAAGTCCTGATTTTGCTCATACCCCTCCACCAAAATATCATCCAGTTGGTTGTAGAAGGAAATCTCAAAGTTCGAGGCAGTATTATTCCTTGCACTGGCTTTGAGGTCATCTGATTTTAGCATGATGTCACGCAACTGCAGCATGGACTTGACGGCAACATCCCGGTCAAAATTCTGTCCCGTGCGGCTGTTGATTTCATCTATAATCTCGGACAGTTTCTGATAAACTTCCGGCGATACATTGATGTTATCAGGAACCGGCAATTTGACAATGGGATAAGGAACAATATCTTCCTTGACATACATCCCGCTCTGCTTCTGCACGAAATCGCTGGCTGTTATCTTGCCCTTGAGGTCAAAACCACCGCCTCCATGACGGATATTGACGAAAGCCAGCAAGCAATCGATGAATGTATATTTCTTGTGGATAGCGTGATCCTCGAAGCTTGATACCTGGATAAGGAACTCATAATACTTCACGAAGCCCCGCAAGAGCTTCATCAGCAATTTCAGCTCGTCACCTTTGTAATGCTCCATCTGCTTTTGGGTGCGATACAGGACTTTGGCAATGCGGGTTTTCTTGTTGCGGTCATTGCCATAAAGCAGTTCATTGACCTTGGCCACATCCTCATCATCGAAGATACCGTAGCCGTCAATCCTTGCTTCCAGTTCATAGATGGATTCCGGGCGGACAGAGTTGGAAAGGAATGTCACCGTATAATACACGGAGAAAGCTTTCTTCATATCCTCATAATCATTGACGAAATCAAGAATGAAAGTCTTCTTCGCATAGGGTGGACAGATGCGGTTCAGGCGTGAAAGAGTCTGCACTGCCGTGACACCGTTGAGCTTCTTGAGGATATACATAGCGCAGAGCCGCTTCTGGTCAAAGCCTGTCTGATACTTATTGGCCACAATCATGACATGGTATTCCGGGCTATCGAACTTGTCACGGGTCTTCTGCTCAGAAAAGCCATTCATACCCGCTTCCGTATAGTCCGTGCCCTGCATTTTCACCTTGCCGGAAAATGCCACGATGGCCTTCATGCTGTAGCTTTTCTGTCGGATATACTTATCAAAGGCCTGCTTGTACTTCACGGCCTCCTGACGGGAGCCAGTGACCACCATAGCCTTGGCCGTACCGCCCAATTCCCCCATGATGGTGGTGCGGAAATGTTCTATGATGATCTCTATGCGCTGGGCAATATTCGTATCATGGAGCGCCGCATAGCGGGCAATCTTGCGCTTGGCCTCGGCAGTCTTCAACTCCGGGTCATCTTCGATGGCCTTGTTTATCCTATAGAAAGTATCATATGTGGTATAGTTCTGCAGCACATCCAAAATGAAGCCTTCCTCAATGGCCTGCTTCATGGAATAGATATGGAAAGCCTCGTACATCCCCTTGGTATTCAGCCGCCCGAACTTCTTCAAGGTCATAGCCTTCGGCGTAGCGGTAAAGGCGAACATAGAGACATTAGCCTGCTTGCCGTTCAGTTCAATCTCTTCGGCAATAGCATCTTCCATATCCCGTTCGTCCTCATCCTCCGAACCTTCTTTTGAACCCAGAGCCTTGGTAACAGCGGCAATATTTTTGCCCGCCGTAGAGGAATGGGCCTCGTCGATGATGACAGCAAAGCGCTGTTCCTTTAGATTCTTTACCTCATCGACGATATAGGGGAACTTCTGGATAGTGGTGACGATGATCTTCGTATTCTGTGACAAAGCCCTAGCCAAATCAGACGAACTGCAGCTGTCATCCATGACACGGATAAGGCCGCTCTTGTGAGAAATCCCCAGCACAGCCGCCTGAAGCTGGCGGTCTACTACCACACGATCCGTCATGATGATGACATGGTCAAAGATAATCCTGTCTTCATCATCATGCAGAGAAGCAAGACGATGTGAAAGCCAGGCAATGCTGTTGGTCTTGCCGGAACCGGCACTATGCTGGATAAGGTAGTTCTGTGAACTGCCATTGACCTTCACATCTGCCAGCAATTTGCGGACAGCATCAAGCTGGTGATACCGCGGGAAAATCAAATTCTCCCGTTTCTCCTTCCGCCCCGTTTCCTCGTTCACTTTCTCAGAAATATCCACAAAGATAAACTTGTTGATGATTTCCAGCAAGGTATCCTTCTGTAGGATATCTTCCCACATATAGCTGACGCTGTACTTGTCATCATAGAGGGGATTGCCCTTGCCCGCCTGCACGCCCTCACCATTGCCCTGATTGAAGGGCAGGAACCAGGTTGTATCTTTAGAGAGTTTAGTTGTCATGTGGACTTCATTGAGGTCCATGGCAAAATTAACCAGCGCCCCCGCTTTGAAAAGGAACAGGCGTGTCTTGGGGTTGCGGTCTTTTCGGTACTGGTAGATGGCATCACTATAGGACTGCCCCTGATAGTTGCACTTCAGTTCAAAGGTCATGATAGCCAGGCCATTAAGGAAAATGACTACATCGACACGTTCATCATCACTGGCCCACACTTCCTCCATGACGGAAAAGCGGTTTTTCTCATACTTGGCGAAAAGGGCAGGGTTGAGCTTCGAGGCAGGTCTGTCGTACATGAGCTTCAGCACAATGCCTGTAGCTGGCTCAATGCCGTGCTTCAAGACGGAAATGAGGCTGCCTTTTTTCGAAGTGACCTGCTGATTGATGTAGTTGACCAGAGTTTCCTCGGTCTGTTCCTTGTAGATGCGGCGCAGAGCCTGCATTTCGTCCGGCTGGGTGTCTTCAAGGAATTCAAACAGGAGCGCCCTATCCATGGCAACTGAACGGTCAAAGTCCGTTTTGGCATTGCGGATAAGGAAGCCATTCTTATCCCGCAGCTGCTCCAAGATAAAGGATTGATATTCCCGCTCCGATAAAATCTCACGCATCCACAGGCACCTCCTTCTTGCCTGTCACATATTCGTAGATTAAGGATTTCTTGTATTCGGCCAACGTGTCAAGTTGTTTTTGCTTATCAGCAATAGCCACATCAATAGTACTACAATATTTATCTAGGTATTCTGCAATTTTTTCCTGCTCATTTAATGGTGGTAATGCAATTCTAATATTACCAATATCCGTTGCTGAAATATGAACAACTTTCAGTTTTGCTTTGCCCATACTTTTTTGGTCTTGTGCATAATTACTATTCATTGCATAATTCAAGAATACTGGATTTTGCGAATGTCTCATAACAACAATATCGCCTCCAGCAAGACAGGGTTCATCTCCCATAAAGACTATATTTTTGCCAATTTCACTCACTAATTCCCCTGTTCCTGCAAACAGGATATCCCCCTTCTCTATATACTTAGGAGACGATATTCTTTCTATATTAGTACGTGTTACTGCTTGCCAAAAAACTCCATTGTATTGTGTATAAATCTCACCATAACGCACACATTGAATATCTCCATCTAAAACAATATCCTCTTTAGTAATCCCATTACCTTTAGATAGTGTCTCTGCAATATATTTTGCCCTCTTCACTTCCCAAGTTGACGGCACTTCCCCAATACAATCAACCCCACTATCCTTCATAGCCACATTTTTATCTAATCCTTTGGTAACCGCCTTAGTGATAACCGATTGCTTATATTCTTGTAAGACTTCAATTTCACGTTCAATATCAGCAGTAATTTTATTAAGTTTTTCACATTCCCTATCAAGATACGATACAATTTTTAATTGTTCCCTATAAGGGACAACTAAGAAGCATTGATTTTTTATCATAACCTGACTAATGTTAGGTTGTGTTCCTCCAACTGCTTTTATCAAAAAATTTTCTTTGCAATACAAAAGCCAATAATACAAAAACATCAAGTCATTATTCGCATTTGTTTTTAAGCAACAGCAAGCTTGATTCACACAAGCATCAATTTTTGAAATAGAGACATTTCCTATAGATGCACCATACATTGCTAATACAAGAAAATCTTTTTTGTATACTTTTAGAGCAGAATGGTCACGCAAAGCTATCCCTGTTATCTTTACAGCAGTATCTTTTATGACATCCGTAGAATATAAATCTCCACTTTGTATCCAAGAAACGTCTCCATCATAGTATTCTATATTATTAGACTTAGGCGTAGTACCACTACCACATAAATCCACACAATACTTGATTTTGGTAAGATACCATGATTTAGGTATCTTACCAATCCAATCTACTCCACTATCTTTCATTTCTCTCATAACGCCGTGCCTCCAAAGAGTTTTGCAATACGCTCATTTACACTCTTATCAAGTGCCACAAACTCCTTCGCCAGTTCATCACTGGCCTTGGGCGGCACGTACTTGTAGAAATAGCGGGTAAAGGGGATCTCCGCCCCGGTTTTGATAACAGGCTTCTTCTTGCTCAAATCTTCCTCAAAGAACGCCTTGGCATCAGGGATATGAGGCAGGACTTCTCTTGCCATATAATCCTCAATGCTTTCCTCATAAGGCACAATCTCAGTATCCTTGGTTTCCTTATCATAGATGATATTGCCCTTGCGGTCACGCTGAATCTCGGCATTCTTGTCCATGCGGGAAAGCCCGTCCATGATCTTGTCAAATAGCGCTTTACGTTCTGCCAGCGCATCTTCCTGCTCCTTCAAGGCCGCTTTCAGCACAGGTTCAAATTCTTTCGGTGACAGATAGACTTCCTCTGACCTGGCAGCATTAAGAGCGGCAACAAGTGCATCATAAAGCGGCTGCCCTTCCTCCAGCGCCTCCAGTTTATTCTTGTCCTTGGCAGATATATCCTCGATAGCCTGAAGCTCTGCTACCTTGGCTTCATCATAAACGGTATTCAACGCACCCTTAGCCAGCATGTTTTCGATGCGCTCATCATTGATGGCATAGCTGCGCTGCAACGGCTGCATGACAGCGTACTCACGATACATGAACTCCGTATTGCGGAAAATCTTGCTTTGCTCATTTTCCTCGAAATCTGCATAGAGCCTTACAATGGCTTCCCTGTCCTCGGCGGTGATTTCATTGCGTTTCTTGCCCAAAGATTTCCGCAGGCCGTGATAAAGCTTAGTAGCGTCAATCAGCTGAACCTTGCCCTCACGTTCTTGCCGCTTGTTTTTCGAGAGAATCCAGATGTAGGTGGCAATGCCTGTGTTGTAGAAAAGATCTGTGGGCAAGGCGATGATTGCCTCTACCAGGTCATGCTCCAGCATATAACGGCGAATCTGGCTTTCGCCTGATGCCGTCCCCCCTGCGAAAAGAGGGCTTCCGTTCTCGATGATGGCGGCGCGGCCATTGGCTTCATCCATCTTGTCTATGGCAGACTGCATGAACAGAAGCTGCATATCACCGGACCCCGGCAGGCCGGCCATAAAGCGGCTATTGACCTTGGCAAATTCCTCCTTCACCGCAGCTTCCACACCCTCAGAGGCATCTTTGCCGCCCCAGGCCTGCCCAAAGGGAGGATTTTCGATGACGAAGCGCATCTTCTGGTCGGGGAAGCTTTCAGTTTTCATGGTATCCACGTGTTTGATTTTATCTGCGTCCTCACCTTTGATGAGCATTTCTGCCACACACATGGCATAAGATTCTGGATTTATTTCCTGTCCGAAAAGCTTCACCTCTGCGGTTTCGTTGAAACGCTTGATCCAGTTGTAGGCCGTGGAGAGCATACCACCTGTGCCGCAAGCCTGATCAAGCACAGGCACGACTTTGTGATCCTCGAAGACATCATCCGCCCCCTCAGCCAGCAGGATTTCCACCATGACCTTAATGACATCACGCCCCGTGTAATGGTCACCAGCCTCAGCATTTTCAGAGAAGCGGCGAATCAAATCCTCGAAGATATAGCCCATCTTCACATTGTCGATGATTGCCGGGTCAAGGTCCACCTCAGAGAAGGACTCCACCACCCGATAGAGGCGGTTATGCTTGTCCATCTTGACAATTTCCTTATCGAACTCCAGGTTGGCGATGATATTTTTGACATTATCCGAAAAGCCCTGCAGATAAGCCTTGAAATTCTCAGCCAGATTATCCGGGTCATTCAACAGTTCACAGAGGGACAAACGGCTCTTATTGTAAAAAGCATACCCTGCTGTCTTATAGAGCACCTTATCCGGCACATTCGGCATAGCCGCCACCTTATCCAGCACAGCCTGCTTCGTCTGTTCCAGCGCACACTCAAACCGACGGATAATCGTCATGGGGATAATGACATTCTTATATTTGTCGCTCTGGTAGGGGCCGCGCAACTTATTGGCTATAGACCAGATGAGATTTACTTCCTCAGTAACATCCACGGGAGTATCATCCCAGATAACATTCTTCATCTTATTATTTGCATCTTGTGACAACATTATTACACATCCTTAAAAAAATTGCCGCCCTTACAGCGGCGACAATTATAACTACAACTCCTACTTCACAGGCACAGCCTTCAATTCATTTGTAACCGCCCTTGCAATAAAAGCATTCAACGACATTCCCAAAATTTTCGCTGCTACCGTGGCCTGCTGATGAAGTTCTGGCTGGAAGCGAACATTGAATTTCCCCGAATACGGCTTCTCCGGCTCCACACCATCCTGGGCACACCAAGCCAAATAATCATCTACAGATTCCTTGAAAGCTGTCTCCAATTCTTTTACAGAATCACCTTGGAAAGTTATCACCGAACGAGTGTTGATTACCTCTCCCGAAAAAATATGATTCTCTTCATCGTATTCTACTTTTCCGATATACCCCTTATAGTTCATCAATCCTCACCCCCGCATTGAGCAAAAATCTGCGTATAGACTTAATTTAATGGTACCACCTTTTGATACTATGGTCAATGAAATGAAAATATCCCTGTAAGGATAACCAATACAAAGGTCTCCTTACAGGGAAACATATATTTCTATAGATTTTCTTCTTCCGCCTCAGCCGTGAATTCCTCCACCGCCTCCCGGCAGACGGAGGTATCGAAGCCAGCGCGGTAGAGGCTGGACAGCATCTTCTGCTGGTCGGCGGAGGGCTTGAATTTCAGGCTCAGGTTCTTCAGCGCCGCTTTTTGCTCGCGCTCGAAGGTATCGCCGGGCACGCACTGCCTGACCAAGCTGGCCTCGAAGCCCCTTTGCTGGAGCTTCAGGCAGATCTGCCGCACGGAGTTGCGGCTTTCCCGGTAGAGATAATCAAACTGGTGCTGGCAGGCTTCCTCGTCGCTCAGATAATGCTTCTCATGGAGCCTTGCTATGGCAGCCTCGATTTCCTCTGCCTCATAGCCCTTGCGCTGGAGCTTTTCCCGCAGGCGCTTTTCGCTCTGCTCCTGACGGGCCAGCAAGTCCACCGCATACATGAGGGCGGTCTTCTTATTCATCCTCAGCCTCGATCTCGACCTCATCATCAGCGCTCTTCATGGCCTGGGCCACTTCGGTATCGGCTTCTGTCTGCTGGGATTCCATGAGCTTATGGCGGATCTTGCCCTCGATTTCCTCGCGGGTCTCAGGATTCTCAGCCAGATACTTCTTGGCATTCTCCTTGCCCTGGCCAATGCGCGTGCCATTATAGGAGAACCAGGCGCCACTCTTGTCAATGATGTCCAGTTCCACGCCCATATCCACCACGCAGCCCAGCCGGGAAACGCCCTCGCCGTACATGATGTCGAACTCCGCCTGCTTGAAGGGAGGCGCCACCTTGTTTTTCACCACCTTGATGATGGTGTGGCTGCCGATGACATCCTGGCCCTGGGTAATCTTGTCCTTCTTGCGCACATCCATGCGCACAGAGGAATAGAACTTCAGGGCGCGGCCGCCGGTAGTGGTTTCCGGATTGCCGAACATGACGCCGACTTTCTCACGGATCTGGTTGATGAACACCACTACCGTGCGGGATTTGCTGATGATGCCCGTGAGCTTGCGCATAGCCTTGCTCATGAGACGCGCGTGGACACCCACAACGTTGTCCCCCATCTCGCCCTCGATCTCGGCCTTGGGCACCAATGCCGCCACAGAGTCCACCACGACAATATCCAGTGCGCCGCTGTGTACCAGGGCATCTACAATGTCCAGAGCCTGCTCGCCCGTATCAGGCTGGGAAATCAGGAGATCGTCAATATTGACCCCCAATTTCTGAGCATAAACAGGATCCAGGGCGTGCTCCGCATCAATGAAAGCCGCAATGCCGCCGTTCTTCTGAGCCTCGGCGATCATGTGCAGGGTGACAGTGGTCTTGCCTGAGGACTCGGGGCCGTAGATCTCCACGATACGCCCTCTGGGCACGCCGCCCACTCCCAGGGCAATATCCAGGGGCAGGATGCCGGTAGGTATGACTTCCACGTTCATGCTGGCCTTGGCATCCCCCAGTCGCATGATGGACCCCTTGCCGAAGTCCTTCTCGATCTGCTTCAGAGCAGACGCCAGAGCCGCCTTGCGCCCCTCCACATCATCCGGTGCGGGCAGTTCCCTCTGCACTGTCTTTTCCTTTGCCATCTTCTCATTCGCTCCTCTCATGAAAAGCCTATCTTTCAGAATATATATTCCATTCTACTATGAAATCTTGAGGAATACAAGCTATTACCTCAGTACTCCACTTCATATAGATACAGCCCGCAGGCAGGAGCCGTGGGGCTGGCCAGATGGCGGTCATGGGCCTCGGTGATTTCCCTGAACCTCTCCACGGAAATCCTGCCCTTGCCCACGTCCACCACCGTGCCCACGATGTTGCGCACCATGTGATAGAGAAAGCCGTTGCCATGGATGACAAACTCCAGCCTCTCCCCGTCCTTCTCTTCGATATCTGCCCGGTAAAGGGTGCGCACGGGACTCATGGGGGCACCGCCTGCCGCCCGGAAGGAACTGAAGTCATGGGTGCCCAAGAGGGTCCCCAGCGCCTCCCGCATGGCCGCCAAATCAAGGGGACGGTTCACATACCAGGCGTAGCGGTCGGTGAAGGGATTCCTCACCGCCCCCTGCTGGACCCGATAGAGATAAGTCTTGGACTTGGCGCTGTGCCGGGCCGAAAAGTCAGGATCTCCCTCCCAGGCCTCCACCACCACAATGTCTTCCGGCAGGAGGCTACCCGCTGCCTGCACGATGCGCTCCGTGGGAATCCTGCCGTTGGTGAAGAAATTAACCACCTGCCCATAGGCATGGACCCCGGCATCCGTGCGGCCTGCCGCCGCCATATCTATGGTGTCGCCAAACATCTTGCCCAGCTGCTTTTCCAGCACATTCTGCACCGCTGTCACCGGCGGGCTTTGCCGCTGGAAACCATGATACCTGGTGCCGTCATAGGCCACCTTGAGGCAGATATTGCGGCGCCTTTGCTTCATTTCCTCTTTATGCTCTCGTTTCATGCTCTGTCCAATCACTCTCTCAAAAAAATAAGACGGAGCATCCGCTCCGCCTTTGATTCTAAACTATGCAGCCCCTTATTGCAAGGCCTCCTTCAGCACCTTCATATTCTCACGCATGGCACTCAGGTAAGCATCCTTGGCCTCAGGGGTGGCCTCCCCCGTCACCACGGGATCCAGCTTGTAGAGCTTCGCTCCCGTCTCTCTGGCAATAGTCTCTGCCGCCGTAGGTGAATACTGCGGTTCCGTGAAGAGCACCTTCACGGGCAGGGCCCTGACCTGCTCGATGAGTTCTTCCAGCTCCTTGGGGGCAGGCTCTGTGCCCGGCTCACGCTCGATGACGCTGACGATTTTCAGCCTGAACTCTTTGGCCAGATAAGGAAACGCCTCATGGAAGGTCACAATTTCCTTATGAGGCAAGCTATCCAGCTCACTGTGCATTTCCTCCCGAAGATCGCTCAGTTTCTCTACATAGGCCATGGCATTATCCTTGTACTGCCTCTCATGCTTGGGGTCAGCCTCGCAAAGCTGGCTGGTGATGGCCTTCACCTGCTCGATGGCGTAAGTCACGGACAGCCACACATGGGGATTTTCTTCCTCGCCGTCTTTCAAGAGATTGATCTTGTCACTCCTGGAAGCATCTATGATTTTGAGATCCTTCTGCTGGGAAGTGACTTTATCCAGGAAGCTCTCCATGCCCGCCCCATTCACCACAAAAGCGTCGGCGCTTTCCAAAGTCTTCAAATCCTCAGTAGTGAGCTGATAGTCATGCAGGCAGCCTGTCTGGGGCTTGGTCATATTGACCACCTTCACGCCCTCCACCCCATCGGTGAGGTTCAGCACATCAATGTACATGGGATAAAAGGAAGTAACAATGACAAATTCCCCCTCCTTTTTACCCGTTCCCTGTGGCTCCTGCCCTCCGCAGCCAACAGCCAGCAGGGAAAATGCCACCAGCATCGCGCACAATACATACTTAAATCTTTTCAAATGAATACTCCTTCCTACGTTCTCTCCATACAAAAGGACGCTGGCAGGGTGCAATGCCCCGCCGGCGTCCACTGCTTATTCCAAATACAGTACACATGACTTTTGCCAAAGCCACACTATCAGTATAGCAAATATGTCAAGAGGCGATTTATTTGCCTCCATATGTTACAATGAAGCAAAAAAGAAAAGGAGACCAGCTCCATGGAATGCCAAAAACTCTTCCCGCTGCTTGACAAGCTTGAGCAAACCCAGGACCTGACTGATGAAGAATTCTCTTTGCTGATAGAAGACCACTCTGCCGAGCTTGGCAAGGAAATATCCAGGCGGGCCCGTATCCTGAGGGAAAAATACTATGGCAAAGACGTATATATCCGCGGCCTCATAGAATTCACCAACTACTGCCGCAACAACTGCTATTACTGCGGCATACGCTGCGGCAATGCCCGAGCTCAGCGCTACCGGCTTACCCGTGAGGAAATCCTCGCCTGTTGCGACACAGGCTATGAGCTGGGCTTCCGCACCTTCGTGCTGCAGGGCGGGGAAGACGCTTATTTCACTGATGACAGACTGACGGAACTGATCCGCGCCATCAAAAAAAGCCACCCCGACTGCGCCCTCACTCTGTCTGTAGGCGAACGGGAGCAGGACAGCTACGAAAAGCTCTTTGAGGCCGGCGCAGACCGCTACCTGCTGCGTCATGAAACAGCAGACAAGGCCCACTACGAAAGCCTGCATCCGCCAGAGCTGTCCCATGAGCACCGCCTGAAATGCCTGCACGCTCTGAAAACTATCGGTTACCAGGTGGGCTGCGGCATGATGACAGGCTCCCCGGGGCAGACCACGGCCTGCCTTATCAAGGACTTGCGCCTCCTGCAGGAACTTCAGCCGGAAATGGTGGGCATCGGCCCCTTCATCCCCCACCATGACACGCCTTTGGCTGGCTGCCAGCCGGGCACAGCAGGACTTACCCTGCGGCTGCTGTCAATCATCCGCCTGCTGCTGCCTCAGGTGCTGCTCCCCGCCACTACTGCCCTGGGCACCATTGACCCAGGAGGACGGGAAAAGGGACTCATGGCAGGAGCCAACGTGCTGATGCCCAACCTTTCCCCCGTGACGGTGCGCAGGCAATACGCCCTCTACGACAATAAAATCTGCCTGGGCGAAGAAGGTGCCGAATGCCTCAGGTGCCTTTCAAAGCGAGTTTCATCTACAGGCTATCGGATTGTCAAAGACCGGGGAGACCACCCCGGCTTCAAAGGAAAAGAGGGACCTTGAGGTCCCTCTTTTCCTGCTATCTTTCAATATGCACCTGCTGCAGGGTGCTTGAGCCTGCCTAATTTCCCTTCAGTGCATAGAATTTATGTGCTTTGAGCTTGAAGCCCGTGAGCCTGATATCTGCCTGCTCGGGAGAGATATTTCCCCAGCCGTTTTCCATAGCCCTTCTATACCATTCTCCGCTGCGGCGATAATCCCGCCTGCTCAGGCAATAGCCGTCAGCGTACAGCAGATGCATGACATACTGCGCCTCGGGAACACCGGCCCATGCAGCGCTGAAAATCCGTTCTGTACAGGGCCAGCCTTCGTGCAAATATGTCATTTTCTCCTCCCCCTCAAGAGGCAGCTGGCTATAAGCCAGAATAGGCGTAGCATAGAGCTTGCGATGGAGGTGCAGGTAGTAGCCCCTGCCAATCTCCGTCTCCGGCAGGGAAAGCATCTGCCTGAGGCTCATATTCTCCCACGGGGAGGCCTCCCTCAGCGGTTCAATGGCAAAGTCCTGCACCAAAGCCTGGCAGCATTCATCATTCAAAGAGGTAGGCAGCTCTGACAGCTTGTTATGTCTCATCCAGACCAGCACAGCTATCCGCACCTTGGTCACGGAAATATCGTCCTGCCAGCAGGGATAATCAACTTGCTGCACCACATCATCAGCCATTGTCACCAGCCCCACATAGCGGCCGTTTCTCTCCACAGCAAAGAAAATATTCCCCTGCCACTCCTCGTCAGAGGGCCAGCAGACCTCATAATGCCTCCTTATTTGATGGAAAGCTTCGGTATTGTGGATTTGCCGAAAATTATAACCATTGATGCAGCACTCCCACCCCCGCCTGTCAAGGGAGCTATCCCAGCGCCTTTCATCATAATATGCTTCTTCCTTCTGCAATTCCAGCTCAATGTCCAAAGAAGCAGGCTTTTCTTCAGGACTCCCCGCCTGCGCTGGCGGATTTGGAAAAGCAAACCCTGCCAAAGCTTGGGATAGAGGTTTTTCCTCGCTCTCCTCCGCCAGATAGGCATAATCCCCCGGGAAGTAAGGCCCGAACCTCTCTGCCAGCCCCGTCAATTTCAGCCAGTGCAGCACGGCAATGCGAATCCCTGCCTTGCGCAGCTGCTGCTCGTAGCGCAGGCCCGTGCGCTGCTCAATGCGAAACACACTGTCCAGCAAAAGCCTGGCGAACATCTGTCCCTCACTGTAGATGCCCAGGCGAATGACACCATCCCAGGTGCCCTGCTTCACTTCAGCCTCTTGCAAGCGGAACTCATAGCCATCCACGCTTGCTTCATAGGCTTCTGTTCCTGCGGGATAGCCAGCCGCATCCTCCTGCTCCCTGACCGCAGGCAGAGTCTGTCCACACGGCGAAGGAGTTGCTTCCGAACCAAATTTTTCACGTATAAACTCATGGCTTGCCATTTGGCTCCACCTCTCTTCCTCTTGCTTGATATCCTAGCATAAAATACGGCACCTGCCTGAAGAAAAGCCGGTACCCCATCAAAATTGACAAAGTACCAGCCAATCCCCCAATAAGGCCATCAAGTTTCAACACGCCCTGATCTATTATTCCGCTTCATAAGCCTCTATCACGAATCTCTGGCCATCATAGGAAAGCACATAATCTCTCCATGCATTTCTGCTGAAAAAAGCTGTCGTCTTTCCCTTTACTACCTCATTTACAGCCTTTTCCAAAACATCAGGAGCCACATCGACCACGATAAGTTTGCGTAAGAACAGCAGCAGTTCTTTCTTATGCTTCTCGTAGGCTCCGTTCGGCAGCTGGAATGTCGCGGCATATATATATCCTTTTTGGTTTACAAGAAAAGTCGCCTCTTCTCCTCCCACGAATTTCCATAGATAAGCATCACTATTATCATCGCTTGCCTGCAAGCCAACAGAGGCAGTTTTATAGGCATCGGGATTGCTTTTCATTTCTTCCTGCTCAAAAGCAGCCACTACACGATCTACACCCAAGGTATCATTTATCTGCACTTTTTTGCCCTGTGATTTAATAAGGCTGGCCCTATCATGCTTGCTATGATCGCTTGTGTAATATATATTCACACCTTGGGTAAATAAAATTGAACCTGCAGCTAGGATTATCACCCACATGACGATAAATGCATACCGAAAAGCATTGTTGCCCACATCATCTGGCGCTTTTTGTTTATCAGCCTGCGATATTTTATACATAGTCCACATGCCGTATCCTATGGCTGCTAAAATGGATACTATTATAACTATTGATGCATACATGTGCTCTCTGCCAAAGTATTGCATCTTAAAATCAATAAACTCCCAGTAATCGACTGCCATTTTCCAAACATCCATTTCTTCACCTCCGCTTGAATATTGAAAGCACCTTGGCTACATTCTTCACGGCACGCTCTACAGGACCGGCATTGGCCTCAATGCATCTTTTCCACTCCGCATCAAACATTTGCTTCTGAGCAGCAGGCAATTGGAGTTTCGAGATGAATTTTTCTTGTTCCGTTTTGCTCTTTAATACTCTTAGAATTTCAGGTACAATCCACCTGAAATACTGGGGCAAAGCATCGTCCTGCCCCTCAAGAGTCCCAGACAACCACTTCCCTATTTCTTCACCCTTAGCTTTTCCCTCTTTGCATCCCTGCAAATAACTTCCCATTTGCAGCATTTTCAATCTGCCGGGACACTGCATTTTCTGGTTATTGACATATCTATCAATCAGATCAAGCACATCCTGATGTTCCTGAGATAACTCTGAATACGTCATCTCCTGAAGAAGGTCAGCTATAATCCTATCCGCCAGCTCTGCACGGCAGGAAAAAGCATCCATCATCCCCAACAGTTCAGCCTTGCATGGAAATGATTCCTGCGCTCCAAACTCAGCAAGCCTTTCATAATATATCCCAGACAATGGAGCAAACTGCTCGTCAATATAGCAAGGTCTCCCCTTCACTATGGCATGCAATAGCTTCATCACCTCATGGCAAGATACTATTCCTGCCGCCTGCCTGAAGCCTTGTTTTATCAGGTCAAACACCAGGCTTGCACGATAGGCCAATATTTCTTCAAGTTCCTGCTTGCCATTGCCGACCTTATCTTGCAATGAGCCCAGCAAATAATCTGCCCGCCATTTTTCTCCGCTTCTCAGCGCAGCATCAGCCAAAAAGGCAAAAGTCTCCCCCTCTTTGATGAGCAAGTCAACCTCCAGGCCATGGTCTTTGCCAGTTGAATGCAGCAAAGAGATCTTTTTTTCAAATTCTTCCTTTCCCCTTGCTTGCTCAAACAATATTTTTATCATATTGACATAAGGTGCTTTCAACTGCGCGGCCAATTTCAAATTTATCTTGCTGCCAGCTTTGGCCAGGAAATTGGTCAGACAAGAAAACTTGTCCAAATCTTCAACCTTCATCAGCTCTTGCAAAATTATTTGAACAAGCTGGTGCAAGGACGCTTCTTTGCCGTAATCAGCGGCGAAAGACAATGCTCTATCCAGTTTCTGGACCTCCAGCGCTTCTTTCTTTGCAAGACGCGCATATAATCTATAGGCATCATATATTTTTTCATTAGCCAAATAAAAGTCATAATCACTCAGCAGGAATTTATGGAAACCAAGCAATTCAGCATAGCCCTTCTCGCTGCCAAAGGCACCGGCTGCCAGTTCCAAGAATCCTTCACCAGCGAAACTTGGATAGCTGCCGGTCTTCATATTGAATACATAATGCTGCGCTGCATTCTGCAGGGAGAATCTTGTTCCTTCCTCCAGCACGCCACAGATCCTTGCCAAAGAATTATCAGGATTATATTCATATGTATTGAAATTTATCCGCTGTGCATACTGCAAGGGCAAGGCATATTGCAAAGCTGCTATCCAGAAAATGATATTTTCTGCTTCATCGACGATCAGCAGTCTTTTCTTTTCACGGCGAAAATCCAGCATAGCTGCCAGCATGTGCTTATAAACTGCCAGCCTGTCACCATGCTGAAGAAATGACGTCACAGAGGCCAGATTGACCTCCTCTCCCGGGCTGGCTTCAGGTGCCGGCAGATAATCCGGTACCTCAGGATTATTGACTTCCTCGCTTGACATGCTGCTGCGCAGCATGGAACTATGCCAAAATTCACATGGATATTGGGGCATAGCCTGCTGCCTGAACAGGATGACATGGCTCATATAATTGCCAAAACGACCGGTCTTGCCCATGTAATCATGTCCCAAATACGTGTTTTGAGCAATCGCACAGGAACCATCTCGCAAAAAACGATAAAAAAAAGACGCTGGCATCTTTTCAGCCAATTCATCCGTCATGGCCTGACCTGCCGGAAGGCGCGGATGGCTGTATGAAAACATACTTTGCAGATCAGGAAGCACCTGCTGCGGAAATTGCCTGTCATGAGAAAATACCTGCAGCCCGTCACCAGCGCCCTTTATGCCGCACCGACAGGATGTGTATATTATTTGATGCAAGCTCATATTCTTAGCCTCTCTTCTTTTTCCGATTACACGCCTTTCAGTACGCCTGCTTCGTGCCAGAGCCAAAGCAGCGGATCTTCTACACGATGCGGGCTGGGCTGGGCTATAGTCTGTTGTCCCTGCTCGTTGGTTTCCGGGTTATTGTTTTTCCCCAAGGCCGAAACTGCAAAATAACGCACCTTGCTGAAATTATTTTCCAGATTGCTGATCAGTCCCCTGGCACCATATCTTTCCAGGAACCCCTTCACTTCATAATCAATCTGATTGCTGTCCGACAGCACAAAGCCCTTGGCCTGACGGTGCGGGCTCGTCTGAGCGATGGCAGGGTCGCCCTCCATAAAGGGCATGATAATATCGCACTTGGGAATCACCACCGCCAGGGGGATATCAATCGCATCCGTGCCTCTCAGTCCCTTTTCTTCCCTGATGCGGCTGGCCACCTGCTCGATGACATTCATGGTGGAAGTCAGCTTCTTGGCCAGCAATTCACTCTTGGACTGTCCCGCCGCCGCATTGCTCACCATTTTTTCGTCCTGAAGATTGATGACGAAATTCGTCAGGTGCATCGGATCCAGCAAAAAGACAATCCCCGTGGAATGGCTGAGATATCTATTGGCAACATTGATGCTGCTTTTGCTCACCAGATCTTCTCCGGCAGCGTCAAAGAGAAACATATCAAAGCTCTTGGTTTCATTGTTTCCCAGCATCGGCATCCAGGAAGGGAATTTTGATTTATCGGTATATTTGATGTTGCAGATGAAGGGACGATATGCGCCATTATCCTTTGCATTCTGAATGCTGCTCTTGGTTTTGTCCAGTGTTGTACGCACATCATTTTGCGCAAAAAGCTTGCCAAAAGTGTCCACATAACGCTCTCTTGAAGACTCAACGCTTTCCGCATATCCGGGCTTGGCGTTCCCCAGTATGCCAGGCAGTTCCGCATCTTCATCAAAGATCTCATGCAGGAGAACCCCCAGGTAAACGCTCTTGCCCGCCCCCGGCTGGCCAATTATAGAGATGATCATATTTTTTTCGCCATGGCGGTCATAGATATATTCTGATAAGCGGTTGTGGCAGTGCGGGCATACGCGCCAGTAGCTGGTATCTCCGCAGATGTCACATGGAGCGCCCTTTTTCTTGATTTGCTCCATCACACTGCCCTGAGGAGAGAAGACATGACCCGCCCCCTCTGAGGCCATCACGGTCATTTCTTCATCTTCTATATCGCCGTTGCTGCCATTATTTTGACGCCGCGTAAATTCCTGCTCATCATTTTTCATGCCGCTTTCATACCATTCCAGTCGCTCATCAGGCTCCTTGCGGCAATACTGGTTCTCACAGCGGAATAAAATCTCATCTATTTCGTGTTCTGTATAGCAGTAAGGACATAAAAACTTCATAACATCTCACTCACTTTGCCTTATTGGATTTTATATATCCCACTCACGCTCTTAAGCGGCTGCCCATTCATTTGGAATACGCCTATATACATTTCGTCATCGTTTTCATCGACTGTAATTTCTTTGTTCCAAATGGCATTTTCTTCGCTTTGCTGGGGTATGATCTGCATAACCCGGCCATCATTGCTCCGATAAGGAGGACTGCCATGCTTGCAGACAATCGTCAATTTGGGCAGGGCAAAGGGGGCATGCGCCTCATTGTAGAATGTCAGATTGATTTTCCCGACCTTGCCAATCCCTATGAAACTCAGCAGCCCCTTCTTTTCTGCCTTGAGCTCAAAACGAACTTCCCTCCGGCTTCCAGCTGCTAATTTCACCCTCTGGGGCTTGGATAAGTCCGCATTTTCCCCATTGTCACAGACATCCCAGTTATAGGCCGCAAAAACAGAAATATACACTTCCTCATCCGGGAGGTCATCCAGCCATAATTTGCCTGTATTTTCATATGCAGCCAGCGAGATAAATTTCTCCTTGCTTCTGTCTTCGCAGCGCGCCTGAGGATAATCCTTGCAGTCATAAACCAGCAAATATCCATCCATGCTCGGAGGTACTTCCCCGGACAGCTCAAGTTCTACGGCAGCTCCATTGGCAATATGGCTGTCAGACACCCGCCAGGCATTCCCGACGTTCCCTGCAAAGGGCAGCGCATAGGCATTCTTATAGCCGCGCTTTGCGGCAGCTGTATTCACGCCTGCCGAGTATTTTTCTCCCCGGCGGACAAAAACATTGTAATAATAGACCCTGCGGGAACGGATTCCCTTGTCCTCATAGGATAATTCCGTGCCACAGCAAAGCTGTTTGCCATCCGTTATATTTTCAACAGGACTTTCCCCGCGCACCAGAATATACTGGCAGGCCTTTTCGTCTGCCAAGGGCTGCCAGGAGACAAAGTTCCTGCATTTTTCAGCATCGCAAATGACTTGCAGTCCTGTCACAGCCTTCGGCTGGGGCAGCCATCTTGCCACATCCGGCAGATCCGCGCAGATGCGCAAGGCCTCGGCACAGGCTTCAGCCTGCCTGCTGATATTCTCATCTGTATGCGGAGCCTTGTCCAGCGCTTTGGCCTGTTCCAGCATGCCCAGGGCTTCTGCATAGCTGTCATTTATTTCGGCTGCATAGCTGTCATTCCTATAGCCCTGTGCTTTTTTCTGCAGCTGCTGATAGAGGGTTCGTGCCTCGCAGTAGCAGCGTTCCCGCATGGCCTTCTGCAGCTGCTTATGCAGAGGCTCAAGTTCAGCTTTCTGCTGCTGAAGCCTTTGCAGCAGGTCTTGCCCTCTCTGGTTTTTCGGCCACAGCTTCTCAGCCTGCCGCCAATACACCTCCGCCTGGGAAAACTGCAGGCAAAGGATGGCGTCTTCTGTCTGCCGATACAATTTGCTGACCTTTTCCATGCCCACCAGCGGGGCACCGCAGCCCTGGCAGGTCGTCGCACTCTGGTAATTCAGTTCCTGGCAGGCAAAACAGGGGACACATTGCACATCCAGCTTTTTCCAGGCGCAAAAATCCAGCACCAACGCCCTGGCTTCAGAGCCGTTATCCATCCAGGCAGACAGATCCTGCTCTGCCTGGCGGAACATGGTTTCATTTACCTGACTGCCTGCCGAACCAGCCTGCCTTCCCAGTTCGTCCAATAATGATTTGCGATTCTTATAAGCACGATAGATGTCCAGGGAACGCACACCATAAGCATAATCCGCAATAATATCTATATCCTTATACGTTTCTCGTTCTTTTTGCTGCTCACTATTCCGAGAATTCTTCAGCTCATTGCGCTTTTCCTGACAGCAGCGTTTAACCTCATCTTTGGTAGCGGTTTCAGGCAGGCCCAAATATGTATAGATACTTTCATTGCCCAATATCTTCTGCAATTTTTGCAGCACATTTTTTTCGCCTAAATTTATTCCAGCCGGCAGTTCATAATATTTTTTCAGCAAGTCAACTTTTGCCTCGCCCTGACTTTCTATGTTTTTTATCAAAGCCAGCGACAGCCGGTATCTATTCGCTATCTCACGGCGCATGGCAGCATTGAGGATGTTGCGCTGCCTGGCATCGCTTAATTCCTGCTTTACCTGTTGAAAGATCCTGCCCGCTTCCGCCTGCATCTGCTGCCTCTCGGCACCTGCAGCCAGCAAGGCCGCGACAATGCTGTCACGGTTCCTGTTCAGCCAGTTCAGACTGTCATTATCACCCTGCCGGGACCATAAATCTTCCTTGTCCTTTATCGCTTTTTCAATCTGGTTGCGGTCCATCACAGGGGGGTCAAATGGCAATTCAAAGACCAGATAGAAATTCTCATTTCTATTCATACTCTATCTTACTCCTAGGAAACGATCTTGTTCAATCTGCTGCTGGTGGAACCGATGGCCTTGGCAATGCGGGAAAATTCTTGACCCAGATTATCCAAATCAGTCAGCGAAGATAGATCCTTCAAGGAAGCAAGTTTTTGCAGGAAAACCTCATCCGCATCGCCAAAGCCCAAACTGATGATATCTATCCCGGCCTGCTTGCAGCGCTCAGCCTCGGATAAGCCACGTGTGTCCGCCCCGTCGAACCAGCCACCATCGGTGAGCACGACAATATACTTTGCCCCCTCTCCCTCAGCCAGTGCCTCGTATGCAGTGGTAAGTGGCTGCTCATTCGTCATATAGCCATAAAGGCCAATGAGCATATTATCAACAGCATCTTCCAAGCCCTTGTAGTCATCAGCCAAAGCAGAAATGCACTCTGCTCTTTCTGCAAATACCACCAAGCCGATTCTCGCTTGCGGTGCTGACGCAGAAATATTGCGGATAAAATCATGGATAGCCTCACGCGCTTTGACCAGCGGCTCCCCATCCATGCTGCCGGACAAATCCACTGCCAGGATGATGGAAATATCCCGTGCAACGTGATTTGCAGGGTCTTCATCCGTCCAGCCCATATCTTCCGGCACCGCTTCTACACGTACTGGCAGAACACAGCTCTGCCCCTCCTGGCTGGCAGATACCACCACCACGCCATTGGCATCATATTGATAGTTCACGGCAATCCGGGCCACACCGGAAGCTGTCGGCTTGATCCCGGAAATGACATAGCGATGCACAATATCATTGTCCAGGGGACGTGGATATCCGCCCACCAGCACATAGACATCCATTTCCTGTTCGCACCTGCCCACAGCCATTTCATAGGTTCTGGTGCCGCTGGCCGGTATCTGGGTGTTTTTGGCAATGATGGTACTGTTGATATAGGCATTGCCCTCCGCGGATACGGCTATGGTTCCCAGTGCATGGGCAGTCACATCCCGGATAGCTTTGGCTCCCTTCAGGGATAACACCGGCCTGGCTTTTCCTGCCGCCAATGAATTCCTGGCTGCTGCCGGCTCCATATTGGCGCGGATGGCTGCCCCCATGGCTACCGCTTCATCAGGATTTATGCCCGTCAAGGGTTCTTTGCCAGACATATCCCGCACATATTCACGCACCATGGCCATCCTGGTGGAGCCTCCCACCAGGATGATTCCATCTATCTGCTGCCAGGTCATGCGCAGGGATTGCATCAGGTCGTCAATCACATCCCGGGTGATGGTCATAAGCCCCTTGGAAATCTCCCGGAAAATTTCCTGGGAAATTTCCACCGAAGCTCTGACACCGCCGAAGTTCAGGGGTACATTCATCTGCTTCCGCACACTGAGCTGTTTCTTGACATTTTCCGCCAGCACCCGCAGGGCACTCCTGGCTTCCCAATCATCGCTTATATCCACATCATACCTGTCCAGCAGCTCATCCATCAGATAATTGCTGATGCAGTCGTCCCAGTCCTTGCCTCCCAGGGCGTGATCCCCATTGGTGCCCAGCACTGTGACACTATCGCTTTCGATTTTGGCAATGGTCACATCAAAGGTCCCGCCGCCCAGATCATAAATCATGATGGTCTGGCCCACGGCCTTGTCATTGAGGCCATAGGCCAGGGCAGCAGCTGTCGGCTCATTGATGATGGCCAGCACATCCAGCCCGGCCTGCTTGCCCGCCTTCAGGGTAGCTTCCCTCTCCCGGTGGCCAAAATAGGCCGGCACAGTTATGACGGCTTCTGTGATGGTATCCCCCAGCGCAGCCTCCGCCTCCTTCTTCAGCCTGCTCAGCAGGATAGCGGATAAATCCGCAGCACTGTACCGTTTTCCATGCATATTCAGAGCAAAAAGCTCTACCCCCATGCTGCGCTTGAAGAAGGACGCCGTGTTTTCGTCGCCGGCTTCCTGCTCATTCTTGGCCTCCTGGCCAAACAAAATCCGGCCATCCGCCTTGAAGCACAGGACAGACGGGGTAAGCACAGCCCCATAGCTGTTAGGCACCAGGCGGGGCTTGCCCGTCTGCTTGTCTATACAGGCAACCGCACTGTATGTGGTTCCCAAATCAATGCCTGCACGCATCCCCATAGCTTTGACTCCTTAAACTACTGCAATACGCTTCGATTTTTCCTTCAAAGCCTTGACCTCTGCCGCTGAAAGCATGGAACCGGCAGTTGCCTGCATGGTAACAGAAATCTCTCCGCCATTAGTGACATCTTTGGCCGAAACTTCCAGAATGCCCTCCTGGGTGAGCTTGAATGTCACATCCAGCGGGGAATCAGCCGGCAGGTTCCCCGGCAGCTCCAGAGTCGCCGTCCCCAATTCATCCGCATTGCCATTATCAATTTCACTTACCTCAAAGTACTCGGAAGCCAAATCGCTTTCATAGACCAAAATCTGCGCATTGACCTGATCAGCTTCATCTGTACCAAATCTCTGGGTAACGACAATCTCCCCATTTTTCATCTTGGCATTCTTGATGATGAGATTCTGGCATTTCACCTCTTCATGGTTGACCACCACCTGCAGAGCATAGCTCTTGGTAGCAGCCATCGTGACTGCCTGGCGGATGCTGAGCTTATTGTTGCGGAAGCCAGGAATGGAGGTCGTCTTCACCGCAGCTGCCGTCTGGTACTTGGCTGCTTCTTCCTTGGTCTCCTCATCCTGCATATCCAGGCTGCCGTTCTTCTGCTGCTCCTGCCAGTGCTCCACCCGTCCCTCGTACTCAGCCAGGGCCGAGATGGCTGCACCTTTGGCTACAGCCTCATCCGGGTCAAGGATCTGCTGCTCCAGGCCATAACGCTCCGTCAAGGCAGCCGCCACCTGCGGCATGCGGGTGGAACCGCCTACCAGCAGTATTTCATCCACGATGCCCTTGGCTGCAGCCTGGCTGTCATTCTGCACCTGTTCCAGCGCCTGATTGAATACAGCATCCTCTACACTTTCGCCGGCGCTCTTCTGCTTGGCGATAGCCATGGCTAGGGCTCTGTCCGTGCAGTCCAGTGAACGGCTCAATAAACTCTGTGTCAGACTGTCAAAGATTTCCCTGGTCAGCTCAATCTGTGCCCTCCGGCCTGCCACATTGAGCGTCACTTTGGTCTGCATGCGATTGGACAATTCTATTTTGGCCTTCTCCGCCTTGATGCGCAGGTCCTGCAGATCCTCAGGCATCCAGTCATCTTCCTGCATGTCGCTGTGCTGCTCCTGGAAGGTGTCCTTCAAATAGTCCACCACAGCAGTATCCCAATGCTGGCCCCCCAGAGCCTGATCGCCATCATAGCAGACGATTTCCGCCGCCCCATCGCTGCCAATTTTCATCACCGTCACATCGAAGGTGCCGCCGCCCAAATCGTAGACCATTACCGTCTTCTCACTGCCCTGATGGCGGGTCAGATAGGAAAGGGCTGCGGCGGCCGGCTCGCGGATGATAGCCAGCACATTGAGCCCGGCGATTTCCCCGGCATGCTTGGTTGCCAGGCATTCTGCCGTGCCAAAATAAGCCGGGCAGGTGATCACCACATCCCTGACTTCCGTCCCCAGCTGCTCAGATGCGTCTTTCGTGATTTTCTTCAAGATATGGGAAGATACTTCCTCCGGAGAGATTTTCTGCCCATAGGGTGCAAAATCGAAATCATCCTTGCCCATGTGTTCTTTTACAAAAGAAACCGTCTTCTGCGGCTCGATAACCGCAGTTTCTTTGGCCACGTTGCCTACAGTCACATTATTCTCATCTTCAAAGAACACCACGGAGGGCGTGGTATTATCCCCTTCCATGTTCTTGACCACCGTTGGCATGCCATTTTCATCTACATAAGCAATGCAGGAATAAGTCGTCCCCAAGTCAATACCAAAGACAAATTTATTATCAGCACTCATTTATTTTTCCTCCTCTGTCAGCTCGGTCTGGGGCTTCTTGTAAACATAGCGGGCCACACGCTCCAGATAGATCACACGCCCATTGTACTCATAGCCATTGGACAAGGAATACGCGATTTTACCATGCTTGCCCTCTTCCTCCGTCAGCACCGTTTTCGCGGTCTTATGCCTGTGTGCAGAAAATTCGCTGCCGGCCTCACTCTGATAGCTGTTCACATCGTACTTTTCCAGCAGCCAGGTCAAATCCTGATTGGCATAAGCTGAAAAATCGGCCAGGGGAATGGCTTGTTCCTCTGGTGCCCTTTTCTCACAGCCGGCTATGGTCTTCAGCATATCTTCCCGCAAGCCAATGATATCCATAAGCAAGGGCTGCATGATCCTGCCATACATTCCTTCCTTGTATTTTTGCAATTCCTTGTGCATGTTCACACGGGACTGCTCTTCAAAGGTCGTATAAGAAATCCTTGCCTCGAACAACTTTTCCAGACTGGCCAGCTTCTCAGCTACTTCCTGAAGCTTGCTCTCAGCTTTGTCAGTTTCCTCACCCGCCACAGCGGCAGCATCAGCCTCTGCTGCAGTCGCAGCGATATTATCTGCTTCTTCCTGCAGCTCTGCTTCCTGTTCTTTTTCTTCCAGGCCGGTGCCTTCCTTTGCAGTCATTTCCGCATCTGGCACTTCGACAATTTCTTCCTCTGCTTTTTGGCACTCTGTCGTCTGCTCCATTTTCATCACTCCCCGCATGCTAACGCATCATAATCCGACCATGACTTGGCAGGATCTTTGAAATCATGCTCCTTCCAGATATTCCCCAGCCCCCTCTTGTCAGCCTGGCCGATGATCCATTCCATAGGAGCCAGAACGCCTTCCGGTTCAAAAGCTGAGGTTCCTGCTGTGTGCCCCATAGCACTGCAGGCAAAGAATCTAGTATGTTTGAAATTGTATTCTATGCTCCGCAGGAAGCCATCGCCGCCATTGTGATGCAGGAAATTGCGGCACAGATAGTCCTCTGCCTCCACAGGAGAGGCAAACAATTCCGGATGCTTGCGGCATAATTCTTCTGCTGCCTCATTGCCCAGCTGCTGCGAAAAATCAGCCACATCCATCTTGCTTATCACCACCGCCAGCGGCATTTTTGCCATCTCGCGCTCGCTCAGCCCGCTTACATCCCTTATCTTCCGCATGAACTTTTCCGCGACCTGCTGGATGGCTCCCCTGCTGGCGCTGTCACGGTCTATATCAGTCAGATTCCTGCCATATTTGTCCCTGATTTTTGGAAGCGACAGCGGGTCAATAATAAACACAAAGCCATTGCAGTATTCATACTGCTTCTGCCGCTGCACGCTTCCACCGGCCGTGGTGAATGCTTCTCCGGCAATATCATATACATGGACAATGCGAGGAAGAGAAAAGCTGTCATGCTTGACATAAAAACTCAGGGCGATTGCGCCTGAAGCCACATCTGTCTTCTCCGTATTGCCCTGTTTATAATTCTGCTCCAGCTCCTCTGCCAGTCTTTGGCTTTCTTCATCAAAGGGACGGTATGTGATTTTATTATCCGCTGCAAATACATTTTTGAACTTCACCGAGAAAGCCGTCAAGAAAGCGGTTTTCCCTGCCGATGTCCCCCCTATGATAGGGATGCAGATCGTCTGATATTCCCGGTTGTGCCCCATAAGCCTGTCTGTGCAATGCGGATTAGAACAAACAGCCTGCAACTGTCCTCTGCCGTTGATAAAATTCGTCGGCAACTCCTCCCCGCATTCACAGGTTCTCTTCCACAATCCATATTGTCCTGGTCGCAGGTCAGTGTGCCACTTATGGCATTTAGGGCACTCATACCAGGGGAGTTCCTGCCTCGTGTGGCAGCTGGTACAGGGCACGCCATATATCTTATTGTACTTCCTGTAGGCACAGTCAATGCCCCACAGAATCAGCCCGCCAAGATAAACGACAGCAGCTACTACTGCCATCAAGAAAATATGCATCACGGAAATAGCTGCCGTGACTACCGAACCTAAGACAATGAGCATTGCTATTGCAGCAGTGCAGCCAATCCACGTTGCTATAAAAAGCACTTTTGAATCTTTATCAAACAGTTCAATCATAAGATAAAAGCGTTTTATCTTCTCATAATTGGCAGCCCATGCCCCCTCGATTATTTCCCGGCAATCTTCATACCCAGGCCCGAAAAAATAGCTTTTTCTTGGCTTGGCAATATTCTCATCATGTTCATCAGACTGCATTTGTTCCATCGCTTTCACTCCCATGGCAACTTTTCTTCATCACCCTGAAAAATGACCTAACATAATTGTAAATAGCAAAATATGCCCCCGCTATGCATCCCAAAGCTATTACGCAGGCAACCAGGCCTGCCACAATATTCAGCACTGTCGGCCCTATTGCAATGATCACTTCTATGATGAAGACAACGATTTTATATATCAGCCAGCAAACAAATATTCCCAAAATAAGCTGTGGCACTCGAAAATCCCCCCATGCACCGGCAACTTGCTAAACATATATTCTGACGCATAAATCCGATATACGTCAGTCCATTAGACCAACATTAAGGTTATCACAAAATCCCTGCTTTTACTACCCTGCCATGCAAACAAAAGCCGCAGAATACTTTTTCTATTTCAAAAGGATATACGTCCTCTACATGCAGACATATATGAATGATCAGCCCAATGAATTGATGTTGCCCAAAACGATATTCAGATTGCGCATCAGCGCGAATCTTGGCAGATTGGAGGCCTCTCCTCCCAAGTTCGCCACCATCTCAGCTTCATCTTCCTCTGACAAGCACGCCATCAGCTCCAGGAAACTCTTGGCACGGGAGGTGCCCACGTAAAAGTTTCTCCTGCTTTCCTCATTGGCAAAGGTCTCCGCACTTATGTCTACTATCACCACTGCCGTTGATTCAAGCCCCTTGAATTTCCTTGACGTAGTAAGAAAGACCTTGCCTTTCTCTTTCCTATCCAAGGTCACCAACTTGCCCAACTCCGAATGAGGATGATTATATACCGCCTGATAGATAGGACTGTCCTCTAGCTTCTTCAAGGAAATGAGAACCAGGCCATCCGCAGGAAGGTCCTGATTGAGATAATATTCTATGATGCTCTGGAGTCCCTTCAGATACTCCTTATTCTTTCGGAAAATGAACATCCTGGGGTCAGTCCCCTTGCCTATATCCTCCCTGCGCATCTTGATATTGCGAAGCCCCAGGGGAGAGCCTGAGGTTTCCGCAATGGCACGGGTATTGCGGCAATTTCTGGATAAGACCAGCCTGCATTCAAACATATTCACCCAGGAAAGATCTCTCTGCTGAACCAGCTGATTCTTATCATAGAAAATGTAGCACGAACCATTCTCGTTTTTGGCTATATCATACAGATACTTATTCCAATCGGCAAAATCCTGTCCTTCATCAATGATGATATGCTTATACGGCCAGTTGCCATGCTTGGGAACATTTTTCAGGAACGTTGATATTTCCTTTGCGTCTACTTCCCTTCCCAAGGCCTTGGTCACAAATTTATAGATGTTGGTAAAATTTACATTTTTCATATCCTGAGCATAATGCTCTTTTAAGTCTTCTTCCAGCATCTTATTGAACATCAGAAATAGTGTGGGCTCCTGCCTTGCGTTGAGCTGCCTGGCCTTCTCCACCGCCAGCATGGTCTTGCCAGTGCCTGCGCCCCCCTGGATCAAGGCATAGTCCACTTCTTCCAGGTAGTCTATCAGATACCCCTGCTGCCTGGTCATTTGGAGGAAAATCCTATCATTGTACTCAGCAACAGCAGCCGGTGAAAGAACTGCGTGGAATTCCGGTGCCAAAAGCTCAGTCACCCTTTGTCCCAAGCCATCGTCACCATGATTTATATGCATCCCATAATAGTCGCAGGCATTCTCCAGCACTTCCTGCAGACTGGCAAAAGAATCCCTTGTAAGGAGGATATGCTCATCATAATTATGAGGCAAATCCCCCTCTATGCCGGACCTGCAGCAATCTGGAAACCAAACTATTGGCTGCACGGGAACTCTTATATCCAGGCTCGCATTCAGTATATCTCTGAACTTGTACACGCTCTTCCTTGACTGAGCCAGAGGTTTCTGCCTTTTTTCGGTTCCATCCCTCCTGTTGCGCTGAATGATATAATCATCACGGAAGAAGATTTCTCCACCCTTCACCTCTATGACCAGAAGTCCGCGCCCGGGGATGTAGACCATGAAATCAGCTTCACCATACAAGATCCTGTCGTAGTTGTCTTTGCGCAGCCATTCAACGGAATAAAAAACACGATAGTCATCAGGCAATTGGCTGAGATGCTCATATACCTTTCTTTCCGCAGGACTATTATTGAAGTCCTCATCAAGTTTTAACTGTGGGATCATCACTGCCATATTTTATCACACCCTCAATTGTTCCATAATCAACTCGAAGTTTTCCTCATTCCACGTTTGCACCAGCCAGCCTTCCTGCATGAGTGCTTTCTTGAGGGAATCCTTGATATTTTCAAAAACAGCTATATTAAAAGTCTTCCAGACGAATATAGCAGGTGTTTTCTCTTCGCCGAACCCGATTTCATTTTGCATGGAATCCGGCAGGGGAATATTATGTGCCTCATATTTATCTGTATTTATAGCAAGAATTGTGGCCAGCTCCTGCCAGGACTTGATATTCATGTTGCTTAAGGGTGTCCCCTCCCCCACAGATATTTTGCCCTTGCAGAACTGTGCCTTTGGCGCAGCCGGAACATAGGCGACTTGCATCTTCTCCTCAGCAGTCGGCTCTTGCCCGGTCCGCTTCAGATTCAGCATGGCATCTACCCTATCATCCTCCCCCAGGAAATACTGCTCAATGATGTTCCATCTTTCCTCATTGCCTATCTCGTTCAGCATAAAGTTGTTCAATATCTTTATGGCATTTTCGTGTCTCCTGCTGATATCCTTCAGGATGTTATTGGTATAATTCTTGCTTCGGGACAGGGACTGGAGCTTCAAGGGGTCATTGATACGGACAAAAATCTGAGGGTTGTAGCCGCCATCTATCTCATAAGAGGCAATATCAAACAGCTGCAGCAACGATGCTATGAGTTGCTGGTAACTGCTCTTTGTATCACGCGCATTGCTTCCAAGGGGAGGTATCGGCAAGTAATCAACATAGTCTCTTCCCTCTGCTGCATTGGGGTGCATATTCTGGAGATACCGATTCAATTTGCTCTCTATGACTGTCGCTTTTGCCCCGCTAAGAGTATATGCTACACTATTCTCATGTGTCTTCTTGATGATGAACTTCCATTCACCCACCGGAGGAGCAAAGGGATTGTCCTCCACTCTGTCCCCCACAAAGAGATCTAGGAGCAGGCGCAGGTTGCTGTCCGAAACCTTGGCCCCATAGCTCTTGATAAAGCTTTGCTTGAAATCCTGGAACGTAAATTCCGCCCTGGCCTTGCCTCCACGGGCGATATCATTGAAGGTGGCACTCAAAGCAGCAGAAATCTTCTTGACGCTCCTTACAACTTTTTCAAAGCCCTCCTTAGCATCATCTGCCGCAGAATAATGGACAGACAGCCTCATATTAGGCACTATGTGCTCCTGGTTTTTTTTCTCAAACAGATCGCCCTTGAAGAATTTGAATTTGAACGCCGCAAAACTCAGGTTGTTAAACTTATCCTTCCATAGAGCGTCCAAATGGATTTCATAGATATCACCCAAACGATGAGTATAGATGGCCCCATTATTTCCCGCTACGTTATCTTTGCGGGTAAATGCGTCATTCTTCTTTTCGCAATACCTGCCGAATTCGCTCAAAAAGTTTTCTTCTATGCTCTTAGGTATCATTATGTACTGGGTAGTCAGCAAATCCTTGGGACGCACTGTGATGACATTGAATCTATAGGTATTTTTCAGGTCTGTGCTCAATATCATCAAGCCACTTTTTACGGTATTGTCAATATTATCAGTATCAAACAGGAAATTGAACTCATCCGCAGAGAACAATAAATTACGCGCACGGTTCATGTGGCGCTCTTTCTGTATCATGTACATGCCATAGAGTTTCTTCATCATTGCCTGCAGCTGATACTTCTTTATGCCGGAAAGGCCCCAGAGGCGTTTGACACTATTCATGTCAGTCGGGGTAAAGTCAATGATGGCATGGCCTTCAGGCAATTTTCTTGCTGCACGTCCTATCTCCTGAACATAATCAGCCAAAGTGCCCGTGGGAGCATAGTGATACACGTTGACTATATCTGTTATATTGATCCCCATGCCAAAAGCCTTGGTAGCAAGCATGACGGTTGCCTTATTGCTGCGGAAATCTTCATAGGCCTTTTGCCTTTCCTTCTTATCCAGGGAGCCATAATACTTCGTCACCTGGCTTGCACAATCACCATGCTTTATCTGCAGCCCACGATAAGAATCTTCTACCTGCCTTGTAAAAGGGAAATAAACGATCGTCTTTTCGCCTTTCTTCACAAACTCTTCAATCCGCTTGTTGACCAGATTGATTTTCTCCTCATTGGAAAGATTGCCCGGATTGCGGACTGTAAACTTTATATTGTCCCTGACCACATAGCCTATATAAGTGTGCGACAAGTCATATAGCAGACCCAGGCTGTATGCCAGGTCACCGACCACATCATCATTGCCGCCGAAAACCGCAGTTGCCGTCAGGCATACTACAGGAAAATCCATCACTTCATTTTTCCCGTAATAGCTGCCTGATCTCAATTTTGCCAGATAGCCGCCCAAAAACCAGTAATCTACTCTGAAGTCCCTGCCCCAGGATGTAACAAGATGAGCTTCATCTATGACTATCATGCCCAGTTTGCGTTCACCGATCAAATTCTTTATATTATACGACAGCAACAGTTCCGGGGACATATATACGATGGAATACTCTTTGTTCCGTATGCCTGCCAGCCTTCTCTGGCGTTCCTCATAAGTAATATCAGAATTTATGAACGTCACATTATAAACGCCTATATCTTCCAGTTCCCGCACCTGGTCTGCCATCAGCGCCACTAATGGCGATATGACAATAGTAAGCAGAGGTTCTTCTTTCTCCGCCAGATAGATACTGGGAAGCTGGAACAGGAGCGACTTGCCGGAACCAGTGGGAGCAGTGACAATGACATCTGCATAGACCTTTCCCTCCTGTGCCTTTTCACACTGCTCCACAATGTCAGTCACTATGATCCCCTGAGAAACCTCTTCCGTCTCATCACTTTCACCTGGATGTTTATAGAATGTGACATTCCTGAACTGTTTGTCCTCACCCCAATATTTTTTGAACAGAGGCAGGAACTTATCCTGGTTCTGATTCCTGACCTCCTCTTTCTCTTCCTTGAAGGCAACATTGTAATACGCAGCCAATAAATTGATTCTTTCCAGCTGCTTGTAATTATCCTGCGTCAGGCCTTTTACTATGTAGCAACGGTCCTTCAGTTTGCCATGTTGCAGCATATCCGCATATTTTGCCAGCTCAATGCGGGAAATCCCTACTTCCCGCAGGCCTGCCGATACCTCAGCGCGACTTGCTGCCTTTTCATAAAAGCCACAAGAAATGACATCCTTGCGCCCAATATCATCATAAAAATGGCAATTTACAAATGATACCAGCGCAGTTTCTGCTGCCATTTTGCAATCTGAATAGATCTTGAACTCATCTGCTTCCTTTTGATCCAGTTCTTCACTCATCAAATTTGCAAAAATATTTTTTTCTAGTTTCAGTGGATAAAAGTTGTCGAATATATCATTGTAGACAATTATAATATTGCAATCGGCATTGAATGCCCTCATATTCTGATATATTACACAGAATTCTTCATAATATATCCAGGCTTCTTTCTTGAGCTGCAATACTGAAATAAGCAGCTCATTTGTTTCACCAAGGAAGTGGTCCACAGAGGGATACTTTTCATCTACAGCAAAAGTAAGATGGCCAAGCTTGCCCTGCAATTCCGCATAAAAATCCTCAGGAAATCCCTGAAATACATACAAGGTATTTTTCCCATTTTGGGGCCTTGATTTTTCCAAAAAGGAATCAATCAAGTGCCGAAATACCTCTTTATTATTCAATTCCATCTTCATCTCTCCTACTGCACCAGGCTTTCACCTGTTCTATATATTATATATATACCACAGGGCAGGCAATCATATGGGTACAAAATAAGTTACTATGTCATATTTGACATAGGTCAAGATTTTCCTCCCCGCGCCATACAGATTCCATGCTATCATATTGCAAAGTAGAAAACAAGCCAACGGCGGGCTTTGACAGCTCCCCCGGCTCTCAAAGCTGTCAACCCCAATGCCAAAGGAGTCCAGCGCGTTTTTCACCCCTGCCATCAGATTTTATAAGGAGAATGCTTATGTATGAGAGAATTTTAGCCATCGGAGATATTCACGGCGAATGGGATATGTTCATGTCCCTCTATGAGCAGCTTGACTTCGACCCGGAACGCGACCTGCTCATTTTCCTGGGCGACTACATCGACCGCGGCCCCGGCTCCCTGAAGGTGCTGGAGTGGATGCAGTCCCATCAGGGACAAAAAAATATCATCATGCTGCGCGGCAACCACGAACAGATGATGATCGATTTCTATGAATCTGAGGGGGAGGAAGACATCTGGCTTTCCAACGGCGGCGATATAACAGAGCGCGCATTGCGCAAGCAGGGCCGGGAAAAGACCAGCATCTGCTTATCCTTTGCCCAGAGCCTGCCCCTGAGCCACCGCCTGAAAATTTCAGGGAGGGATTATTTTTTCTGCCATGCAGGTGTCAATCCCGGCCGTCCCTTAGACCAGCAGGAACCTGACGACCTGCTCTGGATCAGGGAAGAATTCTTCGACCACTACCAGGGCCAGGAGATCATCGTGGCCGGCCACACCCCCACCAGCTACGTGGACTGGGGCAGGACCACTCCCCTCATCGAAGACAACATGATCCTGCTGGACACAGGCTCCTATATGGAGGACGGGCATATCTCCTGCGTGGATTTGCTGAGTGGACAGCTTTGGCAAAGCAGGTAAATATATTTTCTCGCCGATTGAAAAGGGACGGCCCGCGCCGTCCCTTTTTTCATCCCAGCGCCACATCAAGCGCCATCATAAGCGTGAAGCCGAAGGCAAAGGCCAGCACCCCCACATTGGAATGATGTCCGGCAGACATCTCAGGTATCAGCTCCTCCACCACCACATAGAGCATGGCTCCGGCGGAAAAGGCCAGCAGATAAGGCAGTACAGGCACCACCAAGCTGGCCGCCAGGATGGTCAGGAGGCCGCCTACAGGCTCCACCACTCCAGAGAGCATCCCTCCCAGAAAAGCCTTATGGCGGCTCATGCCTGCTGCCCGCAAGGGCAAAGAGATGATAGCGCCCTCGGGGAAGTTCTGGATGGCAATGCCCAGAGACATCGCCAGCGCCCCTCCCAGAGAAACATCTGCCGTCCCCGTGAGCCAGCCTGCCAGCACCACGCCCACAGCCATGCCCTCAGGGATATTGTGCAGGGTCACCGCCAGCACCAGCATGGTACTCTTGGGCAGTGAGCTCTGCGGCCCCTCCGCCTCCTCTGCCTCCAGATGCAAGTGAGGGATAAAATGGTCAAGAGCCAGAAGGAAGAGCGTCCCGCCCCAAAAGCCCAACACAGCTGGCAGGAAGGCCAGATTCCCCAGCAGCCAGGAAGCCTCCATGGCGGGAATCAGCAGGCTCCAAATGGAGGCCGCTACCATCACCCCTGCAGCAAAGCCCAGGAGTCCTTTTTGCACCAGGGGATTGAGCTCATCTTTCAGCACATACACCCCAGCCGCCCCCAGGGCAGTGCCCAAAAAGGGCAGCAGCAAGCCCTGCAATACTTCAATAGGCAACATAGAAAAATCCTCCATAAATAAAATGCCGATGATTAGGAACTGTCACGAAATTAATTATCTATTTGGTCTGATGATATAATTCCATTTTTCATTTGGGCCAACGAATTCAATATTAATATTTTCCTTCTGTT
>CACZHK010000001.1 GCA_902780915.1 Pseudoselenomonas ruminantium | reverse complement strand
CAACGCCATCGTGAAGAAAATCTTTTCTAGCGTGGGGACGGATGCCTGGCCTAAGAACAGGGAGAATCTGCTGAACGGACTAAACAGCATATATAGGCATATGGACTGGGGCAAGAGCATGGGACACGGCATCTTCTCGGCTGAGTTCTTCAAAGAGATTCCTGAGCTTTATGAGTCCTTGCCGCCAGCAAAGCAGCAGGAAATAGACGGCGTGTTCCTTGAACAGACTGACATTCGGGAACATATAAAACGAATGGAGTGGACAGTGCTGGATTTTTTGAAGTCCGAGGAGGAAGGATAGGTGGCACCATCCATCATATCGGCAATATCCACAAGTATGCTCGTGATGAGGACAGGTCGGAGAAGACACTATTCGTCATGTGCGCAGCTGTTCGGAGCCTTTGATGCCATGTTGGAAGAGTAGGATTGATGAAGATGTAAAGCGGCGTGGTGGTAGAAGAATTTGAAAATATAGGGATGTGGTTGGCTGTCTGGCAATATGCTGGGCAGCCTTTTTGTTCTATATTTGGTGGAGGACGGCTCTTCGGTGGTGTATAATGGTTATTGTAAAATTCTAAGAACGGACAGGTGAGTTAGGTTGAAGGTACTGAACTTTTACGGCGGCGCGGGCATCGGCAAGAGCACCATCGCCGCAGACATTTTTTCGAAGCTGAAGCGCAAGGGGCTTAAGACGGAACTGGTGGGGGAGTATGCCAAGTGGCTCTGGTACCAGAATGCCACGGACATTGTACAGGATCAGCTGTACTTGTTTGCTGAGCAGGTTCATAGGCTGAAGACATTGGAGCGCTATGGCGTGGAGTATGCGGTCTGCGATTCGCCTCTGCCGCTGAACATCATCTACAACAACACCCCGGACGAGCTCTTTGACCAGCTGGTGCTGCATGAGCATGCCAAGTTTGACAATGTGGAATATTTGCTCCGCAGGAATGACGAATTCATTACCATTGATGGGCGTAAGGAAACAAATCTGGAACGGGCTAAGGTGAAGGACGAGGAAATCAAGGCAGTCCTGGATGGGGCTGGCATTGGTTATACGGTCATTTCTCCGTGGGAGACAGACAGGGTGCTGCTTGACTTGAAGATAAAGTGAGGAATATCAGCAATGCATATCTATGTTGATGCTGATGCCTGCCCGGTAGTACGGCAGACAGAAGAATTGGCGCAAAAGTACGGCGTAGCGGTTACGCTCCTGTGTGATACCAATCATGTACTCCGGTCGGATTATAGCGAGGTCAAGGTAATCGGAGCCGGGGCGGACGCGGTAGACCTGGCCCTGGTCAATCTGTGTCAGACGGGAGATTTGGTGGTTACGCAGGACTATGGCGTGGCAGCTATGGCCTTGGGGAAGAAAGCCTATGCTATCCATCAAAACGGCTGGCAGTATACCAACGAAAATATAGAGCGGCTGCTCATGGAACGCCATTTTGCCAAGAAAGCTAGGCAGGCATCAGGCAAGCATCACCTTAAAGGACCACGGAAACGTTCGGAAGATGATGACTTAGAGTACAGGGGCAAGCTGGAGCAGTTGCTGGTGAGATTGTTGGAGGGAGAACATGGAAATTGATTGGCATAGCGTGGCGGCATGGTATTTTGCCATCATAAATGTTGTGGCGGTTATAATCTACGGCTGGGACAAGCTATGTGCCATCCGTAAATGGTGGCGGGTGCCGGAGCTGACACTTCTACTCATTGCGGCAATGGGCGGAAGCGTAGGGGCGCTTGCAGCTATGCGCTTGTTCCATCACAAAACTTTGCACTTAAAGTTCAAATACGGGGTGCCGCTGATAATGGCAGTGCAGATAGGTGGGCTGGTGTATTTGCACCTGCCGAAATAAGCCAGAGGGAGAGGTATGCAGCATAACCATCATAAGAACAGAACTTGGAGACATCACGGCAAGGCATTATGCCGAAGCCATTGTCAACGCTGCCAATGAGAGCCTGCTTGGGGGCGGTGGTGTGGATGGAGCCATACACAGAGCCGCCGGGCCGGAACTGTTGGCGGAGTGTCGGACGCTGCATGGTTGCAGAACAGGTCAGGCGAAAATCACCAAGGCATACAGGCTTCCATGCGAATATGTGATTCACACGGTAGGGCCAGTCTGGCATGGGGGTAATCATGGTGAGGCAGAATTGCTGGCTGGCTGCTATCGGCATTCGTTGAAACTTGCCATGGAGAATGGCATCCGCAGCGTGGCCTTTCCGTCCATCTCCACGGGCGTGTATTCCTATCCCGTTCAGCAGGCGGCGCAGATTGCTGTGCAGACGGTTAGGTCTGTGGTGAAGGAGCATCCTGAGACATTTGATGAGATACTGTGGGTGCTGTTCGATGAGCGAACTAAGCTGGTGTATGACGGGGCGTTGCGGGAATAGACATGATGTTAGTTGCATATGCAAGCATTGCATAGAAAGACCTCGAAGCCTTACAAAATGAGCGGCTTCGAGGTCTTTACATTAATGTGAGATACTGGGGGCTGGAAGGTAAAGTTGAACTTGTTTATGCCACAAATCACAGTTTTTCATAATAATCACGTATCTTCTTGGCCATCAGCACACGGCGTTCCTTCAAGAATTCAGGGTAATCGGCGGCTGTCATTGTGGTAATCGTATGGGGTATGCAGTTTGCATCCAGATTTTTCCAGAAAGCAGATTCATCTGTAATTGTACCGCAGTCAAGCTTGTCTGTACCACATTGCGATAGTGCCAGGCTGAAATAATCGTTGGGGGACTTTTTGCCTACGGCAATGTTGACCGTGGTATCGAGATATGTATAGTTCGCCACCTGGTTATAAAGCGCTTTGTCGTTATAACCATTCTGCTTCAGATACTCCTTGGGGAAGATGTGATGAACATCCCCGGCCACAGTAATAAGGTGTTCAACCTTGGATGAAGTGGACAATAAGGAATGGTCGCCGAAGAAAACCTGTGCCGCCAAGTAGGTATTGAAATAAGGACTGCTGATGGAGGAGGTTTCCATGCTCTGCACGAGACGCACGTTCCAGAAAGTATCCGATAGCATGGATTCTTCATTTTCCTTGAAGAAGGTCAAAAAGCCTTTGTCCTTGATGCCACGCAAATCTCTGTCCATCTGAGACTCTGGGGAGGAAATATAGCGTCCGGTCAGGACTGAAAGGACGAACCATTTCTGAATGTATCGCTTGATTTCGGTCTTTGCCACCTCGTTACTGCTCTGCAGGATGAGGAAAAGGGTATATGCAAAATCCAGTGTCATCATTGAGTTTATGAGCTTGGAGGAGATGAACCCGGCAGACTTGATGGCTAGTACAAACTGCTTGAAGTTGTATTCGCTCATGAAATTTAGTATGCCGTTCGCCAGCTTCTTAAAGCTGTCCTCTGCAATTTCTTCCTTAAAGGAGCGGTCTTTGAAATCCCTGCCGGAGAGAAGGCTCACCAAGTCGCCAAGCTTGCCACGATTGAACTGGTGCATGAAGGAGACACGCAGCATATCATTATATTCCGGGTCGTAGATGTCATCGTAATCGTCCTTAAGCCATTTCATCTTGGCACCGTAGGGGGACTGCATGAACTCAGCATCCACGGTTTTCAGTTTGCTGTAGAATGCTGGTTCCACGGCGAGGTGACAGAAATAATCGATAGCTTTGCGGAGTAGGTTGCCACCATAGCCTTCGTCAGCAGCAATTTTAGACATGGCGAAATCGGCTTCATTGAGCCGCTTCCCCTGGGAATTGATGCGTACGAAGATTTCTGTTACTTCACTAATATCCAGTTGTGGTATAAGTTCAATTGCTCCAATCTGGCAATTTTGTATGCCGAGTAGTTTTAGGATTGCCTTATTGACCTCGCTTTTCGAGACGGAGGGGTTCTTCGCAGTATATTCTTCAATAAAGCTATAGCTGTCAAAGTCTGGCTTAAATACTTCGGAAATATCTGCAATCCACATGGGACTCTTAATATGGACGGGGGTCTGTACGGCAAATCGTTCTTCCTCTTCACCTGCAATGGGATTGAAGGCAATGCGTATGGGTTTTTCTTCGTAATTTTCAGTTAGTATGTTCTGTCCGGATATGGCTGCCATGAGTGCTGTGATACGTTGCTGTCCATCGATGAGGATTTTCTTTCCTACGGAACTGGAGCCGTCCTTAAGCTTCACGTTTCCGTTTTGCCAGATTATGATGTAGCCGGTGGGGTAGCCGTTGTAGAGGGAGTCTATCAAATCCCGCACTTTGCTTGCTTTCCAGACAAAAGGACGCTGGATTTCAGGAATAGCGATGTTGCCTCCCTCGATGAAGCCCAATAGGGTATTTACAGAATATTGATTCACATTGTATTTACTCATAGGTTGTTCCTCGATTCTATATGTGTGATGAAATCTATACTACAGGTATAACTTGATGACTAAAAGCTAGTTTCGAGGCAGAAGCAATTAAATCCTGCTGACATTTAAGGGTAGACACACAGCAAAGGAAAAAGCCATCAGGGAAAGGCAGGCCAAGGCAGAGCGTCTGGAGGCTTTTGCCGAGGCTCTGGAATCCCAGTCAAAAAGGCTGACGGAGTTTGATGAAGACCTATGGGGAACTCTGGTAGACTTCATGACCGTATACAGCAAGGAGGACATCAGCGTCACATTTAAGGACGGCACGGAAATTCAGATAGGGTAACAGTTGGCACGGGCAAAGTCCCGTGCCAATTTTCTTGTCTTCCTTTCTTATTTTATGGTAAAATGATTGTTACGTGAGTTAGTAGGGGGTTGCAAACGAGACAAGGTGTGTCCAGCGATATCATTTCTGGGCGTGCCGATAAAATGCCCGGAACTCAGTAGTAGCAAGGCTTCACGGTACTTGCAAACGGCATGCAACCCCCTGGGGGAATTTGCAACCCCTCAAACGATAAATAATGTGATTGTATCAATTTCATACTACAATTGGGGGTTTTTATTTGGCTGCGATAACCTATGAGCTCATCAAGCAGGATGAGACTACCGGGGCCAGAGCTGGTATCATACATACTCCTCACGGCTCTTTCCCTACGCCTATCTTCATGCCTGTAGGCACTCAGGCTACGGTGAAGGGTGTTTCTCCGGAGGAACTGAAGGATTTAGGGGCAGGGATTATCCTTTCCAACACCTATCATCTTTTCCTTCGTCCTGGCATGGAACTGGTGAAAGAGGCAGGAGGACTGCACAAGTTCATGCACTGGGATGGCGCTATCCTGACAGATAGCGGCGGATTCCAAGTCTTCAGTCTGGGGGAACTGCGTAAAATCACGGAGGAAGGCGTGACCTTCCGCTCTCATCTGGACGGCTCCAAGAAGTTCCTCTCTCCCGAGGTGTCCATGGAGGTGCAGATGTGCCTGGGGTCTGACATTGTCATGGCCTTTGATGAGTGCGTGCCGTACCCTGCGGACTATGACTATGCCAAGCGTTCCACGGAGCGCACCCTCAGATGGGCCAAACGCTGTCAGGCGGCCATGACGGCTCCCAATCAGGGCCTGTTTGGCATTGTGCAGGGTGGTATGTACAAGGAGCTCAGAGAGTGGCATGCCAAGGAAATGACGGCTTTGGACTTCCCCGGCTATGCTGTGGGCGGACTTTCTGTAGGCGAGCCCAAGGAACTCATGTATGAGATGCTTGAGTATTCCACGGCTCACTTGCCCAAAGACAAGGCCCGCTACCTCATGGGGGTGGGCACTCCAGATCATCTGGTGGAGGGCGTGGCCCGGGGCATTGATATGTTTGACTGCGTCTATCCCACCCGGGTGGCCCGCAATGGCATGGCCATGACTTGGCATGGGCGTCTGGTGATGAAGAATTCCAATTTCACCCATGACCACAGTGTGCTGGAAGAGGGCTGCGGCTGCTATGCCTGCCGCAATGGCTACACCCGTGCCTATATCCGTCATCTGGTGAGGGCAGGGGAAATCTTCGGCTTGCGGCTCTTGTCCCTGCACAACCTCTACTTCCTGGAGGAGTTTGTGCGGCGCATGCGCACAGCCATCTTGGAGGACAGGTTCCCTGCTTTCCGGGCAGAGTTCCTGGAGAATTACAATCCGCGGGGGAATAAATAAAAGGAGTGTTTCTATTGAGTCCTGATATGTTGGCGGCCATTGGTACCTGGGGACCTATCCTGGTTATGGTGGCGGTGTTCTACTTCCTCCTGTACAGGCCCCAGAAGAATGAGCAGAAGCGCCGCCAGGCTATGCTTGACAGCTTGAAGGCTGGCGATGAGGTAGTTACTATCGGCGGCATCTACGGGGTGATTACGGCCCTGGATGAAAAGAGCGTCCGCCTGAAGATTGCCAATCAGGTGGAGATTAAGGCGGCCAGGTCGGCTATAGCTTCGGTGACGGAGAGCGAGGCCTGATATGCCCAGGGACAAGGATGCCTTGAGGAAAGAAATCCTCAAGGCGCGCCGCAGCCTGCCAGCTGAGTACCGGCAAAGGGCTTCTGAGGCCATTATGGCCAGACTGCTTGAGTGCGATGCTTATCGACAGGCTGCGGCTGTGATGGCTTATGCCTCCATGGCAGATGAGGTGCAGCTGCAAGGTCTTCTTGAGCACAGCCTGCAAGTGGGCAAGCTTCTGGCTCTGCCCCATGTTATCTCCAAGGGGCTGATGGGGGCCGCGAGGGTGAAGTCTTTGGCAGCCCTGACGGAAGGTGCTTATGGCATTCTTACTGTGGCAGAGGAGGGAAGGGAAATGCTTCCTCCCGGCTCGTTGGAACTGATAGTGGTGCCAGGGGTGGCCTTCGGCTGTGATGGCTCAAGATTGGGCATGGGGGCAGGCTTCTATGACAGGTTCCTGTCTGAAAGTGAGCCCCAGGCCCTGCGCATCGCTCTCTGCTTTGACTGCCAGCTGGCAGAGGAAATTCCCATGGAAGTGCATGACCAGCGGGTGGAGGCCATCATTACCGAGACCCGCTTCATAGATTGCCGTTCAGGCAAAGTAAGGTGATTTTATGGAAGTAAAGATTGGGCTGGCCAAGACGGCCAAGTATGCCACCGGTGTCTGCGGTGACAGCTGCGATATTGCAGAGCGTCCCCACGGGGGCATCTCCGCCATTATCGCTGATGGTCAGGGCAACGGCCTGGCGGCTCACCACACCAGCAGTTGGGTGGTGAACAAGGCAGTATCCTTGATTTCTGATGGGGCCAGGGATGGAGCTGTGGCCAGGGCAGTGCATGATTACCTCTATGCCATGAAGGACAAGAAGGTATCCTGCACTCTGACTGTACTCAGTGCAGATCTTGACACGGAAACTCTGGTGATCAGCCGGAATTCCAACTGTCCCGTCATCGTGAAGACTGAGGACTATGAGACGGTGTATGATGAGGATGTGAGCCCTATAGGGGTGAACCGCCATATGAAGCCGCTCATGTATGAGATTCCCCTGACACCGGGGCTGGTGGTGGTGAGCTACACTGACGGCATTGAGCATGCAGGCCGCAAGCGAACCGGCAAGTGCGCTGATTTTGAGAAAATCCTGGAAATCGTCAGGAAGAACGGGCCGGAGGATGCTGCCTATATTGCCAAGAGCATTATGGACTATGCCCTTTCTCTTGACCAGGAGAAGGCCTCAGACGATATGACCGTAGTGGTCATGGGCATCACGGAGGGCTCTCCCAATGAGCCGAAAATTGAGCAGTTGGAAGTGACCTATCCTTATTGATTTGCTCCTGCGGGAGCTTATGGAACTGTTCATATGAAAGGGGTGCTGAAGATGAAGATTGCTATTGTGGGAGTGTGTGCCAGTGGCAAGACCACCCTGGTGGCTGGGTTGCGGGAGGCAGGTTACGATGCTTATAATGTGGCCCAGGAGCATTCCTGTGTGCACAACTTCTGGGCGAAGAAGAATCCTGACCTGGTGGTCATGATTGATGCTACACTGCCTGCCATTCACAAGCGGCGGCTGGTGTACTGGGGGGAGGATCGCCTGGTGACCCAGCACAAGAGACTGGCTGATGCCAAGGCCCATGCGGACCTTTACATACAGACAGATGAGCTTGATGCCAAGGCCGTGAGGCAGAAGGTCATTGAGTTCATCGAAAACTATCAGCGGGAGCACGCCTCTCGCAAGGCTACGGCCTAAGAAAAATAGAAGGGATTGAATCTTTTGCAGAAAGAAAGCCTTATGAAGCTATTGGGCTGCGTCGTATTGATTGTGGCGCTGTTCCTGGCTTTCGTGAAGCCCCTGGCCTTCTCCATCCGCCAGGGCCTTGACCTCCAGGGCGGCACCCATGTGGTGCTGGAGGCTGAGGATACGGACATTGCCCAGGTAAATGACGATGCCATGAATCGAGTAATCACCATTATGGAGAAGCGCGTCAACGCTCTGGGACTTACAGAGCCCATCATCCAGCGTGAGGGCGAGCGTCGTGTTATCATAGAGCTCCCCGGTGTCAACGACCCGGATGCGGCTATCAAGACCATCGGCAAGACCGCCATGCTGGAGTTCAAGGACGAGGAAGGCAACACGGTGCTGAATGGTACCGACCTGCAGGATGCCCAGGCTGCTACGAATCAGCAGACGGGGCAGAATGTGGTCAACCTCACCTTCTCCGATGAGGGTGCCAAGAAGTTTGCCGATCTTACCATGAAGAATGTGGGCCGCACCATTGCCATCCTGCTGGACGGCGAGGTGCTGACGGCGCCTAACGTCCGCGAGCCTATCCTGGGGGGCAAGGCCGAAATCACCGGCCAGAAGACCCTGGAGGAAGCCCAGAACCTGGCTGTGGTGCTCCGCAGCGGTGCCCTACCTGTGAAGGTGAACATCATCGAGACCCGCACTGTAGGCCCCTCCCTGGGACAGGATTCCAAGGATAAGTCTGCTTTCGCCTTTGCCGTAGGCCTTGGTGCCGTGCTGGTATTCATGATTATCTTTTACCGCTTGTCCGGCTTTATCGCCGACATTGCCTTGATGGCTTATACCCTGATGCTCTTGGGCCTGCTCTACCTTTTGGATGCCACCCTCACCCTGCCGGGCGTGGCCGGCATCATCCTCTCCATCGGTATGGCGGTGGATGCCAACGTGCTGATTTTCGAGCATTTCAAGGAGGAGTACAGGCTGAACGGCAAGACCCTGCGCCTGTCCATGCAGGCCGGGTTTGAGCGTGCCTTCACCACCATCTTTGACTCCAATATCACCACGATTATTGCAGCTATGGTGCTGTTCTTCCTGGGCACAGGCACTATCCGCGGCTTTGCCATCACCTTGGGACTGGGTACCCTGCTGTCCATGCTGACGGCCATCACCCTGACCCGCTATATGCTGAAACTCATGATTGATTCCAAGATTTCTACCAATGCCAACGCCTATGGCGCCAACGGCTATATGCTCATGGACAAGCGTCCCGGACAGAAGGAGGATACTGCCAATGCCTAAGTTTGATATTGCAGGGCATAGGAAAATCTGGTTCCTCATCTCTGCCCTTGTCATCATTCCCGGTCTCTTCTGCATGGCAGTGAGGGGCTTCAACTTCGGTATCGACTTCACTGGTGGTACTATCATCGATCTGAAATTCGACCAGCCTGTGACCATCGCCCAGGTGCGCCAGAGCCTGACTCCCTTTGGCTTGGAGGGCAGCACCATCCAGCTTTCCGGAGCTGAGAGCGGCGTTACCGAAGGTGAGAATGTCATGGTCCGCACCTCCGACATGGAGGAAGAGGAACGCAAGGCTGTCATGGCCAGCATCAAGGAGCAGGTTGGCTCCTATACGGTAATGCGCGAGGAAAAGGTGGGGGCTACTATCGGCGGTGAGCTCATCACCAACGCTGTGCTGGCTCTGGTGGTTTCCTGGGCCCTCATCATCGCCTATGTGGCTTACCGCTTCGAGTTTCGCTTCGGCATTGCGGCTGTGCTGGCCCTGGTTCACGATATCCTCATCGTGCTGGCGGTGTTCTCCTTCACCCAGCGCCAAATCGATTCTTCCTTCATTGCGGCGCTCCTGACCATCGTCGGTTATTCCATCAACGATACCATCGTCATCTTCGACCGCATCCGTGAGAATCTGCGCTTGCACTTCCGCAGGGGCGGAGATGTGAACCATCTGGTGAACACTTCCGTCTACCAGACCCTGACCCGTTCTCTTTACACGGTGTTCACGGTCATGTTCACCACGGCGGCTCTCTATTTCTTCGGCGGTGAGACCACCAAGGATTTTGCCTTTGCATTGCTGGTGGGCTTTGCTTCCGGCTGCTATTCTTCCATTTTCATTGCCAGCCCTATTTGGATTACCTTGCGCAATCGGGCTGACAAGAAGCGCGTGGCTCAGCCTGCCGAGGCTAAATGACAACTATCCATGGAGCCCATGCCCTTGAGGGCGGGCTCCTTTTTTTCCATAAGCTGAAACTCTCGCAGCTTCAGCCTGTGGAAAGAAAAGGATTTTGAGAAATTCTATCGAATTTTGCAATGGTGAAAAAGAATTTAGGAGTATAATATGCTGAAAGAATGGAAAAGATACGAGACAGCTCCGGAAGCCAAGAAACTGGCCCGGGAACTGGATGTGACGGAACTCACCGCCCAGGCTCTTTGGCACCGTGGCTTCAGAACGCCGAAGGAAGCGCAGGAGTTCCTGCATCCTGAAGAAATGGCTTTCCATGACCCCTTTCTGATGAAGGACATGGAGCTGGCCGTGGAGCGCATAGCGCAGGCAATCAAAAAAAGAGAGAAAATCGTGGCCTATGGTGATTACGATGTGGACGGCATGACTGCCACTGCTCTTTTGGTACATAATCTCCGTGCCCTGGGAGCCTTGACTTCCTGCTATATCCCCGACAGGAAGAAGGAAGGCTACGGTTTCAACCTAAAGGCACTGGAAGGCATTGCCGAAAGTGGGGCGGGGCTTCTGGTCTCGGTGGACTGTGGCATTGCTTCCGTGGAAGATGTGAGATCCATGGGAGGACTGCTGGACATTGTCATCACTGACCATCATCTGCCAGGAGAAAATTTGCCTCCTGCCCTGGCGGTGGTCAATCCCCATCGGACAGACTGTCCCTATCCAGATAAGAATCTGGCAGGGGTAGGCGTGGCTTTCAAGCTCTGCCAGGGTCTTTGGCAAAGACTTAAGGGGGAGGAGTTTGCAGGTGACCTGGAACTGGTTGCCATGGGCACCGTGGCGGATATCGTGCCCCTGGTGGGGGAGAACCGCAAGATTGTGAAGGCGGGGCTTGTCAAGCTGCAGGAGTCTGACTTTCTGGGCGTGCGGGCATTGGTAGAGGTGGCAGGGCTCAAGGACAAAGAAATCAACGCCGGCCATATTGGCTTTATGCTGGCTCCGCGCTTGAATGCCGCAGGGCGGCTGGGCAGTGGCCTGGACGGGGTGCGGCTGCTGCTGTCCAGGGATATTGACGAAGCAGAAAGGCTGGCTCAGGAACTGGATAGCCTCAATGGGGAGCGCCAGGCTATCGAGGCAGAGATACTGGCTGCCGCCGAGGCGGAATTGAAGGCAGGCGAGGTGGATCCTGAGGACATGCAGGCCATCGTGGTGGCGGGCAAGGGCTGGAACCCCGGGGTCATCGGCATCGTGGCCTCCCGGCTGGTGGAGGCTTATTACAAGCCCACGGTGGTGCTTTCCATTCAGGAGGATGGAATCTGCAAGGGGTCCTGCCGCAGCATCGAGGGGCTGCACATGTACGAGGCTCTCACGGCTTGCAAGAGTGAGCTCATGCAGTTCGGCGGTCACGCAATGGCGGCAGGACTTTCTGTCAGGGAAGAGAAGATAGATGACTTCCGCAGGGCTTTGCAGGACTATGCAGGCAAGACTTTAAGTGCGGCAGATTATGTGCCCAAGGTCACGGTGGAGTTTGAGATGATGCCTCATGAGGTGACCTTCCAGATGATAGAGGAGCTTTCCCTCTTGGAGCCTTACGGCATGGGCAATCCCAAGCCTGCTTTTGGCTGCAAGGAAATCAGGGCCACGGAGGCCCAGGTCATGGGCAAGCAGCGGGAGCATCTGAAGTTCCAGGTGGGTTCGGCAGGCCAGCCCGTCACGGCTCTTTACTGGCGGCACAGTGAGTTGGCACCTATTGTGAATGCCGAGGAACTGGATATGATTTACACCCCGGACATCAATGAGTGGAACGGACGCAGGAGCCTCCAGTGCATCGTGGAGTCACTGGTGCCTTCCCGGAAGGAGAGGATCTTCCCGGAGCGGGATATTTTGGCGGGCATTTACCGCTATCTCATAGGCATACAGAAAAAGCAGGGCAAGATTCCCTACAGCGCAGAGGAACTTGCGGCCGGCTTCAGCGCCGGGGGAGAGCATGTCTCTCTCTACACCTTTGGGAAGGCTCTGCGGATTTTCCAAGAGCTGGAGCTTCTGCATCAGGACTTGGAAGGGGCGCACTACTATCTTCCCCCAGTGGCAGGGAAGATGGATCTGGACGCTTCCCCCACCTACAGGCGGCACCGCTGAGAGGAGTGAGCAAGGATGAATGACAAAGGGAAGAAGCCCGTAACCATAGAGAGCATCATTGCCTCTGTCCAGGAGTACCAGCCCCAGGCGGATATTGACCTTATCCAGCGAGCCTATGAACTGGCAGAGTCTGCTCACAGGGGGCAGACCCGCGTGTCGGGGGAGGCCTATATCATCCACCCTCTGCACGTGGCCCAGATCCTGACGGAGCTGCATCTGGATTATGAGACAGTCAGCGCCGCCCTGCTCCATGATGTGGTGGAGGATACCATCTACACCAATGAGCAGATGCAGGAGATGTTCGGTGAAGAAGTGGCTATGCTCATTGATGGTGTCACCAAGCTGGGCCGCATCCAGTACAAGTCCAAGGAAGAGGTGCAGCTGGAGAACTATCGCAAGATGTTTTTGGCCATGGCCAAGGATATCCGGGTCATCATGATAAAATTGGCGGACCGGCTGCACAATATGCGCACCCTCAAGTATATGCGGGAGGATAAGCAGAAGCGCATTGCCAAGGAGACCATCGAAATCTATGCGCCCTTGGCCAACCGCTTGGGCATTTCCAATGTGAAGTGGGAACTGGAGGATCTCTGCCTGCGCTACCTTGACCCCGAAACCTACTACGATCTGGTGGAGAGCGTCAAGCAGAAGCGCAAGGAGCGCCAGACTTTCATTGATGATTCCATCAAGCAGATCAAGGAAAAGCTGGCAGAGAGCAATATCAAGGCGGATATCAGCGGCCGGGCCAAGCATTTTTACAGCATCTACAAGAAGATGAAGCGGGACAAGAAGGACATCAGCGAGATCTATGACCTGTCTGCCGTGCGTGTGCTGGTGGAGAGCGTCAAGGATTGCTATGGTGTCCTGGGGGTCATCCACGCCATGTGGAAGCCCATTCCGGGCCGCTTCAAGGACTATATCGCCATGCCCAAGTCCAACGGCTACCAGTCCTTGCACACTACGGTGATGACTCGCGGCTATCCTCTGGAAATCCAGATTCGGACCTTCGCCATGCATCAGGTGTCGGAGTTCGGCGTGGCAGCGCACTGGAAATACAAGGAAACTGGCAAGAGCGTGGGGGCGGGCAGCGAGACCGACCAGAAGATGTCCTGGCTCAGGCAGATGGTGAATCTGCAGCAGGAGTACACCGATCCCAAGGAATACTTCGAGGCCATGAAGGTGGATATCTTCTCCGATGAGGTGTTTGTCTTCACCCCGAAGGGTGATGTCATCGACCTGCCCAAGGGCTCCATTCCCATCGACTTTGCCTACCGCATCCATACGGAAGTGGGCCACCACTGCGTGGGCGCCAAGATCAACGGTAAGCTGGTGCCCTTGGAAACGAAGCTGCGCAACGGAGATATCGTCTCCGTGCTCACCAATAAGGCCAACGGCGGCCCCAGCCGGGACTGGCTGAATATCGTGGCCTCCTCCGAGACCCGCAGCAAGATCCGCACCTTCTTCAAGAAGGAGAAGCGGGAGGAGAATATCGAGCGGGGCAGAGACCTTATCAAGGAAGAAGCCAAGCGCCTGGGATATGCACCCAAGGAACTGATGAAGGAAGACCGGCTTGAGCAGGTGGCCCAGAAGCTCAACATCCTCACGGAGGATGATCTCTTGGCGGCCTTGGGCTATGGCGGTGTGGCACTCCACGGCATCATGATGAAGCTCATCGAGCTTTACAAGAAAGATGTGAAGGAAGCCACTTCTCCCGATGTGTCCAAGCTGCTCTCGGAGCTCAAGCAGCCTCAGGGGGGTGGCGACAGGCGCAAGAAGTCCAGCCATGGCGTGCTGGTGGAGGGAGAAAGCGGCCTCCTGGTGCGCCTGGCCCGCTGTTGCAGCCCTATTCCAGGCGATCCCATCACCGGGTATATCACTCGCGGGCGGGGCGTGTCCGTCCATCGCTCCGACTGCCCCAATGTCATGAATGACGCGGATTTCTCCCGCATGATCGAGGTGGCCTGGGATATTGGCCTGGACAAGGAATATACGGTGGAATTGGAAATCATCTGCAATGACAGGAGTGGCATGCTGGCAGAACTGCTGGCAGTGCCATCGGAAATGCGCATGAATATCAGAAGTGTCAACGCCAACCCCAACCGCAACAACAAGACATCCACGGTGCTGCTGGGCCTGGATGTGAAGAATGCCAGCCAGGTGGGCCAGATCATGACCCGCCTCAGGCGGGTGAAGGATGTCTACAGCGTCACCCGCAAAATCGGCGGTCAGAACAACGGCAAAGGAGGAGAGTAAGTGGCTCTCAAGATATACACTATCCCTACGGCGCCCATCGAGGAAAACTGCTATGTGGCCTTTGATGAGGACAGCAAAGAGGGCTTTATCATAGACCCTGGCAATGAAGCAGAGAAGATTTTTTCCCTGATTCAGGGCGAGAACATCAAGGTGCAGGCCATCCTGCTGACCCACGGCCACTGGGATCATATCGGGGCCGTGGAAGAACTGCGCCAAAAACTGGGCGTGCAGGTCTATATCCACTCTGGTGATGCCGCCATGCTCACGGACAGCCGCCAGAATCTTTTCGCCTTTATGAGCGGTGGCAAGATGGAGGGCACGCCTGCGGATAAGGAAATGGCGGAAGGTGAGGTTATACCCTGTGGCAGCTTCAGCTTCAAGGTCATCCACACTCCGGGCCACACCCCCGGCGGCTGCTGCTTCTACTCGGAGACCGCAGGTGTGGTCTTCTCCGGCGACTCGCTCTTCGCAGAGGAAATAGGACGCTGCGACTTCCCTGGCGGCTCCCTCAAGAGCCTGGTGGGCAGCCTCAAGGAAAAAATCCTGCCCCTGCCGGAGAAAACCAAGGTCTATCCCGGCCACGGCCCCGCTACCACAGTGGGCTGGGAACGGGTGCACAACCCCTACCTCAGCTGATGGGAAGGGAGAAAAGTATTTCTATGCGTTTAGTTGTAGGTATTTCAGGTGCCAGCGGCTCTTTGCTGGGCTACCATCTGCTCAGGGCTCTCAGGGAATTTTCTCAGGTGGAAACCCAGCTGATCATTACGGAAGGGGCCAGGGAAACCTTAGCCTGGGAAACGGAACTTACGGTGGAGGACTTCACGGCGCTGGCCGATGTGGTCTATGACAACCGCAATCTGGCAGCCAGCGTTTCCAGCGGCTCCTATCCCACTGATGGCATGATCATAGTGCCCTGCAGCATGAAGACTGTGGCCGGCATCGTGGCCGGCTTTACAGACAACCTCCTGCTCAGGGCCGCAGATGTCTGCCTCAAGGAAGATCGAAGGCTGGTGCTGGTACCACGGGAAATGCCCTTGTCCCGCATACACCTGCGGAATCTCAAGGAAGCAGCTGATTACGGCTGTACTATCGTGCCGCCCATGCTGACTTTTTACAACGGGGCGGATAGCCTGGAGAAGCAGATGGATCATATCGTGGGAAAAGTATTGTCACTGTTTGGACTGACATATAACAAATTTATGCCTTGGCTGGGAAAATCATAAAAAATAAAGGACAGCGCCTTTTTTCGTGAAAGAGGCGCTGTCCTTTTGCTTCTTGCATGATATTTAAATGTTAAGTCTTTCTTTAGCGGAAACGTGTCTGTTAAAGCCCATGTCTTCCTTGCTCATGCCCAGGGCAAATCCTACCAGCTGCTGCAGGTGCAGGATGGGGACCTGAGCCTGGCTGTGGACGGCCTCACGCCCCTCAGGTTCGTACATGTCAAGCTGCATCTGGCAGAGGGGGCAGGGGGTTACCAGCACGTTGGCTGTCGCCTTGTCTGCGCTGTCCACAATCTGGCCCGTCACTGTCAGCACATCGTACTCGGCAGCCAGCTGGGCATGGAAACCACAGCACTTGCGCTTGGCGTCGAACTCTACGCTCCTGGCACCCAGGGCTTCGATCAAGCGCTCCAGGGACTGGGGATGCTTGCCATCCTCGTGGTTCATGATTTCCTGGGGCCGGAGGATGTGGCAGCCATAGTAGCCGGCCACCCTGAGGTCGTTGAGGGGTCTGGTGATCTTGTCCTTCAGAAGCTCGGGGTGCTGGTCCAGCACCCACAGGAAATGGGTTATTTCAGAGGTTCCCTTGTACTCGTAAGGGTGGCCGCCTTCTTTGAGGATGCCGTTGACCTTTTCCTTCAGCTTCGGGTCGCTGTCCAGACGGTGCTTGGCGGTGCGCAGCTGCAGGGTGCAGGTGTTGCAGACCGTCATGATGGGCAGGCTCATATGCTCGGCAATGGAAATATTTCTTGCATTGACTGCCAAAGCAGCAAGGTCATTGACCCCCTGGGCGTGGGAGGCGCCGCAGCAGGTCCAGTTCTCGATTTCCACCAGTTCGATGCCCAGCTTCTCGCAGACCTTGGTCATGGAAGTGTAGGCTTCGGCAGCCGCTCCCTTCAGGACACAGCCGGGGAAAAATGCGTATTTCATGTTATTCTGCCTCCTTTTCCGCGGCCTTCACAACGGCTTGGATGGTCTTGATGTCGGGGTTCACGGGATGGGATTCCAGGGGATTCATCTTGCCCGTGTTCATGAGGCGCAAGGCCATGGGCAGGCGCATGCCGGCCATGATGAAGCCCTCTGACTTGATGTTCAGCTTGGACTCATCCAGCATGCCGGACTCGGAAATGTCATCGTAGATGGCCTTGGCATGCTTGCCGCCAACTCCCTGGCTGAGGCCCATTTTGAAGGTAGCCTCCTTGAGCTTTTCGATGGCACCGGCAGGGTCCAGCCCCTTGGGGCACTTGGCCGTGCATTCCTGGCAGTTGAAGCAGCGCCAGAGACCGGCATCCTGCACAGCCTGCAGGTGGGCCTTGGGGTCACGGTCGCGGGAGTCGGCCACCAGACGCTCAGCCTTCACAAAGACGAAGGGATCAAGGAAATCCTCCTCGTTCAGGGTGTTCTTGTTGCATTCGGAGACGCAGGAACCGCAGAGGATGCAGCCGGCGTACTTCTTGAATTTATTGAATTCCTCCGGGCTCTGCTTGCAGCCGGTCTCGGCGCTGAATTCCGGCTTGGGCTCCATGGCGGGCTTGATTTTCTTCAGCCTGGCATACTTGGGATCCCAGTCTACGATCAGGTCGCGGATGACCCGGAAATTGCCCAGGGGCTCGATGGTGAGGGTGTCCGTGTCATAGCGCTTCAGGAGGTTTTCCACCAGAATCTCGCAGGAAAGCTCTGCATTGCCGTTGACCCGCACGGCGCAGGCACCGCAGATGCTGGAGCGACAGGAGCAGGTGAAGGACAGGGTGGGGTCCTGCTTTTCCTTCACCACCGTCAGGGCCTCCAGCACGGTCATGCCCACTGTGACAGGAATCTTATATTTCTGCACCCACTTCTTTCCTTCCACGAAGCGGTGCACATTCAGCGTTACGTCCATTTTAGTACTTCCTTTCCTTCGGCTGATACTTCGTGATGACGACATCCTTGTACTCGGTGCGATAGCCGCCGTCCTGCTTGAAAATAAGGGTATGCTTGAGGAAATTCACATCGTCGCGCTGGGGGTAGTCACGGCGTGAATGGCCGCCACGGCTTTCCTTGCGGGCGATAGCTCCCTGCACGATGCTGTGGGACACCTGCAGCAGGTTCCCCAGCTCCACATACTGCTCGAAGGCGGTGTTGTAAACGTGGGAGGTGTCTCCTACGTAGCAATGCTCATATTCTTTCTCCAGGGCGGAAAGTTCCCGGGCAGCTTCCTGAAGCTGAGTCTCTTCTCTGAATACACCTACTTTGTACCACATGGTATTGACCATGGCATCACGGATTTCCGGCACAGTCTTGCCGGCGGAACGGTCGCGGGTGGTGACTTCCTTGAACTTGTCCTGCCACTTGGCGCAGTCCTGGGCCATCTTTTCCTGACTGCCCTCGTACTTGTGCTCTTTGGCATAGGCAGCAGCGCCGTCACCGGCGGTATGGCCGAAGACCAGCACCTCGGACAGGGAGTTGGCTCCCAGACGGTTGGCACCGTGGACGGAAACGCAGCTGCACTCACCCGCCACGAAGACGCCAGGAACGCGGGACGCGCCCGTGTGGAAGTCTGCCATCTCCAGGCCTCCCATGGAATAGTGGCAGGTGGGGGCGATGGGCACCATTTCCTTCTTGATGTCCACCCCGGCGAAGCGCTGGGCAAGATCCCGCACCTGGCCCAGACGCTCGTCAATGCGCTCGGGAGGAATGTGGCGGAAGTCCATGTAGACGCCGGCATGGATGCCTTCGCCCACGCCGCGGCCTTCAAGCATCTCGGTGGCAATGGCCCGGGCTACGATGTCGCGGGTGGCCAGCTCCAGCTTCTCCGGGGCATACTTGCCCATGAAGCGCTCGCCGTCCTTGTTGATGAGGAGGGCGCCTTCGGCGCGGCTGGACTCGGAGAGCAGCACGCCGTTGGCAGACAGGCCGGTGGGGTGGAACTGCACCATTTCCGGGTCCTTGAAGGGGATGCCGATATTCATGCCTGCCACAATGCCGTCGCCGGTGGAGCTGTAGGGGTTGGAGGTACGGATCCAGTAGACCCGCCCATAGCCGCCGGTGGCGATGATGATGGTTTTGGCAGCCACCCCCAGGAGGTTGCCGCTGCGCATATCCATGGCGATGACGCCGTTCAGCTTATCTCCGTCCATGCTGATTTCCAGCATCTGGCACTCGGAGATGAAGTCTATATTGTGCTTCAGACACTGCTCGAAGAGGGCGTGCACCATGGCATGGCCTGCACGGTCTTCAAAGTAGGAGGCTCTGGGGTGGGAGCTGCCGCCCATCTTGCGCTGATGGAAGGAGCCGTCTTCCTGACGGTTGTAGGGGTAGCCCATGAAGTCCATCTCAAAGATGTTTTCTCCGGCTCGCTGGGCGAAATACTCCACGGCATCCTGGTCGCAGAGGTAGTCGCCGCCCTTGATGGTGTCAAACATATGGGACTCCACGCTGTCCGCCGGGTCGGTGACGCCGGTGACGCCATTCATGCCGCCCTGGGCCATGGTGGAAGCGGAGCGGGTGGGCACCAGCTTGGTCATGACGGCTACTTTCAGATCCTTGTTTTCCGCTGCTGCCAGAGCTGCGCGCATGCCGGCGCCGCCGCTGCCGATGATGAGCACATCATAGGTCACATCACCTGTTTTTACGGAATTGGGAATGTTCTGCCCATTCCAGGTGAAATATGATCCTGCAGCCAAAGCTACGCCTGCAGCTGTCGCACCTGTGATAAAGGTGCGGCGTGAGATGGTAGTTGACATAATCCTAGCCCTCCCAAAGAAACAATCCAACTAAAATACCTGTACAGATGAATGAAACAAAATAAATCTAATTTATTCTAACATTTAGCAGAAACTATGGTAAAATACATCTTTCCTATACAGGATATTGGAATTTCTAATAGGAACGCAAAAAGCCTTCCCTATGGGAAGGCTGAACTCAGTGTATGAATTGCAAGAAGACCTGGGCTGCTTTGGAAAGGTGTTGATTCTGGCCGTAGGCCGCCACCAGCTGGCGCGTTTCCACCGGCTCTTCCAGATTGAAGAAGAAGGGAGATTCTCCGCGAAAGCCGCGCTCGATGACCATGTCCGTCACCAGAGTGGAGCCCATGCCCTTGGAACAGAATTCGGCAGCACTGAGAATTCTGTCGCTTTCAAAAATTACCTTAGGATGACAGCCGGTCTCCCTGCATAGACAGGCAAAGATATCCGTCATTCTGCGATTGGGCTTTAAGGCAATGAAGGGTTCATCCTGAAAGGCTTTGAAGGAAATGGATGGGTAAGGCGGTGCTTGCTGGGGGCCGTACTTTTGTGCCAGCTGGTGATGTGGGGGCACTGCCATGAAAACCCGTTCCTCCATGAGAGGAACTGTGTTGAAGGCGCTGGCGGGCAAAGGTTCATACAGCAGGGCGAAGTCCACGTGACCTTGCTGCACATGTTCCCGCAGGCGGGCGGTGGAACCTTCCACCAGGGTAATCCTGATATTTGGGTAACGCTGATGGAAGGAGGCGATGGCATCTGCCAATATACATACAGAGCGTGTGCGGGAACTGCCAATCCGCACCTGCCCTGAGCGTAATTCTGATAGATCATCCACCTGCTGCAGCAGGTCCTGATGCAAATCCTTCATCTTGTGGGCGGCTTCTATGTAGATGCGGCCTGCCTCTGTCAGCTGCAAGGGGCTTTTGCTGCGGTCAAAGATCTGCATGCCAAGTTCGCCTTCTATTTTTTTGATGCATTGAGAAAGTGACGGCTGGGATATAAAGAGGTGCTTTGCGGCCAGGGAAAAGGTTCTGTCTTTGGCTACCTGAAGTACACTGCGCCATTCGTGTTCATCAATCATAAAAATCGTCCTTTGCTCGAATTTATATCTTATAATTGGAATTTTTCTGCATCAAAGGGGATTTTCCTTCAATTACGGCTTGTGCTCAAGGGAATTAAACAATCTTTAAGGGCTTTTTACCATTCTCAATCTATAGTATAATAGACGAGTATATTGTGTCGGGGTGTCTTGGGAGGGAATAATGGACCGAATCAATCAACATGCTGCGCCGGTTTACGAGGCGATGCTGGAACTTCGCAAAAGGCGTGTAGTTCCTTTTGATGTGCCCGGGCATAAGCGTGGCCGCGGCAATCCAGAATTGGTGGATTTCCTGGGCGAGAAATGCGTGGGCATCGATGTGAATTCCATGAAAATGCTGGACAATCTGAGCCACCCGGTCTCTGTGATCAGGGAGGCTGAGGAACTGACGGCAGATGCCTTCGGCGCAGGGCATGCCTTCTTCATGGTGCATGGCACCACTTCGGCGGTGCAGGCCATGATACTGGCCACAGTGCGGGCGGGGGAGGAAATTCTCTTGCCCCGCAATGTGCATAAGAGCGTCATCAATGCCCTGGTGCTTTGCGGCGGCATACCTGTGTATGTGCCGGTGCGGGTAAATCATCAGATCGGCATTGCCACGGGCATGGCCCTGTCCGATGTGGAGCGGGCCATAAGGGAGCATCCCAAGGCTAAGGCTATCTTTGTCAATAATCCCACTTACTATGGCATTGCCTCTGATTTGCAGGGGATTGTGAATCTGGCCCATGCGGCGGGCATGAAGGTGCTGGTGGACGAGGCCCACGGCACTCATCTGTATTTCGGGGATAACCTGCCCATCTCGGGCATGGCAGCCGGGGCAGACCTGGCTGCGGTGTCCATGCATAAGTCCGGCGGCAGCCTGACCCAGAGTTCCATCATGCTCTGCGGCCAGGGGGTGGATGCAGAGTATGTGCAGCAGATCATCAACCTGACCCAGACCACCAGTGCTTCCTATCTCCTGATTTCCAGCCTTGATCTTTCCAGGCGTAACCTGGCCCTGCATGGACGGGAGTCCTTTGAGAAGGTCAGTTCCATGGCAGAGTATGCCCGCTCGGAAATCAATGACATCGGCGGCTTCTATGCCTACGGGCGGGAACTGGTGGATGGGGACAGCGTGTTTGACTTTGATGTGACCAAGCTCTCCGTCTTTACTCAGGGCATCGGCATGACGGGCATCGAGGTTTACGATATGCTGCGGGACGAGTACGATATCCAGATTGAGTTCGGGGATATCGGCAATATCCTGGCCTATATTTCCATCGGCGATCGCATACGGGATATCGAACGGCTGGTGGGGGCATTGGAGGACATTGCCGATCGCTTTGCCCAGGAGAAGCGTGAGCTTTACTGCGGAGAGTTCATCGCGCCGGAACTGGTCATGAGCCCCAGGGAGGCTTTCTATGCCCAGGGCAAGAAGATGCCCTTGCAGGAGACCGTGGGGTGCATTGCCGGGGAAATGCTCATGTGCTATCCGCCGGGGATTCCCATTCTGACGCCGGGGGAGCGCATTACGGAAGAGATTATTGACTATATCGAATACGCCCGGGAAAAGGGTTGTTCCCTGCAGGGGACACAGGATCTGGAGTGCAGGGAAATACGCATCCTGACAGAGATCTGACCGGCAGGGAGGGAACCGAATGGAAATATGGTTTTCACAGATGGATACCGAGAATGTCAAAACCTCTGTGCGGGTTAATAAGCAGCTGTTCTCAAAGCAGAGCGAGTATCAGCGCATAGATGTCTTTGAATCACAGGAATTTGGCAGGATGATTGTGCTGGACGGCGAAATCATCTTCTCGGAGGCTGACGAATTCATCTACAATGAGATGGTGGTCCATGTGCCCATGGCCGTGCATCCCCGGGTGAGGAATGTGCTGATCATCGGCGGCGGCGATGGGGGCGTGGCCAAGGTCCTCACCCAGTACCCGGAAATCGAGGCCATTGATGTGGTGGAGCCTGATGAAATGTTCATCGAGGTTTCCCGGGAATATTTTCCCGAAACTGCCAAGGGCTTTGATGATGAGCGGGTGAAGATCACTAATATGGACGGCCTGCGCTTCCTGCGCCGATGCCGGGACAAGTATGATCTCATCATCAATGATTCCACTGACCCCTTTGGCCATACGGAAGGGCTGTTTACCAGGGAGTTTTATGGCAACTGCTATCGCGCCCTGCATGATGACGGCATCATGGTCTATCAGCATGGCAGCCCCTTCTACGATGAGGACGAGGCAGCCTTCCGGGCCATGCATCGCAAGGCCTATCAGAGCTTTCCCGTGAGCCGCGTCTATCAGGCGGGCATACCCACCTGCCCGGCGGGGCTGTGGATGTTTGGCTTTGCCTCGAAGAAGTACCATCCCTTGAAGGATTTTGATGCCAAGCGCTGGAATGAGAGGAATCTCACCACCTGGTACTACACGACCCATTTGCATAAGGGGGCATTTATGCTGCCCAAGTATGTTGAGGATATTCTTTCTGAGGAGGAATTGAAGAAATGAGCAAACTCATGATTATCGGCTGCGGCGGCGTGGCCAGCGTAGCTATCCACAAGGTGTGCCAGAATGACGGTGTCTTTGACGAGCTGATGATTGCCAGCCGCACGGTGAGCAAATGCGATGCCTTGAAAGAGAAGCTGCAGGGACAGACCAAGACGAAAATCACCACGGCTCAGATCGATGCCGATGATGTGGAGGCTCTGACCAAGCTGATCAAGTCATACCAGCCAGATGCAGTGCTGAATGTGGCCCTGCCCTATCAGGACCTCACCATCATGGATGCCTGCCTGGCTGCCGGGGTGGACTATATCGACACCGCCAACTACGAGCCGGAGGACACGGAAGACCCTGAGTGGCGCAAGATTTATGAGAAGCGCTGCAAGGAGCTGGGCTTCTCCGCTTACTTCGACTACTCTTGGCAGTGGGCCTATGAGGACAAGTTCAAACAAGCCGGACTGACGGCCCTTTTGGGCACCGGCTTTGACCCGGGGGTGACCTCTGTCTTTGCTGCCTATGCCAAGAAGCATTACTTCGACACCATCGACACCATCGACATCCTGGACTGCAACGGCGGCGACCACGGCTATGCCTTTGCCACCAACTTCAATCCCGAAATCAACCTGCGTGAGGTCTCCGCCCCCGGCTCTTATATGGAAAATGGCAAGTGGATTGAGATCCCTGCCATGAGCATCAAGCGGGAGTACGACTTCGAGGGCGTGGGCAGGAAGGATATGTACCTGCTGCACCATGAGGAAATCGAGGCTTTGGGCCGCAATATGCCGGAAGTGAAGCGCATCCGCTTCTTCATGACCTTCGGCCAGAGCTATCTCGACCATATGCGCTGCCTGGAGAATGTAGGCATGCTTTCCACCACCCCCATCAATTACAATGGCCAGGAAATCGTGCCCATCCAGTTCCTGAAGGCCCTGCTGCCGGATCCTGCCTCTCTTGGCCCTCGCACCAAGGGCAAGACCAATATCGGCTGCATCTTCACGGGCAAGAAGGACGGCAAAGAGCGCTCCATCTACATCTACAATGTCTGCGACCATCAGGAGTGCTACCGGGAAGTGGGCTCCCAGGCCATTTCCTACACCACAGGCGTGCCTGCCATGATCGGCGCCATGCTGGTGGTGACGGGCCAGTGGAAGAAGCCCGGTGTCTTCACCACTGATGAGTTCGACCCGGACCCCTACATGGAAGCCCTCAACAAGTGGGGCCTGCCCTGGAAGGTGGAAGAAAACCCGGTGCTGGTGGACTGAGGCCCATGGCAATGAAAATAGATAAAGTTCCTACGCCTGCTTACGTGGTGGATGAGCAGGCCTTGGAAAAAAATCTTGAAATATTGCAAGAGGTCAAGGATGCGGCAGGCTGCCGCATCCTTTTGGCCCAGAAATGCTTTTCCATGTTTGCTGAGTATCCCTTGATAAGCAAATACCTGGACGGTGCCACCGCCAGCGGCCTGTATGAGGCCAGATTGGGCCATGAGGAGATGAGGGGGGAGAACCATGTGTTTTCCCCGGCTTACCGTCCTGAAGAAATCGAGGAAATCGCGTCCATCTGCGATCATGTCATCTTCAATTCCTTTGCCCAGCTGCGCCGCTTTGGAGCGCGGGTCAGGGAAATTCAGCAGCGGCGGGGAGTGCAGCAGGGCATTGGCCTGCGCATCAACCCTGAGTGCTCTACCCAGGAGCATGGCATCTATGACCCATGTGCCACAGGCTCCCGCCTGGGAGTGACGGCAGAGGCCTTTGAGCAGGCTGTGGCGGGGGAACCTGAGCTGTTTGAACAACTTGACGGACTCCATTTCCACACCCTCTGCGAGCAGAATAGCGATGCTCTGGCTGAAACCCTCAAGGCAGTGCAGGCGCGCTTTGGCCGGTGGCTGGAGGCTGATTCTGTTCATTGGCTCAATATGGGGGGCGGTCACCATATCACCCGCAAGGATTATGACAGGCAGCTGCTGATTGACCTGGTCAAGTCAGTGAAGGATAAGTATGCGGTGGAAGTCTATCTGGAGCCGGGGGAGGCGGTAGCCCTCAATGCAGGGTATCTTGCCACCAAGGTGATGGATATAGTGGAAAATCACGGGGTTAGGACTTTGATCCTCGATGCTTCCGCCGCCTGCCACATGCCGGATGTGCTGGAAATGCCTTACCGCCCCCCTTTGAAGGAGGCGGGGGAAGCTGGAGAGAAGGCCTATACCTACAGGCTCTCTTCCTGCACCTGCCTGGCAGGGGACATTATCGGAGACTACTCCTTTGACAGGGAAATCATGCCAGGGGACAGGCTGTATTTTGAGGATATGGCCATTTACTCCATGGTCAAGAACAACACCTTCAACGGCATGGCCCTGCCTGCCATCTGGAAGATGGACAGGGCAGGGGAATGTACCCTGGTGAAGCAGTTTGGCTATGAAGATTTCAAGGGGCGCTTGTCATGAAAATAACCGATATTACGCCAAAGTCTGATGGCTACTTCATGCCCGCCGAATTTGCTCCCCATGAGGGCACTTTCCTTATCTGGCCTGTGCGCCCCGGCTCCTGGACCAATGGCGGTGCCGAGGTGCAGCCGGTCTTTGTGGAGCTTATCCGGGAGATTTCTGAGGTGGAGGAGCTTTACCTGCTGGTGGACGGGGCGCACCGCCCTCAGGCAGAGGCCATGCTGAAAGACCTGCCCCAGGAGCATATCCACTATCTGGAGATTCCCACCAACGATGCCTGGGCCAGGGATATGGGGCCTACCTATGTCATCAATGGGCAGGGGCAGCGTCGGGGCATAAGCTGGCGCTTCAATGCCTGGGGAGGCGATTTTGACGGCCTCTATCCTGACTATGAGCTGGATGAGGCGGCGGCGGCGAAGATGTGCACGGCTTTGGGTGATGACCTCTACGAGGCTGGGGATTTCGTGCTGGAGGGCGGCTCTATCCATGTGGACGGCGAAGGCACGGTGGTGGTGACGGAAGCCTGCCTGCTGTCGGAGGGGCGCAATCCCCAGCTCACCAAGGCACAGATTGAGGAAAAGCTGCTTGATTATCTCGGCGCGGAGAAGGTCATCTGGCTGCCCAGGGGCATCTACAATGATGAAACCAATGAGCATGTGGACAATGTCTTTGCCTTTGTCCGGCCCGGGGAAGTCCTGCTGGCCTGGACGGAGGACAAGGATGACCCCCAGTATGAGCTGAGCCAGGCAGACCTGAAGGTTTTGGAACAGGAAACTGATGCCAGAGGGCGCAGATTCAAGATTCACAAGCTGCCTATCCCCAAAAAGCCCGTCTGCATTACGGAGGCAGAGGCGAAAAGCTTCACCTTCGAGGCAGGGGAGGACAGGCGGGAGCCGGGGGAGCGCCTGGCAGCCAGCTATGTGAATTTCTATCTCTGCAATGGCAAGGTGCTTGTGCCTCAGTTTGGGGATGATATGGATGGTGAAGCCGTGGGCATCCTGGCGGCATGCTTCCCCCAGCGCAAGGTGGTGCCTTTGCCAGCGAGGGCGGTCATCGTGGGAGGTGGCAACTTCCACTGCCTGACCCAGCAGATTCCCCTGACCGGACAGAAAAAATAGAGGTGAAGCTATGCGAAAGGTAACTGTGGCTGCCATCCAGATGCAGATGGCGACAGAGGTCAGTGAAAATATCAGCAAGGCGGAAAGACTGGTGCGCCAGGCCGCAGGGCAGGGGGCGCAGGTGATTCTCTTGCCGGAGCTCTTTGAGCGTCCCTATTTCTGCCAGCAGCGGCAGTATGAGTTCTATGATTATGCCAAGACCTTGGAAGAAAATCCCGCGGTGAGGCATTTCCGGCCCATAGCCAGGGAATTGGAAATTGCCATGCCCATCAGCTTCTATGAAAAAGACGGCACCCGCCTTTTCAACAGTATTGCCATGCTGGATGCAGATGGCACTGTCCTGGGGGTCTACCGCAAGACCCATATTCCCGATGACCACTACTATCAGGAGAAGTTCTACTTCACTCCGGGGGGGACTGGCTTCAAGGTCTGGGCTACCCGCTATGGCAGAATTGGCGTGGGTATCTGCTGGGACCAGTGGTTCCCCGAGGCCGCCCGGGCCATGGCCCTGCAGGGGGCGGAGATGCTCCTTTATCCCACGGCCATCGGCTCCGAGCCCATCCTTGACACGGACAGCATGCCCCATTGGCGCCGTTGCATGCAGGGGCACGCAGGCAGCAATCTCATGCCGGTAGTGGCGGCTAACCGCGTGGGCGTGGAGAAAGTGGAACCCTGCGAAGAGAATGGTGGCCAGTCCTCGTCCCTTAGCTTTTATGGTTCCTCCTTCATCACGGATAACACAGGAGCCATTGTGGCGGAAGCCAACCGCACAGATGAAACGATTCTGACCGCTAGCTTTGACCTGGAGCAGCTGGAAAAAGACCGCCTGAGCTGGGGCTTATTCCGCGACCGCAGGCCGGAGATGTACGGGGAGATAGTGAAGTGATTATGCGGATGTATAGGGAAAGGGGTTATCTTATGAAAAAGTTCAAATGGCTGATATTGATCAGTTTTGTTCTTACAGTTGGGCTTATCCATTTGAATTGTGCAGAGGCAGGGCACTTGGAGGACATTGAAGCCCGGGGCGTTATACGCATTGGTACCACGGGAGATTACATTCCTATGTCCTATTTGAATCCTAAGACGGGGAAGTATGAGGGCATAGATGCAGAACTGTCACAAATTATTGCAGATTCATTAGGAGTAAAATTGGAATACGTGCCAACAACCTGGCCAACTTTAGCAGAGGATACCCAGTCTGGCAAGTTCGATATAGCCCTCTGCGGTATTTCCAGAAACTATGCCAGAGCAAGGACTATGGCCATGTCTGATGCTTATGGAGTGGGTGCTTTTGGCAAAACCATACTCTGTCGCAAGGCTGATGCAAAGAAGTTCCGCAGCCTTGCTGACATCGATAAGGCTGATATAAGAGTAATGATCAACCCTGGCGGAACCAATGAAAAATTTGCCAATGCCAACTTGAAGCAGGCTCAACTTATCGTACATAAAGAAAATGCCGATATTCCCCGGCAGATAGCTGAGGGCAATGCCGATATCATGATAACGGAAATAGTGGAAGCGGTCCGCTACGTGGAAATGGATGCCAGACTGGCTGCTCCCTTGATTAGTGAGCCTTTTACAAAACACTCTTGCGGCATCCTTATGGTCAAGGGAGATCAGGAATTTTTGAACTATATCAATTTTGTTTTAGCGGAGCTGCGCATGGATGGAACGCTGTCCAGGCTGGAAGCTGAATATTTACGCGTCAAGCCAACTGAGTAGTATACAAGGAAGAGAGGATTTAGGAAGATTTGGGAGGTCACCAAGGGGCGCAAGCGTTATCGGCATAGGAATTGTTACGGTGGCAGAGCTTTTGCCAAGAGGAGGCAGGGGGGCCAAGTTCATTTAATCAACACGCCCTGGTCCGATGTCTGACTGAAGCGGATAATTTTTATGCTTTGGAGGCAGGGGGATGGCAAGGAAGGACGAATCTAACAAAGAGCGATTGTTGAAAGGAGAGGATGGTTATGAAGGCTTTATGGCAGGCAGGGGGCATCATGATGCTTGCGGCAGGTTTTTTCCTGGTGGGGTGCAGCTCGGAGGTGGCAGAGCAACCAGTAACGAATGCTGCTGCCCAGCAGGGCCAGAAGGATTTCCCGTCTTTCAAGGCCAGGGATTTGCAGGGTAATGAAGTGACAAATGAAATCTTTGCCCAAAAGAAAATCACCGTGGTTAATATCTGGGGCACCTTCTGCCCGCCCTGCATTGGTGAAATGCCGGAACTGGGGGCATGGGCCAGGAATATGCCTGAGGGGGCCCAGATAGTGGGAATAATCTGCGATGTCAGGGACGCGCAGGATGTTGAGACCATAGGTACGGCGAAGAATATTTTGGGTAAGGCAGGAGCGGAGTTCTTGAATATCGTGCCGGATGAATCCCTCATGAGGTACCTTGAAGACGTGGAGGCTGTGCCTACGACCATTTTCGTGGATGCGGAGGGAAAAGTGGTGGGCAGTCCCGTGGTGGGAGCCGATGTAGATGCCTACAAGGCATTTGTGAAGAAATATCTCCATGAGTGAGGAGAAAAGGCGGTTGTTTTTCCAGGCGGGAGCTTTGCTGCTGGCTGCCATCAGTGTGGCCTATGGTGTTAATCGGGGAGAAGCAGGCATCGTCCTGCGCAAGGCTGTGCGAGTCTGCATGGAATGTATTGGACTGGGCTAGGGGGCGTGTGACTTGCGGCAATCAATCAGGCGCAAGCTCATCCAGATGCTGGCCTTTTTCATGAGCAATCCTCAGCTGGATAATTTCCTGTCGGGCAGGCTCTGCAAGGGAGAGTGGAAGAGCCTGTGCGTGCCTGGGCTTAACTGCTATTCTTGTCCTGCGGCGGCTTTTGCCTGCCCTATAGGGGCTTTGCAGGCAGTCATCACCTCGGCAGGTTTCTGGTTCAGTTATTACGTTGCGGGTTTTTTGCTGGCTGTGGGCGTGCTCCTGGGGCGTTTCATCTGCGGCTTTCTCTGCCCTTTCGGATTGTTTCAGGAGCTCCTGCATAAGGTTCCCATGCCGAAGCGAAGCCTGTGGGTGCCCCTGCTCTATGCTAAATACTTTATCCTGCTAATATTTGTCTTGCTGCTCCCCTTGCTCTGGACAGACTTTTCCGGCGCTGGCCGCCCGACCTTCTGCGAGTACATTTGCCCGGTGGGCACATTGGAGGCAGGACTGCCGCTTCTGGCGGTCCATCCAGAATTTCGGCAGGTGCTGGGAGGGCTCTTTGCCTGGAAGTCCCTGATACTGGCGCTGGTTATCATAGGGAGCATGCTGAACTATCGTTTTTTCTGCAAGTCCCTTTGTCCCCTGGGAGCTATTTATGGGCTTTTGAACCGCATCAGCCTTTATCGTTTGCAGCTTAGGCGGGAAGCCTGCGTGGCCTGCGGCAAGTGCCGGAGCGTCTGCCACATGGGGGTGGATCCTGCCAGGAATCCCGGGGCAGCAGAGTGCATCCGCTGCGGGGAATGCGTGGCGGCTTGCCCGGAACAGGCCTTGTCTCTCGGATTTTCAATTAAATGCCATGAAAAGAAGACTTCCTTGTGAGAAGTCTTCTTAGTGGATAAACCATCTATATAATGCTCTTCCTTGGCCGGGATTTTGGCTTGTTTTCTGCATTGAGGGGGATTTTTCCTTGCTGGTATATACCACTACAGATTATGGAAACTGTTAAGGAGGCGGCAGCGTGGACGAAGTTAGGCAGGAGGCGGAAAGGCAGGCAGCTTTTGCGAGGCTGAACAAGGAACAGCGGGAGGCGGCAGAGGAACTGGAGCAGCATGTGCTCCTGCTGGCTCCGGCTGGCACGGGCAAGACAGATACCCTGTCCTGCCGGGTGGCAAACATCATCGGGCAGAGCAAGGCCTTGCCGGAGGAAATCCTCTGCCTGACCTTCACTAACAAAGCTTGCCGGGAGATGCAGGAGCGCATCATGGAACGGGCAGGCGAGTCCGGGAGCAGGGTGTTGGTGCGCACCTTCCACGGTTTCTGCTATGACCTCATCAAGGCTGAGGCCAAGCGCCATGCAGATTTCTTTGCTGACTTTGCCATCGTGGACGAAGTGGACTGCCAGAGCATTTTGAGGGAAATCAGCGAGAACCGCTGGCCTTTGCGGGCCTTGCAGAGCCTGGTGGGGCAAATCAAGGAAAGCCGGGCAGTCTTTGACCTTGAAGGAGGGAGGGCCGCTGTCTCAAGGCAAGAAGAGAGCCTGGCAGGACGGCAGCAGGAATATGAGCGTGTCTTGCGGAGGCTTATGGAGGAAACGCCAGAAAAAGTGAAGGCTCTGGCCATAGATGACCGCTATGAGTTCTACCCCCAGCTTTACGAGGGCTGGCAGAAATGGGGACCCGGGCTTGCCGCCGCTTACGATGAACGGCTGGTGGATATGCACGGGCTGGATTTTACCGATCTCATCGTCAATGCCCAGCAGCTCTTGATGAATCCCGAGATTGCAGGCAACTGGGCCAGGCGCTTTGCCTATATCAGCATTGATGAGGTGCAGGACACCAGCGAGCTGGAGTACAGCATCATTTCCCGTATCTTCGGCATGAGCCGCCTGCTGCTCTGCGGGGACTACTTCCAGACCATCTACGAATGGCGGGGATCAAGGCCGGAGAAGGTGCTTCGAAGCTACCAGCGGGATTACCGCCCTCGGCGCATTGTGCTGCATGAGAACTATCGGGCTACCAAAATGCTTTTGAATGCTTCCTTTGCCTGTTTGCAGTCCTTCTTCCCTGAAAGGGTCTCAGCCATTTATCCCGAGGGGCTGACCGCGGAAAGCCCCGAGGAGGGGGAACCCATCGAGCTCAAGGGAGCCACGGAGTTTGCCGAGGAGGCGCAATGGATTTACTACCGCATCCAGCATTTGCCCGTGCATGATTATTCGAGAGTATGTATTCTTACCCGCAGCAATCGCTACAATAAGGACTTGTCTGCCCAGTTCCGCTCTTTGGGCAGGAACCTGCCGGAAGAGGAAAGGCTGCCCTTTATGCTGATTGATGAGATGCGCTTCTTCCGCCGCCAGGAAATCAAGGATGTGCTGGGCTTCCTGCATCTGGCCGTGAACAAGCACGATGCAGCCAGCCTGATACGCTTGCTGTCCCGCTTCGGCAAGGGCATCGGCCCTGCCACCATCAAGGCCATCGGAGCAGAGGAGGTAAGGCGGACGGGGTTGAAGCTGACTGACTTTCTGGAGGTGGGGGCAAGAAGCAAAGGAGATCCTTACAGCGACTTGATGGAGGCCATGGCTCAGGGCCATGTGGTGGCCTTTGATGTGGAGTCCACGGGGGTGGACATCACCCGTGATGAGATCATACAGATTGCAGGCATCCGCCTTGCCCCGGACGGCACTGTGGTCGAGGAGTTCTATCGGAATCTGCGCCCTGACAAGTTAGTGGGCCAGTCTGTAAGAGTGCATGGCCTTACGGATGCTTATTTGCAGAAGCATGGGGAAAATCCCCGGCAGGTGCTGGAGGAGTTCTGCAATTTTGCCAGAGGTTGCGTGCTGGTGGGGCACAACGTCACTTATGATTTGGGCATTTTGGGCAGCGAGCTTGCGAGGCTGGGGATGCCACCGCTTGAATATCCCTGTTACTACGACACGCTGGAAATTTTCAGGCGTTTCTATCCGAACCTGCCAAATCACAAGCTGGAGTTCTTGTCTGAACATTTCCAGGCAGAGCATGTTTCCTCCCATGATGCCATGGCTGACATAAGGGCTACGGCGGATATACTGAACTATGCCCTGGAGCACGATATAGTACCGCGTACTGAGGAACGGCGGTCCTATTTTGAGAAGTGGCAGGGAATGTTTGGGGAAATGGCAGAGCTGATGGCAAGTTTTCGCCAGCAGGCACCTCTCTTGAGACCGTGGAAACTGATCACGGAAATTGTCCTGCGCGGAGGCGTGAAGGAATACTATCAGCGCCACAGGGAGGAACAGCGCATCCAGAACTTGCGGGAGCTTTACCTGCAGGCCAGAGATTTGGACGATGTTTCTCTGTGCCCTTTGGATGCTCTCTCAAGATTCCTCCAATACACCACCCTTTCCAATACGGAGCTGGAAGCTTTGAACCAGCGGCCCCAGATTCCCATCATCACCGTGCATCAGGCCAAGGGCAGCGAATTTGATTACGTATTTCTGGCGGGATTGCAGGAGGGTACCTTTCCGGGCTTCCATGCCCAGGAGAAGGGGAAGCTGTCTGAGGAGCAGAGGCTCTTCTACGTGGGCATAACCCGAGCTAAGAAGCAGCTCTTCCTCTCCTGGAACCAGCGGCAGTATGGTCACAGCCGCCATATCAGCCCCTTTGTCCATGCTATTCCCAGGAAATATCTGAAAAACGTCTGAGCATGAAGTTTCTTATTGCATGAGCTGCAACTGCAAAGGATGGCAGGGAAGGGGTACTGCTTGAAATGGCAGTACCTTTTCTGTATACTGAAAATACTTGTGATAGGACATAGATTAGCGAGGAAGTGTTTCCCAATGAAATACAGTGAATTCATGGGCAGGCTGGGCAGCGGTGAGCTGCCTCATATTTTTTTGCTGGCGGGAGAGGAGCATTATTACATCGAGAAAGCCAAGCGGGCAATTTTGCATCGTTTAGGTTCTGGCAAAGAGGATTTTGATGATGCCTTGCAGAAATTTACAGGGGAGATAGGGCTTGAGACCCTGATGGGCAATATCGAGACAGCTCCCTTCTTTGCGGAGAAGAATGTGCTGCTGGTGCAGGACACGCCTCTCTTCAAGGCGGCCAAGGCAGAGGCGGGCAAGGAGAGGGAAAAGCAGGTCGCAAGGCTCATATCTCTCTTTGAGGATATGCCTCCCTACAGCTATGTGATCTTCATTTCCGGCGACAAGCCTGACAAGCGCAAGAAAATATACAAGGCTTTGGAAAAAGCCGGGCTGGTGCTGGAAGCAGAGGCTCTGCGAGCCTGGAACATCGATGATTGGCTCAGGGCCAAGCTGCATGAACTGAAGAAAGAGCTTGAGCCTGAGGCAGCCGCATATTTCCACGGGGCGGTGAGCCTCATGCAGCCCATTTCCCTGGATTTCCTGGACAAGGAGTTTGACAAGCTGTCCCTCTATACCAGGGAGCGGCGCATTTCCCTCAGTGACCTCAAGCAAGTCTTTGCCTCCCTGCCTGAGGTGTCAAATTTTGCCCTGCTGGATGCGGTGAGCAATAAGCAGGCGGGCAAGGCTCTGGCACTTTTGAAGCGACAGTTGCAGGAGGGGACGTATTTCACCATCATTCTGGCCATGCTGACCCGTCATGTGCGTCAGCTCTGGCAGGCCAGGGTGCTCATGGCCCAGGGGGTGCGTGGCAAGGCTTTGGCAAAGCCGCTGGAGCTGAATCCCTTCATTGCGGAAAAGCTTGGACAGGCGGCGGAGAGATTTTCGGAAGAGGTGCTGAAGATGGCTATGCTGGAGCTGATTGATGCGGATTACAAGCTCAAGATGGGGCAGGCCGGCGAGGAGGTTCTGGAACACGCCATTATTCTTCTCTGCCGGAGGCAGGGGATATGAAAGCGGAATGGGGTTGAGTTTTGGTGGCAGGCAAGCTGAATGAAAAGGTGCTCTTGGCGGGCAGGCAGGTTTTCTGGCAGGATACCCTGCAGAGGCTCTTTGCCAAGGAGGGCTGGGATTTCTACGTCCTGACGAAAGATTTCCCTGCACCGGAGGAGGTCTTCCGCATACACAATGTGCCAGTGGTGCTCTATGTGCCGGATTGTCAGGCGGAGCCGAAGGTATGGGCGCCGGAGCTGAACGAAATCCTGGCTATGTGCCGAGAGCATGAGGTGAGGCGTTTTTTCCTCCTGGAGCCTTTGGATGCTGCGCAGGAAACAGCTGAACTGATGGAAAGAGTAGCTTCTGCCTGGCGGGGAGAGCGCATGAGTGTTTCCTTCCTCAGGCTGCCAGAAATCTACGGCCCAGGCCAGAAACCGGAGGAAGGGCTGATAGCTGACTGGCTGGAGGCGGCAATTGCAGGAGAGAGCCGTCCCGGGTTTATTGACCTGGATGAGAAGCGGGAGTTCCTCTACGCTGCCGATGCTGCCTATGCCGTCTTCAGGGCAGTGGCCCGTGATTTTGCAGGAGAATCCCTGGCGATTGCCTCAGGGCAGCCTGCAAGTGCCAAGGAGTTGGCTCGGGCCATTGGCGAGGTGTCGGGCAGCCCTCTCAGCCTGGGGGTGGGAGAAGGTTCCTTCGGGGGGAGCTTGCCCGATAGCAGCCAGGTACGGGCAGAAATCGGCTGGAGTCCCAGATACAGCCTGAAGGATGGGCTGGCCATGACTTATGCGGCTGTGAAAGACCAGGGCGAGGCACGGCAGATGTCCGCACGCCGCGACAGGCGGAACCTTAGGGTGCAGGAGTGGAAGGGGAAACTCGTTCCCTATGCAGAAAATATCGCTGGTGCCCTGTTGATGGTGATTGTGGCCTATTTCCAAGGTGGCACCACTGTCAATCCTGCCATCTACTTTGACCTGAATTTTGCCTATATAGGAGCCATGGGCATAATCTATGGCAAAGGACAGTCGCTGCTTGCCATGATGTTTTCTTCTGCCATACTTCTGGGCGTTCTGCTCAAAGCAGGAGCAAATGCGGTGGCGCTCATGTATATGCCTGAGCATTTGCTGCACTTCGTGGCTTACCTCTTCGTGGCGGTCTTCACCGGTTATTTTGCCGATGCCAGGGCCTTTGAGAGGCAAAGCAGCCAGTGGCATGCGGAGCAGGCACAGGAGCGCTATGATTTCTTGCGCTCGCTTTATGATGAATGCGTAGTGGTGAAAGACAGGCTATATCGCCAGATTGTGAATTCCGATGACAGTATAGGCAGACTTTACCGAATTATACGCAATTTGGATAGCGTAGCCACAGAGAATATCTTCACCCAGGCGGCAGGAGTCACTGCCCAGGTCATGGGGGTGGAGGATATTGCTGTCTATGTCCTGGGCAAGGATGGCTATTACCTGCGGCAGAAGGTGCGAAAGGGACGCCTGGCCTTCCAGCAGCCCAGGTCACTGAGGGTGGAAGAATACGACTATCTGAAGAATCTCATTGCCGAGAAAAATATCTATGTCAATCGGGAACTGGTAAAGGATACTCCGGATCTGGCAGCTCCAATCCTCTATCAAGAGCAGGTCATCGGAGTGGTGGAGATCTTTGGCCTGGATTTCAGCAAGTGGAGCCTTTATCATCAGAATCTTTTCTCCATTACCATGCGCCTGATCTCTGCCTCCATAGGCAGGGCCTATCAGTATGAGGCCGAGGCCCAGGAGAAGCGCTATTACAGCGGTACCAGGATCCTCCGCGAGGAGGCTTTTGGAGAAATCCTGCAGGAGCTGAGGGAACGCCGCAAGATGCAGGGGGAGATGCCGCTGGGCATCTTGAAAGTTTCCCAGGAGGGACGCAGCTACGAAGAACTGGACGGCATCTGCGGCAAGGTGATCAGGAACGAGGACTTTATGGGCGAGCGTCAGGGGGCGTTTTATATCTTGCTGCCCGACGCGGATGAAAGCGTCTGCCAGATGGTGATGGATCGTTTGGAAAGGGAAGGCATCACAGCGATGCGGGAGGAGAATGTGCTTTGATGGGGCTGGACTGGAAAATACTCCTGCTGGCACATTTGCTGGCAACAGGGCTCTTCCTGGCTTTTAACCTCAGGAACAAGACCAGGCTGCGGGCCATGACTGAGGCAGCTATTGTTCTCTGCGTGCCCGTGGCGGGACTGACTATCCTGTGCCTGTTCAAGCTGGCGGGAAATGTCCTGCATCTTTGGGATATTCATGAAGCGGAAGATGAGGGGGAAGGAGAAGTCTCCTTCTTGGGAGCTCCGGTGCAGAAGGATGTGGTGCCTTTGAATGATGCCTTCCTGGTGGAAGATAAATTGCAGAAGCGCCATTTCTTCACGGAAAGCATCAAGCAGTCCCTGGTGGACAATCAGCAGATATTGCGTATGGCCATGCATGACAAGGACAGGGAGATTGCTTACTACGCCGTTTCCATGCTCACTTCGCGCATGGAAAATCTGGAGGGAGAGCTTTTCGACAGGGAATCCAAGGTCCTGAAGGGAGAGCAGCAGGAAGATCTGCCGCTGCTGAAGGAATATGCAGGACTGCTGAAGGAATATATGGGCAACAAGAACTTCATCGACCATGTGACCTGGCGGAAGAAGCAGGAAATCTATGTGGCAATTCTGGACAGGCTTACCAGGCTCATGGAGGATAATAAGATCTACTTCCGGGAAGAAGTGGAGCAGCTGCTGCAGCTGCCGGACTACCCCGGGGCTGAGCAGGTATGCGAGGACTTTCTGAGCCGCTATCCCCGGGATGAGGAGCCGTATCTGAGCTTCATTGCCCTCTATGTGGCCTGGAAGAAGCCGGACAAGCTGCAGGAGTGCCTGAGAAGGCTCAAGGCCTTGCCCATAGAGCTCTCCCCGGAGGCTCTGCGGGTGATTCGTTTCTGGGATAAGGGGGCGGCAAGAGATGGATAAGAAACACATCATACTGTTGTGTGCCTTGGCTGCTCTTTTGGCTCTCTTTTTCCAATTCAGCAGGATGGATGGTTTCCTGCATCTCTATTCTGTGCAGAAAAATGCTGTTCTGGAAGGGGGGAGCCCTGAGGAGGCCAGCCCTGTCCAGGACAGCGAACGGGACAGGTATCTCATCATCTATGACCCCCATGATGTGGCCAGTGTTTTCATGCGCCACAGGCTGGCCTGGCTGCTTGGGCAGAAGAAAAAGGCGTATGACCAGGCAGCGATATGGGAAATGAAAGATCTGCCGTCTGCTTACAAAGGGGTGCTGATTGCCACAGGCCATGTAGGCAAGGTCGCTTCCTGGGATAATGTGGTCAGGTATGTGGAAAATGGCGGCACAGCAGCTGTTCTGTCCAAGCTGGAAAGCCTGAATGAAGAAGGGGTAAGCGAGCAGGGCAGGCTCTATCCGCTGGGGGTCAGAGCGCTTGGCGGAGATCTCAACACTACGGGGCTGGACCTGCAGACGAACTTCCTGGTGGGAGGCAAGGGGTTTCGGATTCCTGGTGGCGAGGCCTATCAGACATCCAGCACCAAGGTGGAACTGGCAGATGGGGCAGTCTTGCACATAAGCTCTGCGGAAGGTGAGCCGCTGCTCTGGGAGAATCGGGCAGGCCAGGGCAGATTTTTCGTTTATAACGGGGCGTTGCGTGATGACAAGACCAATGTAGGGGTCATGACTTCCCTGCTGGCGCACTGCGGTGATGAGGGCATCTATCCTGTGCTGAATGCCAAGATTTTCTACATAGATGATTTCCCGGCTCCCGTGCCTGAAGGCAATTTCGACAAGATCTTTGATGAGCTGGGCGTTTCCACGGTGGCTTTTTTCCGCGATATCTGGTGGCCCTATATGCGGGAATGTGCCGAAGAGTATGGCTTGAAATTTACCGGCCTCATCATAGAATCATATGGCGATCAGGTGAAAGGCCCCTTCAAGCCCACCCAGGGAAGGGCAGCACGGGACAATCTGATAGTTTACGGCCGGGAACTCCTGGATATGGGCGGTGAGCTGGGCCTGCATGGCTACAATCACCAGTCCCTGGCAGTGGAGGGCTATAATCAAGACAAGCTGGGCTATGAGGTCTGGGAGAATCAAGCTGATATGGAGGAAGCTTTGCGCGAGCTGCGCCGTTACATCCACGAGGTTTATCCGGACTATGAGTTTACCACCTATGTGCCGCCTTCGGATATTCTGAGCCCGGAGGGCCATGCGGCAGTGAAGGCGGTTTTTCCGGAGCTTCTGACCTATTCGTCCCTGTTTGACGGGCTTTACGAAGAAAGAGCCTACTATCAGGACTTTGAGCGCAATCCTGACGGAACCCATGAGATTCCCCGGGTGAGTTCAGGCTATTCCCCATCGAGGGCGGAACTTTGGGATGAGATAAGCGTGATAAATTACATAGGCGTGTTCTCCCATTTCGTCCATCCTGATGAGCTGTTCTATGAGGAAAGCAAGGATCTGACCTGGGGCGAGATGGCGGTGGGTTTCAAAGCCTTTATGGCGGAAGTGAGCAGTCGCTTCGATTGGCTCAGGCCTGCCACTGCTTTTGAGGCCACAGCTTCCATGGATGACTGCCTGGATATGGATTATTACGTGGAACGTGAAGCAGGGCAAATGAAGCTGGTTTGCTGGAACCACAGGGAACCTCTGTATTTTATCATGAGGTCTGATAAAGAAGTGGATAAAACAGAGGGCGGGGAATGCAGGCAGATTGATACTGGTGCCTATCTGGTGCGAGTCGATGGCTCGGAAGCTGTGATTTATTGGAAGGAGCAGCCGTGATGCGTATCTGTCTTTTGGTTGAAGGCTCCTATCCATACGTGGTGGGAGGCGTTTCCTCCTGGGTGCAAATGCTCATCCAAGGGATGCCCGAGCATGAGTTCTTTATCTATTCCGTGGCAGCCGAAGAAAAGGACAGGGGGCATTTCAAGTACAAGTTCCCTGCCAATATGAAGGGCATTCAGGAGGAATTCCTGGATGAGATTCTGGGGCTGAAATCCCATGGCATGGAGGAAAATGTCCTCACTGCTGAGGAATGCCGTGTGCTCTATGATCTGGTGGTGGGCACGAAGCCCATCAATATCAAGGAACTGGCGGCTATTTTCCGGGATGGCAGGCGCTTCAAGGGCATGCTGGGAATCTTCATGACCAGCGATTTTTTCGATGTGATCCAGCGGGTGTACGAGGAAAAGTACAGTTATCTGCCTTTCACTGAATTTTTCTGGACCCTGCGCTCCATGCTGCTGCCCTTGTTCTATCTCCTGCAGCAGGAACTGCCTGAGGCGGATGTCTACCACAGCGTGGCCACGGGCTATTGCGGTGTGATAGGGGCCCTGGCTTCGGAAGTCTACCACAAGCCTTTTCTGATCACAGAGCACGGCATCTACTCCCGGGAGCGGGAGGCGGAAATCATCAAGAGCGACTGGGTCAAAGGGGATTTCAAGTCCGTCTGGATTCAGTATTTCTACAATCTGGCCAAGATGTCTTACACCTCTGCCTACAGGGTCTATACACTCTTTGAGCACAATGCGGAGGTGGAGAAGGATCTGGGCTGCGACCCGGCCAAGATCGGGGTGGTGCCAAATGGCATCCGCCTGGAGCGCTTCAAGGACATACCCGAAGTGGAAGACCATGAGGGGCCTTTCCGCATTGGGGCGGTGGTGCGGGTGGTGCCCATCAAGGATGTGGTGACGCTGCTGCGGGCCTTTTTCCTGGTGCAGCAGGAAATGCCGGATACGGAGCTATATGTCATGGGCGGCGTGGAGGAATCGCCTGAGTATTATGATCTGTGCCTGCAGACGGTGGAAATGCTCCAGATGGAAAATGTCCATTTCACCGGCTCTGTGCAGGTGACTGAGTATCTGCCCAGGATGGATCTGATGGTGCTGTCCAGCATCAGCGAAGGGCAGCCCTTGGCAGTGCTGGAAGGGCAGGCGGCTCACCGTCCCTTTGTCACTACGGACGTGGGCTGCTGCCGGGAACTTATCTACGGAGCTTCGGATGACACGCTTGGCACAGCCGGGGCGGTGGTAGCTCCCATGGATTTTGAGGCCATGTCCCAGGAAATCCTGCGGCTGGCCAGGAATTATCCTTTGCGCAGGGAAATGGCCCGCATTGGCTATGAGCGGGTATGCAGGATGTACACCTATGATATTTTCATAGAGAGCTACAAAGAGATTTACAAGGAAGCCGGGGAGGCAGGAGCAAGATGGCAGGGGTAGGTTTTGAACTCAGGAAACTTTTCCAGGCGAAAACCATGACAGGGCATGTGAAGGCCTATTCGTATTCCGCCATTATCACCGCCGGGCCCTTTGCCTTGATGACGGGCATGGTGCTGGCTGTGCAGCTGCTGTTCGCCTATTATGGCATCGGGGAGGAAGCCGGGCAGATTTTCGTGGGGGCGGTGGTGTATGCCTTTGTCTTTTCCCAGGTGCTGTCCAGCGGCTTTACCATGGTGCTTACGAGATATCTGGCGGACTGCCTGTCAGTGCAGCATTATGAGGATGTGACTGCCTCCTTTTTTGGACTGGGTTCCATCCTGACGGTGCTGGGGGCGGCAGTCTCGCTGGTTTTCTTCTGGGATAAGCCCTTGGATTTTGTGACCAAGTGCCTGTCTTATCTGTTCTTTGCCCTGCTGCTCCTGGCTTGGGCAGAGAGCGTCTACCTATCGGCGGTGAAGAAGTTCAAGGGCCTGCTGCTCAGCTATCTGGCAGGAGTGCTTCTGGCCATCTTCCTGGCCTGGTGCTTCCTTGACTGGCAGCTGCTGCCGGCTGAGCAGTGCGGCCTTTTGGCGGTGGATATGGGCATGACTTTGGTGGTGCTCCTGTTTTTGCTGCATATTGTGGACTACTTCGGACTGTCCCCAGAGGGGCAGAATTTTGCCTTCCTGCCTTATCTGGAAAGGCATTGGCGCCTGTTCCTCATTTCCTTTGGCTATATGATGGGCATCTTCCTGCCCAACCTCATCATCTGGCAGGGCCCCTGGAGCACGGTGGCTGGCGGGACTTTCCGCTTTGCCCCGGTGTACGATGTGGTGACCTTTTTTGCCTTTATTTCCGTGCTGCCCCTGATGATGCTCTTTGTGGTGTCGGTGGAGACTGCTTTCTACGAGCGGTACAATGTGTACTTCACCCATATCACCAAGCGGGGCAACTTCAGGGAGATTGATGATGCCAGGAAGGATCTTTTGCATACTCTGTGGTTCGAGATACGCCATATCGTGGAGTTCCAGCTGGTGGCTACCCTGGTGTTCCTGGTACTGGGGAATTATATCCTGAGCAATGCGGGCATCACCTATGCCCAGGTGAATATGTACAATGTGATACTCTTCGGGGCTTTCTTTACGGGGCTCTTGCAGCTCATCTACATTCTGATGGTGTATTTCGATTACCAGAAAGATGTGCTGAAGATTTCTGCCTGCTTCTGCCTCAGCAATCTGGTGCTTGGTCTCCTGGGCTTGTGGTTCCTGGGGCCGGACAGCTATGGCTTCACTTTCTTTCTGGCAGGCCTCCTAAGTTTTGCCTTTGGCTTCTGGCGGCTGAGCCATTTCAGCCAGCGGATAAATTATTTCGTCTTCTGTTCCCAGCCTATGTTTTATCAGCCAGTGCAGGGACCCCTTACGAAACTGGCTCTGTGGCTGTATGGGGAGAAATACGTGGAATTGGAGCTCCTGGGAGGTGAGAGGAAATGAGGATGAGCAGGAAAAGGCGCAGGCGGCTGGAAAAGCCTGCTGAGCTGGCAGAGCCGGAGGAGCGCTCCATTTCTTCTTTCCGCATGACCAGGAAGCGGCTGAGAAAGCGGCGGGAGTCACAGAAGCCGTTGCTTTGCCTGGCGGAAAACCTGAAGCCTCTGGAAAACAATTTCCGCATGACCAGGAGGAGACTGCGCCTGAAAAGGGAGGCGCAAAGGCCATCTGCTGCCGGGGCACTCTCCCTGAGCCTGATGTTTGCGACTTCTGGTTTAGGGGAAGCATCTTCTTTGTCCACCATGCATGAGGTGCCGGCAGAGTTTCAAGCCCTGCGCAATGCCAGGGAGGAAATCATCAATTATCGGGCAGTGCAGCGCAACCTGAAGAATGCGCAGGACAATCTGCTGGAGGCAGAAAGGTCTTTGAATGAGGCCAGGGAAAACAGGGAGGAAGCCAATGAAGGGCTGATGCGGGCAAGGCTGAACCTGGAAGCGGCCAAGGCACATCTGGGCGAAGTCAAGGCAGCTTTGGCAGAAGCCAGGGCAGAGAGCGAGCGCCGCACGCAGCTGGCCCTTCAGTGCCAGCAGGCGGTGGCAGACTATCTGCCTAATATTGCAGAGCAAGAAGCTTCAATCCAGCAGCTCTCTGCCGAGGAGAGCCGCATTGCAGGTGAATCTCCTGCTGGCAATGAGATTGCGGCAGGTCAGGTTGACGAACTGGCTGCCCGCATCGAGCAGGCCTGGGAAAGCGTAGACTGGCAGCAGAATCGCATTGCAGAAGTCCAGGCCATGGTGGCAGGGGCAGGCGAGTCTGCAGCCCAGACAGGAGAATATAGTGAAGCTTATCAGACCCGCTTGGAAGAGATCAGTGAGGAACTGGACAGGGAGAACAATTTCCTGGAGGAAATGTATGATTATCTCGACCAGCTTCAGGAGGCGCAGGATAGGGCAGAGGAAGCAGAGAGCGAGGCCCGTGAGCAGGTGGCAGAGCTTGCGGAGCAGCAGTCGGAGTCTGAGGCAGAAATAGTGCAGAGCCAGCAGGAGCTGGAAGAGACGGAGAGGTGGCAGGCCGAGGCTGAGCAGGGGATGCTGGAAGCAGGAAAAAATCTCTCTCTGGCCGAGACAGAGCTGGATAAGGCCCGGTATGAGCTGGAGCACTTCGGGGAGAGCCGTTCTTCCCAGAGCAGCTTTGAATACTACAGCTGGCATGGCCCGGAGCGTGGGCACCAGCTGGTTCTGGGCCAGGAGTTCTATGATAGTACGAAGAAATATGATTTCGGCATTAATTTTGGCTATGTAGTATCCCATTCCGGCCATAGGGATGGGCATGACAGTGTAAGTGGCCTGACGGATACCCAGCTGACTGTCACTCTCAAAAATGACCACCCGGTGAATGAGGTGCATTATGAACTGGGCATCAATGTGCCCACAGGCAGGGAGGCGCACGTCAATGCCCAGCTGACAGAGGGGCTGGCAAGATACAGTTCTTTCAATAACGGCTTTATTTTCACCCCTGCCGTGGAGGTACGGCATCGTTTCAACGAAAAGGCCAGCGTGGCTGCCAGGCTCAGCTATTCTTTCCGGGGAGATTATCAGGTGAGCTACACGGACGGAGAGGGACGCGAGGCCTGGGAGAAAATCTCTCCGGGCAATCAGGTGACACCGGAATTCAGCTATCTGTATGCTGGCGAAAAAGACCAGTACACCATCAAGGCGGGGTATACTCATAGCAACAAGACCACTCAGCATACTGACACTGCGGCCAGGTACAGGGATGGTGACAGCTTCTGGCTAAAATGGTACTACAATCATGATGTGAATCAGGCCAATTCATGGCAGGTCTATGCTGCCTATAGCCGGGATGGCGAAGCATCCTTCTTTGATGGGATGGAGCATCCGTACAATGACAGTCTCAGCTGGTATGAGTTCGGCCTGGGCTGGCGGCATAAGTGGGAGAAGGGGCAGTATCTGCAGCTGCTGCTGAATTACCAGAAGGCTGCAGGAAATCTCTATCGCTACAGCACCAGGGGGCCGGAGCTAGAGGAGAATTATCTGTTTTCTCCCTGCAGGGTGTCGGCAACCCTTATTTATGGGCAAAAGCTCAGCGAAAGAGATAGCCTGGAGATAAGGGCGGAGCGCTATGTCATCAGTGAGAAGCATCACCTGGGCTACAATGGCTGGGGATTGGCACTGATGTATAACTGTTCATTCTGACTTTGAAAGGGGCAGCCTATGAGAGCATGGAAAATATTGGCAGCAGGCATGGCCCTGCTGGTAGGGGCGGCAGCGGCTTCCAAAGCAGAGCCGATGGTGGACTATCCTGCTGCCATGGTGGGACTTATTTGCGACCTCAAGACATATGCAGTGGAAAAAAAGCCCGGCTTTGGTCTCATAGGCAATGGCGGGGCGGGGCTTTTCCTGGAGCAGGACGGCAACACGGGGGAAAATGTGGGGCGGCTCTTGCAGGCTTTGGATGGCACCATGGCGGAATCTATTTTTTATCGTTGGGATACGGATGAAAATAGGGCTGCCAGGACTTCCCGGGAGGATACGGAGTATTTCCATCAGGCACTGGCACCTGCCAGGACAGCCGGCCTGCCGGTGCTCAGCCTGGATTATGTCGATTCAGAGGAGATGGCCGGGGATTCTTACCAAAAGAATCAGGAGAAGGGCTATATCCCCTGGGCTTCTTTCCGCCGTGACCTTGATGATTTGCCCAAGGAGGAGCCCTTCAAACGCAATGACAGGGATATAGCTGCCCTGTCTCAGGTGCAGAACTATCTGGTGCTCCTCAATCCCAGCAAGTTCGGTTCCAGGGAGGCTTATCTGGAGGCGCTGAGAGGCACGGATTATGATCTGCTGATAGTGGATCTGTTTTATGGGCCTGAAACGCTCACGGCAGGGGAAGTGGCTTCCCTCAGGCAGAAAGCCCATGGTGGCAGGCGCCTGGTTTATGCCTATATGAGCGTGGGGGAGGCAGAGACCTATCGCTATTACTGGCAGCGTGAATGGCAGGATAATCCGCCTTGCTGGCTGGCAGAGGCCAACACCGACTGGCAGGACAATTTCAAGGTGAAGTATTGGCGGCCCGAGTGGCAGCACATCCTTTATGGCTCAAGGGATTCCTACCTTGACAAGATTATCTCTGCCGGGTTTGACGGAGCTTTCCTTGATGTGGTAGATGCCTATTATTATTTCCTGTCCCGCGAGTCAGGGGGGCAGGACTGACTGAAGCAGCGCTGGAAGCGGAGGTGGCGCGCATGTCCACGGAGTGGAGAATTTACGGCAGGTCGGTGCTCTTCGTGCTTATCACTGCTGTGCAGGAGCTTTACTACGGTGCGGAAGTGGTGGTGCAGTTCTCAGCCAACAAGGGGCTTTTCTGCGAACTATGCCACTTGCCCGTGCCTTTGGATGAGGATGTGGTGCGGGCCATCGAAGGAAAGATGCGTCAGATTGTGGCGGAAGACAGGCCGCTGGTCAAGAAATCAATGCTTCGGGAAGACGCTGTGCAGCTGTTCAAGCGCAATAAGCAGATTGAGAAGGCCAATCTCATCGCTGCCCTGGACAGGGAGACGGTCAGTGTCTATTGCTGCGGCAATTATGAGGACTATCTCTATGGGAAATTGCGTCCATCTACCGGAGAACTGGGGCATTTCGAGCTGGATTATGAGCCGCCGGGGATTCTCCTGCGCATGCCCGGCCAATACACCTATGCAAAGCTGGAAATTCCCCGCCGGGTTCCGCAGCCCAAGTTCAGCCAGACTCTGGCTGAGTCCAAAGAGTGGGCGAAAATCCTCCAGTGCCGCTACGTGACGGATTTGAACCGTGCCAACAGGCAGGGCAGGATGGGGGAGGTCATCCGCGTTTCAGAGGCCCTGCAGGAAAAGACCATTGCCAGGATAGCCGACCATATTGCTGACCACCGTGACAGGCTACGTCTGATACTTATTGCGGGGCCTTCTTCCTCTGGCAAGACATCCTTTGCCCAGCGCCTGAGGGTGCAGCTGCTGGTGAACGGACTGCGGCCTGTATCTATTTCGCTGGACGATTATTTCAAGAACCGGGTGGACACGCCCAAAAACGAGGCAGGAGAGTACGACTATGAATGTCTTGCGGCTCTGGATACGGAACTTTTCAATGAGCAGATGGTATCCCTGCTGAAGGGGGAGTCTGTTGATCTGCCCCATTACAATTTCCTCACGGGCCTGAGTGAGAGAGGCGGGGGGCGGCATCTGCTGGTGGCCCCTGACCAGCCTATCATCGTGGAGGGGATTCACGGCCTCAATGAAAAGCTCAGCGAGCTGGTGCCCAGGGAAAGGAAGTATAAAATCTACATCAGCGCCCTGACCCAGCTGAATATAGATGCCCACAACAGGATTCCCACCACCAGCGCCCGTCTCCTGAGGAGGCTGGTGCGGGATTACCAGTTCCGCGGTGCCCATGCCCTCAAGACCTTGCATCAGTGGCCTGCTGTGCGGGAGGGGGAGGAAAAGTATATCTTCCCTTTCCAGGAAGAGGCGGACTTCATGTTCAACTCTGCTCTTATCTATGAGCTGGGTATTTTGAAGCGTTATGCCGAGCCTTTGCTGGAAACCGTTTCTCCAGAGGTGCCAGAGTACGAAACAGCCAGGCGCCTGCTGGATTTTTGCCAGTATTTCGCTCCCATTGCCCAGGAGGATGAAGTGCCGAACAATTCCATCCTCAGGGAGTTCATCGGCAAATCAGTGTTTTTCAAATGAACAGCGGCATAAAAAACAGTGAGCAATCCACAAGGGAAAGCTCACTGTTTTTTTGGTCGCTTTACTTTTCCAGAGCTATGCTGTCCACCTTTTTGCCGCTGGTGGTGAAGCATTCCACAGACAGCCTTTCCGGGCTGGCTGACAGGATCAGGTAGTTGGGTTCCGTGGGCTGGGGGATGGATGCCATATCAAGCGGGTCAGCGGGCACTTGGTATGTCTGATCTCCTGCAGGGCCGCTCATGATGCAGACAGGACCTGTGTCCGAGGCCTGGAAGTTTGCCAAAGGACCCCGGCGGCGGTAGGTGTGCATGTGGCCTGTGAGGATGAGGTCGATGCCTGCCTTTTCCAGGGCAGGGAGAAGTGCTTTGCCTGTATCGCTGAAGCCGTAGGCGCTGTCCTGCCCCGGCTGATATTCGTCATAGGCCAGGATATCCTTATGCATGAGTACTACCCGCCAGGGCAGAGGCTTTGCTTCCCGGTCCTTCAGCCAGTTCAGCTGGGTTCTCAGCAGGTGGCCTTCGCCGAAGAAGCCGTCCAGTTCCAGCATCTGGGTATTCAGCACAAGAAATTCCACAGGGCCGTAAATGAAGTTATAAAAATATCCATGGAAGGTGGCCATGCCATTGCCGGGGAAAGTGAAGCTGCTGAGGTACTTCCTGGGCAGGCAGTTCTTCCAGTCCAGGCCGTAGCATTCGTGATTGCCCATGACGGGGACAAAGGGGTGTCTTGCAGCATAGGGGGCAAGTGCGGAGAGAAAGCCTTCCCACTGCCAGTCGGCTTCCCCATTGTCTGTGAGATCGCCAAGGTCGGCAAAGAAAGCAGCCTCGGGACAACGGCTCCAGCCGGCAGCCAGTGTGTTTCTCCATACTTCATAAGAAGTGTCTGAGCATTGGGAGTCAGTGAAAATAAGAGCCTTGAAGGAAGCCGTGGCGGGAGGCTTGGTGCCTGGAGTGAAGTATGCTCCGGGGACAGGTGCATCTATGGGACTGGCCATAGCCCGTTGCCAGCTGTGGGGCAACAGGGGCAGAAGGCCCAGGGAGAGCATAACCTGTCCTGCTTTTTGCAAGAATGTCCTGCGAGTCATAAGAAAGCCATCTCCTTTAGTTTGGTGCTTTTGAAGCCTTCCGTTCGTAAACCCATGCACCTGCAATCAAAATCACTGCGGCGATGATCACCAGAATCAGCCGGGTGGGATCTTCCTGCGCGGTGATGGTGTCGTGGCCGATGATGGCTTCGATGCCCGTGGAGGGGAATTTGCCGATAAAAGAAGCTATCACGTAGTCTCGCAGGGAGATGGCAGACAGGGCACCTACGGCATTCAGCAGGGCTGAAGGCAGGTATGGCACCATGCGGGCAATCAGCATGACTACGAAGCCTCGCTCCCCGCTGTACTTGTCGATATTGGCGAGAGCCTTGTGCTTCCGAATGATTTTCTCCGCGCTTTCCCGGAAGAAGAAGCGCAGCAAGATGAAGCTGATGGTGACGCCCACTGTCTCTGCCACGCAGGAGAGCACGATGCCGGGGATGATGCCGAAGATAAGCGTGTTGGCGGTGGAGAAGATGATAGCGGGGGGGAAGCCGATGGCATTGACGCAGAGGGTGAGCCAGAAGGCGAAGAACACAGCCCAGGTGCCAAAGGACTGGATGTAGGTGGCAGTTTCCTCAATGTCGCCCCGTCCCAGCAGGGCAAGCAGATGGGGCAGGAACTCCGGGTCTGCCAGGTGGATAGCGACGAATTGAATGATGATGGCAAAGAGGGCGGCGAACTTTACCCAGCCCATGGATTTCTTGATAGCCAAAGGATTCTTCCTCCTAAGTTTTGATTTAAGTTGTGTACAATTATAACGCGACTGTTCAGATTTTGTCGATAGACTAAATCGTCCAAGCTGCCTTTCTATCAGAAGTTGTATTGAATTATGGCAAAATGTGGTTGAAAAAAGCATGGTAACACTGTCAATTTCTTTTTAGCTGTGGTATTATACTAGGGTATGTATACAATAATCAAGCAAGAGGATTTTGAGGAGACTGATTGAGGGTGAAGCAGGTAAGAGGCAGGGAATTGACTGCCGGGCTGACCATGGCGGCGGCCTCGCTGACGGGGCTGATCACAGTGCCCAGCCTGCTTTTTCAAGCTGGCATGGACTTCACGGCGGCCTTTATGTCTATGGGAGCCGTGAGCATCTTGGCCTCTGCCTGGCTGGCTTACCGTGGCCTGCCGTTTCTGGCTCTGCCCTCGGTGCCTCTGGCTGCCTGGCTGGCTTATGTGGTCATTATCTCCAAGGGGGGCAGTTGGCAGGAAATCCTTGGTCTGTCGGCGTTTGTTTCCCTGGCAGGAATTCTTTTGTTCAATTGCAGCCAGGGAGATAAGCTGCTGTCTGCCGTTCCCGTGTGGCTCAGGAAATCCCTGGTCATAGGACTGGGCCTGATGCTGGTGATGCAGGGGCTGGTGCAGGGGCGGTTGATACTGGCTTCGCCCTGGTCGGCAATCATGCTGGGGAATTTTCAAGACCCTTTGGCCTATTGGAGCCTGATGGGACTGATAGTGGGGGCAGTGCTCCTGGCAGCTCGCTTCGACTGGGCTTTGGGGGTAGCTTTCCTGCTGATTGCGGGGCTGACCTTCATGGAAGGCTTCTGGATTCTGCCTGTTGCCCCGGGGCTTTTGCCCGAGGGCTTGGAAAAGATTGTGGGCCAGCTTTCTTTTGGAGGAGTTTGGGCTGGAGCACACCTGCTGGATTTCTTCTTGCTGGGCTTGGCTATGTTCCTGGCGGTGACTTCGGAATCCTGGTGTTTATGGCAGGGCTTGCCTCAGGGGGAAGATATTCCCCTGCCTGTCCTCAGGGGCTTGGCGGGCTTCAGTCTGGTGGGCGCCTTCCTCGGTTGCCTGCCCCTGTCCCTTTCGCCACTTTCGGTTGTCGGCTGGGAGGCAGGCGGGCACAAGGGCAGGACGGTGACTGCTGCTCTGGTGGCACTGGCAGCACTATGGCTTATGGAGCCGGTGCTGGCAGAACTGGCCAGTTTTCCTGCGCTGACAGTCCCCTTGCTGGTACTGCCCGGGGGCATGCTGATCCGGCGGCAGCTTGAGGATTTCTGCCCTGGCAGCCTTGCGGTGGAGGAATTCCTGCCGGGGCTGGCAGGAGCCATGCTCATGGCCCTTTCCTTCAACATAGCGGCAGGCGTGGGGGCAGGTCTCATTGCCCGAGTGCTGCTATTTGCCGCCGCAGGACGGGGCAGGGAAATTTTTCCCTTGGAGGTCGGCTCGGCAATCCTCTTTGCCATCTGTTTTTCCGTTAGTTATCTCTGATATGAGATATATATTTATTCAGTAAGTTCTTAGTTTTTTAGTTTCTGGGGAGTGTTCTTTTCGTGAAATTTACGTTTTGGTCCGGGAAAATCGTCGCTTGCTCACTTTTGGGAATCATGGCAGTTTCCCTGCCTGCTTCCGAGGCTTTTGCCCGTCATCATAGCAGCACTGGGGAGACCAAGGCGCTGGAGCGCCAGGCTGCCGCTGATATGAAGAGCATGACGGACAGGAAGGTGCAGGATGCCACCGGCAGGGGCAGCCTGCAGGAACGCATCCATGCCATCCTGGAGCAGGGAGAGAAAGAAAGGCAGAAGGAGAAGGCAGGTTTCAGCGTGCGGCAGACCCTTTCTGCTGACGATGACGAGATTTTGGGCACGCCGCTGGCCAGCCAGCAGCAGTGCGTGGCTTATCTGCTGAGCGTAAATCCCCGCCCGGCCATTTCTGTTTCCCCGGAGACGCTGGTTTCCTACTATTACGAGGAGGGCGGCCGCGAGGGGGTACGCCCGGATGTGGCTTTTGCCCAGGCGCTCAAGGAAACCGGCTTCTTCCGCTATGGCGGTACGGTGACTGCGGACCAGAACAATTACTGCGGGTTGGGCACTACCAGCGCAGAGGTGAAGGGCGCGTATTTCCCGTCCTCACAGATGGGCGTGCGTGCCCATATCCAGCACCTGCTCGCCTATGCTTCTACCAGGAAGCCACAGGAACCGGTGGTGGATCCCCGTTATCAGCTGGTGCGCTCCTCCTATGGCAAAAAGACTTTGGGCCGTTGGGAGGATTTGAATGGCCGCTGGGCTGTGCCTGGCAATTACTACGGTCAGAGCATCTTGTCCATGTTCAAGGACATGCTCCGCAAGTAAGTGATTTTAGCCTTTTAGGCAGATATATAGAAAAGGATGAATAACAGCCAATGATTACAACCAACAATGTGAGTCTCCAGTTCGGCAAGCGCGTGCTCTACAAGGACGTGAATTTGAAATTCACTCCCGGCAACTGCTATGGCATCATCGGTGCCAATGGCGCAGGCAAGTCTACCTTCCTGAAGCTTCTCTCCGGTGATATCGAGCCCACCGGCGGCAATATCGAAATCACCCCCGGTGAGCGTCTGTCCGTGCTCAAGCAGGATCACTATGCCTTCGACGAGTTTGAGGTGCTGCGCACGGTCATGATGGGCAACAAGCGTCTGGTGGAAATCATGGACGAGAAGGATGCCCTCTATGCCAAGCCGGATTTCTCTGATGAAGATGGCATGAAGGCTTCTGAGCTTGAGGCTGAGTTTGCGGAGATGAACGGCTGGGATGCTGAGTCCGAGGCTGCCCGCCTCTTGAATGGCCTGGGGATTCCCGAGAATGAGCACACCATGCAGATGTCAGAGCTCACTGCCAAGGAGAAGGTGCGGGTGCTGCTGGCCCAGGCTCTCTTCGGCAATCCCGATATCCTGCTGCTGGACGAGCCTACCAACCATCTGGATGTGGAATCCATCAACTGGCTGGAGGACTTCCTGGCTGGTTTTGAGAACACGGTCATCGTGGTGTCCCATGACCGTCACTTCCTGAATCAGGTCTGCACCTATATCTGCGATGTGGACTTTGGGGAAATCAAGCAGTACGCCGGCAACTACGACTTCTGGTATGAGTCCAGCCAGCTGGCCCTGCAGATGGCCAAGGATGCCAACAAGAAGAAAGAGGAGAAAATCAAGGAGCTGCAGACCTTCATCCAGCGCTTTGCCGCCAATGCAGCCAAGTCCAAGCAGGCTACTTCCCGCAAGAAGATGCTGGACAAGATCACTCTGGACGACATCAAGCCGTCCTCTCGCCGCTATCCCTACATTGCCTTCACTCCTGACCGCGAAGCTGGCGACCAGTTGCTGACGGTGGAGGGCATTTCCAAGACTGTGGATGGGGAGCAGGTACTGAAGAATGTGAGCTTTACCCTGAAGCGTGGCGACAAGGTGGCCTTTGTAGGCCCCAACAGCCTGGGCAAGACTATGCTCTTCAAGATTCTCATGGGCGAGGAGGAGCCGGATGAGGGTTCTTTCAAGTGGGGTGTCACTACTACCCAGGCCTATCTGCCTGCAGATAACTCTGCTTATTTCGATGAAATTGATTTGAATTTGGTTGATTGGCTGCGCCAGTACAGCAAGGACCCGGACGAGACCTTTGTCCGCGGCTTCCTGGGCCGCATGCTTTTCTCCGGCGAGGAAAGCCAGAAGAAGGCACAGGTGCTCTCCGGTGGCGAGCGGGTGCGCTGCATGCTGTCCCGCATGATGCTCTCCGGCGCCAATGTGCTGCTTTTGGACGAGCCTACCAACCATCTGGATCTGGAATCCATCACGGCGCTCAACAATGGCCTGATGGACTTCAAGGGCACGGAACTCTTCGTGTCCCACGACCATCAGTTTGTCCAGACCATCGCCAACCGCATCATCGACATCACTCCTGACGGGGTAGTGGACAGGGTCACCACTTATGATGAATTCCTTGCCAATGAAACGGTGAAGCAGCAGCTGGCAGAGAAGTACGGCAAGAAGTAAGCAAACTTCAGCAGATAAATTCTTTAAGAACCGGAGGCGTGGCAATGCTCAAGAGATTTTTCCAAGGGCGTGTAGAGGATGCCAGTACTACGACGCGCCTCAAGGAAATGGTGAATGTCCTGCGCAAGCGGGAAGTCATGGGAGGCATGACGCCAGAGAAGCTCAGGGCGGTATTGGAAGATTTGGGGCCTACCTTTGTGAAACTGGGCCAGGTTATGAGCATGCGTCCAGATTTCCTGCCTCCAGAATACTGCGAGGAGCTTATGAAGCTCCAGACAGAGGCTCTGCCTTTGCCCTTTGAAACCATTGCCGAGGTCATAGAGCAGGAATACAACTGCCGCTGGCAGAAGGTTTTCAGCTACATTGACGAAAAGGCCCTGGGGTCTGCCAGCATTGCCCAGGTTCATCGCGGAACTCTGGTGAGTGGTGAAAAAGTGGCCATCAAGGTTCAGCGTCCTGGCATTTATGAGATCATGAGTCAGGATATCGTGCTGCTCAAAAGGGCGGCTACCCTGGTCAAGGTCATCAGCGGTGCCCAGGAAGTGGTGGACTTCGGCATGGTGCTGGATGAGATGTGGCTCATTGCCCAGCAGGAAATGGATTTCCTCATGGAGGCAGCACATATTGAAGAGTTCACCCACCTGAACAGTGATAATGAATACATTGCCTGTCCCAAGGTCTATAAGAACCTTTCCACCCAGCATATACTGGTGATGGAATTCGTGGAAGGCATCTGCATGGATGATCTGGAAGGACTGAAATCCCGTGGCTATGATGTGAGCATTCTGGGCCGCAGGCTGGGGGAAAACTATGTCAAGCAGATCATTGAAGATGGGTATTTCCACGCTGATCCGCACCCTGGCAACATCTGGATCCGCAACAGCCGCATCGTGTGGCTGGACTTGGGCATGATGGGGCGCCTTTCCACCAAGGACAGGCTGGCCATACGCAAGGCCGTCATTGCCCTGGCCCGTCACGATACCTTCGAGATGAAGGAGGCTGTCCTGCAGCTGGGCGTGGCCAAGGGGCGCATCAACCATACGGCACTATACCAGGACATTGATGCCCTCTTGGGACAGTACAGCAGCCTTGATTTCAGTTCCTTGCAGATGGGGGTGCTGACCCGGCAGATCATCAATATCCTGCGGGTACATCATCTGACCTGTCCGCAGGGTCTGGCCATGTTTGCCCGTGGCGTGCTCACCATCGAAGGGGTCATGCGGCTCTGCTGCCCCAAGGTGAGTTTTGTGGAGATTTTCGCCAAGAGTTTGGCGGTGGATTTCCGCAAGAACTTCAATTGGCATGATGAGTTTGACAAGGCCAAGCGGCAGGGCCTGCAGCTTTTGCAGAAGTCTGTGCAGCTGCCGGAGCAGATTTCCGATATCTTGAAGATGACCATGAGTGGCCAGACCAAGGTGAATCTGGATGTGACAGGCTCGGAGGAACCCCTGCGCAAGCTGGACCAGATGATCAACAAGCTGATTCTGGCGCTCCTGTGTGCAGCGATTCTTCTGGCCTCCAGCACCATCTGCACCACCAATATGACACCCAAGATCATGGAGATACCCTTGCTGGGGCTGGCGGGCTACTTCCTGGCCTTTATTCTCAGCCTCAGGCTCATCTGGGACATCCACAAGGGCAGCAAGGGCTTTTGAGAAAAAACTCATGGAAGGAAGGTGGGGCCATGGCAATGCGTGGCCTGCGGGGAGCCACTACGGTTTCCAAAAACGATAAGGAAGAGATCTGGCAGGCGGCCAAAGTCCTGATGGAGGAACTGTTGCAGAAGAATGATATTTCTTCGGAAGTCATCGGGGCAGCCATCTTCTCTATGACGGAAGACCTGACGGCGGCATTCCCTTCTACGGGAGTGCGGAGCCTGCCGGGCTTCGACATGGTGCCGCTCTTTGATGCCCGTCAATGTGCCATCGAGGGGAGTCTCCCCAGGTGCATCCGGGTGCTCCTGCTCATAGAAACCGACCAGGGGCAGCAAGAGCTTTGCCATGTTTATCAGGCAGGTGCGGCAGCCCTGCGTCCGGACTTGGCAAAATAAGCATAAAAAGTTTTTTGATATTGATACTCGGAGAGGGGGACCTCTCTGAGATTGATATGTATAATATTCTATCTTTTATGTATTTTTAGTTTTAGGAGGAGATTTACCTTGGCTAATCTCGACACAACCTGCGTAAATGCAATCCGTGTGTTGGCAGCAGACGCTGTCCAGAGGGCAAATTCCGGTCATCCGGGCCTGCCTTTGGGCAGTGCTGCCATGGCCTATGAGCTGTGGGCAAAGCACATGAACCATAACGGCAAGAACCCCAAGTGGGCTAACCGTGACCGTTTCATCCTTTCCGGCGGCCATGGCTCTACGCTCCTTTACTCTCTGTTGCATTTCTTCGGCTACGGCCTCACCATGGACGATATGCGCAACTTCCGTCAGGATGGCTCCCTGACTCCGGGGCATCCCGAGTATGGCCACACAGTAGGCGTTGAAGCCACTACCGGCCCTCTGGGTGCAGGCATGGGCATGGCTGTGGGCATGGCTATGGCAGAGGCACATCTTTCTGCCAAGTTCAATAAGCCCGGCTTCCCAGTGGTTGACCACTACACCTTCGTATTGGGCGGCGATGGCTGCATGATGGAGGGCATTTCCTCCGAGGCCTTCTCCCTGGCTGGCACCCTGGGCCTGTCCAAGCTGATTGTGCTCTACGATAGCAACAGCATTTCCATCGAGGGCTCCACGGACATTGCCTTCACCGAGAATGTCCAGGCCCGCATGGCTGCTTTCGGCTTCCAGACCATCACCGTGGAGGACGGCAATGATCTTGAGGCCATCGGCAAGGCCATCGAGGAGGCCAAGGCTGACAAGGAGCATCCTTCCTTCATTACCGTCAAGACCCAGATCGGCTATGGCTGCCCCGCCAAGCAGGGCAAGGCCAGCGCTCACGGCGAGCCCCTGGGTGACGAGAATGTGAAGGCTCTGAAGGAGAACCTTGGCTGGCCTGAGCCTGATAAGACCTTCAACATTCCCCAGGAGGTCTATGACCACTATAAGGAAGTAGCCAAGAGGGGAGAGGAAGCTGAGGAAGCCTGGAACAAGCTCTTCTCCGACTACTGCGCCAAGTTCCCAGAGATGAAGGAGCTTTGGGATAAGTTCCACGCTCCCGTGGATGCCATGTCCCTGCTGAACGACAAGGATTTCTGGGCAGTGGAGGACAAGCCCGTGGCTACCCGCGCTTGCTCCGGCACCATGATCAATCGTCTGAAGGATCTGTTGCCCAACCTCATCGGCGGCAGCGCCGACCTGGCTCCTTCCAACAAGACGGAAATGAAGGGCGCCGGCGACTTTGCCAAGGGCAGCTACGAGGGCCGCAACCTGCACTTCGGTGTTCGTGAGTTCGCCATGGCAGCCATTGCCAACGGCATCACCCTCCACGGCGGCCTGCGCACCTATATCGGCACCTTCTTCGTGTTCAGCGATTACACCAAGCCCATGATGCGTTTGGCAGCCCTTATGAACATCCCTGTGACCTATGTCTTCACCCATGACAGCATCGGCGTGGGCGAGGATGGTCCTACCCATGAGCCTATTGAGCAGCTGGCTATGCTCCGCGCCCTGCCCAATGTGAATGTGTTCCGTCCGGCAGATATGGCCGAGACTGCAGCCGGCTGGTGCCTGGCTGCGACTGCTGAGAGCACCCCGACCGCATTGGTGCTTACTCGTCAGAATCTGCCCCAGCTGCCCGGCTCAGGCAAGGCAGCCTTGCGCGGCGCCTATGTCATTTCCGAGGCCAAGAACCCGGAGAAGATGGATGGTATCCTCATCGCTACCGGTTCCGAGGTGAGCCTGGCCATCGATGCCCAGGCAGAGCTCCTCAAGGACAATATTGATGTGCGTGTGGTTTCCATGCCCTGCATGGATCTCTTCGAGCAGCAGACTCCCAGCTACAAGGAAGAAATCCTGCCCAAGGCTGTCCGCGCCCGTGTGGCCGTAGAAGCTCTCTCCGATTTCGGCTGGGGCAAGTATGTGGGCTTGGACGGTGCTACCGTCACCATGCACGGCTTCGGCGCATCTGCTCCTGCCAATCTGCTCTTCGAGAAGTTCGGCTTTACCAAGGAGCATGTGGCTGATGTCATGAAGGAAGTCCTCAAAAAGTAATACCGCCAAGAAGATTTTCTTGTGAATCTGCCCCGAGGCTTTATAACCTCGGGGCTTTTCTTTTGCCTTTGCTTGGGGTATAATAAGAAAAGTTTTTTTGCAAGCATACCTGTATTTAGGAGGAGTTAGACTTTGGATTTGAGTATCATAGAGCTTATCAAGGTGGTCATCCTTGGTGTTGTGGAGGGCCTTACGGAATGGTTGCCGGTTTCCAGCACAGGCCATATGATCCTGGTGGATGAGTTCATCAAGCTGGATGTGGACAAGAAGTTCATGGATATGTTCCTGGTGGTGATCCAGCTGGGGGCCATCCTGGCGGTAGTGGTGCTGAACTTTGAGCGGCTGAATCCCTTTTCTTCCTGGAAGACAAGGCAGGAGAAGCGTGAGACCATCGACCTGTGGATGAAGGTGGTGGTGGCCTGCGTGCCTGCTGCTGTCATCGGCCTGGCCTTCAATGACTACATGGAGGAGCATTTCATGAATGCCCCTGTGGTGGCCTTCACCCTGATTTTTTATGGCGTGCTCTTTATCGTCATCGAGAACTACAACAAGCGCCGTCACCCCCGGGTGAACCGTCTGGAGCGCCTTGACTATAAGACGGCCCTCATCATCGGCATGTTCCAGGTGCTCTCTCTGGTGCCGGGTACCAGCCGCAGCGGTTCCACCATCATCGGCGGCATCCTCTTCGGCACCAGCCGCTATGTGGCTACGGAATTCACCTTCTTCCTGGCCATTCCCGTCATGTTCGGTGCCAGCCTCTTGAAGCTGGTGAAATTTGGCTTCCATTATTCGGGGGCGGAAATGCTGATTCTGGTGCTGGGCATGGCTACAGCTTTTGTGGTATCCATCGCTTCCATCAAGTTCCTCTTGCAGTATATCAAGACCAATGACTTCAAGGCCTTTGGCTGGTACCGTATCGTTCTTGGCATCGTGGTGCTGGCGTACCTGTTCCTGGTGGGAGATCCTACCGCAGACAATATTTGATGTGTTTATGACAGTTGGGAGTAAAGTTCCCAGCTGTTATTTATTATAATCATAAAAATGGAAATCAAAGCCTTCCCCTATGGGGAAGGGGGACCGCGAAGCGGTGGATGAGGTGGCAACGCCTGAGATAATCAAATCTGATACTTTTGGAGGAGTATTGTACTATGAAAGTTATCGTGGGCCTGGGCAATCCCGGTCGTGAATATGCGCAGACTAAGCACAATGTGGGCTTTATGCTGGTGGATGCCCTGGCGGAGAAATTGGGCATTGCTGATTGGCATGAGAAGTTCGATGCCCTGGTGGCAGAGGGACGCATGGGGACGGAGAAAATCCTCCTGGTGAAGCCCCAGACTTATATGAATGACAGCGGCAGGGCGGTAGGCCCTTTGATGAACTGGTTCAAGCTGATGCCGGAGCAGCTGATTGTGGCCCATGATGACATGGACATCCCTGCCGGTACTATCCGCATCAGGAAAAAGGGGAGTGCCGGAGGACACAATGGCATCAAGTCCATTCTTGCCCATGTGGGAGACGAGCATTTCAGCCGGGTAAGAATCGGCATAGGGCGCCCCCTGCCCGGCTGGACGGTGATCAACCATGTGCTGGCACCCTTTCAGGAGGAGGATGTGCCCAAAATAAGGGAGGCCATAGAGTACCTTCTGCCCGCCGTGGAGTGCATGGTGACGGAGGACACGGACAAGGCCATGAACCTCTATAATCCCAAGAAGGTAAAGAAGCAGAAGCAAAAGCCGGAGCAGGAAACCGGGGAAACGCAGGAAGGTGGCGCAGCATGAGTGAGATGATTACGGCTGTCTACGCTGATGAAGAAGGCAATATCCTTGATGCTCCCGGCCTGCGGGGCATGGGCCGCACCGGCAGCACCAATGTGGAACTTGCTCCCGCTGACCTTATCCCTCTGCCGGAGAGCGCTGACCTGATGCTCCTGCCGGGGCATCAGGCGGTGGGCATGACGGCTGGGGGGGAGGTGCTGCCCATTGCGGGACAGGCGGTGTCTGCCATCCTGCCTGCTGGCTATACCCGCCTGTTCCTGCCTGCCTATGAGCGTGAAGAGGGGGCAGAGCGCCTGCCCCTCTACGGCTATACGGCGGTGGTGGTCTACAAGGATGAACTATACTGTGCCGCCCTCTATACTGATGAAAATGACAAGTGGGACCCGGTGCATTACAATACGGCAGAGCTTAAAAAGCTGGTGAAGCGCACGAAAAAAGACCTGCCTGGCAACCGCATCGTGGAGCAGGTGGCAGGGTGTTCCCTGAACTGGCACTGCTGCACCGCTCAGAACCTCTTTTACCGCCGTTGGGAGTGTGGCATTCCCACTTCCCCTGTGTGCAATGCCAACTGCTTTGGCTGCATTTCCCTGCAGCCTGCGGAATGCTGTCCGTCTCCCCAGAGCCGCATCACCTTCCGCCCCACTCCGGAAGAGATTGCAGAGGTGGGCATTTATCACCTGACGGTGGCTCCCGACGGCATCATCAGTTTCGGCCAGGGCTGCGAGGGGGAGCCCAGCCTGGCGGCAGACAATATCGCCGCAGGTATCAGGCTGATTCGTGCCAAGACCGGCAAGGGCCAGATCAACATGAATTCCAATGTGGGCTGGACAGAGGGCGTGAGGAAAATCATCGATGCCGGCCTGGACAGCCTGCGGGTGTCCATCATCAGTGCCCGCCCTGAGGGGTACGATGCCTATTATCGGGCCAGCTATCATCTGGAAAATGTCAAGGAGTCCATTGCCTATGCCTTGGAGAAGGGAGTTTATGTCTCCTTGAACTTGCTCTATTTCCCCGGTTTCAACGACCGTGAGGAAGAACTGGCTGCCTGGCAGGATTTTTTCCGGGAATTGTCGGTGCAGATGATACAGGTGAGAAACCTCAATATAGATCCCGATGCTTTTCTGGAAATCATGCCTGAGGCCAAAGGCAAGGCGGTAGGCACCAAAAAGTTCCTTGAGACCCTGAAGGCAGAATTTCCCCAGCTGGTGATTGGCAGCTTCAGCCATTATGTGGAAGGGTAAAGGGAAAAACAATCTTAACTTGATGATTGACAGATAAATTGCTATTTGCTAGACTGTTAAAAGCGATGAAAAAGAAGAGTAGCATCGAACTCAGCGAGCGGTGGGGGTGTGAGACCGCAAGGATGCGAAAGGCACTTTGGAGCATGACAGCAAGATAGCTTGAGGTGGGCGCCTTGGCGCCAATCAGGGTGGAACCGCGGGATTTTAAGTCTCGTCCCTGTGACGTATAGTTGCAGGGACGGGACTTTTGTTGTCTCTGCATATCAAAGGAGTTGTAGCTATGAAATTTCAGGAAATCATCCTGGCTCTGCAGAAGTTCTGGTCTGAGCAGGGCTGCATCCTGGCCGAGCCCTATGATGTGGAAAAGGGCGCCGGCACCATGAATCCTTCCACATTCCTGCGGGTCCTGGGACCGGAGCCTTGGAACGTGGCCTATGTGGAGCCTTCCCGCCGTCCGGCTGACGGCCGCTACGGGGACAACCCCAACCGCCTTTACCAGCACCATCAGTTCCAGGTCATCATGAAGCCCTCCCCGGACAATATCCAGGAGCTTTATCTGGAGAGCCTGGAGCGTCTGGGCATCGATCCTGCCGAGCACGATATCCGCTTCGTGGAGGACAACTGGGAATCTCCCACCCTGGGTGCCTGGGGGCTGGGCTGGGAAGTCTGGCTGGACGGCATGGAGATCACCCAGTTCACCTACTTCCAGCAGGTGGGCAGCCAGGATGTGAAGCCGGTGGCCTCCGAGATCACCTACGGCTTGGAGCGTCTGGCCATGTATATCCAGGGGGTGGAGAACGTCTACGATGTGCAGTGGACGGATGACTACACCTATGGTGATGTCTTCCATCAGAATGAGTATGAGCAGTCTGCCTATGCCTTCGACCTTTCCGATGAGGATTTGCTCTTTGAGCTCTTTGACAAGTACGAGGCCGAGGCCGTCCGTGTCATTGAGAAGGGCTATGTGCACCCGGCTTATGACTATGTGCTGAAGTGCTCCCATACCTTCAACCTGCTGGATGCTCGCGGAGCCATCTCCGTGTCCCAGCGCACCGCCTTTATCGGCCGCGTCCGCAAGCTGGCACGTCTCTGCGCTGAGTGCTATCTGAAGCAGCGCGAGGAATTGGGCTATCCTATGCTGAACAGGGGAGGGAAAAAGGCATGAGCAAGAACTTACTGTTGGAAATCGGTACTGAGGAAGTCCCGGCTCATGTGATGCCGGGCATCTTGAAGGAACTGGGGGAGAAGGCTGAGAAGGCCTTGAAGGAGAATCGCGTGGCTTTTGAGAGCATCCGCACCATCGGCACTCCACGCCGCACGGCCCTGCTGGTGCAGGGGCTGGCTGAGAGCCAGGAGGATGTGGAGAGCGATAACCGCGGCCCCTCCGTGCAGATTGCCTTCGACGCAGAGGGCAACCCCACCAAGGCAGCCCAGGGCTTTGCCCGGGGCCAGAAGGTGGACCCCAAGGATTTGGTGGTGAAGGACGGCTATGTGTACGCCATGGTGCATGAGAAGGGCAAGGCTACGGCAGAGCTTCTGCAGGCCATCCTGCCGGAGCTGATTTCCTCTTTGTCCTTCCCCAACAATATGCGCTGGCGGGACCTTGACTTCAAGTTCATCCGTCCTCTGCGCTGGCTGGTGGCGCTTTTGGGCAGCGAGGTCATTCCCTTTGAGGTGGCAGAGGTGCAGTCCGGCCGGGTGAGCCGTGGCCACCGCTTCCTTTCTCCTACCAGGGACAAGAACGAGGAATTCGAGATCGCAGATGCAGACAGCTACGAGAAGGCCTGCGAGGAGCAGTTCGTCATCGTGGACCAGGAGCGCCGCAAGGCCATGATCCGTGAGCAGATCGAAGCAGTGGCCAAAGAGAACGGCGGTCAGGCGGAGATTTCCGAGGAACTGCTGGAAGAGGTGCTCTACCTCGTAGAGTATCCCACGGCGCTCTGCGGCAAGTTCGACGAGAAATACCTGCAATTGCCCCCGGAGGCAGTCATCACCCCCATGCGGGACCATCAGCGCTACTTCCCGGTGAAGGACAGCCAGGGCAAGCTCCTGCCGCTCTTCATCACTGTCCGCAACGGCGGCAAGGAGCATCTGGAGACTGTCCAGCACGGCAATGAGCGCGTGCTGCGGGCACGCCTGGAGGATGCCCAGTTCTTCTTTGACGAGGATCGGAAGAAGAGCCTGGAGGAGCACCGGGAGAAGCTGAAGACCGTAGTGTTCCAGCAGGGCCTGGGCAATATGTATGAGAAGTCCGAGCGCCTGGCTGAGCTTTCCGATTTCATTGCCGCAGAGCTCAAGGCAGATGAGAAGACTGCTAAGCACGCTCACCGTGCCGCCCTTCTGTGCAAGGCTGACCTGGTCACCGGCATGGTGACGGAGTTCACCGAGCTGCAGGGAATCATGGGCCGGGAGTATGCCAAGCTGGACGGCGAGTGCGAGAAGGTGGCCATTGCCATCGACGAGCACTACATGCCCCGCTTCGCAGGGGACAGCCAGCCCCAGTCCGAGGCCGGCCGCATTGTCAGCGTGGCTGACAAGATTGACACCATCGTGGGCACCTTCTCACGGGGCAAGATTCCCACGGGCTCCCAGGATCCCTTCGCCCTGCGCCGTCAGGCTCTGGGCCTGGTGAACATGATGATCGAGGCCAAGTGGCAGCTGAGCCTGGCAAAGGTTGTGGCCAAGGCCATGGACCTCTACAACCTCACCGATGAGGCTGTCCGGGCCAAGATGCAGCAGGATGTGGCAGACTTCATGCGCCTGCGCCTGAAGAACGTGCTGGATGATGTGCGCTACGATGTGGTGGATGCAGTCCTCACGGATGTGGACGATCTCTACGCCGTCAGTCTCCGTGCCCAGGCTGTGCAGAAATTCGTCTCCGGCGATGCTACGGCCCATATCCAGGCCTTCGTCCGGGCTGCCAACCTGGCTGCCAAGGCAGAGCAGGAAGGCTTCCAGGAAAGCCTCTTCCAGGTGGAAGCAGAAAAGACCCTGGGGCAGGTATGCAAGGCTACGGCAGGTTCCGTGGAAAGCCTCATTGCCGGCCAGGACTATGTGGGCGCCATCGACGCTCTCACGGAGCTTACGGCTCCCATCGACAAGTTCTTCGCAGATGTCATGGTCATGGACAAGGACGAGGCCATCAGGAACAACCGCCTGGGCCTGCTGAAGTCCATCGACAGCCTCACGGGCCGTGTGGCAGACTTCAGCAAGATTGTGCTGGCGTAAGACTTCCACATTGGTCAAGGGTCAGTAGACTTATATCCATTTGTAATTTATTGAGCATCCCCGGATTTTCCGGGGATGTTTTTTCTGTGGACAAAAGCCAATAGATGGCGTTAGAATATATCTATCGTACATTTGTTTTACCCAAAGGAGGAGCAGCCTATGGCCATGGTGCCGAAACTGAATACCATGCAATTTTCAGAGGAGAAGCCCTTCAAGGTAGTGGCGCCTTTCGAGCCTATGGGGGACCAGCCCCAGGCCATAGAGGATCTGGCTGCCGGCATTGAGAACGGCCAGGAGGCCCAGGTGCTGCTGGGGGCCACCGGCACGGGCAAGACCTACACCATTGCCAAGGTCATAGAGAAGGTGCAGAAGCCCACGCTGGTCATAGCCCACAACAAGACTTTGGCAGCGCAATTGGCCAGCGAGTTCAAGAGCTTCTTTCCCGAGAACTATGTGGGTTACTTTGTCAGCTACTATGACTACTACCAGCCGGAAGCCTATATTGCTTCCACGGATACCTATATAGAGAAGGATTCTTCCATCAATGATGAGATAGATGAGCTGCGACATTCCGCTACCTGCTCCCTCTTTGAACGGCGGGATGTGATTGTCGTGGCTTCCGTATCCTGCATCTATGGCCTGGGCTCTCCGGAGAGCTACCATGAGATGGTACTGTCCCTGCATAAGGGCCAGGAAGTGGACAGGGACGCTATCCTCAGGAAACTGGTGAATATCCGTTATGAACGCAATGACATAGCTTTCGAACGTGGGCAATTCCGGGTTCGAGGGGATGTTATCGAGGTTTTTCCTGCAGGCTACAACAATCGGGCTGTGCGCATTGAGATGTTCGGGGATGAAGTGGACAGGATGCTGGAGTTCGATGTGGTGACGGGGGAGGTCTACGGCGAGCGTACCCACTCCATGATTTTCCCTGCCTCCCATTATGTTACCGAAGATGAGGAACTGAAGCGGGCCATGGCGGATATCCGGACGGAACTGGATGAGCAGCTGGCGGAAATGCGGGAGCAGGGGAAACTGCTGGAGGCCCAGCGGCTGGAGCAGCGCACCAACTATGATTTGGAAATGATGCAGGAAATGGGCTACTGCTCCGGCATCGAGAACTATTCCCGGCATCTGACAGGGCGCAAGGCAGGGGATGCTCCCTATACCCTGCTGGACTATTTCCCAGAAGATTTCCTCATCGTCATTGACGAGTCCCATGTGACCCTGCCCCAGATTCATGCCATGTACGCGGGAGACAGGAGCCGCAAGGTGTCCTTGGTGGAAAATGGCTTCCGCCTGCCCTCGGCCTTTGATAACAGGCCACTGACCTTTGAGGAGTTCTCTGCCCGCATCAATCAGATCATCTATGTTTCTGCAACTCCGGGCAAGTACGAGCAGGAGCAGGCCCAGCAGGTGGCCCAGCAGATTATCCGCCCCACAGGCCTGCTTGACCCGGAGATTGAGGTGCGTCCCCTGGAGGGGCAGATCGATGACCTGCTGGCAGAAATCAAGCTGAGAATCCAGCGGGATGAGCGGGTGCTGGTGACTACCCTCACCAAGAAGATGGCAGAGAATCTCACGGACTATTTCAAGGAAATAGGCATCAAGGTACGCTACCTGCACTCGGATATCGCCACCATCGAGAGGGCGGAGATCATCCACGATCTGCGGGCAGGGGAGTTCGATGTGCTGGTGGGCATAAATCTCCTGCGCGAGGGGCTGGATATGCCGGAGGTATCCTTGATTGCCATCCTGGATGCTGACAAAGAGGGATTCCTGCGCTCCGACACTTCTCTGATTCAGATTATCGGTCGGGCGGCCCGCAATGCCAACGGGCGGGTCATCATGTATGCTGACCGTGTCACCGATTCCATGAAGCGGGCCATTGATGAGACGGAGCGCCGCAGGGAAATCCAGCAGGCCTACAACAAGGCTCATGGCATCGTGCCCAAGACCATCAAGAAGCCCATCAAGCCTTTGATAGAGACTACCTTGGTGGCAGAGACCATGGCTTCCTATACTGCGAACGGTGACCGAAAGCCAAAGAAGAAGCTCACCAAGAAGGATAAGGAGAATCTCGTGAAGTCCCTGCTGAAGGAAATGCAGCAGGCTTCCAGGGCTATGGAATTCGAGCGTGCGGCAGAGCTGCGGGATATGATACTGGAGTTGGATGGCACTCTGCCCAAGGCGAAAGGCAAATAATTTTTTCTATGGCAAAACATACATTTATGGTATAATGGCAGATAGTGAAACTTAATAGATGGAGGGTTTGCTTTGGAAACAGCTAAATATAAACGCGTGGTGCTGAAACTGTCCGGTGAGTCCCTGGCCGGTGACCAGGGGTTTGGCATCAACCCTGAGGTAGTAGAGGATATTGCCAGGCAGATCAAGATCATCCGCGACCGCGGTGTGGATGTGGCTATCGTAGTGGGTGGCGGCAATATCTGGCGTGGCCTTTCTGGCAGCGCCAAGGGCATGGACCGTGCTTCTGCTGACTATATGGGCATGCTGGCTACGGTCATGAATTCCCTGGCGCTCCAGGATGCTCTGGAGAAGATGGACGTGGATACCCGTGTCCAGACTGCCATTGAGATGCGTCAGGTGGCAGAGCCTTATATCCGTCGCAAGGCCATCCGCCATATGGAAAAGGGCCGGGTGGTGATTTTCGGTGCAGGTACGGGCAATCCTTACTTCTCTACCGATACTACTGCTGCCCTGCGGGCAGCTGAGGTGGAGGCAGATGTCATCCTCATGGCCAAGAAGGGCACCGATGGCATCTATGATTCCGACCCCAACAAGAACCCCAACGCCAAGAAGTATGACCATCTGGCCTATATCGATATCCTGAATCAGGGCCTGGCAGTGATGGACTCCACCGCTACCAGTCTCTGCATGGACAACAAGATCCAGCTGGTGGTCTTCAATATCGACGACCATGAAAACATCGCCCGGGCAGCTCTGGGTGAGGAGATTGGCACCACCGTAGGAGGGAAAGAGTAATGGCAACTGTAAAAGAAATCCTGGCAAATGAAGAAGAACGCATGAAGAAATCCCTGGAAGCCGTCAAGCGCGAGTTCGGCAGTCTCCGCGCTGGCCGCGCCACTCCTTCCCTGCTGGACAAGGTCATGGTGGAGTACTATGGCACTCCCACCCCTGTGAACCAGGTGGCCAAGGTTTCAGTGCCTGAGCCCCATATGATTGTCATCCAGCCCTGGGAGAAGACCATTCTCCATGACATTGAAGTGGCTATCATGAAGTCCGACTTGGGCCTGTCCCCGAACTCCGATGGCACTGCCATCCGCCTGTCCATCCCGCAGCCTACCCAGGAACGCCGCAAGGAAATCGTCAAGACGGTGAACAAGAAGGCTGAGGAGGCCAAGGTGGCTATGCGCAATGTGCGCCGCGATGGCAACGAGGCTATCAAGAAGCTGGAGAAGGCCAAGGAAATCACCGAAGACGAGTCCAAGAAGGGCCAGGAAGATGTGCAGAAGCTGGTGGACAAGTACATCAAGCTGGTGGATTCTGCCCGGGCTGCCAAGGAAAAAGAGGTCATGGAAGTCTGATGGACTGCCGTGATATTCTTGCCCTGCCCTGGCAGGAGGCAGAAGAACTCCTGCAGAAGTCGGGCATCTCTTACGAATGGGAAATCACACGCCCTACGCGTGATTTTTTCAAGACAGACGAAAGCCGTCTGTACGTCCTGCGGGTGCGAGAGCAAGAGCAGGGCATCAAGGTGACCCTGGGGGCCAAGGTAATTCCTACGGTCTGAGGGACATCAAGATAAGGAGGTGTAAGACAATGGCATACAAGATCGGTGATGACTGCATTTCCTGCGGCGCTTGCGCGGCTACTTGCCCCGTGGAGGCTATCAGCGAAGGCAGCGCTCATTACGAGATCGATCCAGATAAGTGCGTCGAGTGCGGCGCCTGCGCAGCAGGCTGCCCTGTATCGGCCATCTCTGCTCCGGAATAATCATTGAGATTGAGGAGAAGCTGGACGAAATCCTGCAGGGCAGGCCCTTCTCGCATATCGAGAGGGGCCTGCCTTTATGCTATTTTGAATTTCAAGCCAAGGGGTTCACATATATGTGGAAAAAAATATTTGGCAGCGCAGATGCCTACAAGGAAATCCCGGGGCGGGATGACCCGCTCTTTGCTCCCATCGAATGGGAGAAGCTGCCTCGCCATGTGGCGGTGATCATGGATGGCAATGGCCGATGGGCCAAGGGACAGGGACTTATCCGCACTGCGGGCCACAAGGCCGGGGTCAAGACTCTGAAGGGCATCCTCAGCACCGCCATCGGACTGGGGCTTGATGCCCTGACGGTGTATGCCTTCTCCACCGAGAACTGGAAGCGTCCCACCGCTGAGGTGGACTTCCTCATGAAGCTCTTTGCCGAGTATCTGGCCAAAGAGCTGGAGGAAATGCACAATGACAATGTGCGCATCCGTTTCCTGGGCAAGAAGGAAGGCATGCCCAAGAGCTTGCAACGGCAGATGGAGGATGCAGAAAAGCTCATGGCGCACAATACGGGAATCCACTTCAATGTGGCGGCCAACTACGGCGGCCAGGACGAACTGTTGCGGGTGATGCAGGCCGTGGCCGCCCGGGCTGCTGCCGGGGAGCTGAAGCCGGAGGAAGTAGACGAAGCGCTGGTGGAGAGCCTGCTGGATACGGCAGGGGACCCGCCGGTGGATCTCATGATCCGCACCAGCGGCGACCAGCGCCTCAGCAATTTCCTGCTGTGGCAGTCTGCCTATGCGGAGTTCTATTTCACGGAGAAAAACTGGCCGGAGTTCACCCCGGCTGACTTTGTGGCGGCCATGACGGCTTTTGCCAAGCGCGACCGCCGCTTCGGAGGATTGAAGTAAGGAGCTGTTCATTTGTTAACTAGAATCATAACCGGCGTCATTGGCATTGCCATTGCCGCCTTGATCATCCAGACCGGGGGGCTGGCCTTTGAGATTGCCGCCTTTGTCCTGGCGATGCTGGCTTGGAGGGAATATGACAAGGCTTTCAGCCAGCAGGGGGAGCATCTGACCTCCTGGCTGGGGCTTCTGGGCATCATCAACCTGCTGCTGAGCGCCCGCCACGAGGGGCTGGGCATGACGGCCTTCATTACCTTCTTCGTGCTGGCTATCTGCCTGCAGACGGTCTTCTTCCATGGGAAAGTCACCTTCAGGGGGGCGGCTTTGTCTGCGGTGGGGATGCTGTATATTGGCCTGCCCTTTGCCCATCTGATCCTGCTCAGGAATTTTGGCCAGGATATGCCCCAGCTGGTCACCAGCCTGGGGTCCTTTGAACCAGGCTGCGCCTTGGTGTGGGTGATGTTTATCGGCACCTGGGCCAGTGACAGCTTTGCCTACTTTGTGGGGTCTGCCCTTGGCAGGCACAAGCTCTGTCCCTCCATCAGCCCCAACAAGACCATTGAGGGCGCGGTGGGAGCAGTGGTGGGCACTACGCTCACCATTGCGGCTCTGGGAGCTTTCTTTGGCTGGCCACTGCCTCTGATGGCAGTCTTGGGGGCGCTGATCGCCGTCTTTGCCACGGTGGGGGATCTGGTGGAGTCTGTGGCTAAAAGAGAAACGGGCATCAAGGATTCCGGCAATATCATTCCGGGACACGGCGGCGTGTGGGATCGCTTCGACAGCGTCCTTTTCACTGCTCCCCTGGTCTACTATTTCAGCATGGCTTACTATCTGCTGACCTACTAAAAAGGAGGAGTTTTGCGCATGACCTGCAAGAATATAGCCATCCTTGGCTCCACAGGCTCCATCGGCACCCAGACCCTGGATGTGGTGCGGGAGCACCCTGAGCTTTTCCATGTGTCGGTGCTGGCGGCCAATGCCAGCGATGAACTGCTGGAAAAGCAGATTGAGGAGTTCCAGCCGGAACTGGCAGTGCTCTCCGATGAGTCTGCCTACCAGAGACTGAAGTCCCGCTACCAGGGCAGGACGGAACTGGCGGGAGGCCGCCAGGCCTTTATTGACGCTGCCGCCTATGGCGATGTCCAGACGGTGGTCACCTCCATGATGGGCTTTGCAGGCCTTGAGCCTACTATGAAGGCGCTGGAAGCAAAAAAGGACATTGCCCTGGCCAACAAGGAAACCCTGGTGGTGGCAGGTGAGCTGGTGACCCGCAAGGTGAAGGAGCAGGGAGTGAGGCTCCTGCCTGTAGACAGCGAGCACTGCGCCTTCTTCCAATGCCTGCAGGGGGAGCAGAGCTCCAAGATTGAAAAGCTGCTATTGACCTGCTCCGGCGGCCCTTTCCGGGGCAAGAAGCGGGAGCAGATAGGCAAGGCAACGGTCGAGCAGGTACTGGCCCATCCCACCTGGAATATGGGCAGGAAAATCACCGTGGACTCAGCTTCCCTGGTGAACAAGGGGCTGGAGGTCATCGAGGCCAAGTGGCTTTACGATGTGGACTATGACCAGATACAGGTGGTAGTGCACCCCCAGAGCATCATCCATTCCATGATTCAGTTCGTGGACGGGGCGGTGATGGCCCAGCTGGGCAGCACGGATATGCGCCTGCCCATCCAGTATGCCCTGACCTATCCCGAGAGGCAGAGCGCCTCCTGGCCCCGGCTGGATTTCTGGCAGATGAAGGATCTGACCTTCGCGGAGCCGGATATGGAGACCTTCAAGGGACTCAGGTTCGCTTATGAAGCAGGCAAGATCGGCGGCACCATGCCCTGCATCTTCAACGCTGCCAACGAGGTGGCAGTGGCGGCTTTCCTCTCTGGCGACATCTACTTCCTGGATATCTACGACATCATCGAGGAAACCATGCTGAAGCGTGAGACCATCCTGGAGCCGGAACTGGAGGAGCTCTTTGAAGAGGATAAGTGGGCAAGGGAATTTGCCAGAACGCTTTTGAAAAAGCAGTGATAAGCGACTTCTGCCTTCCCCTTGAGGGGAAGGCTAAGGACGGTGAAAGAATGTTAATTACTATAGCAGCCACTATTTTCGTTTTAGGTCTGCTGGTACTGGTGCATGAGCTGGGGCACTTCATCACCGCCAAGCTGGCGGGGATGCGGGTGGACGAGTTTGCCATCGGCTTCGGGCCGAAGCTTTTCTCTGTCAAGAGAGGAGAGACAGTCTACTCCATCCGCGTGGTGCCACTGGGTGGCTTCAACGACATCGCGGGCATGAATCCCGAGGACAATGATGCCGGGGAGCGGGGCTACTGCGAGCGCCCGGTGGGGCACCGCATGGTGGTGATCCTGGCAGGGGTTTTCATGAACTTCCTGCTGCCCATCTTCCTTTTCTTTGGCATCTTCTTTTTCTCCGGCGTTTCCACGCCGAATCCGGAGCCTGTGCTGGGCACGGTGATGGCAGGCAAGCCGGCCTATGAGGCAGGCCTGCGAGACGGGGACAAGGTCATTGCCATTGACGGCAAGGCCATTGCCACCTGGACGGAGTTCACCGAGGCTGTCCAGGCCAGTGAGGAGGGGACACCCCTGGCCATGACTGTGCAGCGTGGGGTAGAGGAACTGAAGTTTGAGGTGGCTCCCACCTATGACAAGAGTTCCAAACGCAATGTGGTAGGGGTCATGAATGCCCTTGAGCACAAGGATGTGGGCCTGGTGGATGCTGCCGTCATGGCAGTGCAGAAGACGGGCTATCTCATGTATATGATGGTTGATGCCCTCTACAGGCTTCTGCTGGAGCTTTCCGGCAAGGACCTGGCTGGCCCCATCGGCGTGGCTCAGATGGCAGGGGAAGTGGCCCAGATGGGCATCGTGCCCCTGCTGAACTTCACGGCTTTCCTGAGCATCAACCTGGGACTGGTGAACCTTTTCCCCATCCCTGCTCTGGATGGCGGCCACTTCATCACTCTCTGCATCGAGGCAGTGCGGGGCAAGCCCCTTTCGCCCAAGGCTCTCTACTATATGCAGAGCGTGGGGGTAGGGTTGCTGATCCTCTTGATGCTCTTTGCCACGGCCAACGATATCATGCGGGTATTCACAGGAGGCTAAAAAGTGTTTGAGAGAAAGAAAACACGGCAGATACATATAGGCAGCGTAGCCATCGGCGGCGGTGCGCCCATCTCTGTCCAGTCCATGACCAATACCAAGACCACGGACACAGAAGCCACGGTGCAGCAGATCAAGGCGCTCACCGCCGCAGGCTGCGATATCGTGCGGCTGGCGGTGCCGGATATGGCGGCGGCCGAGAATCTGGGCAACATCATCAAGGAAGTGAAGGTGCCCCTGGTGGCAGATATTCACTTCGACTACAAGCTGGCCCTGGAGGCCATCCGTCAGGGCATCTCAGGCCTGCGGCTGAATCCGGGCAATATCGGCGGGGAGGAGAAAGTCAGAGCCGTGGTGCAGGAAGCCAAGGCCCACGGTATCCCCATTCGCATCGGGGTGAACGCTGGCTCTCTGGACAAGAAGATTCTGGAAAAACACGGCGGCGTGACCCCCGAGGGGCTGGTGGAATCCGCCCTGCAGCATGTGCGCATCCTGGAGCAGCAGGGCTTCTATGATATGAAGATTTCCCTCAAGGCTCACGATGTGCCCATGACCCTGGCTGCCTACCGCCTCATGAGCGAAAAGGTGGATTATCCCCTGCATCTGGGCATCACCGAGGCGGGCACGCCCAACACGGGCATCATCAAGTCCGCTGTGGGCATAGGCTCCCTGCTGGCAGAGGGCATTGGCGATACCTTCCGCATTTCCCTCACGGGAGACCCGGTGGTGGAAGTGAAGGTGGCCAACGAAATCCTGAAAGCCCTGGGGCTGAAGGAATATGGGCCTACCCTGGTGGCTTGTCCCACCTGCGGCCGCACCAGCATCGACCTGCCTGCCATTGCGGCGCAGGTGGAAAAGAAGCTGGAGGGCATCGCTGAGCCTATCGAGGTAGCCGTCATGGGCTGCGTAGTGAACGGCCCCGGTGAGGCCCGCGGCGCCGATGTGGGCATCGCCGGCGGCAAGGGGGAAGGCCTGGTCTTCCGCAAGGGAGAGATTGTCAGGAAAGTCCCCGAAAGCGAACTGGTAACAGAGCTTTTCAAGGAAATAGATGCAATACTGGAGGAACGAAAGAAAAAATGAGAGCAAGCAATTTATACGCGCCTACCCTGCGCAATACTCCTGCCGAGGCTGAGATCGTCAGCCATCAGCTCATGTACCGGGCAGGCCTTATGAGAAAGTCTGCAGGCGGCATGTACAACTTCCTGCCTTTGGGCTGGCGCACCATCCGCAAGATCGAGCAGATCATCCGGGAGGAAATGGACGCCGCCGGCGGCCAGGAAATCATGATGCCCATCCTGCAGCCCTCGGAGCTGTGGGAAGAAAGCGGCCGCTGGGCAGCCTATGGCGCCGAGATGATGCGCATGAAGGATCGCCATGGCCGCGAGTTCTGCATGGGCCCCACCCATGAGGAGATGATCACTGCCTTGGTGCGGGACGAGGTGCGCTCCTACAAGCAGCTGCCCTTGATGCTGTACCAGATCCAGGACAAGTTCCGGGACGAGCGCCGTCCCCGCTTTGGCCTCATGCGCAGCCGTGAGTTCATCATGAAGGATCTCTACTCCTTTGACAAGGATGTAGCGGGCATGAACGAGTCCTATCAGAAGATGTACGATGCCTACAGCCGCATCTTCACCCGCTGCGGGCTGGAGTTCCGTCCTGTGGAGGCAGATAACGGCGCCATCGGCGGCGGCCACTCCCACGAGTTCACAGTGCTGGCCGAGGCGGGCGAGTCCAGCATTGCCTGCTGCTCCAAGTGCGACTATGCCGCCAGCGATGAGAAGGCCGAGTTGAAGGCCATCGTGGCTGAAAAGGAAGAAATGCTGCCCCTGGAAAAGGTGGCCACTCCCGGCACCAATACCATCGAGAAGCTGGCTGAGTTCCTGCAGGTGCCCACGGCCAAGACCATCAAGGCCATCGCCTACCAGACGGACAAGGGTGAGCTGGTGCTGGCCTTCGTCCGTGGCGACCATGAGGTGAATGAGGTGAAACTCATCAACCTCATAGAGGATGCCCAGGAGCTCACCATGGCAGAGGATGCAGCTATCCAGGCTGCAGGCGGTTGCCCCGGCTTCATGAGCCCCATCGGCATAAAGGAGGGCATCAAGGTCATCGTTGACCACACGGTGATGCACATGTACAACGCTGTAACCGGCGCCAACGAGGTGGATACCCACTACAAGAATGTGACCCCGGAGCGTGACTTCAACAAGGATGCCATCACTGTGGCGGATATCCGCATGGTAGCCGAGGGAGATGCTTGCCCCAAGTGCGGCGCCCCCCTCACCATGACCAGAGGCATCGAGGCCGGCCAGGTCTTCACCCTGGGCACCAAGTACAGCGAGGCCATGGGGGCTACCTTCCTTGACGAAGCAGGCAAGGAGCAGCCCCTGGTCATGGGCTGCTACGGCATCGGCGTAGGCCGCACCATGGCCGCCGCCATCGAGCAGCACAATGACGCAGACGGCATTGTCTGGCCTAGAGCCATCGCTCCCTTCGAGGCAGTAGTGGCAGTGGTCAATGCCAAGAAGGACGACCAGCTGGCCTACGGCGAGGAAATCTATGCCGAGCTGAAGAAAGAGGGTATAGATGTGCTCTTGGATGACCGCAAGGAGAGGGCCGGGGTGAAGTTCAAGGACTGCGACCTCATCGGCTACCCCCTCCGCGTCACCATCGGCCCCAAGGCCGTGGAGGAAGGCACTATCGAGCTCAAGATCCGCAAGACCGGCGAGGTCATCACCTGCAGCCGGGAGGAGTATCTGGAGAAGGTCAAAGAAATCCTCAAGACTCTTTAAAAGAAGGATAGAAGCAAGAGCTCAGAAATTGGGAAGGTATCCTGTTTCTGGGCTTTTATTTTACTCCCCTTGAAACTTTTCTATTTTTAGGGAGGAAATATTGCTCTTGTTGTGGAATATTATCTTAAAAGCTATACCTTTTGAGATAATTCCTGCATCATGATATGTGGGTGTGGATTTGGAGACCAGGTATTCGGATACAATCTTTTTCCATAATCCATATAAAAACAGATACACGCCCGAAGCCTCCTAAAACAAGAAGCTTAAGGTGCTCGGCTAATAATAGTGATAAATTTTCCAGGAGATGAATCCCATGGCCATCAAAAGCAGGCTCCTATCCAAGTTGAAATTTATATACATGACCACAACCATGGCAGCCACCGCTCATCCACAGAAACTGCGCCCGGTGCTTCACAGTCTGGAAGAGGCCAGGGAGCTCTGTCAGCAGGGACTGACCGAGAGTAATTATGCCAAATACGGTGAAGTGTATGACGGACTTATCATGGCTGTTAAGCAGATACTCTCCGGGGAAGCCGGAAAAGATGCCGGAGAGATTGTGGGGCTGTGCAAGGAGCTCTTGGAGCATATTATTGCTGAGACTAGCAAGGAGAAACACTTCAAAAAAGTGGTAGTGTTCCTGCCGTATAAGGCCAGCATGTGGGACTCACTGGAAAGCGTGTGGCGGGCAGCGGATGCAGACCCCGGTTGCGAGGCCATTGTCGTGCCCATCCCGTATTTCGAGCGCAATCCTGACCAGAGCCTGGGACAGCGGCATTATGAGGGGGACAGGCTACCGCCTTATGTGCCTATTGTAGACAATGAGACTTTCGACCTGGCACAGGAGATGCCTGATATAGTCTATACATACTACCCTTATGATGATGGCAACATGGCCACTTCCATTGACCCGCGTTATTACTCTTTTGAATTGCGTAAATATGCATCCGTGGTGATGTATGTGCCTTATTACGCCACTTCCGGCGGCATGTTGGAGGGCCAGGGCTGGTGCAAAGCATATGAAAACTATGACTGCATCGTCATCCAGGCGGAGTTTCTGCGCCGTTTCTTTGCGCCTGTCATTCCGGATTGGAAGATAAAGGCACTAGGCTCACCTAAGTTCGACAAGGTTATCCGTTGCTGCCAGTCACCGCCGCCTGTGCCGGAGGCTTGGAGCGATAGGATGCATGGCAGGAAGGTATACTTCTACAATACCAGTCTGAGCGGGCTATTGGAGAATACGCCGCGTTTCCTGAAAAAGATGCGCTATGTGTTTGACACCTTCAAGCGCCATCCTGAGGCCTGCCTGCTCTGGCGTCCTCATCCCTTGATGGAGGACACCATGCGCTCCATGCGACCCTGGCTGTATCAGGAGTTCCTGGAGCTGAAAGCACAGTACATAGAAGAAGGCTGGGGCATCTACGATGATACTCCGGACATAGAACAGACCATTGCCCTCTGCGATGTCTACATAGGAGACGCAGGTACCAGTGTCACTTCTCTCTTCGGTGTGGCGGGCAAGCAGGAATTTTTATTGAAGAACTGGTTAAATGAGCCGCCACGGGCAGGGGATTGGCGTGGAGAAATCTTCAACTTTGCCAATCTGAGCTGCGAGGATTGGCTGGTCACGGAAAACGGCAATTTCTATCATGCGGAGAACCACGATCATCATTACAGGTATTTCGGTCATTTCTCCCGCTGGCATTCTGCTTACTATCACAGTCAGGTCTTGGAAATCGGCGGCAAGGCCTATGCCTGTCCTGCCAATGGCCTGGATATCCTGGAACTAAAAGAGGGAGGAACTGCCAGACAGATTCCCCTGAACCCTTTCGAGGGGCAGCCTGGTGCCTTCGCAGCAGCGTGGAGCACGGCCGACCGCTACCTGTTCCTGGTGCCCTTCCGCTATCCGGCCATAGTGCGCTATGACACTCAGACTGATGAAACGGTTTACCTGGACAAGGTACGCAGTACCGGACAGGAAATGGATATACGGGAATTTTTTACTGCAAATCAAAACGGTGTCTGGCATGTCGGCGGTAGCAATGTCTGGCAGGGCAAACTGATTATGACCACGCCCTTGGGCAATACAGTGATGCTCCTGGATGCAGAGACCCTGGCCATGAGCTTTGTGAATCTGCCGCTGGCCGGGGGATGCTCGACTGTGTCTGTGCATGATGATGAACTGTGGTTCCTGCCTTGGTATGGCGGCCATGTGGTTTGCTGGGAGCCGGACAGCGGCAAGGTCAGCGAATATGACGGCCTGCCCGAAGGCTTTCAGGCCGTGGATGCGAACTACGGCGCAGCCACGGGGCAAACGCCGTTCTCATCGGTTGCCTTCCCAGATCCCCGGCACGCAATCCTGGCTCCGAACCGTGGCAATATGTTTGTCAGCATTGACCGGGAGAGCGGCAAGATGAGCAAATGGGAGGCACCATTCGACTGCAGCCTCTATGATATGGAAGGCTATCTCTTTGTGGGTTATGTAGGCCTCTTCTGGCAGCCCACGGGCTATGGCAGATGCAGATTCTTCTATGCCAAGGAACGCCGCCTTTATGCTCTGGACTTTGGGCAGGAGACTGCCGACGAAATACCGCTGACACTGGAGGAGGATGATCTGGCAAGGCAGCCGGCAGGCTATGCCGAACTGTCCGAGTGGCTGCGCTACGGCTGTGAGGAAAGCGCCTTCAATTCTTTGGAAGGCCTGCTGAGCGGAAATATCCAAGGGGGCCTGCATGACAGGGAGAAACAGATAGCCGCCTACAGCGAAATCGCCGCCAATATCGACGGCACAGCAGGAGAGAAAATACACAGATATGCCATGCAGTTATTACTGGCCAGGAGGATGAAGAAGTGACCAAAGTCATAACCTACGGCACCTACGACCTCTTCCATGAGGGCCACTACAACCTGCTCAAGAGAGCCAAGGCTCTGGGAGACTATTTGATAGTCGGCGTGACCACGGAGCATTTTGACGAGAACCGTGGCAAGCTGAACGTAGTGGACTCCCTGATGGATCGCATCGAGCATGTGAAGGAAACGGGCTTTGCGGACAAGATCATCATTGAGGATCATGTAGGGCAAAAAATAGAGGATATCCAGAAGTACCATGCAGACATTTTCGTCCTCGGTTCCGACTGGGTGGGAAAATTCGACTACCTGAATGAATATTGTAAGGTCGTCTATCTGGAGCGCACCCGGGGCATTTCCAGCACCATGATTCGCCGGGAAAATTATGAACTCATACGCTTGGGCCTGGTGGGGGCAGGGCGTATCGCGAACCGTTTCATACCCGAATCGCACTTTGTCAGCGGACTCAGCGTAGAGGGCGTTTACAACCACAATCTTGACAAAGCCGAAACATTTAGGGACAAACATGAACTGGCCTTTGCCACGGATGACATAGAGGAATTATTCTCCAAGGTCAATGCCGTGAACATCGCCCTGCCTCATGAGCTGCACTATGAATACGCGAAGAAAGCTCTGGAGCATGGACTGCATGTACTCTGCGAAAAACCTCTGGCGCTGAAAAAAGCCGAGGCTGAAGAACTTTTCGACCTGGCCAGAGCCAAGCATCTGGTACTGATGGAAGCTGTCAAAACCGCTTACGCCCCAGGCTTCATCCGCCTGCTCAGTATGGCCAAAAGCGGCGTAATCGGGGAAATCAAGGATGTGGAGGCAGCCTTTACCAGAATCATCCCGGACAAGGAGGTCAGGGAATTTACCAATGCAGATTACGGTGGCAGCTTCACCGAATATGGCAGCTATACCCTGCTGCCCATAATCAAGCTGCTGGGGGCGAACTATAAAAGCATCAGCTTCCGCAGCTTCTGCGCACCCAATGGCGTGGATATCTACACCAAGGTGCATTTCGACTACGGCAAGGCCATCGCCACCTCCAAGACAGGCATCAATGTCAAGAGCGAAGGCCAGCTCCTGATCTCCGGCACCGGCGGTTATATCCTCGTACCATCCCCTTGGTGGAAAACAGAAGGCTTTGAGATTTGCTATGAAGACTTCACCCAAAATGAGAAGAACTACACGAAATACCTGGGTGACGGCCTCCGTTACGAACTTGCCGACTTTGTGGCAGCCATCAATGGCACCAGGGACGGAGAAGACTTCAAGCTCACCAGGAGCGAAAGCATTGCCATGGCGGAAGTGATGGAGAAGTTTCTGGCGGAAAGAAACAAGTGAGAATGCAGGGAGCAGATGCAGATGAAAATATAGGTGTGGAGACTATCATTATAGATTGCCCGGATAATTGGAGACGAGTGGTGGATGCGACTCTATGAGCTAGACAAAAGGCAACAGGTAGGGGCGGGTTGATGTGAATTATGCAATTATATTAGCAGCTGGTGTAGGCCAGAGAATGAGAAATGGAGGACTACCTAAGCAGTTCCTGAAGTTACAGAACAAACCGATTATCATATACACGCTTGAGAAGTTTGCCAATATGGTTGATATTGACAAGATTATTATTCCTTGCCATGGAGCCTATGTGGAGTACATGGAAGAATTGCTGGATATGTACCATATACATAAGGTAGAGCGCGTAATATCTGGCGGTAACGATCGTCAGGCCAGTTTGCGACGTGGTTTGGATACCATCCGTCAGCTTGGAGCTGTTGATGATGATATTGTCATTGTGCATGATGGTGTGAGGCCACTGATTTCAGAGGCAGTTGTCCGGGAGAATATACGTATTGCCAAAGAGTATGGCTGCGCTGTCACTGTGCATCCTGTGACAGAGTCAGTTGTAGTCACAGCAGGTGAGCAGGCAGGAATAGAGGATTTCAAGAAAAGGGCGGATACATATACCATGACTGCGCCACAGACATTCCGCTTTGGAATCTTGTCCCAAACATTCACTGCTGCAGCTCCGGAAGAATACCAAGGGATGCCGCTTCTGGATGCGGCTATGCTCTATGCGGCAGAAGGTGGTCGTCCTTATCTGGTTAAAGAGCAAAATGTAAATCTCAAGGTGACAACGCCAGAAGATTTCTATATCTTGCGAGCCATGCTTGAACTTGAGGAAAACAAGTTTATATTCGGTCTTTAAGGGGGACATGGAGTATGGTTGGACAGCGTGACATAGACATAATCTTGAAGAACCCCATAGACTGGGAGAAGTTTCGCAATAAGACTGTCTTGGTTACGGCAGCTACGGGCAGGCTGGGGATGTACCTGGTCGAGGCATTCAGCAAGGCTGATATAGACTGGAACTTGAGCCTGAATGTTATAGCGATGGCAAGAAATGAAGCCAAACTGAAGACTGTGCTGGGGGAGACACTATCCCTGCCCAATGTACATACATTAGTGCAGGATATTACAGAGCCGTTGGTCATTGATGGTGCGTTGGACTATATTTTCCATACCGCCGGTCCAGCAGCTCCCGTAGATTTTACCAGTGCTCCTGTTGATACGCTTTGGGCACATGTGATGGGTACGCGGAATGTGCTGGAACTCGCTAAGAGCAAGCAGAGCAAGGTGTTTTATGTCTCCACTGTGGAGGTCTATGGTTCCTGGACTGATGAAAGTAAGATCCTAGAAAGCGATATTGGTCCTATGCAGATGGAAACTGCCAGAGCCTGCTATCCGGAGGCTAAGCGTTTGTGTGAGACCATGCTGGCATCTTATGAAGCCCAATATGGAGTGCCCTATGTGGGGGTGCGTATGTGCCACACCTTTGGCCCGGGAATTTCGTTGAAAGACGGGCGTGCTTTTGCCGAATTCATGGATGATGTGCTGTCTGGGCGCGATATTGTGCTGCATTCCGATGGGAGTGCTTCCCGTACATACACTTATGTGGCAGATGCAGTGGGAGCTATGTTGATAGCAGCCACCAAGGGCATAGATAGAGGTACGGAAGAGAGCCATTTTTACAATGTGGCTAATCTGGACAATCTTGCTAGCATTCGGGAGATAGCAGAGCTGATAGCCAGCCTTGACCCAAATCAAAAGGCTAAAGTGACTTTTGATGCTAAGGCTGCAAAACTTAAATATCTGCCCTTCCATTTGGCAATCATGAATGTGGACAAGATCAAGGCACTGGGGTGGCAGCCTCAGGTGGGGCTGAGAGAGGCTTTTAAGTATACGATGGAATCCTTTATGTGAGGTGTGACGGCAGATGGATGAGGAAGAATATATCAAGCAGCGTTTGCATGAGGCAGAAGAGCAGAGCATGGCTTTCGAGCGTTGCCGCCATCTGCCGATAAATCCTCGTAAAATTGTTTTTACTGCTATCGAAGGAACCACAGGGTTCACATGCAATCCGAAGTATATTGCCTTGGAACTGCTTAGGCGACATAGAGACTGTGACCTCGTATGGCTGGTCAATGATATGACAAAAGAGTTTCCGGTGGGAATCAGGAAGGTGGAGAACACCTTGGAAAACCGTGCCTTTGAGCTATCCACTGCTAAGGTATGGATAGACAACAGCCGTAAGCAGCTAGAAGTGAGGAAACGGCCAGGACAGGTGTATTTGCAGACATGGCATGCCAAGCTTGGCTTCAAGCCCACCTGCTTTGACCGGGGTGCTAGTTTTTCCCGCATTGCACAGCTTGTCAGCCAGCATGACTCAGATCTCATTGATTATGTGCTTTCAAACTCTGATTGGTACGACAAGACACTGCCAAGGGGAATGCTCTATGCCGGGCCTGTTCTGCGCATCGGTTCCCCACGTTGCGATGTATTGGTGAATCGTACAGAAAAGGAACGGGATGAGGTTAGGCGGCGCTTTGGGCTGCCACGTGATGCAAGGATAATGATGTACGCTCCGACTTTTCGAGGCGGGAGCCAAGGCATAGAACGCAGGCTGGGAGAGGATAGCCATTCACCTGATTACGGCAGGCTTGTAAAAGCACTTGAAAGCCGTTTCGGTGGCAGATGGTATGTCTTTCTGCGTCTCCATCCGCAAATGACAGTGAGACATATAGAGAGCCATGCTCAGGCAGAACGTCTTGTAAACGTTAGCAAAATTGATGATATGTATGAAATTCTGGCTGGTTGCGATGCTTTTCTCACCGACTACAGCAGTGCAGCCTTTGATGCGGCTGTGATGGGCGTTCCTGTATTGATTTATGCTGATGATTATGGTGAGTATGAAGCGGAGAGGGGAAAGCTCTTGTGGAATCTGAGGGAGTTACCTTTCCCATTGGCAGAGACCAATGAAGAGCTTGCAAAGTCCTTAGCGACGTTTGACGAGCAGATTTACCGGGATAAAATGGAGAGGTTGTTCCAGGAAACGGGCATGGTGGAGGACGGTCACGCCAGTGAGCGGGTGGCGGATTGGATTGAGGAGCGCTTACAGTGAAATATTTGCAGCATACAGAGACAAAAGAAATACAGTGCAAGTATGACCATATCATAGGCTGGGGTACGGGGCCTATTTTCAAGATGAACTACAGGCGTGATTATTTTGATATTGAATTTCTTGTGGATGGAACTGGCAAGCAAGCAGGGCAGACTGTTTTCGGCATACCGATAAAGAATGAAAATGCCTTGGCTGGCCTGACGGGCAGGGTGCTTATAATCATTTATGCCATTTATGAAAAGGAAATACTTGGCCAGATAGTGCATCATATGACGGAAAATGTGGATACAATCATTTATCCCTTGCTGGATGTGGAATTGGAGCCGGGTATCGGTGTTCAGCAAATGAATGCCAAGACCTGCGAAGATTTCCTGGCCTTGATGGCTGTGCGCCAGTTGGGGCTGACTTCTCTCAGCTATCTGGAAATTGGTGTCTGCCATCCTGTCATGCGAAACAATACCTGGCTCTTGCGTGAGCAGTTTCGCATGCTTCCTGGATATCGGGGAGTACTGGTGGAGGCAAATCCTCTTTGTTGGGAGCTTATCAAGGAGTATCGCCCGGAGGATAAACTTTGCCAGCTGGGGGTTACTGCTGATGTCCATGGGGGGGGGACAACATTCTACGCTTTCCCCGGACTCCTAGGGCACAGTACATTTGTCAAAGAACTGGCAGAGGAGAAGATGGCTGCTGGCAAGCGTTGCGAGCAATATGAGATAGAGACAAAGAATATCAATGACATACTGAATGATAATTTTGACGAAGCACCTGATTTGCTGGCTTTGGATGCAGAAGGATTGGACTACAGTATCCTTGCCAGTTGGGATATGGAAAAATATCCATTCAAGATAGTCATAGCAGAAGCTATGGACACAAATGATGAACCTATCAGAGCCTTGATGGAAAATCGTGGGTATTATGAGTATGCCAGGACACCGGAAAATGCCATCTGGTTGAGGAAAGATTGTAATATTTTTATTTAACGGATACGAATTTCAGAAAGAGAAGGTAAGAGATATGGTCAAGAAGATTTTAATTTGGGGAACGGGACGTATGACGGGCCGTTTGCTCGATGAAGTTGATTTCGTAGGACGTGGTCTTGAAATAATAGGCTATGTGGATAATGATGCAAGCCTTAGCGTCTACGGGGGGGGGCATCTGTTTACAGGCCAGCTGAATTAAGCGGCTTAGACTTTGATGCGGTCATCGTGCCAATCCTGCAGTCTTTGGAGGTACATGAGCAGGTACAGGAACTTGGGCTGGATGAGTCAAAGTTCATATATTATTACTTGAACACAATCCGTCAGGATATGAATAAGGATTACAGGCTGGTGGCTGATATCCTGGGAGAGGAGACGGCTGAGAAAATCCGTCACCGCACAACTGAGATACGTTTGCCGGATGACTATATTCTGCAACGCCCGCTGGAGGGTGTACGCAAGTGGTCAAATGATAAGTTTCGTTTCGATTTTGTGCGCATGAAGACGCTGGAATTCATAGTGACAGAAATTATTGAGCGCAGTATCACTGGGAACATTGCAGAACTTGGCGTGTTCCGTGGTGAGTTTGCTCAGTACCTGAATTATGCATTTCCGGACAGAAAACTATATCTCTTTGATACCTTTGAAGGTTTCAGGGAGGAGGAGGCTAAAGAGGAACAGGCTGCCGGCAATATTGGTGAGAGTGAGACATATGCCTATGCTAATACCAACATTGAACGGGTTATGGGCATCATGCCTTTCTCTGACCGGATTGAAGTGAAGCAGGGGCTTTTCCCGGAGTCGCTGGACGGCTTGGAGGATGAGTTTGCCTTTGTTTCCCTTGACGTTGATTTTGAACAGTCCATATATGATGGATTATGTTATTTTTATCCCCGCTTGAATAATGGTGGCTATATTATGCTGCATGATTATAATTCATACCTTCACGGCGTAAAGAAAGCTGTAGACCGCTTTGAGAAGGAGCAGGGGCGGATTGTACGTGTGCCAATTCCGGATGCTGCCGGTTCTCTGATTATAGAGAAAATAAACTAATGTATGTTTTCCGCCTTGGTGTCTCGCAGCATATCCATTATAAGCGGACATGGCAAGGTGGAAAAATGGTGAATGAAAACATAATAAGGAAAACTTATAATCGCTTGCAGGACAATGTTTCTCGTTGCATTTATGAGAAACGATTGCTTTATAGCCTGACGGGGGACAAGAATTATTTGTACAGCCTGGTTAGACGAAATACCAGGGGGGGTGAACTATTACAGAAGACATTGCAAGAAAATGAGGATAAGCCGAAGGTGCTTTTTGGAGCTGGTTTTTGGGGGAGAAGGTTACGCAGTTTTTTCCCGGAGGCTGGCTGGACTTGCTTCGTAGACAACAAATTATCTCCCGGTACAGAGGTTGATGGGCTGCCGGTGGTCAGTGTAAAGGAGTTAAGTGAAAAATACCCGGATGCGTTCGTGGTAATCTCTACTCGTCTATACTATCAGCAGATTAAGGAACAACTTCTGGAAAATGGCTTTTCTCAAGATAATATCTGCGTAGTCGGTGAGTGGCAAAATGAAATGCTTGCACAGCAGTATTTTGATCCTGATATTGTGACATGCAGTGAAGGTGAGGCATTTGTGGATGGCGGAGCCTTTGATGGGGTGACTTCATTGGCTTTTTGCAAGTGGACAAAAGGAAAGTACGCAAATATCTGGGCTTTCGAGCCGGAAAATGAAATGGCTGCTAAATGCTGTGAACTGCTCAAGGATTTTCAGAATGTGAGCATTATCAATAAAGGCTTATGGAAAGAAGCAGGATGTTTGTCATTTCAATCGGACGGGGTCTTGTCAACTGTAAGTGAACACTCTGACAAAGGGAATAAAATTCCTGTGGTAGCACTGGATGAAGTGCTTAAGGATGAGAGAGTAACATTTATCAAATTGGATGTTGAAGGCTCTGAACTCGAGGCTTTGCAAGGAGCGGGACGTATTATACGTGAGCAAAAGCCAAAACTTGCTATTTCTGTGTATCATAAGCCGCAGGATATATGGGAACTGCCGGGACTGATTTTATCGTATATACCGGACTACAATTTCTTTTTTAGGCATTATACAATGTGTGAGTATGATACGGTGTTGTATGCTGTATAGTATATGTTCGGGGGTGATGAAATGCCTGATGCTTCGAAAGAAATAGCTCAAAAATTAATTTATGATGACTATGGATGTTCTTTAGTGACATTGATGTGGGCTGATTGTGGTGATGACAGTTATTTGGCCTTTGGAACCGTGGAGATGTATCCAAAGGAAATAGAGGAAGCATTTGAAACAGATATAGATAAAATTTCTTATCTTTATGGTGATAGCGGTAAAAATGTACAACTTTGTTTTTGCAGAAAAAAAATGTCTTGCCATGAGGCACTGGATATTTATCATTCATGTCGTGAAAATGGAAAGTTTACTTTAACCCTCGATGATATCGAAACAAGCATTCTTTTGTGTAAAGAAGAAAACAATGTCAAAGTGACTCCAGAGTGGCCTTTTTTTAGCACTGCACAGAGAAGCGAGGAGATGCTTTGTACGTTTCTTGCCGAATCATGGGGCTGTTGCAGGATGCATCATATTTTTTCTGTTGATCAAGAGCCACTGTTATTAGATTTAACTGAATATGAAAAACCGAGCAATTGGATGGATGAACGCTTGGCATGGGATATATCTGCTAATCCTGAACTATTGGGCAGCATGCACCTGATTTTGCCGAATCCTGTGATACGTAGTATGGAAGAACGCATGATACCAGGGGAAAATAATGATAAACTGATGATTTGCTTCGAATTGAGAAATGGCAGGACATTACAGGATTTTGTAGGAATGAATTTGCTGATGGTAGAACGTGGCCACTTTGGTGTGTATCATGGGAAAGAATACAGTCTTTCGGATTTAGATAAGCCGTATGTTGTATTAGATCTTGCCGGAAAAGCAGAAGAAATTGCATTTATGCTCAATGATTGTAAACGCGGTATTTTAGAATACTCTAATTTTGGTGGCTTTAGGCAGAATTTTGCCATTGATATGCGAGTAGCCAATGCTGTCAGAAGAGTTCATTTGCCGAAGGGGAAGACATATGATGTTACTCGCTATGAGGATGCAGGGAAGATATCAGGACTAGATGAAAGCGATAGCGTAAAAGATTTAGGGCGACGGTTTGCTTATAGAAAATCAAAGTATTTACAAAAAAAAGCTGGTAATAAATATGGACAGCGCTTATTTCATGCTGGTACTGCAAATGAAGCAGAGAATTTCATAAGAAGCCTTATACAAAGTGCGAGAAAACAAGTTATAATAATTGATCCTTTCTTCGATACAGTTGACTTATTTAAGTTTGTCCTAGGAATTCCTTCACCTGTAGATATAACAATTATGACAAGTAAGGATGTAATGAATCGCTATACTGAATTCGAAACTGCAAATGGTTCAAAACTTACAATTGGATATGAAATTGATATGCAAATAAAAAATTTTATAGAAAAAGAACCACGGTATAAAATACAGGTTCAAGTAATGACAGGAGATAAACCGGTATTTCATGACAGATTTCTTATCATTGATGATGAAGTGTGGTTGTCCGGGAATTCTCTCAATGACATAGGTGAACGAACCAGCATGTTGCTTCAGTTGCCTAACCCTCAGGAATTGCTTGATTTTGTTGATAAGGTTACTGACGGTGAATTGAAGGACAGAATAATAAAATTAGACGAATGGATGAAGCAGAGGGAGAAAAATAAAAATGGGCAAAGGGAAAAAACGGAGATTGCAACCGCAACTTGATGTCTCGAATTTATTCGAAAGAAAATTGATCCCCAAGCTTATATGGCCATGTTATGAATATAATTGCAATGGTGCTGAGTTAAAAGACAGCTTTCGTGAACTAGACAGAGAATGTTTTCCTGGTATGGAAAAGCTTTCTACAAGTCATCTGGTCTTTAAATCAGTGTGCGGAACCGATGATGAACCTGTTTCAGAAGGTGTAAGTCCGGGCAGTCAAGAATTTTGGGATGCGTTCTCACAGAGCGAAAGCGTTGTTTTTGCAGATAAATTCTTTTCGCCGTCAAATTATCGACGCATGATAATAGAATTAGAAAGAAAAAATTCCAGTAAACAGGGTAGCGATGAAATGAATATCTTTATATTTTGCCTGAAAACAATAAGTGATTTAGAAAAATGTCATAAGGAGTTCAAGAAAAAGAAACAATCTATTTATGAACGATTTTCAATTAAGATAGGTAAACTGATAGATGCTGGGAGTATACACATTCATGATAGATTTGCAATTATGGATGGTGAAATATGGCATTGCGGAGCTGCGGTAGGTGGGATGCATGGCTCGCTGAATGCATTGAGCCGTGGATGGTTGGATAAGGATAACCAGTTATACGAATTTTTTCTGCAGGGAGAGATTGTGTGTGCATAAAAAAAACACAGATGAAATAAAAGACCTGTTCATGCATCCTGAGGAAAACATTTATGGGGAGGACGAAAAAAAAAGATTTATATCTTACTTGAGTGGAATTGATAAGGAAGAAAGCTTACAAGAAATATGGAAATGGTATGGAGAAAGAGAAATTTTTTCTTTTGATGTAAAAAAATATATTAGGGCTGCACGCGACTTGCTTTCGATAAGTGATGAAGAATGTGCAAGATGTCTTGATTTACTTCATGCACCGGTTATTTTACAAGAGATAATATCAGCAATTGTATATCCAGAAAAAGACAACAATCTTATATATCGTCTATTAGAAAATGCTCCTGATTGTGTAGATACAGATGAAAAAGGTAAATGTCGTTGGAATAGTAGTTCGTATGCGGCACCAACGATTCTAGACTTAACATATATTCGATTGACTGTTCAATATCCAATAAATGAATGTAGTCCAGATGATGAGGGATCTATAAAAATAGTCGCAGATAAAATTGGACAAATCTTAAATAAACGGAAAGATGGATTGTTCCTTGCAAGTGAATATATTAAATATCTCCTATCAGTAGATAAAAAAAATCGCATGGTTACGAAAGCGTTTATTGATACTTTAGGGGAAAAATGCACTTCAGCATTTGATAATTATTATGAGGGAAAAGAACCAAGTAAGCAGTTACGTCCTAAGAAGATACAACTATCTGATATGAGAAAAAAGTTTACATATACAGGACTTTTGGAACAGCAGCAAAAAGATTCAATGTATCTCAATATGCTTGTGCAGATGCAGTTTCGCAAGCCAGAGATACTCAAAGGATATGTGCCATGTTTTGAGGATAGTATGAAATTTTTGGATGATAAAATGCGGGCCTTTGATCCCCATCCGTTGCTGTGCCATGAGTATATTGCTGATATGTATCTCGCGTGTGAAAATCCTGTAAAAACGTGGGAGAATAGTTGGGGAGAAATAAAACCAGCTCAATACCGTTCTTGGTTTAACAGATATGACAAATATGCGCTTGGTTTAGAGAGACAGCAAAACTTTCTATTGTTGGTTGGAATTGCTATGATGGAAAAGATGTATGTAGATGAAATGAATCCAGTAATTATATGTTCTATGTGGAATGTGCTATGGAAAATTATTCAAAGCGTAACATATAGATGCGGTAATGGAAAAAATTCTGAAATCCGTAAACGTATAGAAAGATACATAATAGCTTGGCGTCTCCTGATACTTAAAATAGATAAAAATGAAGAAAATGCAATGAAAGACATGACTGATTTCTTACTAACGTACTCATGGCATCCTCGCCAATTCCTATCCATATTGGCCATACTTATAAGCAATAAATATAAACCGTGGCAATATTTATCGGAAGACATCAGTCTCAAATTCAAAAATAAAGTGATTGCATCAGCGGAATATGCTATAGCTTTGAAACGAAGCGAACGTAGATTAGGCGAAATGGGAGAATATATAAAAAAATGGGCAAAGTAATTTGTAAATTTTATTGTTAGCAGAGGTGAACATAATGGATGGAAATATAAAGGAAATATATTCTCATATAGGTGATGAAGAGTCTAGGAGAGTCTTTTCAGATAGGTTGCTATACTCATTAACAGATGACTTTCAATACATTTCTGATATGGTAAAGCACACGAAAGCAGCTCAAAATATTAGACAGAATATCCTCCAACGCGAGCAACCAGTTAAGATAATTTTTGGTGCAGGAAAGTTTGGCAAGTGGTTCTATCATAGTTTTCCGGATCTGGGCTGGACTTGCTTTGTGGATAACCATGTTTATGGAAATACACTGTGCGGCTTGCCTGTCATTTCTTTCAATGAACTGTGCAGCAAACATAATGATGCATTCATATATGTTGCAACCACATTATATCATAAGGCTGAGGATATATGGGAATTACCAACCATGATTTTGTCCTTGTGCCCGGATTATAAACTTTATCTTAGGCATTATTCCTTTACGGCTGCAGAAACTGTGCTATATGCTGTTTAAGAGTAGTTGCAGTAATATTTAACACTTTGTAATAGGAGGACCGACGATGAATTACAAATCGGTATTGGTATTGGGCGGTGGCATATCTGGTTGCAGCGCTGCATACTTCTTAAAAAATAAGGGTTATCAGGTGACGCTTGTTGAAAGTGAAAAAACTGTTGGAGGTCTGTGCAAGACCAATGTGCTGAGTGGCATTAATTATGAGTTCGGTCCGCATATTTGTTATGCCAGGGATAATACACCGGCGTATCAAATCTTTCACGAATTATTGCCGGAGTTTAAGTCGATAAAGTATTTCCCAAAGCAAAGCATGGACGGGGAATTGGATAATCTGGCAACCTTTCCTATCACCGTGACTAACGTATTTAATCTGCCGAAGGCTGATAGGGCACAGGCTATATATGAATTGTATCAAGTCAATCTGGATAAACCTGATTACACTAATTTCGAGACATATATAATCTCCCGAGTCGGAAAGACAATGTATGAGTATTGCTACAAAAATTATAATCGCAAACAATGGGGGATGGAACCGCAGGATATGGATAGTGAGTGGGCAAGGTTCCGCAACTTCTATCTGCGTGCCGGAGATTATGGCATGTTTGGTGATATGTGGCAAGGACATCCGGAGTCTTACGACAAGTTTTTTGAAAGGTTGACGGAGGGAATCAACATTATACATGATACAGTTGAGTCTATCATATATGATGGGGATAACATATCAGAGGTCAAGGCTAAGAACGGAAGTTATACAGCAGATATTATCATTTCGACTTTGCCTATAGATTTCATATGCAATCAAAGGGATTTGCTTGATTATCGGGGCATAACCAAGTTGTTTTACTCACTGGAGGGTGACTCCGGCCTACCTACGTATCTTTGTACGTTTCCTAATCATTATTCCTGGACGCGCATCACAGACTATAAATTGCAGTCTGAGCAGGCTGCAGACGATTCCTTGATTAGCTTTGCGATTCCGCACTCTTCGAGGGACACTGAGCTGAATGTTGACACATGGAAGAATGAGGCAGAAACCTTTATACGTGATAAAATGAAGCGCAGGATTAAGGATTCCAAAGTGGTTACTCATAGATATGTGTATCCTATTTCGTCAGCAAAACAGTTACATATTTATGAAGGACTGATTAATAAGGCAGCAACTGTAAAGAATTTGCTGACTTTTGGCAGATTAGGTCTGTATTCATATATATCCATGTGCACTGCTGTGAATCAGGCTAGAAGTGTAGCAGATAATGTGGAAACCTTTTTGGAACAAAGGAAAAGCGATAGGATATCTTATTATAAGAAATTACGTGAGGAATTGTCATAAGCATGGATAGGTCAGACAGAATCAAGAGATTGCAATATGTATCTGTATCGCGTGAAATAAGGAAGAACCTGGTAAAATTAGCCAGCCAGCATACGATTCATATTGGTGGAGACTGGAGCGTGTTTCAAAAGTAACAATTTCATGTTTAAAGTGATTGTGTGTATAAAGTGGACAAGAGGAGAGGTGATTATATATTATTCCGCATAAATACGTTGAAAATGTACACACTCAATGGAATTCCTCACAAAATTAGAATTTATGTTTCTTAACGTTGATTGGAAGATATCGAAACAAGCATTGGAACATATAAGGGAAAATATAGGTGTTTATGATTTTAACATTGATGATAATGATATGATTACACTGAGTAAGTTATCTTCTTTAGGTGTATCTGGTTATCATCCTAATATAGTAGATTTTTGAGGTTGAACTGTGATATAGAACTATTGAGAAAGTTGGGTTATGAAAATGAAAATAAGTGGAGAAAAAAGTGAATATAAACAGGGTGTTGCAGAGTCGCCCAAATATCTTATGATAGAACCGACGAATCGATGCAACTTAAACTGCCGTATGTGTTCTCGTAACGAGTTGCAGGATATAGGGGACATGGAATTGCCTCTGTTTCAACATGCACTTGAGCAATTACCTGAAGTTACTACTGTGAAATTTCAGGGGCTGGGGGAAGCCTATCTTGCAAAATCATGGCGAGAGATGTTGGAATTACTAGCGCAGAGAAATATCAAGATCGTTTCTATCACGAATGCTTTGTGGCGCAATATTGACATACCCTACTTGATGAGCTTACTTGAACATATGTATATCTCCTATCATGCCGCCGATGAGCAGACTTACGAGTCTATTGTCGGCATGGGAAAGCCAGCTTGGGAACTGTTGCATAAGAACATAAAAACTATCACAGCAAATCAAGGTAATACCCACGTGCTGTTCAACTGTGTTTTATCTGACCTGAACTATCATCAAGCAGCGAAAATCGTGGAGAGAGCAGCAGCTTTGAATGTAAGTCACGTCAGGTTCCAGATTATGCAGAATTGGACTTCCGATGAAGAAGAGTTGCACGATAGTCTACAGGATATTTCCATCAAACAAAATGTCTTGGAAGAATTGACGGAAAACCTAATGTTTGCAAAAAAGCGTGGGGATGAACTTGGCGTTGAGATTGAGTTGGTGGGGAATGAGGATTTTGATTATACGAAGTGCGTTTGGCCTTTTGAAAGGACTTTTATAAATAAAAATGGAGATGTTTTGCCATGCTGCATGCGTCCGAATCCGCGATATGCAGTGGGCAATATCAGGCAATTATCCTTTGAGAAAATATGGAAGCATAGCGAACAACTCAATGAGATGCGAAGAAAACTTAGCAATAATATTCCGCCGGATATGTGCAAAGACTGTCCCTATCGCATGGCTGTACCGATACTTCGGTATGTTAAGAAATCGCTTAGGATGTAGGCTACGTAAGTGAAAAAGTGTTAGGATGATATTACATGATAAAGAGTTGGCAAGATTTGTTTTCGTTTTGCAGTCAATATGAATACCTGATTTGTTATGGAGCTTCTGACCACGGACATGTCGTCAAGCATTTTCTAGAAAACCATAATATAAAAGTTGATGCTTTCATGGTGACAGATGATGTTTCTCAAAGTACTGTGAGGGATGGCATACCTTTATATTCAGTGACAGAGATAAAGAGTCTGCCTGCAAATTGCGGTATTCTTCTCAGTCTCTATGAGAGGCATCATGCCAGCGTGATGCAGACAATACGTGCCGCTCGTCCTGATATCTCAGTTTATATAATTGGCGATGATAATTTAGTCATTATGCACAATGAACTGAATGAGGAAACTTGCCGCAGTATACTAAGCGCACCCATCACGGCAGATGAAAATGCAAGAATAGATTATGAGCAATGTTTTCATGCTTTGCAAGCAAAGTATGAAAGGATAGAGATAAGATTATTTGATGTGCGCGCAATTGGTGGATATGTATACTGGGCTTATTATTCGTATTGCAGAAAGCAGGATGCAAGCAAAAATTTCTATTTGTACTATCCTTTTTGTTTTGAGAATCACCCTGAAAGTAGGCTGAAAGGTGCCAATGGTTATTTGCTAGAGCATTTGAAGGGCGACGGATTGGAAGTTCTTTCTCAAAAAAATGTAAACTTTTGGCGTTATGTTTTTCAAGAGCATGAGGAATATTTTTCAATGCAAAATGAGCAATATGAGCTTGCTGATTGGAGTTCTAAGCTGAAAACTACTTACAAGGATGTCCCGCTAAATGAGAAATATGCAGAACTGGATGTTGATGCTGATACCTGCAACATGATAACAAAGCTAGGAATAAGGGAACCTTTTGTATGTATATCCAACAGAGATCATGTTTTCCTCCAGACGCAGAGAGGCGATAAATTAAAGCCCATGACACGCGATATATACAGAAATTCTGATATAGAAACACAGTGTGGGGCGGTTGATTACTTGGCAAGCCAAAATATACAAGCGGTTCGCATGGGAGCTTTGGTTGAGAAGGAGTTCCATCATGTAAATGTCATAGATTATGCTTCGCGGTACAGGAGTGAAAAACTCGATGCTGTTCTGGTAGATAGATGCAAATTTTTTGTTGGTGATGTTTCAGGCATATTGGCCTTTCCTACGTTGTTGGCAAAGCCCATGGTTTTGCTGAATTCACCGCAACTGACTGTGAGATATGATGGAATCCAACTATTCGACCCTGAGAGGGATATTGCTCTCATAAAAAAACTCTGGGATAAAAAGAAACAAAGATTTCTTACAGTTCGTGAGATGCTTGATTATGAAATAAATATATGTAACACAGAGAAGGGGATACAGGGAGCCTTGTTTGGGGAATATCTTAGAAGGGAAATTGTCCCTGTGAATAATACCTCGGAAGAAATATGCGACGCAGTGGAGGAGATGAACCAACGTTTGGATGGTACTGTAAAGTATGATGCTCTGGATAGGGAATTGCAGTCACGTTACAGGGAAATCATCGATAATTTCCCTCCAGGTGAAAACATCAAGTTCAGATGGCGTTTAGGGGCGGCATTTCTAAGGCAGAATCAGTGGCTTTTAGATTCTTGACATAGTTTAGTATGTATTTGCTGATAATGGGGGTAGTGGTGTGAAATATATAATTTGGGGGGCAGGAAAAGTAGGACAAAGACTGCATAAAGTCTTAAAATTATTTAATGTTGTGGCTTTTGTTGATGGTGATAAAAATAAACAAGGGAATTATATAGAAGATACACCTATAATTTCATTAGAGGAATATTTGCAAAAATATCAGGACTGTATCATGGTATTAGCAGTATCAAGTCATTTATACATACAATCAATGGAAAAAATATTAAAAGATAATAATGTTGTTTCTTATGTGGATATATATAATCTACCTAGCGAGTTGTATTATCCTGATAATATAGATATATCTTTTTTTTCGTCTATATTTGAATTGTATAATGTGAAGGATTATAATACAAAAATTATAATTTATGGGACGGGATTGTTTGGATTTCTTCTTTATGAATACTTGTCGAGAAGAAACAATGATATTTGTTTTATAGAAGAAGATAATTGTTATCAGCTCAGTAAATGGATGGAGAAAACATACGGGGTTAGGTATATAAAAAAAAGTGAAACTACTTCGGATGATAAGATTTTATCTGTTAAAAAAAAGTTTTGTACTTCTTCGGAAAAAAATATAATTCCATTTTATAAGTTTGAAAACTTAAAACGGTATGAACGTAATGATTTAAGAAAATATAAGGATATACATCACGGAAAACGATGCTTTATAATTGGTAATGGCCCAAGTTTACATATGGAAGATTTAGATATATTGTGGAGTAATCACGAAATATGTTTTGGAGTTAATAACATATGGGTAGGTTTTAGGAATACAAAATGGCGTCCTACATATTATGTTGCTGCGGATCCGACTATGTTTGAGTCATATTCGCATATATTGACTGAATTCAAGGAATCAGAATGTTTTTTTTCGGATGTCAGTCCGAATTTCCTAAAAACTAACGTACTATCAAGTAATATGAATGTATATCATGCAATACATCAGAATTATATGCAGGAACCTCCAGATTTTTCTGAGGACATTACAAAAGCAGTATTCGGTTGTGGAAGCGTTATATATGACTGCTTGCAAATTGCATACTACATGGGATTTACGCAAATTTATTTGATAGGTATGGACTGTGGGAATAGTGATGGTTCAGGTTGGAAGATAAAACATTTTGTTGATGACTATGAGCGTTTTGGAGAGGATAAATCTGAAACATATTACTTGGATGTAGATCGTATGTTCAAGGCTTTTTATGTGGCAAAAAATATAGCTGAGAAAAATAATATTGAAGTATACAATGCTACTCGGGGAGGTAATCTTGAAATATTTAGGCGTGTAGATTTTCGTAGTCTGTTTTAAGATACTAATGTTATTGAACTGAGGCATCAACATATTAAGTATACAGTTGCAGGGGTGCCTATTATATTCTATTTATATTTGTATCTTTTTTATTCATAAAAAGACGTAGAAAATGTTTTATTACTTTTGTTCTTGTGAGGAGTTTACCATGGAGAAGATAAGATTTCCATCGAACAAAATGAATATAAATAACGAACCTTATCTTATAGCAGAGATAGGGATAAATCATAATGGTGATTTGCAAATAGCAAAAAAACTTATTGATGGTGCCAATGCTGCTAATTGGGATGCTGTGAAATTCCAAAAAAGAGAGCCGGATATTGCTGTGCCGGAGAAACAAAAAGATGTTATGAGAGATACACCCTGGGGTAGGATGACTTATCTGGAGTATAAGAAGCATATAGAGTTTGGAAAAAAGGAATACGATTATATAGACAGATATTGTCGAGAAAAACCGATTGATTGGTCGGCTTCACCATGGGATATGCCCAGTTTGGAATTTTTGTTACAGTACGATGTACCTTTTATTAAGATAGCGTCAGCGACTATTATTAATGATGAGTTATTAAAAAAAGCGGCCCAGTCAGGTAGAGCAGTAATAATGTCCACGGGAATGAGTACCTGGGAGGAAATAGATCATGCAGTGGATATTCTTGATAAGTATGCAGAAGGTGGCTATGTGCTGATGCATACGAATTCAACTTATCCTGCGCCAGAAGAATGTCTTAACTTGAATATGATAAAAACATTGAAAGAAAGGTATAACTGTCCAGTTGGATATAGTGGGCATGAGCAGGGCTTGGAGCCAACGGTCATGGCTTGCGTATTGGGAGCATGCGTGATTGAGCGTCATGTGACACTTGATCATGAAATGTGGGGGACAGATCAGGCAGCAAGTTTGACGCTTCACGCTATGGATATGTTGCAAAGACGGCTTAGAAATATAAAGAATATTTTAGGTGATGGGAAGAGAAATCTTAGCGAAGCTGAACTGGTAGTGAAAAAGAAACTTAGAGGATGATATAAGAAATGATGAGTATAAATTAAGGTTGTTCTGTGTGGAACAATAGGATGGGAGGAAGTTTATGCTAAAAAAAGCGATTTTCATTACCATAAGAAAAGATTCTAGTCGTTTGCCTAACAAAGCAGTGAGAACTATATTAGGACACACAGTGATGGAACTTGTCATAAAGCGTGCAAAATTGGCAAAAGAGTTCGATGCTGTGGTGGTATGTACTACAACTCGTCAAGTGGATGATGAGATAGCTGATATTGCTGCTGCCAATGGTGCATTGGTGTATCGTGGCTCTTTGAATGATAAATTGGAGCGTTGGAATGGCGCAGCTCGTAAATACGGAGTAGATGTAATAGTTACATTTGATGGAGACGATTTGTTTTGTGAACCAAAATTGTTGGATATGGGAGCAGTGCAATTAATCTCTAAACGATTGGATTTTCTTGAATCTCCAACAGGGCTTATTTGTGGAGCGTTCACATATGCTTTCACTGCAACGGCATTGCAAAAAGTTTGTGATGTGAAAGCATCTAAAGATACAGAGATGATGTGGACCTACTTCAAGGATACAGGCTTCTTTAAGTGTGGTCAGCTTGAAGATGTACCTGAGATTTATTTTAATGAGCAAATACGCGCAACGCTTGACTATCCAGAGGATATGGAGTTTTTCACAAGGGTTTTTAAACATTTCCAGTGTCATGAAAATGATATAGGCCTAGATGAAATAGCAAGTTATCTTAGAGAGAATCCTGATGTTGCTGCCATTAATATTGGACGCCAACAGGAATTTTTAGCTAATCAAAAGGCTAAAACGCATTTGGAACTTAAATAGGTGAATTATAGAGAGGTAATAAAAATGTCAGAGCAATTAAAAAATCCATCTAAATATCTTGGTAATGAATTGAAATATTTAGCTAAAGTTTTGGAAGGAGAAGCCTGGTCGGCTACGGTAGGTAGCTGGGCTCATGGATTGGAGGAAGAGTTTGCAAAAAAGATAGGGACTCGCTACGGTGTGGCTTGCAATTCCGGTACATCGGCGCTGCATATGGCTTTGGAGGCCGTTGGCGTAGGAGCAGGGGATGAGGTGATTTCGCCAGCACTGACGGTTATCATGGATAGTACGGCCACTATTCATGCTAATGCAGTTCCTGTGTATTGCGATGTGAATCCGTATACTTATCTTATGGATCCTGATGATTTAGAGCGCAAAATCACAGAGAAGACAAAGGCAATCATCGTTGTTTCGCTTTATGGCGGTGTGCCTGATTATGATAAAATACTATCTATTGCTCATAAACATAATATCCCTGTCATCGAGGATAATGCACAGGCTGTTTTTAGCACGTGGCAAGGCAAAGTGCTGGGGGCTATCGGCGATATTTCATGCTTTAGCTTTGAGAACTCTAAGCATATCTCCTGCGGTGAGGGAGGTATACTGTTGACTGATAATGAAGAGTACGCCAAGGCTGCACGCAAATTGGGAGGTCATGGTTTCAAAAATTTGCAAGCTGATGAAGGGCGAGTGCGTTTTGTTAATAAAGAAATGTTCCAAAATCCAATGTATAAACGTCATGACGCTTTGGGATGGAACTATCGTATGCCAGAATTCACTGCGGCTGTTGCGTATGCTCAGTTAGAGCGCATTGATCAGTTGGTTGAATTGAGAAAGAAGACAGCAGAGATTTTTTTAGATGTGATGAGTGACTGTGATTATTTGATGCCCCAGAAGAATCTGCCTGATACAGTAAATTCATATTACGCTATAGGTGTGACATATGAGGGTGAAAATGCTATTGGCGTACCTTGGGCAGAGTTCCGCAAGACATACGTTGATATGGGCGGTGATGGATTCTATGGTGCTTGGAGTGTTCCATATCTCGAGCCTGTGATGGCAGAGCAAGCCTTTGTGAATCGTTTGCCGCAGGTTTATGGCAATATTTCTTACAAGATGGGACTTTGTCCGAATGCTGAAGCTGTTCAGCCTAAAATCATGCAATTCAAAGCTAATTATCGTGATTTGGAGTTGGCAAAAAACAAGGCTGACGTGCTTAGAAAAGTAATCAAAAAGTTTGGGAGTAAATGATATATGATTACCAAAAAGAGATACATTGATAAATTTAGTGTAAAGGGGCAAGTTTGCGTTATTACAGGAGGTGGGGGGCTATTGGGCTGGAAACATGCTGAAGCAATTTTAGAGGGCGATGGCATTCCTGTATTGCTTGATATATCTCAATCTAGCCTGGATAAGGTAGAGCGGGCACTGAAAAGTGATTATGGACTAGATATTGAGATTAAAATTTTTGTAGTAGATATAACAGATCGCAATGCGCTTGAGCAGGTGCGAGACATTTTACTAAGGGAGTATGGCCGTATTGATGTTTTGATCAACAATGCAGCCAATAATCCCAAGGTTGAAGGTGGCTCTAAAAATTTAGGAGCCATTCAATTTGTTAACTTTCCTGTTGGAATGTGGAACCAAGATATTGCGGTTGGCTTGACTGGAGCATTGCTTTGTTCTCAGGTTTTTGGCGAAGTAATGGAGAGGCAACATAGTGGTGTCGTTTTAAATATTTCTTCTGACTATGGACTTATATCACCAGATCAGCGAGTATACAGGAAAGATGGTCTGCCAGATAATCAGCAGGTTGTAAAGCCCGTATCATATTCTGTAGTTAAGCATGGCATCATTGGACTTACGAAGTATCTGGCTGTTTATTGGGCAGATAAGGGCATACGTGTGAATACGCTATGTCCTGCAAGTTTGCATAATGGACAAGAGGAAGATTTTGTGAAAAAGCTTAGTAATCTTGTGCCATTAGGGCGAATGAGTGAACCGGAAGAGTATGTGTGCACCATACTTTATATGATTTCAAATTGTGCACCGTATATGACAGGAGCCACAGTGGTTTGTGATGGTGGTAGGACAGTATGGTGAGATAACTTCAGTGGGAGCGTTTGGTATGAAATCTTGCTTTTTGTGCGGAGCAAATAGTGCACATGTGATTAAGTGCATTTGGAGTATACAGCGACTGGGTAAGGAAACAAGCCTTTACCATAGCTGATATGCTCGAAAATCAGACCGAGCAGTGGTTGGGCGTGTTTCAAATATCATTGTTTTAGGTTGACAGGCTATGTCTACTATAGACGGACTTTATCCAAGCAATACACCCTCTACGGCCAGTAACATGGTCATAAAAGTACGCGTGGATGGAATTTTGCCTAAAATCGGCAAAAAACTTGTCAACCTAAATAGGCCGTCAATGAAACACGTCAGTGGTTGAGTAATAAAATTTTGAGAAGTTAAGGATATAATATGCCTGGGGGAATTATTAGTGAATCCATCAATGAGTAATCTCCTATACAAAGTATGTACTAAAAAAAAGAGATTATGTGTTTTTGGTATGGGGATTGCTGCACAGACTAGTTGTAAATTTTTTCTTGATGAATTGGGAATAACTCCAGATTGTTACACAGATAATAGTCCATCTAAATGGGGAGAAACTTTATTTGGCATACCTTGCATATCACCAAAGGAACTGTTTCGAGAGTATGATAAGTATGCATGCATTATTAGTACAACAAAGTATTATAAGGAGATTGGGCAGCAATTAGATGAGGCTGGACTTGATGACTGGATTTTGGCTATGGAACTTCAAGATTTATTTCTTGAGGACAGTTACCTCGCACATTTTATTGGTATAGATAAATTTCCAGCATATGTGCCATTGCACAAGAAATATCCTCCACGTGCAAATCGTGAATATGCTATGTGCAATAAAATTGCTGTATATTCATGCATTACGGGAAGATATGACACACCGATTATGACATCAGTGCGTCCAGAGAATATCGAGTACTATATGGTGACAGATGATGTGAAGGCTGCTCTGGAGGCTGGATGGCCTAACGTGATTGACATAGACGAGGTAGTGCCTGGAGATATAGACAGAAGTGACTCGGCCCTTATGAATCGTTGGTGCAAGATGAACGGGCACAGACTTTTTCCTGAATATCACTGGTCTATATATATGGATGGTAAACTAACCCCCAAAATTGATATTAGTCAATATGTTTCATATACATCAAGAGTAGGAATTAGTACATTCACAAACGGATTACGTCATAAGGATATAGGTGCTCGAGACTTATATGGTGAAATTATATTTCTAAGTTATTATTTTAAAATAAATCAATCTAAGGATGATGTAAAATCATTAATCGATAAAATAAAAATCCAGTTGTGTAAGTATGCAAATGAAGGCTGTCCACGTCAAAGGTATCAGATAGAAGGCTCAGTAATAGCACGTGATCATGACAATCCTATGGCTGATAAGATTATGAATGATTGGTTTAATGAATATAGAAATGGAATACGACGTGATCAAATTTCATTTGAGTATGTGATTTGGAAAAATGGAATAGACATGAAGGATTACATTCCAATCCAAGGGGAAATATACGATTATTTCATGCGTAATCAACATGGATATGAAAAAACAAAAGGCGTGTTGAAAGTAAAATGAGGTAAAGAAATGACATGAAAGAAAATTTATTCATCTTTGGTGCGGGTATGTATGGAAAGATTGTGTTTTGCTGTGAAGAGCGCAAGGGGTGGAGCAACATCACATTTTTGGATAACAACACAAATAAGCAGGGATGTGAGACATTTCATGGTGCTATGTGTGTGTCACCATGTGATGTTAAAGATGATGATAAAGGTATTCGTGTTATCATTGCGGTAAAAAGCAGGAAAGCAATTGACGAGATTTCAAAGCAACTCTCAGCACTAGGGTTCACAAATGTCGTTGAATACAACGAGAAGAATATATATGAGCAATGGAAGAATCTTGAAGATAGGGAAGCCATACGTCTTAGCTGGGAACTGAGTAGTATGGGGGGGCGTCCTCTTGATTTGGAGCATCCAATCACATTCAATGAGAAAATTCAATGGCTAAAGCTAAATGATCGAAAAACTATATACACTACATTAGTTGATAAGTATGCTGTGAAAAAATGGGTGGCGGAGCGTATCGGTGAGGAGTATGTCATTCCTACGCTAGGCGTGTGGAGAAATTTTGAGGATATCGATTTTGATACACTGCCAGATGAGTTTGTGTTGAAATGTACGCATGACTCGGGAAGTATTGTATTCTGCAAAGGAAAAGAGAATTTTGATTATAATGCTGCACGAAAAAAATTAACAAAGTGTCTTGCTAGAAATTATTTCTGGTCCTCACGTGAATGGCCTTATAAGGATGTCCCACCTAAGATAATTGCTGAACCATATATGATCGATGAATCAGGAGAAGAGCTAAAAGATTATAAAATTCAGGTGTTTGGAGAGGAGCCCAAATTTGTTCAAGTAGATTTTGGACGTTTTTCCGTACATGAGAGGAATCTATACACTCTTGAGTGGGAGTATATTCCTGCATCTATACTTTATCCGACAGCACCAAACCATGTTATCAGTAAACCACCATGTTTGGAGCAGATGCTTGTTTTAGCTCGACAATTATCAAAAGGAATGATATATAATCGCATTGATTTTTATATAATTAATGGGAAAATATACTTTGGGGAGATTACTTTTCATCATGGTTCTGGACATGAATTAATAAAACCGCCAGAATTCGAAAAAAAAATGTCCGAATGGATACAGTTGCCGTTTGAGAAGACGGGGAGGTGTAGTAATGTTTGATTCGCATATTGCATTAGTACATAGGAAATCATACAAATATCCGTCTCCGGAATCATTCTATCGTCCTAATACAATCTATCCAGAGTATAAATTCGGAGCGGAACTATCAGAGGAAGCGAATGAAGTATATGATATGGTACGTGAAGGTTTTCGTTTGCTTGGACTTGATAAAGGGAATTATGGAACCGATAAATGGAATCCTTTGGGAAAATATATTTCACACGGGGATCGAGTCCTTGTTAAGCCTAATTTTGTTATGCATGAAAATGGATCGGGCAAAGGTATGGATTGTCTCATAACCCATCCGTCTGTTATAGCTGCTGTCATTGACTATGTACTCATAGCTCTAGATGGTACAGGCACGGTGATGATTGGCGATGCACCAATACAAGACTGCCACTTTGATGAGATGCTTAGGAATGGTGGCGTGTTACCGTTGATTGAGTTTTATCGCAAAAATGGGATAGATATACCTATAGTAGATTTCAGAAATGTTCGGCGTGATTGTATTGAAGGTGTGTATACAAATCAAGCGAGCCAAGCGGAGATTGATGAGGGAATGCTTGTGCGCCTTGATAGTGATGATAGTGCTTTTGCTGGTCTGTCAGAGAGCAGAATCCGCAAACTGCGTGTCACGAACTATGACCCACGTATTATGAATGAGCATCATCATGATGGCATACACGAGTACATGGTGAATAAAAATGTACTTGAAGCTGATGTTGTGATAAATATGCCTAAACCAAAAACACATCGTTTTGGTGGTATCACTGCGGCTTTGAAAAATATAGTTGGTATAAATTCGAACAAAGAATTTCTGCCACATCATACCATGGGGAGCAGTGATGATGGAGGAGATTGCTATGAGCATAAAAATCCTTATCTAGACGAAGCTCATTGTCATATGGATGCACGGAATTCTTTGACAAATGATGGCAAGATTCATGAAGCTGCGCATGAAATGCAAGAATATAAGCGATGCTATGCCCAAGGTATTGAGGAAAGCCAGGAGAAATACTGGTTTGGCGGTTGGTATGGAAACGATACAATATGGCGTACGATTGTTGATCTCAATAAGATATTTTATTATGCAGATAAAAATGGTAGGATATGTAATACAGTGCAGCGTAAAATTTTTATAGTGGCTGATATGATATGTGGTGGAGATCATGGGGGGCCTCTTTCTCCGTCTCCTGTAGAGGCTGGAGTTGTGGCAATGGGAGAAGATCCGTTGCTAATGGATAGAACTTTATGCTCAGTAATGGGATTCGACTACTGCAAGATACCGCAACTATCGATGGGGCGATACTATTCATATGGTGTGCATAGAGTATCAAATTGTGATAAAAATGATGCCAGAATTGTGTCAAATGACTTGAACTGGCACCGTAAGAAATTTGAAGAACTTAGAGCACATTCTGTTCACTATCAAACAGCATATGGCTGGGAGCCAGTGCTTGGATACAATGACTATTCGAGGCTGAAAGAAAACATCAATAAAGCACGTGGGGTCTATGTTTTTGGCTTTGGCAAGATTGGGAAACAGCAGACGAAGATTATGCTGAGATGGGGAGTTAAACCAAAAGCTTTTTTGGACAATAATTCGAATAATTGGGGAGGACGTTTTGAAGGGATTTCTTGCATTGCACCCAAAGAGGGTATTAAGGATTTTTTATGTATAATAGCTGTTGGCAGAGATAAAGTAGTAACCGGCATAAAAAAACAGCTGGAAGAATTGGGGTATAAGGATGTGGTGATATGGAATGACAAGACAGAAGGATAATATAATTAGAAGGCAAAATGTGGTAGTGGTAATTCCGAGAATTAAAGAGAATTTGGGAGATGCAGAGAATATATCACTTGAGCAGGGGAAGAAAATTCTGGGGAAATATGATATTTGCTATATATCGCCTAAAAAAATGCGGTCATATTATCAACGAACAGGTGAGAAGGCTGAATTATTCCCAGATGAGTGCTTTGAGAGTGTGAAAGCGTATAGCTTGCTAATGCTTTCAGCAGTTTTTTACAAAAGATTTTTGGATTATGAGTATATGCTCATTTATCAATTGGATGCTTTTGTTTTTTGCGACAAATTAAGTGATTTTTGTGGTATGGCTTATGATTATATTGGTGCACCATTGCCGTACTGGGTAGGTTGGCCATATACCGTCAATCGTGTAGGTAATGGTGGTTTATCTCTTAGGAATGTAGAAGCCTGCTACAAAGTGGTGAAAAACTATATGCCGTATGTAGCTGCCAAGGAGCCATTTCTGATGTCAAAGCTTATGACGGGTGAATATGGTGAAGATTGTTATTTTATTTATTGTGGCTGGAGCAAGAACGTTGATTTCAAGACGGCTCCATCCAGAGTTGCAGTCAGATTTTCTTTGCAATCAAATTTCAATCGTGTATTTGATTCGCTTTCAGAAAGTAATCTTCCGTTTGGATGCCATGCCTGGAATCGTTTGAGCAATATTGATGTTTGGAAGCCGTATATAGAACAAAGGGGATATGATTTATCTTTCACAACATGTAAACTTGATCATAATTACAGCAATCTATCGTCAAATTTTAAGCCTGTAAAAGCCTATGGTATGATTAAACATCTGATTGATGAAATGATTCGTTTGGATATTAAAGAAGCACGTCAGCGTGCGTTGATAGCTTTACCTAAATCCAGTGAAATAGTTATTTGGGGTAATGGTGGGGTTGGGCATAAAGCTATTAAACTGCTGTTGTATTTGGATAAGGTAATTCCATTTATTATAGACAAAAAAGCTATTCTTAATCAAAAAGAGAATGGGATATCTGTTATTACTCCTGCTTTTAAAAACATAAAAAAATGTGGATGCCCGATTATTATAACTTCTGTTATATATGCTGATGAGATAGCGGATAATCTGGCTGAAATGGGACTCAGATTGAATAAGGATTATTTTTTCTTTTGGGATGTTGAGAAAAATATTGCTCTCGAAATTTCAACGGTTATGTATAAGGGGAGATTGCATGATTGGTTATATCGGAAAATAGCGGAATGATATGCGGAGGGATTCTAATGTCACAAAAAAAGTTAGCCGTAGCGGGGTTAGGCTATGTTGGCTTGTCCTTGTCTGTTTTATTGGCGCAGCATAATCAAGTGACAGCAGTCGATATATTGCCTGGAAAAATTGATATGGTTAATGATTGCAAATCACCAATTGCGGATACCGAGATAGAAGATTATTTAGCAAATAAAAATTTGACTCTGCATGCTACTCTCGAGGGCGAAAAAGCGTATAGAGATGCAGATTTTGTGATTATAGCTGCCCCTACAAATTATGATGTAGCAAGAAGTTATTTTAATTCCCCATCTGAAATGGAGAGAATGGAATAAGCTTAAGCGTTGCCCAGAGTATCAGAAAATCCAAAACCTACCGTGTTACAATGATATTGGTTTCGCGGCCATATCATTCACCAGGAGGTATCCAAAGAGGGACAATCAGAGTATAGCACATATGCGATTGAATTGCAGGCGTGTTTCAAATATCATTATCACATAGTTTTAGGTTGATAGGCTATGTCTACCATAGACGGACTTTATCCAAGCAATACACCCTCTACGGCCAGTAACATGGTCATAAATGTACGCATTGGATGGAATTTTGCCTAAAATCGGCAAAAAAACTTGTCAACCTAAATAGGCCGTCAATGAAACACGTCGAATTGCACATATCATATAGTATTTTATCTCGAAGTATCGTCGTAAGGCAATGTATGGCGAAGTTAAGCGGGATATAGCGGAAATCTTGAAGAAGCTGTTAGAGATGAAGTAGATAAAGCTTATAGAGGGTAAGGTGTGTAAAGACCATGTGCATATGTACGTGCCCATCCCGCCAAAGCTTAGCGTGTCGGAGGTGATGTCGTATGTCAAGGGTAAGATTAGCATGATGATATTTGACCGACATCCAGAGTTTAGGCAGAATTGGGGAAATCGGCACTTTTAGGCGCGAGGTTACTATATGGGCCATGGTGGGTAATGTGAACGAGTCAACTATCGTGGAGTTCATAAAGAACCAGGAGGAAAATATTAAGCTTTAGGACGGGGAGAAGTATCAATCAGCCGCCGTTGGCGGCTACGAGTATCTAATGATGCTGCCAAAAACCGCCCTAGGCGGAATAGTATAATACCCCGGAGGGGTTATATTCACCTCCCATTTGAAATGAAGGAGGGTGACTTTGTACTTTCTTTTAGGAGGAGAACTTAATGATAGATGAAAAGAAAATTTGTGGTTTTCTTAAAACTGTAGTGCAAAGCAGTGAAAATAACTTTGCAGTTTACGGAACAGGATATTATGCGAAACTTATAGGCAGAAATTTCTCTGGCAACATTGCCTGCTTCTGTGATGGCAAAAAGCAATATGGAGATTATCTCAACAAGCCGATAAAGCCCATACATGAGTTGCCTCAGCTTGGTATTGATACGTTAGTTATAGCTGCAAGTCTGGATGGCGAAAGAATTGTATATGACAGGATAAAGGACTTCTGCAGTAATAATGAAATAAAACTATACGGCATTCAAAGCGGTGACTTGAGTGACGTGGGAAAAGATTTATCTGAAGGTCTTGCCGATTGCGCTCTTAAAGAAAGTCTATGGAAATGCATTGAAATTCATGATGTAATATCTTTTGACATCTTTGATACATTGCTGATGCGTAAGGTTCTGTACCCTACAGATGTTTTTGATCTTGTGGAACAACGGGCCGCTGCGAGTGGATTAGGATTGGTCAAAGGCTTTAAGAACTACAGAAATCAGGCGGAGGTGTCGCAGGACAGGGAAGGCATCGGACTGGATGGGATTTATGTCACTCTCCAAAAAATGATACATCTTACAGATGAAGAAGTAGTAGTCCTAAAAAAAATAGAAATGGAAGTGGAGCGGGATGTTCTGATGCCAAGACCAGTCATGGTGGAGGCAGGAAGATATGCAAGGTCACTGGGGAAAAAGGTTTTACTGGTTTCGGATATGTATCTGCCGCCGGCTTTCCTGGAGAAAGTGTTAACTGAAAATGGAATAGATTTTTATGACAAGATGTACATATCCGATTTCTACGGTACTTCAAAAGGGGAAGAACTGTTTAGAATTGTACGACAGAAAAATCCTGCTGGTACCTATATGCATATAGGCGATAATCAAGTTGCTGATGGCTGGGGAGCGAGGAGAAGAGGGATAGACTCGTTTATCATAAAAAGTGCTCTGGAAGCATTTAGGTCATCAGGGGTTAGCCAGCCTTTTAAATATCTGGAAAAATATAATGAGAGACTTTTGGTGGGTTTGTTTTTGACAAGAGCTTATGCTGATCCATTTGCTTTTGATAAAGATGGTAGACGTAAGATAGCAGATATCAATGATTTTGTCGGTTTGTTTGTAGCACCTTTGGCTGCATCTTTTGTGTCGTGGCTATTAAACAAAGCTAGGGAGCAGGATTTTGAGGCCATACTTTTTGCGGCCAGGGATGGGTATGCATTTAAGAAAATGTATGATGAGGCTGTGAGCAAATGGAGACTCTCTAATATGCCGCCCTCGATTTATTTGTACTCATCAAGAAAAATATGTATGGGCCTGGCGATGAGAGAGGATAAGGATCTGGAGTGGATGCACTCAAAGATTCAGGGAAGGAGCAGGCAGGTTGTTAATGATATTTTTAAACTGGGAATTGCACCAGTCGAAGAGTACGATGATGATAGCGAGTTAGTATGGGAGAGGGTACTAAGCAGAAAAGAAGAAATATACGATAGTTCCAAGAAAAGATGTGCAAGGTATAAAGTGTATTTACATAGAATCGGGCTTAGGTCAGATGGCAACTATGCTTTTGTCGAGATGTGTTCCCAAGGTACATCGCAGTATGCACTGACTGCAGAAGTACTTCGTAAGTTGTGTGGCTTATATCTTAAAAGATATACCTCCAGGTATGCACGAACCATGGGACAAGTGGAGTCGTTCTTGCCACAGGATAGCCATATTATGCTTATCAATAATGTTTTTGAATATATTTTCAGTTCATCGGAACCATCTGTGAATGATGCTGATAATTTTGGAAATGTTGTTTTTGATAAAGAGGTCAGAACTGATGAAGAAATAAATGAATATATGGAAGCGCAAGAAATCGTTATGGGATACTGGGACGAATTTTTGAAACTCGCAATTCCTATGGAATATACAGGAAGGTCAGTGGGGCAACAAATAATGGAACTATATAGGAGTGATGCGTTCCCAAGTGGAATACAGACTTTCGAAAAACGCACAATAAGTGATGATTTAAATGGAGGAAGTGCTCCTTGTCTAAAGCAAAATGAACTGTAAGAAATATCTTTTGGTATTTGCAAGGTGTAAAAAATGGTGTGTGTATGAAAATATTAATCTTCGGTACAGGAAAAATTTATCAGCGTTTCAGTGAATGTTTTGTCCGTGCAAACGTGGTGGGCTTTTTGGATAATGATTCGTCAAAGCAGGGGCAATGTTTAAATGGAATCAAGATATATTCACCGGACAGTGTTTTATTTATTGATTATCAACAGATTTATCTTTTAAGTGCTAAAGCTGATGAAATGCGTAAGCAACTTGTGGACTTAGGGGTCGATGAACACTGCATTTTTGAAGTGCATGAACTATATAAAGGTCTACGTGATTTACTCACTCCTCCTAAATGCTGGATGTATTGCATAGATGGTACTAAACGCTATGCCAGAAAAAAAGAGGCTACAGGACATTTACTGCTATTGACGCCTAATCTTAATTTGAATGGGGCAGAAGTGGCACTCTGTCAGCTGGTGCGAGTGTTGCTGATATTGGGATATAGACCTATGGTTGCAAGTCTCACGGATGGTGACTTGCGTGGGGAACTGGTAGGCATGGGCGTGCCAGTATTGATCTTGGGACTGGCAGCACATGACATACCGCTAGCCAGACAAGACTGCTTGGGGGGGGCCCAGGCTTATATCCTTAACACGATAGAAATGTATCTTTTGCTACAGGAACGTGACCAAAATATACCTGTCCTGTGGTGGCTGCATGACTCAGATATGGTTTACAGAGAGATGCGCATACATGATGAATCGCTCATGCATCTGGATGTTGATAACATACGAATTGAAGCTGTGAGCAATGTAGCCAGAGAGGCTTTTATAGAGCATTATGCCAAAGAGTGCCGTGTGGGTATTATGCCATACGGGCTGGAGAATTGGGCGAAAAAGAAAAATACAATGCGGCACGACGGGAAAAAAATGACTTTCTGTGTGTCCGGAGGCCTGACAAAACGCAAAGCACAAGGAGACTTTATCGCTGCTGTTGCGTTGTTGCCGGATAAAATTCTGGATACTTGCCGTTTCGTACTTATCGGTCAAGGTGGAGGAGAATTGTTGACTGAGCTAAAGGCTCAGGCTAAGAATTTGCCGATTGAGTTTTTAGGTGAATTCAGTCGGAACGATATGCTGCGCTTTTATGAGGAAGATTTGGATGTTTTAGTATGTCCGTCTCTTAGTGATACCTTGCCGATAGTAACGGTAGAGGCCATGATGTTTGGTTGTCCTGTCATTGCTAGTGAAGCAGTGGGAACATCTACACTATTGATTGAATACCAAGCGGGGATGGTTGTGCCTGTAGGAGACGCTGATAAACTAGCATCAGCAATGCTATGGATGTTTGAGCATCCGGAAGAACGTACCAAGATGGGAACCGCAGCGAAAAAGATTTATTCAGATATGTTTTCACTAAGTGACTTCAAGAAAAGAGTAGAAGAGGTAATGCAAGCGATTCTATGCAAACATGAATAGGCGAAAACAGCTTTTTAGTTTACAACTAATGAGAAGTGTGTGAGGATAACAGGCTTTATGTGTAAAGTATCGATTTTAGTACCTATCTATAATGTGGAAAAATATCTTCCACGATGCTTAGAGAGTGTAGTCAATCAGGCCCTTCAGGATATAGAAATCATCTGCATCAATGATGGTTCGACGGATGGCTCCGCTGATATTTTGCAGAGGTTCGCGGCATCTGATGCACGTATCAAGGTCATCGACAAGCCTAATACCGGCTACGGCCATTCCATGAATCAGGGACTGCGTGTGGCATCCGGGAAATATATTGGCATTGTGGAAAGCGACGATTATGCCGCTCCGGAGATGATGGAGCGCCTTTGGTCGGCTGCTGAGGCACAGGACGCCGAGGTAGTTAAATCCAATTACTGGCTTTTGAGCGGTGAGGATAATAACGAATTTTACGAGCTACTCAGGGGATGCAGGTATGGAAAAATCTTTCCTGCTATTTCGGAGCCGCAGCTCTTTAGGACAGATACAGTAGTCTGGTCTTCCCTGTACAGTCGTGAGTTCCTTTTGCATAACGGCATTTGGTTCAACGAGACTCCGGGGGCTGCCTATCAGGATGTTGCTTTTACGCTGAAAGTGCTTGCTTGTGCTAAACGTGTCTATCTTATGAAGGACGCATTCCTGCATTATCGTGTGGATAACATGAATGCTTCTATCCAATCCAAGGGCAAGGTGTATTGCGACTGCGATGAGTTCGATGAATTGTGGAGATATTTGTCAGAGCGTCCTGATGCAGAGCAGGACGCGGCGCCGCTTTCTGCTATTGCTATGCATCGTATTTATCAGTGGAATTATGGCAGGATAGCACGCAAATTCCGCTTGGAATTTCTGGAGCGGGAACTGCAGGATTTCCGTCTGGCTGAGGAGCGAGGCTTTCTGCGGCAGGAGCACTGGCCTGAGGCTGCCTGGGAGCATGTGCAGCAGATGCTGAAAGAGCCAGAGACGTGCTGGTTTAATACCTACAGGGAGATTCAGAGGGCAGAAATGCTTGAGCAGTTCTTTCTTGGCAGGTTGAGGAAAGTAGGACGTATCTATCTGTACGGTGCAGGACGTGTGGCGAGCAGTGTGCTAGCCTATATGCGCTCGAAGGGCATCATACCTCATGGCGTGATGGTAACGGATGAGGTGCCGACAGGCACGGAACTGCAGGGATTAACAGTAAGCCGGTATGCGCCTGTCCTGCTGGATAGGGAAGACCTGATTCTGGTATGCGTCAAGGATACGGATCAATACAGTATATTAAGACAGCTGCGGCAGGACGGGATGCAAAATATCATGTCCGTGAACAGCGAAGTCAGAGCATGCCTGGAACAGTGAGGAGGCAAAGGATGAATAGGGGAATTGTGGAGGAAATTGAGGGCATTATTCTGCGAAGCGAACGGGATAATGAGGATAAATATGAGCGCTATATGTCTGTTCTGGCGGGCAAGCGTGCCTTGGCGCTGTTCGGTGCCGGGCGAGAGGGCGTGAAGGTTGCGGAGCGACTGGCGAAAGCTTTTCCTGACAAGGTCTTGTTCTTTGTGGACAACGATGCAGGCAAGCAGGGCCGTGAGATTGTTCCGGGTATTTATTGCCGGTCACCGAAGGATATGAGGGAATACGCTGCTGATGAACTTGCTGTACTGAATACTACTCTGTTCTATGTAGCGGAAATTCAAGCATGTATAGCGGATTTGGGACTGTCGGGCTGCCTTGTCCCGTCACTGCAGGAGGATCCGTGCCGGCGTGGTTTTGCCTCGTTTCTTTACAGGGCAGGGAATGCAAGGCTGTATGCCTCTCATTTGCCTGAACTACGGGAGGCAGCCAATCTTTTGGCAGACGATGAATCTTTGAGTGTCTTTGCCAGTGTAATCAGGTGCCATGTGTCAGATGAAAATTTGACAGGTGATTTGTTGTCACTGCCGCAGTACTTCCCAAAGGAGATAAGGGAACTTCTGGGGAGGGACGAGGTTTTCTATGACTGCGGTGCCTATATCGGTGATACGACAGAGGCTTTTGTTGAACAGACCAAGGAGAATTTTCGGGCAGTGTATGCCTTTGAAATGGATCCTTCCATTTTCAAGCAACTTGAGTCTAACCGGAGGCTGAAGGATGGTAGAATATCTCTATTTCCCTTTGGTGTAAGCGATTGCAACAGATCGGTGGATTTCACCCCTATGGTAGAAGGTGAAGGTTCATCTTATGCCATTCGTTTTTCCGGTAATCTGATTGCAAGTGCTGAGGCACAGTTGCGGTCTTTGGACGCACTTAGAGAAGAGGGCGTGCTTGCAGAACCTGCAACGTTTGTGAAGATGGACATTGAAGGAGCGGAAATGGATGCCCTGCAAGGTATGCAGCGTATGATTACGCAATACAAGCCCAAATTGGCAGTATGTGTGTACCATAAGCCGGAGGATTTATGGGAAATCCCTTTGTACATCCATAAGCTGGTTCCAGGGTACAGGCTGATACTACGGCAGCACTCTCCCTTGATGGACAACGATACGGTCTTATACGCGTTTTGACAAAAGTGAATTGCGGAGGTTTGGTATGGAAAGATTACACACGGAATTATATTATGAGCCCAGGACGGCTGTACTTGGAATGCTGGCAGATGCAACGTGGGTGCCGGAGATGACGGAGTTTGAGTCAGCTTTCTTATGCGGGCTCATCAGGCAGTTTCGCCCGCATAAGATATTGGAAGTCGGCGTGGCTGCGGGGGGGACTACTGCTGTTATGCTGGAATGCATAAGGATGCTGGGGCTTGACTGCGATATGTATTCAGTTGATGTGTCTGTGCCGTTTTACAGGGATAGCAGTAGGAGGACTGGTTATATAGCTGATGAGTACCTGTCTGTGGTTGGCGGCAAGGCTAGACATGAGTTCTTGCTGGGACAAGCTCTGCCCCATGTTATCGACAAGTTTGCCGAGGGGCCGGATATGGTAGTTTTGGATACCATGCACATCTTGCCCGGGGAGTTGCTGGACTATCTGGCTATCCTGCCCTGCTTGGCTCCGGGAGCAATTATCTGCTTGCATGATATTTCCCTGAACCAATTGACAGAGAGCAGCAATATTGCCACTAATGCCCTGTATGCCAGCATGACAGGGCGGCGCGTCTTCAATTTCCTGCCTGGGCCGAATCGCTATGGAGTCACTTATCCCAATATTGGTGCCCTGCAGGTGACACAGGAAACTTTTGCCCATGTTGATGGTGTTTTCCATGCGCTGATGCTGAACTGGGCATATATGCCGGCAGAGGAAGATTTAGAGGCATATCGTGCTATTTACAGGGAAGCTTACGGGGAAGAAATGCTGCAGCTCTTTGAGAATGCTCTGCTCTACAACCGCAAGCATGAGCAATACATCTTCCCGTTCGAGAGGATAGGGCAGGGGAGCAGGGTGGTTTTGTATGGCGCAGGCAATGTCGGCAAGTCATATTATCGGCAGATTAAGGATTATGAGGGCATTAAGCTTGTGGGTTGGGTGGATGCTGCTAGGCGCGAGGCGTATGAAGGCTGTGGTGTCTCAGGTCCTGATGCCTTGTCCGGCTGGGATTATGATTATTTAGTCATAGCAGTCTGGCAGGAAGATGTGGCCAAGCAGATACGTGGCAGCCTTTTGTCTGTCGGAGTAGCGGAGGAAAAGATCATCTGGGTGCAGCAAGGGTGAGGTCAGATGGGGAATGGTGTCACTGTATCGAGTAGTCTCCCTTCACAATAAAACAGCCGCCTGAGCGGCGGCTGGAGAAAAAATCATTCTTGATCTTCAGGCCTGGATATTCATTTCGTTCATTAATGCTTTTTGCAATACCATTGAAAAATTTACTTTCCTGCTTATGGCCATGTCATTGAGCCACTTGGGAATGGTGAGAGATTTGCGTACAGATTTTTCAAAATGTGTTTTGGCATACTCTTCTACGTTGACTGAAATCATGCTGACAAATAAATCGCCATCAGAGTAATCGTCGTCCTCATCGTCCTCACAGTGAATATCGATCTTATCGAGGGGGGTCGGCTGGGGAATTTCGTTTCCGTCTTTTTTTTCTGAATAGAGATATCCGGCAAGGCAATCAACTGCCATCTCTGTGGCTTCCTGCATGGTGTCGCCGCAGGTAGCCAAGTGATTTAAGTCTGGAAAAACTACAGAGTAGTGTCCATTTTTTTCGTGATAGAAAATCGCAGGGTACATGCTAATCATGTTTTGCCTCCTTATTTAGGTTCAAGTTATGATACTATTTCAATCCTGCTTGCTTGAGGATGGAGTTTACAGTCTTTTTGTCCAAGTCTTTTGGGGGTTGTATGAAAAGGTATGGTGACATTAGCATAGCCGCCGGACGGAGTCGGTGAAAAGTTCTTTTGACCAAGCAAAAAGCTCGTTTGTGTCCCGGATGAAGGGAGCAACGTCAGTCTTGGCGGCTTGAAAATCTGTGGCTTTGAATTTGTCTAGGAGGAGCTGCTGGAGGTCATGTATAGCTAATGGCTCGGTGTTCGTCCATTGCCCTGTTTGGCGCAGGGCGTTTTCTAGCAGCATTAGATTAACGGAAACATTTCTTTGTAGGTAAAAAATATAGTCGTAGAAATCACGTCCCTTCAGGAAGCTGCGGGCCAGGATTGCATGCAGTTTGGTCGCGAAAAGAGATGGAGCATCAAGGAGACGGGCAATGTAGGGATGGGGTAGGAATGAGGCTTTCTCCTCATACCTGGCACCAGCAGGCGGATTTGTATCAATTTCCAGTTTGACGCGGATGACTGCGCTGGCAGGAATGCCCGTGACAGGTGGAGTGATGGGGGTAAATTTCAGCAACAATTGCAAAGTGTTTTCTTTAAGGAAGGCGGACTGTATTGGGCCTTGTGGCTGTTTTTTTTTGCTAGTTATTTCCATTTGGAAGCCGACGGAGGCCAATTCGTCTTTTACGGTCGGCAGATAGGCTTCGAGCTGAAAGCTTGGATTAGGCAGCAGAAGGCTGAAATCCAGATCCTCGGAGAAGCGAGGCAGGTTATAGAAAATGCGCAGAGCCGTGCCGCCTGTAAATGCAGCCTGCTTAAAAAAACCTCCTCTGGCCAAGCCGCTCAGAGCAGTTTCTTGGATGATTTCCTTCAGGGCGTATTCGTAGTCCTGAGCATTTTTGCACTGATATCTGGACAGCATCGTTGCAATGTTGGAATCCATACTTAACCTCCAATTTTCTCCCGGACGAATTTCGACAGATGGCGCAAATTGCTTTTCCTATACAGGCTGGCCAGCTGTATAAGCAACTCGGCGTCTAACGCATAAAGCTCGTCTTCGTCCAGGCGCAGATCATCAAACAGCAGATCGCAAAACATTCTGTAGCTGCTGACGGCAGGACGGATGCTAAGCAGGTCGCAAAGTGCCTTTTCAGGTGAGGCTATAGTATAGTAGCGATCCTGGTATTGCTTTAGTATCAGTCCGTGTGGGAAAGCAGCGTCTGCAACATCCCTGTACAGATAGGTGCCGAAATGGTTCTGATACTGTCTTGTACGGTTCTTGCGCAAAGTTGCGCTGGTATAGGTGTAAACGCGCTCCGGAATGAGGCCGTAGGCGGCGAGGACATATTCAAAGGAGAGGTAGGAAGGGCCGTAAATGATGCCTGCCAGGACTTCACCGGGACAATTGGGGTCCGTTTCGTAAAGACCTCGTTTCAGAGAAAAGAGCCGCTGCTCTTTTAGCAGTCGCTGGATTTTATGCAGACTATCACGGTAGCCTGTAAGGGTTGATTGAATTTGTGATGTGTTTTTGAACATAAGATTTCCTCCTATTAAGTGCATTATATTCCCTTTATTGGAGGAAATCAAGAAGCATTATCTTTGGCAAATATTTCGGGAGGCGTTTGGGGTGAAAAAACCACAGGTATGGGCACATCGTGGCACAGGCGGCTGGGACAGGCAGTATGCGCCTGAGAATACTATGTCGGCTTTTGAGAAGGCCGTGCAGATGGGAGCCGATGGTGTCGAGCTGGATGTGCAGCTGACGAAGGACGGCGAGGTGGTCATCTGCCATGACGAATGGCTGGATCGTACCAGCAATGGGCATGGAGAGCTTAGGGAATTGACGCTTGCGGAGCTGAAGCGGCTGGATTTCAGCAAGACGCATCCTGAATACGGTTTTACGCCTATACCGACCCTGGCGGAGTTCCTGGACTTCATGCGCGGCAATGAGCTGGCCATCAACATTGAGCTGAAGACAGGCCGCTTCAGATATCCGGGGCTGGAGGAAAAGACAGTCAGGCTGGTCAGGGAGTTTGGCATGGCAGAGCGTGTCTGGTACTCGTCCTTCAATCATGAATCGGTGTTGCGGGCCAAGGAAATTGCGCGGGGATCCCATTTCGCGTTCCTGCTGGCACAGGTTTTCCTGGATATGCCCGCCTATGCATTGAGGCACGGTATAGAAGCGCTGCATCCTGACAGCGCTATCCTGGGGCTTTGCCCGGATATTTTGGCCCAGGCGCACACGGCAGGGCAGCGGGTGCATGTCTGGACGGTAGATAGCCGTCTCGAAATGAAGGAAATGTGCCGTCTGGGGGTGGATGCCTTCGTCACGGACTGCCCGGACAACGGACGCAGGATTGTGGATGAATATTTTTCCGAGCAAACGGATTTAGGGTCAAGGGAGTGATCATATTGCTGCAGGAGCAGGAAAAGGATTTGGTCAGGGAGATGCGGCAGGGGCTGCTGGCCTGGTATGAATTTGCGCCTGGGAGCAGGGCCTTGCTGGTGGGAAAGGCGGATTCGCCTTGGGCGAATTGGCTGCAATCTGCGGGCTTAGAGGTCCTGTGCGCCGGGCTGGAGCAGACCGGGGAGGCTGCCTGGGTGGCAGAGCAGGAGGGGAGCTTCGACTACCTTATTTCGGTAGCAGAGCTGGAAACGGCGGCAGAGCCGTGCCGATACCTGGCTTGTTGGAAGCGTCTGCTGAGTGAGCGGGGACGGCTGCTCCTGGGGATGAATAACCGGCTGGGTACGCGGTACCTGTGCGGAGATAGGGAACCTTATACCTCCCGCAGCTTTGATGGGGTGGAGAATTACCGGCGGGTCTATGCAAATGCATCGGACAAGTTTCTGGGACGGATGTACAGCCGGGAGGAACTGCGGCAGATGCTGGGGGAGGCCGGCTGGGAAAGCCCCCATTTCTTTGCTGTGCTGCCGGGGCTGGAGGATCCCATGCTGATTTATGCGGAGTGTGAGGTGCCGGGGGAAGATTTGGGGACCAGACTGTTTCCGGCGTACCATCATCCGGATTCGGTCTTCCTTGAGGAGCAGTTCCTGTATGGGACGCTGGCGCGGGAGGGACTCTTCAATAAGCTGGCCAATGCCTGGCTGATTGAGTGCGCCCCGGCAGAGGATGCCTCGGATGTGCTGCATGTCACCAGCTCCCTGGAGCGGGGGCGGGAGAATGGGCTGCTGACCATTATCCATAAAGGCGGCGCACAGGGGCGCTGGGTGGAGAAACGGGCGCCCTACCCGGAAGGGCAGAGCCGCCTGCAGGCGTTGGTTCGGAATACTGCAGCGCTGAAGGAACGTGGGTTGCGTGTGGTTGAGGTGGAAATTTTTTCACGAGCTAGGGAGATTGCCCCCCACCACCGGCTTCGCCGGTCCCCCGCCCCCTTGGGGGGCGGACATGGACAGGCAGTCCCAAGCCAGTCTTTGGGTGGACATTGTGCAGATAGCTGCCGGATGCCTTTTGTGGAGGCAGAGGGGGGACAGGTGCGGCTTAAGCGGTTGTTCCGTGAGGATCGGGAGCAGTTCCTGCGGGAGCTGGATCACTTCCGTGATCTCATCATGCAGTCCTCAGAGCACGAGGGGGAAGATGCCGGTGACGGCGAGGGAGTGCTTTTAACACGGGGCTATTTCGATTTGGTGCCGCTGAACAGCTTCTATCTGGACGGAGAGTACGTATTTTACGATCAGGAGTTTGCCGTAGAGCATTTCCCTGCCAATGTGCTGCTGCTCCGTTTGGTGAATCTGGCCTATGACAGCACGGCGGGGCAGGCCTGCCTGGCTCTGCCGATGCAGGAACTGTACCGGCGCTATGGGCTGGACAGGCATTTGCTGAAATGGCAGCAGATGGAGAGCAAGTTCCTGCAGAAACTGCGCAAGGAGAAGGAACTGCGTCTCTATCATGAGAGAGTGCGCGCAGATGGCAATGTGGTGAACCTGAACAGGCAGCGGATGAATTTCTCGGCGGAGGAGTTTGACAGGCTGTTTCTGGATATCTTTCCGGAAGATGATAGGCCCCTGGTTCTTTTTGGCTCCGGGCGCTGGGCGCAGAAGTTCATGGCGCTCTACGGTGAGAGCTGCCGGGTAGAGTCAGTCATTGACAACAATGCCTCGGCCTGGGGCGGCAAGGTGGGCGGCGTGAGCATAGAGCCGCCGGAGACGCTGCGGGGGCGGGAGCCGGGCAGCTTCCGGGTGCTGATCTGCATCAAGAATTATCTCTCCGTGCTCAGGCAGCTGAAGGAGCTGGGAGTGGAGGATTACCGTATCTATGACGGCAATCTGGCCTATGAACCGCCCCGGAGAAATTCATCAAGCGTACAGATAGATGAAGCGATGGAGGGCAAGAAGAAATATAAGGTGGGCTATATCGCGGGGGTATTCGACCTCTTCCACATCGGTCATCTCAATATGTTCCGGCGGGCCAAGGAGCAGTGCGAACATCTGATAGTGGGGGTGGTGTCGGATCGGGGGGTGACGGATATCAAGCATGTGGAGCCCTTCGTGCCCTTTGAGGAGCGCATCGAAATGGTGCGCGGCTGCCGCTATGTGGATGAGGCGCACGAGATTCCCTTCGGGTATGCGGGCACCCGGGAGGCATGGCAAAAGTACCATTTTGACGCACAGTTCTCGGGCAGCGATTACCAGTACAACAATGACTGGCTGGCAGAGCGGGAGTTCTTGCACAAGCATGGGGCGGAATTGGTGTTCTTCCCCTATACGGAGCAGACCAGCTCAACGAAGCTCAAGTCGCTGATAGAACAAAAACTTTTGTAAAAGGATTGGAGGTTTGCATGCGAGTATTATGTTCGCCCCAGGGCTTGATGGAGGGACGGCATCCGGGGCAGGGAGTCAGGGATATCCTGGCCTCGGGCCTGAAGGCCGGTGTACTGGATTTTTCCCTGTTCTGCCCGCTGGCATTGGTGGATAAGTATGGCTGGGACATGGTGCGTCTGCGGCGCTGGCTGAGGGAGGCAGAGCAGCTTATAGCGCTGGCCAGGGAGCAGGGGCTGGATCTTCCTCTGGCCCTGGCACCTTTCTGGCCCTGGGAGGCAAGGGCAGAGCTGGAGATGGATTCTTTGCTGGAGCTGACCGAGGAATCAATGCGTTTGGCGGCCAAGGCAGGAGCTGGGGCTGTGCTGGTGAGGCCGGCTTTTTGCCACCCCACCACCGCAAGCGGTCCCCCGCCCCTCAAGGGGCGGACAAGTCAAGGAGCAGAGGATGCCATGCGCCGGTTCAACAGGGAATTTTATTTGAGACTTGTTCCCTTGGCTAAGGAATTAGGATTGCAGATATTGCTGATGAACGGGCTGCGGAATGTAGGCGGTCACTTGGTGCGTGGTCTGTGTGCAGAGCCAAGGGAAGCTGCCCGCTGGCTGGAGGAACTCAATCTGGAGGCGGGGGAGGAAATCTTTGGTTTTGCTCTGGATATGGAGGCAGCGAATCTTTGCGGGCAGGATATGCAGGCTTTGGTTCATGCTGCAGGCACGCGTTTGCAGGCAGTGCTGGCCTCGGATCGTGGCCCTGAGGGAGCCGCCTATCTGCCGTTCTTGGGGGGAGGGCACCGCAAGGGACTGAGAGCTGACTGGCTGGGGCTGCTGCGCGGTCTGCGGGACATAGCATTCGACGGGTTTTTGGTGCTGAATCTGCGGGACACAGCGGCTCCCCTTTCACCGCTCCTGCGTCCGGCGCTGCTGCCACTGGTGAAGCGGGTAGCGGATTACCTGGTCTGGCAGATTGAGCTGGAGAAGCCTTTGAGGACTTATCCCTCGGTGGTGCTCTTTGGCGCAGGGAATATGTGCCTGAATTATATGTCCTGCTACGGTGAAAAATACCCGCCCCTCTTTGCCTGCGATAATAATCCGAAACGCTGGGGGGAGAAATTTGCCGGACTGGAGGTGCGCTCTCCGGAAGCCCTGCGGGAAACAGCGACGGACACAGTTATCCTGATCTGCAATATTTACTATAGGGAAATCGAGGCGCAGCTGCAGGAGATGGCACTGCCGAATCCGATTGCGTATTTCAATGATGAGTATTTGCCGACCTTTACGGCAGAGCGCATAGACTGGCTGGAGAGAGGTGAGTGAATGCTGGAAATTGGCACCCAGACCCAGAATGTGGTTTACGACGATTGCCCTGTAGAGGGCTTTGACAGGCTGAAAGCAGCAGGCTTTGACTGCGTTGATTTCAGTCTGAATACTTACCTCATCAATACCCAGATCTACAAACTGGTCATCAATGAGTTCTTCCGTCAGAGTGTGGCAGAACTGCAGGCTTATTTCCGCCCCCACAAGGAGGCGGCGGCAACCGCCGGCATACGCATCCACCAGCTGCATATGCCTTATCCTGTTTATGTGCCCCATGGCACGCAGGAGATCAATGCTTTCCTCCGGCAGGAGGTTGCACCAAAATCGCTCTCCATCTGTGCGTATCTTGGTGCGAAATACATCGTGGTGCATGGCTTCAAGCTGCGGAAAATGCTGGGCTCGGAGGCAGCGGAGTGGGCAGAAACAGAGAACTTCCTGGAATCTGTCTGCCCGCTGGCCAGGGAACTTGGCCTTACCATCTGCATTGAGAATATCTATGAAAGCAGCGGTGGCTGCATCATCGAGGGACCTTGCTGCGATGCTTCTTTGGCAGCGGAGCGCATCGACAGGCTGAATGAGAAATATGGTGCAGAGGTGCTGGGCTTCTGCTTCGATACGGGCCACGCTAATCTCCTGGGGCTGGATTTTGCTCGCTTCATCCGTACTCTGGGACCGCGGCTCAAGGTGCTGCATATCCATGACAATGACGGACGGGGCGACCTGCATCAGCTGCCCTTCACCTTTACCCGCACGCGGGAGAACAGAATCTCGACAGACTGGGTTGGTTTTATCCAGGGACTGCAGGCCATCGGCTTCCGGGGGGTGCTGAGTTTCGAGACGGCACCGGTACTGCGCTCATATCCGGAGGAACTGAAAGATGCTGCGCTGCGGATGATCGCCGCTACCGGCAGGTATTTTGGGGGAATGATCGAAGGGGAGGCCAGGATATGAGTCAGTAACTCAAACCTTAGCAAAGCACGCTGGAGTGGGATTTCTTGGTGTCCTTGTATTTTTCTATGCAATGTAGTAATATCTCTACCATAATAAAAGAATCTGGAGGAGAATACATGCCTGATAGTCGTAAGCGCCGCCCTCACTACAGCGGCAAATATCCTCGCCGCTTCGAGGAAAAGTATAAGGAATTGCAGCCGGAGAAGTATGGCACTGAAATAGAGCACGTGATAGCCAAGGGCAATACTCCTGCCGGGATGCATATTCCCATCATGGTGCAGGAGATACTGGAGGTGCTGGCTATAAAGCCCGGAGAGAGGGGCTTTGATGCCACTTTGGGGTATGGCGGGCACACCAGGGCCATGCTGGAAGCGTTGCAGGGGCAGGGGCATCTGATCAGCGGGGATATAGATCCTATTGAGTCTGCCAAGACAGAGGCGCGGCTGCGGGAGGCGGGCTTCGGTTCTGAATTGTGGGAGCTTCGGAATATGAACTTCTGCCAGATTGATGAGCTGGCAGCGGAAGTGGGGCCCTTTGATTTCATCCTGGCGGACTTGGGCGTTTCCTCCATGCAGATAGACAATCCCGAGCGGGGCTTCAGCTTCAAGGCGGAGGGGCCTTTGGACTTGCGGCTGAATCCTGAGGCGGGGATGACTGCTGCCCAGCGCTTGCAAGAGGTGGGGCGTGAGGAGCTTATCGGCATGCTCAGGGAAAACGCTGACGAGCCTTATGCCGAGGAGATTGCCCGGCAAATCATGGGCAGCAAGAAGCGGGGGAAATGTCCCCGGACGACGAAAGACCTTTACGATGAGGTGGCGGCAGCCCTTGCCAGGGTCAAGCTGCCCAAGGAAGTGCTGGAGCGCACAGGCTGCAGCAGCAAGAAGCAGGAGGCTGCCTGTCGGGAGATGGTGAAGAAAAGCGCCACCCGCGTCTTTCAGGCTCTGCGCATAGATATCAATCATGAGTATGAGGTGCTCTACGAGTTCATGGAGAAGCTGCCTCATGCCCTGGCGCCCGGTGGGCGGGCGGCCATCCTCACTTTCCACTCGGGCGAGGACCGCATCGTGAAGAAGGCTTTCAAGGCCTTCAAGCAGCAGGGGCTTTATGAGGCAGTGGCAGAGGAGGTGGTGCGGCCCGGCAGGGAAGAGTGCCGGGCCAATCCGCGTGCCCATTCCACCAAGCTGCGATGGGCGGTGAAGATGCGGGACTGAGCTTTTCCTTGCCTGCCGGCCTCTCCAATGGTACAATTAAATATACTGGTTCCGTAAGTGTTCGTTTTATTGAGAGGTATGCTTAGCATGAGACGCTATACATCATTGCTGGTGACGGCTTTCCTGCTCTTGATTGTGGTGGTTCTGGGTTCCGGGTATCTGGCGGTGGCCGATCACGACGGAGGGGCAAAGCCCCTGCGGGAAATCAATGCCTACACCAGCCTGCCCACAGAAGTGGCGGTGGTGCTGTCGGAGGCCTATGAATCGACCAGCGGCGTGCGGGTGAATTTCGTGCCCTTGGGGCGGGAGGAAATCCTGGGCAGGCTCAAGGCTCAGGCAGAGGGGGATGGCCTTGCGCAGGCCGCTTTGGTACTGGGGGACAGTGAGCTTTTATCCAAGGCGGCAGCCCAAGGATATCTGCTGCCCTATATGTCCGAGCATGGCGATCAGGTGCCGGAACGGTTCCGCCAGACAGAGGGCTACTGGATCGGGGTCTGGTATGACCCCATGGTCTTCTGTGTCAATCAGGACTTTTTGAAGGCTCACCAGCAGGTGCCGGATACCTGGCAGGAATTGGCGGCAGCACCCGATGTGCGTGTGGGTGTGACGGATTTTCTGGCGGCTGATGCTTCTGCCAATCTGCTCCTCAGCATGATTGCCCAGTTCGGTGATGTGGCGGCTTACGACATCTGGCGCCAGATACATCCCAAGGTGGTGCAGTATGCTCACTACCTTTCCAATCCCGTACGGCAGGCGGGCATGGGGGAGGTGGACGTGGCGGTGGCCGTGGAGAGCGAGACTCTGCGCTATATCCATGACGGCTATCCTCTGAAGGTCATCTATCCCGCCGACGGCACTTCGGCCTTGGTGACGGGTACGGGCATTGTCTTCAAGACTTCGGCTCAGGATGAGCAGGCGGCCAAGGCCTTTGCCGACTGGCTGCTGTCGGACGAAGCCCAGCTGGTCATGCAGGGCCAGGGCTTTTACTTCCTGCCCACAAATCCAGGCACCATGGCCTACAAGACCTTTGCAGGGAAGAATCTCCTGCTGTTCAGCGCACGTCCCCAGTTCGATGCTCAGCAGAGGCATTATCTGCTGGACAGGTGGGTGAAGGAAGTAAGGTTCAACTGATATGGGAGCCGCTTGCGGGCGGCTTTTTATTTGACGCGATATTTTTGATGTTTTTAGGAGGTCTATCAGAAAGTGAAAGCAGGTTTCATCAGTCTTGGCTGTTCCAAGAACCTGGTCGATACGGAAATGATGCTTGGCATCTTGCAGGAGCATGGCATTGAGATTACGGCAAATCCTTCGGAGGCTGATATTCTCATTGTCAATACCTGTGCCTTTATCCAGTCTGCCAAGGAAGAATCCATCACTACTATCCTCAACATGGCGGAATATAAGGAAAGCGGCCGTTGCCGCAGCCTGATCGTGGCAGGCTGCCTGGGACAGCGCTATGGGCAGGAACTGCTGGATGATATGCCAGAGGCAGATGCCATCATCGGCACCGGCGCCTGCAAGGAAATCATGACTGCCGTGGAAGAGTCCCTGAAGGGACGCCGACTGGTGATCGCCGGTGAGGACAAGCTGCTCTACGATGCCAATAATCCCCGCATCCTCACCACGCCTAAATATACGGCTTATGTGAAGATTGCCGAGGGCTGCGACAATAGATGCGCCTTCTGTGCAATCCCTTTGATTCGCGGCAGATTCCGCAGCCGCCGCATAGAGGATATCAAGGCCGAGGTGGAGAACCTCTGTGAGAACGGAGTCAAGGAAATCGTCCTCATTGCCGAGGACAGCACTCTTTATGGCAAGGATATTTACGGCGCGCCGGCTTTGGCGGAGCTTCTGCGCGAACTGGTGAAAGTGGAGAAGCTGGAGTGGATCCGCACCCTCTATTGCTATCCCAGGTTCTTCACCGATGAACTCATTGACCTCTACGCCAAGGAGCCGAAGATTTGCAAGTACATCGACATGCCCTTGCAGCATGCCCATGATTCCGTGTTGAAGTCCATGCGTCGCCCGGACACCCGCCAGCAGATCGTGACCCTGGTGAAGAAGATACGGGAGCGCATTCCTGGCGTGACCATACGCTCCACATTCATCGTGGGCTTCCCTGGGGAGACTGATGCCCAGTACCAGTCTCTGCGCAATTTCCTGGAGGAGATGCGCTTTGACAAAGTGGGGGTCTTCACTTATTCCCGGGAGGAGGATACTCCGGCTTACGATATGCCTAACCAGGTTCCCGAAGAGGTCATGCAGGAGAGGTACCATGACCTCATGAGCCTCCAGAGCAAGATTTCCGAGGAAATCAATCAAGGGCTGGAAGGCAAAGTCATCGAGGTGCTGGTGGAAGGCCGCGACCAGGAGCAGAATACCATTGCCGTGGGACGTTCCTACCGGGAGGCGCCTGAGGTGGATGGACAGGTCTATATCGAGGGAGATACCGACAGCAAGCCTGGGGACATCATCAAGGTGCGTGTCCTTCAGGGATTCACTTATGATGTAGTGGGGGAAAAATGCGATGAGTGATTACTATCTTGTCATCAAAAACCTGCAGACTATGCGGGATTTTTCTGCAGCCGTGGGCAAGGCTCTGCAGGAGCGCGGGTCTACTATTTCCTGTGCCGAGTCCTGCACGGGGGGGCTGCTGTCCAGCCTGCTGACGGATGTGGAGGGCAGCTCTGCCTACATGAAAGGGGCAGTGGTGGCTTATTCCAATGAAGTGAAGGAAAAGCTCCTGGGCGTGAAGCATGAGACACTGGCGCAGTACGGAGCCGTGTCCGAGCAGACAGCCAGGGAAATGGCCCGCGGAGCAGCAAAGCTCATGGGCACCGATATCGGCGTGGGCATCACGGGCATTGCCGGCCCCGGGGGCGGCAGCGAGGAAAAGCCTGTGGGGCGGGTTTACATAGCCGTGGCAGGCAGCCAGGGAGAGCAGGTGCGTGCAAGTGATTTTCCAGGTTCCCGCTACGATGTGAAGCTCCAGACAGCTTCCACGGCTTTGCGCATGCTAGTGGATTACTACACACTTTAATGGAAATCTAATCTGTTTTTCAGCTTTTTTTGAAAAAAGTAAAATATACTTAGCGTTGTCAACTTATTCGGGTTAATCGGGAGGATTTTTTTGAAACAGGAATTGAAGTCATTTGGAGATATCGAGCTCAGCCGCAAGGTGCTCCACGCCATTGCCGACATGGGCTTTGAGGAGCCTTCGCCCATCCAGGCGGGGACCATACCTCTGGTGCTGGAAGGGCATGATGTGGTAGGGCAGGCTCAGACGGGCACTGGCAAGACGGCGGCTTTCGGCATTCCCACGGTGGAAAAGATTGTGGAGGGTGTCCATGAGGTGCAGGCGCTGGTGCTGACTCCCACCAGGGAACTGGCCATCCAGACCGCAGAGGAGCTCAACAAGATTGGCCGCTACAAGCGGGTGCATACCCTGCCCATCTACGGAGGGCAGTCCATCGACCGTCAGATTCGTGGGCTGAAGCGGGGCGTGCATCTCATCGTGGGCACGCCGGGCCGCCTCATCGACCATCTCCATCGGGGCACCATCAGCTTGGATAATGTCCATACCCTGATCCTGGATGAAGCTGACGAAATGCTGGATATGGGGTTTATCTCGGACATTGAGGAAATCATCGGGGCCATTTCCCATGAGGAAAGGCAGACTCTGCTGTTCTCTGCTACCATGCCAGCGCCGATTGAGAAGCTGTCCAAGCGGTATATGAACCACCCTCAGCGGGTGAGCATCACCCGTGAAGATCTTACGGTGCCTCTCATTGACCAGTTTTACTACGAGACAAGGGAGAAGTTCGAGGGACTCTGCCGGGTTCTGGACATAGAGGAGACGGGCAAGCTGATCATCTTCTGCCGCACCAAGCGGGCAGTGGATGATCTGACGGTCTCCCTGGAGGCCCGCGGGTATCTGGCAGGCGGCCTGCATGGAGACCTTTCCCAGATACAGCGGGATCGGGTCATGAAGAAGTTCCGGGAAGGGCACATTGATACCCTGGTGGCCACAGATGTGGCTGCCCGGGGCATCGACATAGACGATATCACCCATGTCATCAACTACGATATTCCCCAGGACCACGAGTCCTATGTGCATCGCATTGGCCGCACGGGCCGGGCGGGGCGCAAGGGGGTGGCCATGACCTTCATCTCCCCGCGGGAGTACCGTCAGCTGCGGCTGATCATGAAGCTGGCTCACACCAAGATCCAGCGCAAGGAACTGCCTACGGCTTCCGATGTCCTGGAGCGTCAGAAGGAATTGGTGACGGAGCGCCTGCTGAAGGTGCTGAAGCAGGATGATTACGACGATTATCATACCATCATCTCCGAGGTGATGGAGGAAGGCTATGATCCGGTGGACATTGCCGCCGCTGCCCTGCAGCTTTCCCTGGAAGGGGAGACGGGCGGCCGGGAGGAGGAACAGGCAGCTTTCGAGAACACCGGTGGTGCCCCGGGCATGGTGCGTTTCTTCTTCAATATTGGCCGGGCCCAGAAAATTCGTCCTGCCGATATCGTGCGGGCCATTGCCAGCGAAGCGGATATTCCCGGTGACACCATCGGGGTTATCAATATTTATGAAAAGTTCTCCTTTGTGGAGGTGCCGGAAAAGGTGGCGGAAAGGGTGCTCAGCACCATGCATCGCAATACCGTGAACGGCTTCAAGGTCAATGTGGAGCCTGCCCGCAAGAGGTAACAGGCATGGTTTATGACAGGAGTTGAAGAAATATGCTAAAGAAATCTTTTCAGACGTTACTTGCAGCTTCGGTGGCTGCCGGACTGATCTTCGGGGCAGCCCAGCCTGCTGACGCTGCCAAGAAGGAACAGCCCAAGGCTGAGGCACAGGCAGCCAAGAATTCTCAGGCTGAACTTACTTATACCTATGAGAGCAAGGCTTTTGGCTATACCATCCAGTGTCCCAAGGAGCCTGTGGGTGTCATTCCGGCCAGTACTTTCTACGAGGGCAAGCAGGGTGAGATCCTGATCTTTGAAAATGAGGAATACACCATCAAGACCGCCTGGATTATTCTCACGGATGCCTTCTCTGACAAGAACATGCCTGATCTCAACAGGATCAGCGATGAGGAGGCAGGCAGGCTCCTGCAGGGCATCATGAAGAGCAACGGCTATGAGGGCATTCAGCTGGTGCCTGTGAATGCCTACAATAAGGGCATCTATGCTGTCACTGCCAAGGTAGTGGAAATTGATACCGATGGGGATGGCAAGCCAGATACTACGGCTGAAGCCAACAGCCAGATGGCTGTGACGTTCTTCCGTGGGGCTGATGGCGGACGCTATGCCGTGGAGCTTCTCAATAACCCCGAACTGCGGGATGAGGATCTGGCTCTCTACCAGAAAGGCGTCACTACCTTTAAGACTATGCAGGGATAATGGTACAAAAAGTGCCTCCGCACATTTGTGTAGGCACTTTTTTGGCGTGTGCGCGCACATAAAGGGATTTATAAGCGTATTTAGTACCTGATTTGACAAGACCTACTAAAACGTGTTATAATCTCCTACGTTGGTATAAGTTATCAAGATGATCGCGGCTGTGCCTTGTGCACAGGTGAGGAAAGTCCGGGCTCCACAGGGCAGTGTGCTGGATAACGTCCAGCGAGGGTGACCTCAGGGAAAGTGCCATAGAGATTTAGACCGCCAGGATTTTCTGGTAAGGGTGGAAAGGTGCGGTAAGAGCGCACCAGCAGTCAGGTGACTGGCTGGCTTTGGTAAACCCCACACGGAGCAAGACTGAATAGGGAAGGGTTGATGCGGCCCGCGGACCTTCCGGGTTAAGTCGCTTGAGCGGGGGAGCAATCCCTCTGCCTAGATAAATGATCATCACCGCCATCTGGCGGTACAGAACTCGGCTTATTGATTGCTTATGCTGATTTTGCTTGAAATATAGGCTGGCTGCTCCATTATGAGGCAGCCTGTTTCTATGTTTGAAGCAAAGATGAAAATTATCTGAAACAAATGAATGTGGTGTGAGGAAGGGAGAGATTCTTTGGTTAAGGCGTTTCGCATTATGACATTGTCGGTTGTCCTCATTTGCTGCTTTATGGCAGTAGCGGCAGCTTCAGCTTTCCGCGTGGGTGATCAGGGCAGCGACGTAGCAGAGATTCAGGGACAGTTGGCTAGTTTGGGGTATGATGTTACTGCGGATGGTGACTTTGGGCCGGCAACGGCCGAGGCTGTCAAGGCTTTTCAGGCTTCCCAGGGATTGGATGCTGATGGCTTGGTGGGGCCAACCACCTACACCGCACTTCTTGGCAAGGCCATGCCTGAGGTAAGCCGTGGTTCTAATTATATTTCCCGCCGCGTAGTGGCGGATTCCATGCAGTACATCGGCGTGCCTTATGTTTTCGGCGGCACTTCTCCCAGCGGCTTTGACTGCTCTGGTTATGTGCGCTATGTATTTGCCCAGGCAGGCATCTACCTGCCCCGCACAGCTGACGCTCAGTATGAGTGTGGCTACCCTGTTTCCACTGACGAACTGGTGGCAGGCGATCTGGTGTTCTTCTCCACCTATGACTATGGTGCCTCTCATGTGGGCATCTATTTGGGGGATGGCAGCTTCATCAATGCTTCCTCCAGCCGTGGCGTTGCCATCGATTCTCTGTACAGTTCCTACTGGGGTTCCTGCTACATTGGGGCACGTCGTGTGATGTGATATTGCGTTTTGGGAGAGGCGGTAAGCCTCTCCCAATTTTCTTTTAATGATCAGGAAGGATTCAAGCTATGGGAGACCTTTTTCTTTTGGTGCTGGTGGCCTTTATGGCGGCTTATGCTTTTTGGGATAAACTTTTTGCGGATTAAGCAGGATTTTTTCTTGTCGTAGCGAAATATGCAAGTAGTTAAGCAGGATTCCAACTTTCAGACTAATTGCTTGTGTAAGGAGTGACCGTAATGGCAAAAATCAGGATTCACAACATGATGTTCTATGGCTTCCATGGCGTGTATGAGTATGAGCGTGAGCAGGGTCAGAAATTCTACATTGACGTAGAAATCGAGACCAAGGATGACAAAGTTGCCGAGACTGATGCCTTGAGCGATGGTGTCGATACGGCGGCTATCTACGACCTGGTGAAGGATGTCACCGAGAACAAGCGCTTCCAGATGCTCCTGACCCTGGGTGCCCATATCGGCGACAGGATCATCAATAAGTATGGCCATTTCGCTTCCGTGAAGACCACCATCAGGAAGCCCTCCGTACCTATTTCCGGCCCCATCGACTATGTAGAGGCGGAGATTACGCGTTACGCAAAGTAAGGCATTGGATAGAGGGGCGTTGCGGCATTTTTTGCTGCAACGTCCTTTTTGTGTATACATTGCAAATTTGCTGAAAATAATTGACATTCGGTTTGTATTATAGTACAATAGTCCTATAGAAAACAGAAGCGGATCCGTAGCAGGGAACGCACCCTGTGGGTATGAGCTGTAAGCGTCTCCTCCTAAGGGACGATGAGTGGATTCATTGAGCGCCACGCGCTGAGGTCATGGTGGACTTATGCCGGACGGTTCATAGGCGACTGCGGCCTGCTGGTTCAGGCGGCACGGTGTCCATCACGATTTCAGACGACGCTCCTGGTACTGAAGGAGGAGCCACTGAGGCCATACTTGAGGTTTCTGTGTCGTGGTTGTGTCTATTTTTGTATACATGGAGGAATGTCTTTACAAAGCATTGTAACTATGTTACTATAAGTCCCGTAGAAAGTCATAGATGGCAAAGGCGCCATGCAAGAGGGATTCCTGCCCGTAGGGGCAGTTTCTTCTGGCATGGCTTTTTCTGTGCCTGTATGCTTGTATCATGAGGTTGCTATTTATTTCAAAAAGGGTGGTAAATGATGGATGAACTTCTGTATGTAATTCCCGCGAATTCCAGCAAGGAAGAAGTGCTCAAGTATGTAAGCGAGCATCCGGAAATCAAGTTCGTTTCCCTGGTGGGCATTGACATGGCCGGCAACGATACCGATGAAAAGATTCCCATGCACATCTTCGTGAAGGACATAGATGATTTCTATGCCGGTTCTGCCGTGCAGACTGATGGTTCTTCCGTGGTGCTCACCGGCATCGCCACCCTGAACAACGCCAAGGTAGATATGCCCATTGACCCCACGGTGAACTGGTTCGTGGATTACAACTATGAGCATTATGATGAGACTCTGGGCAAGCCTGTAGGCACCCTGCGCATCCCTGCCTTCCTGGTGCATGAGGGCAAGCGTGTTGACTCCCGCGCTGTGCTGGCAGATACGCTGGAATTCGTGAAGAAGAACATGCTGGAACTCCTCCATGCCAATCCCAAGGTTTCAGGTTTGGATCTGGATGGCAGCCAGGTGGAGGATATCTCTTTCACCTCTGCTACAGAGCTGGAATTCTGGGTGAAGACTCCGCTGGATGAGGCTTCCATTGAGGAAATGGAAGCTTCCCAGGTCATGCAGGAGCAGTACTGGGAGCGTACCCACGGCGCTGTGCGCACAGCCCTTGAAGGCTGCGTGCTGGAGCTGGACCGCTACGGCCTGAATGTGGAGATGGGCCATAAGGAAGTGGGCGGTCTCAAGGCTCAGATCGACGAGAGCGGCAAGATTGCCCATGTCTGCGAGCAGATTGAGATTGACTGGCGCTTCGATAATGCCCTGCAGGCTGCAGATAACGAGATTCTGGTGCGCACCGTGGTCAAGGAAATCTTCCGTGCCAACGGCCTGGAAGTGAGTTTCAAGGCCAAGCCCATGATCGGTCTGGCTGGCAACGGCGAGCACACCCATATCGGCATGGCTGCTGTCACCAAGGACGGCAAGTTCCATAACCTTTTTGCTCCTGCAGAGGCCAAGAAGGACTTTATGAGCGCTGTAGGCTATGGCGCCATAATGGGTATGCTGAAGAACTACGAGGTTATCAATCCCTTCGTTTCCGCTACTAATGACTCCCTGAACCGTTTGAAGCCCGGCTTCGAGGCTCCGGTCTGCATCGTCACCTCCCTGGGCCACAGCCCGGAGGTTCCTTCCCGCAACCGTACAATCCTGGCTGGCTTGATCCGTGACCTGGAGAACCCCATGGCCACCCGCTTCGAGCTCCGTGCCTGCAACCCCTACACCAATACCTATTTGGTCCTGGCAGCCATCTACTCCGCTTGCCTGGACGGCATTCAGATGGCAGTGAAGCACACTACCGAGGAACTCCTGAAGGAGCTCTCCAAGAATGCTGGTGAGGAGGGCTTCTATCTGGAGAAAGACCGCGCTTATCGCAGTGAGGAGGATGTGTTCGAGGATTACACGGATGAGGAGCGTGACCGTCTCTTCGGTGCACCGCCGGCCACTGTATGGGAGAATATGCAGAATTTCGAGGCTTATCCTGAGAAGAAGGCTGTCATCACCGCTGGCGGTGCCTTGCGCGACCAGATTATCAATGCCTTCCGCGCCGGTGCCCTGCTGCGCTGGAAGACCGAGCTGGTGGCCCGCATCATTCCGGAGAACCGCGATATCGTACGCAAGGCCCGGGAGATTGAGTCCGACTGGGTCACTGACCAGGATGCTTACAACTGGAACAAGATTGCCATCCTGCGCAACTACCTTGCCAAGGACAGCATCGACGAGAAGTCTCTCTTCACCCTGCTGATCAATGCCCTGAATGAAGGGGATTACGCCGCTGCTTCCGGCCTGCAGGTGGAGATGTACGACAAGATGGAGGAGCTGAAGGCCCTCTATGACAGCTATAGCAAGAACATGATTTAAACAAAGGCACTACCCTTTATTTTCAAGGGGTAGTGCCGTTTTCATTTGCTTGATTGTCTGCATTTTGTCTGCATGGGGTCACTTGTCTGCATAATTCAGTGCCTTTTCGAGGATGTCTACGGTGTTCTGGCGCATCTGGTTCGTCACATGGGTGTAGAGGTTTTGGGTGATACTTACATCTGCGTGGCCCAGGCGAGCTGCAACATCTTTTGGCAGGGCGTGATTCTCCACCAGTGTGGTGGCGTGGGTATGACGGAAAGAATGGGCATTCAGTCCAATCTTGCGCATCTGGTGGAGGACGCAGCCACGGCTCACGAATTTGCCTACCTTGTGAGTGCATACCAAATCCAGCCTCGTTATATTGGAAGAGCCTTCCAGGCCTTTTGACATGACTGTCACGAGGCTTTTGTCGTCAACATAGGCGTAGGCATAACTCATCCCATAGCGGAGCTCATTTTCCACCTGTTGCTTCCTCCACCGCTTCAGTTCGTTTATGAGGACGCTGTCCATCATGATTATCCTGCGGCTGGCGGGGGGCTTGGGCGGTGTCATGAAGTTGCCCTGCTGGGGGATGTAGCGCATTTGCTGGGTGATGTTGATAGTCCCTTCGGCAAAGTCTATATTATCCCATGTCAGTCCTAGTATCTCGCCTATCCTCATGCCTGTATGGTAGGCTATGAAGAGGGGGATATGAATGACATGCCCAAAGGGAAATTCCTGCATTATACCCTTGAAACGCTCCAGAGAGATGACTTCCCTTTTGACCAGGTTCCGTGGAGCTTTGACGGGCATCTTGACGGCACTGGCGGGGTTAGATGCTATCAGCTCGGCAGGGTATATATACTGCACATATTGCAGGGCATTGCCAAGGACTGCCTTGGTGCGCGCTATGGTGTTGTAGGACTTACCCAGCTTGTAGAGGGACTGCATCATGTAATTGACAGCACGGGGGCGGAGCTCCTGCAAGACAATATCCCCCAGGTAGCTGTTTATTACCCTTATGCGCTCGCCATAGCTTTGGATCGTGGCAGGGGTAACATTGCTCTTCATATTCTCCAGCCACACCGCCAAATAGTCCGAAATCTTCATTCTCTCGCTTGTGATACCAATATTGCCATGCTTCCAGTCACTATATGCAGCCACCCCTGCATCAAAGGCCTCATCTTCAGAGGAAAAGCCGCCTTTCTCGATAACCTTCCGCTTTCCGTTCACCTGCCCGGCTTCAAAGATATAGCTGTAGGTTTTCCCTCTCTTGCGTGTGCGTATTCTTGCCATAAAAAACACCTCCCTAGCCTTTATGTTACAGCAGGGAAGGGAGGTGGACAACGAACGGAGCGTTCGTATTTTGATGGGGATATGTGGTATAATATAGCTAATGAGTAGACCGTACTCAGATATATTCAGCCCAGGCGGCTGGCGGCTACCTGCTCTGTCGTTCTCATGTAGGGAAAAACTTTGAGCAGGGGTATGGCAGGAACCAATCCTGCCAATTTTTATAAAGTATATGCCGTCCTCTCGGGGGCGGCTTATTTATTTGAGTAAATATACACTCATTGCGTATTTAATATTGACAAATACACGCAAAAGGTCTATGATATAACTAGGAGGTGAGGAAATGAAGAGGTCTGAATTGCTGAAGCTACTGAAAGAGCATGGTTGCAAAATAGTGGGGCATGGTTCAAATCATGATAGAGTGTACAGTCCCATAAACGGCGAAACCTTTCCATTGTGGAGACACTCCAAAGATATGAAAAAGGGAACGGTAGAAGCAATTCTCAAACAGGCAGGAATCAAGTGAAGCGAGGGGAGAAAGCCCCTTGATGCACAACTTATAGATTGATTGGAGGAAGATTGAATGGCTAAGTATCTTTTCCCGGCTGTATTTACTCCAGCAGAAGAGGGGGGCTATCTTGTTAACTTCCCGGACTTGTCAAATGTCTTCACGGATGGAGATAGTATGGAGGAAGCCGTAGAAAACGCAGCTGATGCGTTGAACCTCATGCTTTTTGACGAAGATCCTGCGAAAATCCCTGCGCCTACGCCTATTGAAAAGGTCAAGGCACCAGAGGGCGGTTTTGTCAGCCTTATCCTTGCGGATACTGTGGCATATCAGGAGGTCTATGACCGTGAGAATAACCCTATCAGATATGCGCGAAAAAAAGCGAAGCTGAATATCAAGCAACTGGCAGATCTCCTTGGTGCTCCCTACAGGACTGTCCAGGAATGGAATGCGGGCCGCAGGATGCCGCCCAAGTGGGTGGAAAAGCTGGTAGTGGAGAAAATAGAATCTGTGTACTGATATCAAGCCGTCCCTCCGGGGGCGGCTTTTTTATTGGGGTTCTGGGCAGTCTATCAACCCCATTATCCAGCCTCCGCGCTTCCTCGGATTTCCCATGCTTTCAGATACACCAAATTCTTAGGTATGCCCCTGCTCTTCGCTAGAGTGTATGCGCTTATGTCAAGATATTCCTTCAGGTATCCATCATTCAGCAGCAGCTTCACGGCGAATTCGTTTGCCTTGCTCTCCACGATGCTGCTGTTGATTCCCAGGGTGTACTGGTCCAGCCACCGGGTATTCTCGTCAGGCGTGCAGACGGCGTGACCCAGCTCATGGGCAAGCGCAAACTCGAACAGCTCTGGCGGTATCACTTCCTTGTCGATGATGATGGTCTTTACCCTCTTGTATTTTATGTAGTTCCCATATTTCTTACCGCCCAATGGAGTGTACATTACATTTATCCCAAGTTCTTTCGCTATTCTGACGGGGTTATCTGTACCACATTGCCTGATTAAGCGGTTTACCATGGCAGATATGTCCACGCAGTTCAATCCCTTCGATATTTTTTTGGTGTGTATTTCTTCTTGGCTATTTTCTTGGCCTGTATCATAGCGGCCCTGAGGGTGGCCCTTAGTGCCTCCACATCTTCTTCTGCGTCGCTGTCCCCTTCGTAGGCGGCAGAGGCCATGGAGTTCATCATGTCTTCCAGGTCGCTCTCTATGTCTCGTTCTTCCTTGGGGGAGAGGGCGGAGGGGGGGGGTGGCCAGCATTTCTCGATTGCGCATGGGGATGGTGCCGCCTGCGTCCTCTTTCTGCGGCTCTGCTGCCGGGGAAGTATGGGGGGCGTGGGGCTGGTCGATTACAATCTGGCTGCCACAGATCCTTGGCGCATTGATACTATCGTCAAGAATCCCTGGGCCGCTGATAACAAGAATTTCTCTGACAGACTATGGAGGGACAAGGACAAACTGGTAAGCACGCTTCAGCAGGAGATGCAGCATGCCGTTGCCCGTGGCGATAAGCTCGATACGGCGGTCAAGAACATCGCCAGGAGGATGAATGCTGCCAAGTCCTCAGTTGCTCGTCTGGTGATGACGGAAAGCGCTTTCATCAGCGGAAAAGCCCAGCGCGATTGTTTTGCTGACCTTGATGTTGAGGAATACGAGTTTGTGGCCACCCTTGACCGCAAGACCTCGGAAACCTGCCGTGCACATGATGGCAAGGTGTACAAGGTGAAGGACTATAAGCCCGGAACCAATGCCCCGCCCATGCACTGCTGGTGCCGTTCCTGCATCGTGCCTTACTTTGGGGACGATGAAGGGATAAGCGGCAAGCGTGCAGCGCGTGACCCGGATACAGGGAAGCGTGTCATGGTGCCAGCGGATATGACTTATCCCGAATGGGAGAAGAAATATGTAAATATGGCAAAGGCACAGGACGAGGATGGCAGTATTCGTGAACAGATGGCGATGCAGGTTAATTCGCTTACGGCTGTTGAGAAGGAAAAGTTGTATCGCTACACTGGCTTTAGCGCACAGCGGATAAACAATGCAATATATCAAGGGAAGGTTACAAAGGCTATTCAGAAGGATATTGATATTATGGATGCCGCCCTTGAGAAATGTGTTATCCCCGAAGACATAACCGTGCAGAGGAAAACTATTCTGCAATATTTGGCTCCTTGGCTTACAAAAATATCGGGTTTGAAAGAGTTAAAAACTCTTGTCGGTGGAGAGCTAACACGTGCAGGATTTACTTCTACGACGTTAAATTCCTTTGATTACCCAGGCAGAAATGTTATAATGAAGCTGAAAGTACCTAAAGGGTATCGTGGCGCGGCTTACATAGCTACGTTAGCAAAGAAGTATAAATTCCAAGACGAGATACTATTTCGGCGGGGGATGAAATACCAAATTGAAAGCGTGGAAGAAGCCAATGGCCTATTCTATGTAACTGGGAAGGTGTTGCCAGATGAAGCGAGATAAAAGATACAGTGTATCCCTTTATTTCGATGGCCCGGGGGCTTCAAGAGTGACTAAATGCCCCATGTGCAAAGCGTGCAAGAAGTACAAATGGGAAGACGCTGATGACGGCAAGTTGCTCCAGATATGTTTGGTTAAAGAAGTAATCCCTGAGGATATATGGAATATGAAAGCATACCAGTGTGATGATTTTGTTCCTAATCCAGATAGTGTCATGTATGATTTGGTGATGAAACTCATCAAGGAAAGTCAGGAGGCTAAAGATGGCAGCCAATGATTACCATTTGATTGTCTATCAGATACTCGCCTATCTGTATGCGTGCTTGAAAGATGGTGTGGATATTGATTTAGCTTCAATAGAGCAATTCAAAGAAAAGACCATCA